>NZ_NFJB01000039.1 GCF_002159645.1 Parabacteroides sp. An277 | reverse complement strand
AGAAATACCACGCAATCAGCCTGTTCGAGCGATGGAAACCGGCCTCGGGAGCCTGGATGCCGGAGGAAATGCGGCAGTCCCGCATCAAAACCCTCGCCCAGGAATGGCTTCTGAAACAGTATTTTGACTCGATTGAGGAGTTGAAATTGGCTGGATAAGAAAATGAAGAATTAAGAATGAAGAATGAAGAATCTGCTTTGAATGAAAAATCATTTCACCCGGATGGAAATTCTTCATTCTTAATTCTTCATTCATTACGTCTGTGTGTCATCAACCTCGTTTTTAGTTTTTAACTTTTAATTTTTAATTGAATAACGTTGAAAGCATTATCAATAAGTGAATTGGCCATCCTGTATTTCCCGAAGGCATCGGTGAAGGTGGCGACGACGCAGCTCAAGCGGTGGATCAACTACAACGCGAAGCTGCGCGCCGAGCTCGACGAGACCGGCTACCGCGACGGGCAGCGGATGCTCACGCCCAAGCAGGCGGACTTGATTGTCTGGCATTTGGGCGAGCCTTGAGGGCGGCGAAACGGGAAGTTGGGAATTATCGGCCTCCGGCTTGATAATTCTCAACTTTTCATTTTGCGTTCTCGATTTAAATGTTTACCTTTGTGGCGTGTGGCGGAACGATTTGTGGATGAAAGTTTTACTGTTTTAATTAAAGTAACCATGAATAAAAAGATTTTGTTAGGCTTGGTAGCCATGGGCGGTCTCATTTTGACTGCTTGCAGCGACGAGAGCAACTCTTTAGTTGCTCTGAGTGATTCATCTGTAGCACAGGTCTCTTTGACGGGCGAGGAGGCTACAGCATTGAAAGTGAGATTGGAAGGCGCGGCGGTTTCTGCCGACGAAGCGAAGCAACGCGCCGGAAACCTGTTGAGCGGCGGGCAAGCAACCCGTTCGGCCGATTTTGAAAATGCGGAGTGCGAGGTTTATTGGGTGAAATATCAATCGCGTTTGCCCCAACTGTTTAGCGCGGATTCGAAACCGGATAGCATTCCGTTGTATGTGGTAAATTATAATGGCGGAGGCGGTGCCATTATTTCGGGCGACGAACGCCTTCCGGAAGTCTTGGCTTATTCGGAAGACGGGGAAATGACGTTGGAAAAGAATGGTTCGGGTTTGGATGTCTTTATTGACAATCTGCCCGCCTTTGTTAGCTATAAAATAGATGAATTTGAAGCGCATTACGATTCGTTGCTGCAAGTTGCCGAAGAGAAAACGGGCATTTCCACGATGGCTGTGCCTTTGCAGAGGATAGAACATGAATTGACGGATTGGCAAGTCATGTATAAAAAAGAGCCAATGGTAAATGTATTCTGGTATCAATATGATGGTTATAATGAAAAATTTCCTCCAGTAGGCAGTGGTGAGGAATATTTACCTCATGCTTATGTTGGTTGTGTACCTATTGCTATAGCACACATTATGTCTTATCATAAATATCCTTCTGTAATTGATAATTATACCATTGATTGGACTAGCATAACAAGTAGTCCTACAATAAACGGATTAAGTAATATATATCAGGAACAATTGCAAAATTTATTATACAAAATAACAAGTAATTGTAGCCCTCATTATACATATGAAGGAACTGGGGTGTCAATGGGGAATGGGCTTTATTTTCTCATATCTAATGGATATACTACGGAAGGAGTTCAACGTTATAAAAAAGAAGATGTTATAAACTCTATCAATAACAATCGTCCAGTGTGTGTCAGTGGATATCCAGATGAAAATAAAGATGGTCATGCTTGGGTAGTTGACGGAGCAGATGGAAAACAAAGGATTTTAACGGAACGAATATATGAATACATTGGAAAGAATGAACGTCCTGCGGATCCGATAAATCCATCAGAATGGAAACTGATTAGCGAAACAACAAGTTCAGAGAAAGAAGAACTTATTCATTGCAACTGGGGATGGAGAGAAACGAGATACAATGGTTATTATTACCATGAGGCATTTCATTTATCTAATGGTGTAAATTATGATTATGATTTAGAAACTATAGCAAATGCTAGACCAAGATAATTAATTTAGTTTTATGATAAAGGTATTAGAATACATCATAATTGGCATTTCTGTTTTTATGTTGCATGGTTGTGGTTCTGAAGCCGATTTAATAGGTCTTGGTACTGTAAATGACTTAAGTATAAATGCTTATCTACGAGACTCTGCCGGAAATGACCTGTTAGATCCAACCCAAAATGAATATATTAATCCTGATAGTATTCGGGCATTTTATGTAAAAGAAGGCCAAGTAGATTTGAATAGCCCCACATGGCTGACAGAGCGTGAAGACAATGGATTAAAATATATAGATGTTTATTTTGGATTGCATCATGAAAATGGATATTCAACGTTAGTGGTTTATTGGACAAACACTTGGGTAGATACTATTTGCTGCCAACTGAATGAATATGACGATATTATTACAGACGTATATGTAGATGGTAAATCTATATGGTCTATTTCAGAAGGCGCTCGCGATATTGTTTTCACCCGCCCAAGCGTGTCGGACGGCCAGAAGAATAGGCCGTAATATGCAGGAAAATTCCGGCAGATTCGCGAAAAAACAGGCGGATTTGCCGGAATTTCTTTCTTCTAACTTCCCATTTCTCCCCATTTTCGCCCAAAACGTCCCAAATGTCACACGTGTCAACTCCGCTATTTCCCCGCGTCGTACCTTTGCAGTGTCAATAAGAAAGAATGTTCCAATTATCGACAAAGTTTTATCATTTAATTATTAACTTTTAAATTCAAATTAGTATGGCATTACAGTACACATTAGTGCAAGGAAAGGACATGAGCGAAGGGGCGGCTGAGGACGCGAAGCTGTATTACGCGCGGGCGGTGAGCTCCGGAGAAATGACGTTTGAGGAACTCTGCGAAGATATCGCGGAAACTTGTACGCTGACTTCAGCGGATGTAAAGGCGGTTTTGGACCGTATGGCATGGATTATCAGCAAGAACCTGAAGGCGGGGCGCATCGTACAAATGGGTGAGCTGGGCAACTTTAGGTTGACGGTCGGCTCGCGCGGGACGATCACCAAGGAGGAATTCAACGCCTCCATGATCAAGAAGCCGAAGGTGGTGTTCCATCCGGGGAAGCGCATCCAGGAAGCCCGCGCCGAGACCTCGTTCGAACGCATTGGCGTCGAGGAGGAAGAAGCGGGCGCGGCGTAAATTGTTGGCACACAGATTTACCAATGAAGAATTAAGAATAAAGAATGAAGAATTGCTTCATCCGGATGGAAATTCTTCATTCCTCATTCTTAATTCTTCATTAATCTGTGTGCTATTCTACTTTTAGTTTTTAACTTTTAATTTTTAATTGAACAACATGGCAAACAAGAAGGAAATTTGGAAGATTGTGATTCAGACGTTGATTACGATATTGACGTCGATCGGGACGGCGCTCGGCGTCGTGAGTTGCGTGGGTGTTTAAGCGGAACACGGAGACGCGGAGCTTTTCATTGTTAATGGCTCCGTGTCTTTGCATTCAAACTACATCCAAGGGACATCTGCTTACTATTTTTCGGAAATAATCCGTATCTTTGCGTGAAATTTCGCAGGAAGAATAGGATGAAACAATATTTAGATTTATTACATAGAGTGCTGGACGAGGGCGTCGAGAAGGGCGACCGCACCGGGACGGGCACGATCAGCATCTTTGGACATCAGATGCGCTTTAATCTCGAAGAAGGCTTTCCGCTCCTGACGACCAAGAAACTCCACTTGAAGTCTATTATTTATGAATTGCTTTGGTTTCTTCGGGGCGACACGAATGTGCATTATCTGCAGGAACATGGCGTGCGCATCTGGAACGAATGGGCAGACGCGGATGGGAATCTGGGGCATATTTATGGTTACCAGTGGCGTTCGTGGCCGGATTATAAAGGCGGGACGATCGATCAGATCGCGGAAGCCGTCGAGACGATCAAGCATAATCCCGATTCGCGGCGCATCATCGTGAGCGCGTGGAACGTGGCCGATTTGGAGAACATGAACCTGCCTCCGTGCCATGCCTTTTTCCAATTCTATGTGGCCAACGGGCGGTTGAGTCTCCAACTGTACCAACGGAGTGCGGATATCTTCCTCGGCGTTCCCTTCAATATCGCTTCTTACGCGCTTCTGCTACAGATGATGGCGCAAGTGACGGGCCTCCAGGCGGGTGATTTCATCCATACCTTGGGCGACGCACATATCTATCTGAACCATTTGGAGCAGGTTCGTTTGCAACTTTCGCGTGAACCCCGTCCGCTTCCACGCATGGAACTGAACCCTGCCGTAAAGGATTTATTCGCTTTTCAATACGAAGATTTCAACCTGACGGGCTACGATCCGCATCCGCACATCGCGGGCGCCGTATCCGTTTAATATATTTAATATTATAGCAGATGAGTACTATTTCTATTATTGCCGCTATTGCGGATAATAACGCAATCGGTAAGAATCAGCAATTATTGTGGCATTTGCCCGCAGATATGAAACATTTCAAGGAATTGACAATGGGACATGCCATCATTATGGGGCGGAAAACGTTCGAATCGCTGCCTAACGGGCCGCTTCCCGGACGGAAGAACGTGGTATTGACCACCTATCCGGAAGATTTCGTGAATTGTTTTGCGTGCGAATCCATGCACGACGCGCTCGATTTGTGCGATCAAGAGGACGAAGTGTTTGTCATGGGAGGAGCTTTGGTTTATCGCCAAGCGTTGAGTCGGGCAGACAAAATGTATATCACGCGCGTCCATCAGACGTTTGAAAACGCCGATGCGTTCTTTCCGGTAGTGGATTGGGAACAATGGGAGGAGATTGAACATCAGGACTTTCCGGCCGACGAAAAGAACGCTTATCCTTACTCTTTCCATACGTATGTACGGAAGAAATAAAGGATTTACTTGTATTTAACACAACCTATACAACTTTTAGCTCTTACTTTCTATCTTATATATAAAACGTGTGGAATATGAAAGTAAGAGTTTTTTTTGTATCCTTGCTGGCGGCTTCTGGGCTTGCGTTATCGGGTTATTATGCGTGGGCAAATCAGAAGCCGACATTGCTTCAGGAAGCAATTCAAGGTAAAGGCGCGGCGGATGTGATCCGTTCGTTGGTGGAGAAGATGAGCGGCGAATTGGAAAAGGATTATGAGCGATTCCCTGAACTTATCCGCGAGGTGGAAAGCTTTACGCAAAGCCAGAGTGATTCGGCTACAATAGCCTTGCTTCATTCGCTTACGGCGCAGATGTATCAATCGTATTATAATAGTAATCGGATGAATATCCAGGGGCGCACCGATTTACAAGGCTATATCCCGGAAGATATCCGTGAGTGGACCTCGAACCTCTTTACTCAAAAGATAAAGGAAGAGCTGGACGCGTCGTTGTCTTCGGCAAAGACGTTGCAAGAGACGCCGACGACGCGCTTTGCCGACGTGCTGAAGTTGGGCGAGGATGCCCGCATGCTTCGTCCGACACTTTATGATTTCTTGCTCCAACGGGCTATCGAACTCCAACCCAGTGCGGACTATTATCAACGTTGGATTGCTTTCCGTGCGGCACAAACCGGCAATCCGAAGGCGGAGTTGCTCGTCGCGCTGGATTATTTGCGTTATCGCTTAGGGCCAATCCACACGGATGTCTATAAGGCCGGGTTGGATTCGCTGGCGGAAAAGTTTCCCGAAAAGGAATGCCAATTAGAAATCGACTTGGCGAAACTCCAATGGATGCAAGCCATGCAATATGATTTCCAAGAAGAAGCCCAACGCGATTCGGCTCGACAAGCCATTTATGCGTTTTGCGAAGAACGTTTGACGCAATATACGAAGGGCATGCTTCGTGCGAACGAGTTTCGGAATACATTGATGGGTATGAGTTTGCCCACGCTTCGCGTACAAAATAATAGCAACGTTTATCCGGGAAAGAACTTGGAATTGAATGTAACCTATCGAAATACGCCGACGCTCAAGGTGCGTATTTATCAGAATCTTTCTCGTCCGGAAGTGACGATGCGCAAGCAAAAGGGTTTCCGGGGCAAGCTGGTGAAGGAGGTGGATTATTCCTTCTCCATCGCGAAACCTTACGAGGAGGCAGATACGTTGCTCGCTATCCCGATGGAACAGTTGGGTTTATATGAATATGAAGTCACCGTGCCGGGCGAGGATTTGAAGGTCGGTGCCCCGTTTAGCGTCAGTCGGTTGGCGGCTTTGTGCCGGACAAACCCGAAAGGCGTGCAAGAGATACTGGTGACAGACTTTGAAAGCGGGAAACCTTTGGCGGATGTGCCGGTCGTTTGTTATAATGTGTCCAATCAATGGATATCGAAGGTGATAGGTGAAGTCCGGACAGATGCCGACGGTTTAGCCTCGTTAACTATCCCGAACCGGAAGCAGATTGATGCCATTCGCCCTGTGTTGGAGGGCGATACGGCTTCGCTTGTCACCTCGCTTTCGCCCGTTTATCCGGACGTGGCGGAAGAGTCGGACCTGACCGTCTATTTATTCACCGACAGAGGTATTTATCGACCGGGGCAAACCATCGCTTTCAAAGGAATTATTTATAACGAAGAAGGAGATGATTTACAGGCGAGACCGGGATTGAAGTATACGGTAATTCTTCGCGATGCGAACTATCAGGAAATCGATAGAAAGGAGTTTGTCACGAATGAGTTCGGTTCGTTTCATGGTGAGTTCACTTTACCCAAGCAGACTTTAAATGGGAACTTTACCTTGACGTCCGAACACACTTCGACCCATTTCCGCGTAGAAGAGTATAAACGTCCCTCTTTCCAAGTCGAAATCGAACCCTTGAAAGAGGAAGTGGCGTTTGGCAAAGAGATTTTATTAAAAGGAAAGGCGCAGAGCTTCTCGGGCGTCGCATTGCAAGAAGGGAAGGTGACGTGGACAATCCAGCGTCAGCCTTTCTGGTTGCGTAGTTATATGCCTTCTGATTATGGGTATAAGCAGGTGGCGAATGGCGAGGCCGAGGTGGACAAAGAGGGGAATTTCCTCATCCGTTTCACGCCAGAGCGGGAGAACGACGGGGCGAAACCGGTCTTTCGCTCGTATCAAGTGCAAGCGTTTCTGACGGATAGTAAAGGGGAGACGCAAGAGGCTGCGTATGTCTTCTCGGTGGGCGACGCGGGCATCGTTCTTTCGTTCGATATGGAAAACCAGCTGGAGAAAGAAAAGGCTTCTGCCCGGATTATGGCTCAGACAATCAATGGGGAAAAGGTATCTGCACAAGGTACGTATACGATTTCCCGCCAGTGGGAAGGAAAGCCGGATTCGATCTGTTCGGTGGGACACTTTACTACAGAGAAGCCTTTGGATAACACACATTTCGCTTCTCTTCCTTCAGGAAAATACCGCTTGCAGGTGCGTTCGATGGATAAGCAGGGCGTGCAAGTGGAAAGCGAACAGGAATTTCTGCTGTATAGCTTGTCGGATGCGCGTCCTCCGGTAGAGATGCCGGTGTGGATGCCTCAAAATTGGGTCGAAGCTGAAGTGGGAAAGACGGCACATGTGCTGTTCGGCACTTCCGAAAAACCGGCCTATGTGCTTTATGAACTCTTTAGCGAACGGGGCGATTTGCTTCATCGCGAACGGTTCACGATGGCGGACGAGAACCATTCTTTCGCCATTCCGTTCCTCGATTCGTATGAACGAGGCGTGACGGCTTCCTTCCTTTTTGTCAAAGAGGGCGAAGTATATCGGGGAACTTGCCGCGTCCAACGGAAAGTGAAGGAGCGCCAGTTGACGTTCCGGACGGAGACGTTCCGCAACCATCTCCTTCCGGGAAGCGAAGAGACCTGGAAATTCCGCCTTTTGGATAAAGATTCGCTGGCGGTGCGGGCGGAAGTATTGGCCAGCATGTACGACGCGTCGCTGGACGAGTTGATGCCATTCGATTGGTATTTCCAGCCGATGGTGCATACTTCCTTCTGGACACCCTATTTCCGCGAAGGTTGGGCTTTCCAGCGAGGATTCGATAGCGATGCCGGAAAACGCGATTATTTGTCCACGCCTTCGTATGCTTACGATGCGATGTATGCGGATTGGAATAAAATGCTTTATCAGAATCTGCGTTTCTATAATTCGCGGGTATTTGCCACCACGGGAAGCGTGCAACTGCGCGGGGCGATGGCGAAAGCCGAAGCAACCGAGGCGAGAGCTGAAGTATTTAATATGGTAGAAGATAATGCCGTGCTTGCCGAGCCGCCAGCCGTGGCGCAAGATATCGCAGTGGAAGCGGAAATCCAGCCATCTGGTTCACCTCAAATTCCGGTTTTGCGCGAGAATTTCCAGGAGACAGCATTCTTCTATCCGGTGTTGCGGACGGACGAACAGGGCGAAGTCGCTTTCCATTTCACGGTGCCTGAAAGCAACACAACCTGGAAACTGCAGCTCTTGGCGCACACGGATAGCATGGAATATGGCTATCTCTCGAAAGAAGTGGTTACTTCGAAGCCGTTGATGGTACAACTTAATCTGCCCCGTTTCTTGCGTGAAGGCGATGAGGTCTCGATCGCATCTCAGCTGGTGAACCAATTGGCTTCGGAGGTGAGAGGCAACCTATCGTTTGAACTCTTTAATCCGGAGAATGAAGAGGTGTTGGCGCGCATGGAGAAACCTTTTGTTTTGGCTTCGGATAGTGTCGGTTCGCTGACGTGGTGTTTCCAAGTGGGCGACTGGTCGAAGTTGGGCGTAGTCGGATGTCGTATCGTCGCCGAGAGTACAGAGGGAAGCGATGGCGAGCAGTATCTTTTGCCTGTATTGTCGGATGAGGTATTGTTGACGGAAAGCGTGCCTTTCTTCCTGATGGAGGAATCCGGGGTGAAGATGAAACTTCCGAAACAAGCCATAGAGAATCCTTATCGGGTGACGTTGGAGGTCAGTACGAATCCTGTCTGGTATGCGATTCAAGCGCTCTCCACGTTGAACGAACCTGAGCAGGAAGATATCCTTTCGTGGTTCTCGGTGTATTATAGTAATGTCTTGTCTCAGTATGTAGCTCAAGCACATCCGCGTATTCGCCAATTAATTACGCAATGGAATGCGGCAGGAGGCGATGCGGGAACCTTGCTTTCGAACTTGGAAAAGAACGAAGAGCTCAAAACGATTCTCTTGGAAGAGACGCCTTGGGTGATGGAGGCCAGAGACGAAACGGAGCAAAAGCAACGCTTGGAGCTACTTTTCGATATGAATCGGGCAGAACAAGTACGTGCGGAGGCTTTCCATCAACTCCTCGAGCGGCAGACGGTTGAAGGCGGTTGGAGCTGGATGAAAGGGATGCCTTCCAGCTTCTCGATGACGGTGCAAATCCTCAAAGGCATGGCGCAATTGGTGCAGCTTGGTGCGGTGCAATATGAGGAGGCAGAGAAAGAGATGCAAATGCGTGCGCTTCGTTTCTTGGATACGTCGCTTAAAGAAGATTATGAGCAGTTGCTCCGTTCGGGTATGAAAGAGAACGTCCGTCCGAGTGAAGAGCAGATAGAATATCTCTTTGTACGTAGTTTTTATCGTGATATTCCTGAGGGCGATGCCCGCGAGGCTATTCGTTTCTATACTTCGCAGGCTGAGCAACATTGGGAAGAGTATGGGCTTTATGGCCGGGCTGCTATCGCTTGGTTGATGCAGGCAAATGGAAACAAGGCGAAAGCTTCTGAAATCCTGGCTTGGTTCCGCAAGACAGCCACTACGGATAAGGAAAAGGGAATGTATTGGGCCAATAATCGGGCTTCGTATGCGTCTCTTTATCAACCGGTTGAGACGCATTGCCTCCTGATGGCGCTTTTCCATTGGATGGAACCTAATGCTCAAGAGGCCGACCGGATGAAGCAATGGCTCCTTGTCCAGAAGCGTACGCAACATTGGGCTTCTGTCCCGGCTACGCAAAACGCCGTCTATGCGTTGCTCCTCACGGGTAGTGATTGGCTCTCGGAAGAGGGAACCGTACAAGTGGAGAATGGCAAAGAAACCATTCATATCGATACGCCTTATCGGAAGCAGGAATTGACAGCGGTTCATGTGCCCTTATCTATCGAAAAGACAGGCGACGCGCCGGTGTGGGGAGCTGTCTATGTACAATATTTTGCTCCGATTCGCGAGGTGAAGAAGCAGAAAGGCGTGTTGAATGTAGAGAAGAGGCTTTTCCAAGAGGTGAATACAAGCGAAGGAAAACAGCTTCGTCCTGTTTCGGAGGGAGAACCGCTTCAGGTAGGCGACAAGGTGGTGGTTCGCCTCACGATTCGTACGGACCGGCGAATGGATTATGTCTTCCTGAAAGACCTCCGCGCCGCTTCGTTTGAGCCGGCCGAAGTGCTCTCGTCCAGTCAATACCGCGATGGCGTATGGTATTATCGTTCGTCGAAGGATGTATCGGAACATATTTACATCGAGCATCTTCCGCAAGGTACTTTCGTCTTGGAATATCCGCTTTATGTGGCCCGGAGCGGACGATATGCCAGCGGCATGGCGACTATCCAATGCCTCTATGCGCCCGAGTTTGTGAGCCACACGGAGGGCGGGACAGTTGTCATTCCGTGAGAGGATAGTTATAAAACATGTCATTTAGGCTTGTAGTGAGGTGAAACTACAAGCCTAATTTTTTGTAGAATAGGCAGTGGAAGGACTCTTGTTTCCCGCAAATGCCCGATATTTCTACCAATCGCGGCAAGGGACGCGAGAAAAAAGTTCTTCGCCGAGTAAGGGTTTTTCCTAAGTTTCGTGTCTTAGGGACAGAAACATTTAAATGAATAGTGAAATGAAAAAGATTTTGTGTGTATCTGCGGTGGCGATGTTCACGTTGTTTGGAGTTATCCCGGCGACTCATGCCCAGTTTAAGTTTACGCCGGAAGTGGGTATTGCTATCATGAAAGAGGGAAATAGCAACGGACGGGCGACGGTCTCTCCCCGGCTGGGCGTAGGCGTAGACTATTTCTTTAACAAACAGGAGAATGGATGGGCAGTTTCCTCTGGACTTTATTACTATTACAAGCGGGAATTCTTTTCGTATGCGCAAGCTACTTTTGTTTCGGAAGATGGAAAAGAACATACGATTCCTTTCCCTTATCCCAAAGGTGTACTGAACGACCCGTGTTTGGAATACGTAGCAGGGATTAAACAGATGAAGTATAGAGAGACCAACAGCCGGCGGGATTATCTCCAATTGCCTGTTATGGCGAAATATAAATGGCAATTCGGCGAGGATTGTTCATTCTCGGTAGCTGCCGGTTTTTTCTTCGCGCTGGGCGTAGGAGGAAACTATAATGCATGGGTTTCCGACGTTCATATGGGTCAAAACGAAACGTATGGAGAAGAGATAAAAAGCAATGTATATGATATTTACGACCGCCTTGATGCCGGTATCAGCACCCGCCTTTCGTTTCAAGTAAGGCATTTCTCGCTCCATTTGAACTACGAGTCCAACTGCCTCAAGAAAGTAGCTTGGATGGGTGACGAACATTTAATTTCCATCAGCACAGGCTATACGTTTTAAAAAGGAACCTTCTAAATCGTCCTTCCTGCGAGTTGCGGCGAGGGACGCGAGGGAGTGGGATAAGGAAACGCTAAAGAGTCTCCGGAAACAACACTCAGTAGTGGGTCTCGATAACTCTTAAGAGTTAGGCTCGGAAACTCTTAAGAGTCGCAGCCGGAAACTCTTAAGAGTTACAGCCGACAACTCTTAAGAGTTGTAACCGGCTACTCTTAAGAGTTGTGGACACCCCTTTTTGGAAGAGTGTGTGAGTGCTGATTATCAGTAGTTTGACGGAACGAGTAAACTGGGTGTATTGAACCTGAAGGCAGACGGAACACGGACGTGCGGACAGCTGGGCATGTTCTCCGGCCACGAATTGTTCCTCGTGAGAGGGAAACCATGTATTAGGGGAATCTCTTGAGGCATAAGCGATTTTTCCGTACCTTTGCGGCATGAAACGATATCAGCGAACCTTTCTTTTAGGGCTTATGATTGGGATAAGCCTCATTTCGCAAACGATGAAGGCGGACAGTGGACGTCTTTTCGCGTTAGTGCGCAATTTTACCATCGACGATTACAAGGCCAGTTGCCAGAATTGGGATATTGCCGTCTCGAGTCGAGGGGCTGTTTTTGTGGCCAACAATTCCGGGCTGTTGGAATTTGATGGAAACACATGGTATCACTACCATACGCCTACGAACGATGTGATGCTCCGGGTGGATATGCGGGGCGATACGATTTATACGCAAGGCGAAGAGAGCTTAGGGTATTGGTCTTATACAGCGGAACGGATTTTGACCTACCAAGAATCGAAACGGATGTTCCCGGAAGCGATTTTCGAGCCGACGGCACTTCCGGATTCCATCATCCTCTTTCCCCCGCAAGTCGAAGAGGCCACCCCCACGGCTTATGCCCAGACAAGTACGTGGCAGTTGGTGGGGACCGAGCAGGGACTCTTTATATTGGATAAGGCGGGGAATATCCAGCAGCATTTGTCTATGACGAATCAATTGCAAGATAATTTCGTGCATGCGATTTGTGTGCAAGACGACACACGCATTTGGCTGGCATTGGATAATGGGGTGGCGCAGATAGACCTCAATCCGCCAGTCAGTATGTTGAGCCGGAGAAGTAAAGTAGGTAAACTCCAAAATGCAGGATTGCATGAAAACAGACTTTATATCCAAACCAATATGGGTTATTTCAAACGGCAATTGAACATCAATCAGTCGTTTGTGCCGGCAACGGCCGATGAGGCGAACGCCTATCTCTCGGCGCAACCGCCGAAAGTACTCACATCGCCGGAAGGACTCTTCTCGAATCTGGAAGCCTTGCAGAATTTCCGCGAACCGGATGCCATCTATCCGACGCGCAACAACTTATATTGGCTAGTAAAGGGGAACGAAGCCGGATTGTTTTTGGAAGAAGAGGAACAGACTTCGCTGCGATGCCGTATCTTGTTCGACAATTTCAATACCCACCTGACGACACGCGGTCCGCACTTTTTTACCCTCAATGATTCGCTATATCTCGTATCGGCCATGCAGGGCGTGTTGCTGGTGAATGTCAACCAGCTGACGGTGGGAACCTTTCAAATCAACATGCCTCGTGTCCGTCGGATTGAATATAAAGATTGGAATGGAGTGCATTATTTGCCTGTAGATACGCCAAGCGTCGAGTTACCGCATCGCTTTGAGGAGGTGAATATATATGTAGGGACCACCGTATTCACGCCGAGCCACCAGTTGTCTTATTGGTTGGAAGGAGTATCCACGGATTGGTCTGCCTGGCAAAGTAGTGGGAAGATATCATTCTCGCAGTTGCCAGAAGGAAAGTACACGTTGCGTATCCGGCGTTATGTCACACAAGGTAATTTCCCCGAGATAACCCTTCAGCTCAAAGTGGCTCCAGCTTGGTATGGGACGATATGGGCCTATATCGCTTATGTGTTGTTGGCTTGGTTGGCGATTCATCTTATATTGCGATTCAACCTTCGTCGTTTGAAACGGGAGGAGCAAGAACGGAAACGGAAAGCCGAACAACAGGCAGCACGTCATCAAGAAATCCTCCAAAACCAGCAACTCAAAGACGAACTCCAGCGTAAAAACAACGAACTGATACTTCAGACTTCCGCATTGGTTCGGCGCAACCAAGCGATTCAATCGTTCCTGGTCGAACTGGAAGCCCAAAAAGAGGTGTTGGGTGATCGTTATCCGCAAAAGCTCTATAAGAAATTACACCAACTGATGGAAGAGGCCATCCGTTCGCAGGAAGATTGGTCGCTCTTTGAGTCCTATTTTCAACATGCGCACCAACATTTCTTGGAGCGTTTGCAAGAGCGTTATCCCGATCTTACACCAGGCGATTTGCGCATTTGCTGCCTGTTGCGCATGAATCTCTCGACAAAGGAACTGGCTTCGTTGTTGAATATCTCCGTGCGTTCCGTAGAGCTTCGGCGTTACCGTTTGCGCAAGCGTTTAGGGTTGGATGGTGATATGAATCTGGTAGATTTCTTGATGAAATTGTGATTTCTTCTACCACATCATTTTGATTTTCCAATCTATATTTATCTTGTTTATAAATATCTGTTTTATAATTAAATAAATTCATTTCATGGGAGTATGAGAAAGTCATGATGTATACATCAATGCTATTTTTTATACTTGCGCAATTCTTGTTGTGGGGATAATTTTGCTTAGGTTCGAAAGCTTTCCCACTTTTGCAATACATACTCCCTATATAATAAAATGCTAAACTAAACACCGTGAAAAAAGCCGCTGCCCATTTGTTGTGGGAGCGGTTTTTTTGTTTAATCCTCCAAAGGGTGATAATAGCGCGGCGTGTATCCGGGTAGTAGTTCCGGATGGAAAATCCAGACGAGATCTTTCAATAGATAATCCGGGCGGAGCGGAAACTCTTCGTAGAAAGGGACGCGTCCGGTATTGCATCCATACACCTTTTTGTTTTGATAGGCATCGAAGTTCGCGTAGGGAGCGTATTCTTGCCGGAGTTCGCGGTAGGTCATGTCGGTCTCTTGGTTGTATTTCACGAGCCAATAATCGGCATGGATGGCCTTTTCGAATACGGTCTCGAAGCTGAGCGGCTGGCTGGCTTCGCCGGGAATGTCGCGGAAGAGGTAATGAGCTCCGGCATCTTCGAAAAGGTGCGCCATGTAGCTGTTTCCTCCCGGCATATACCAGGAAGAGCCATATTTCTTTTCGGGCAATACGGTCGGGCGTACTTGAACTGTGGCCGTCAGTGCTTTTAGGTTCAAATAGGCTTGTTCGGCCGAGTGGAATACCGAGTCGGCCATTGCTTTCTTGCCAAATAAAAGGCCGTAGAACTTCACCCATTCTGTGCGTCCGAGCGGGAGGGACTCCATATAGTCCGCGCCTTGGACGATGGGAATGCCCAGCTTCTCGACCGGCCCGAAACTGCTGTTTTGGAAGGGCGAGGCGATGATGGCTTCCGCGCCGACTTCAAGCATCCGTTCAACGTTGGGGGCGGTGGCTTCTCCGAGGTCGGCGATGTGTCCAGCTTTTAGTGCGGTCTGTATGACGGGTGATTCCATGTAGCGCGGTTCACAAACGCCCACGATGCTACCCACTTCGCCCAACTGTTCTAAGATAGCCGCATGGACCGAAGTATAGACTACGATTTTCCGGACGGGGACGCGTATCACGGTTCCTTTCGGCATGCCGTCGGGCAGTGGTTTCGCGCGCTCTACCAACAGATAACGTTGGAGGAGTTTCGTCGTGTCCCACGGGTCGCGCACGTCTACTGCGGTATAATCCGCGTTATATCGGATGGTCATTCCTTGGGCATACGCCAGCGAATCTACTTTCGTCTCGCCCGAAAACACCGCCTGCTTGCCGGTGTGTGTGCACGAAATCAGCAAGCAGGCTATACATATATATATAAAGGTATATCTCCTCATCTTTTATTCCAAGAATAATACTTTGTACGAATCATATCCTTTCGTGTCGATGGGTTCGACGAGCTGGTTGCCGTCCGACGAGAAGAGGTAGAGGGTGTTGGTCTCTCCATATACGTAATCGCAGATGGCAATGACGCCTGTTGTCGGGTCTATATTGAGCGAGTTCGGGCTGGTGAAGGTGGTACCGTCGGCGATGAAGTTGTCGCTCTCCTTCTGCTCCGTCAAGGCGTTGTAGACTTCAAAGTGCATGTCCGCGCTCGTGCTGCCGTATTGTGCATAGATGCTGTAAATCTTATCATTCGCGATGGTAATCAGCGTGCCGTTGCCCAATGTATCTACCTCCTGCGTTTCGGCGTTGATGCGTTGGAGGATATTCTTTGTGTCGCCATAGTCGCCCATCGAAATGACGTACACATCGCCCTCGCTGTCGGCTTTTACAATCGTTGGGTTGATGACTACCTCGATGGTGTCGCTTACCGTTTCCGTACCCAAATCGATGACAGAGACCGTATTCCCGTAGTTCGGATAATCATTTCCACCCGAATTGGCTACATACAGCTTGTTGTTTGCCATCGTGATACCTTCCGGATAGCGGCCTACGGGGATACGCTTCTCCTCTTGCATCGTTTCTGCATCCAATACGCCGACGGCATGGTTGTAGAAATAGGTGACATAGAGCTTTCCGCCGTTCAGTACCATCGAGCGCGGATTCACGGGGCCGCCTACCGAGTCCGTTGGGTTTGCTTCGGCCAGGAGCTTGCCGGTATGGTCCAGCTTCACGATGCGGTTGGAGTTCGTTACGGTCACGTAATAATAGCTCTCGTCTGCCCAAATGTCTTGCGCCGCGTCTCCCAGCCCGTTTCCATTGGCCGTCTGGTAGATATCCATGTTGTCGCCCGTTGCGAGGTCGATTTGGTTCAAACTGGCGTTGTTCGACTGGTAATTTCCCCGGTTCAGTACCAAGAGCGTCAGGTTGTCTGCCGGATTTACCTCGGGTTCATCCGTCGAGTTGTTATTGTCGTCGTCACACGATATCATCGGCAGCATCAGGGCGGCTGCCAACGCCCATACATTTAAAAACTTCATTCTTTTCATTTTTGTTTGTTTATAGTTTTACATCTATTGTCTTTTTCGTACATCCGCCTCTCCAGCGATTTTTGCCGTTGAGGTTCTTCAAAGCTGAACTTCACCAGTGATTTTCGCCGTTGAAGCCCTTCAAAGAGGCGCCTCTCCGGAGATTTTCCTCGTTGAAACCCTTCAAAGGGGTCTCTCTCTGGAGATTTTCGTCGTTGAAGCCCTTCAAAAGGGAACTTCACCGGCGATTTTCCCCGTTGAAGCCTTTCATTTCACAACTTCACCGGTGTAATTTAACGTTGAAGCACATCAATTAACATACTCTTCCGAGAGATGCTGCTTTGAAGGGCTTCAACGGCGAAAATCGCCGGTGCGGCAGGCTGCTTGCTCGTTACGCCGTCAATACGACACCTGCACGCTGGTGCGAAACGACCGTCCCGGCATGGGATAATAACGAATCACGTCGTATGTCTTGTCGCACAAGTTCACGATTTCGGCCTGCAGGCGGAGCTGGCACTTACCGAAGCGGAACGTTCGGTTGGCCGTAAGCTGCTGCTCGGTGTAACCTGGGATGAGGTTCTCCGGGATATTCTGCGCCAGCGCATAGCGGTCGCCCACCGCCGTGAGCGTCCAGCCGAGGTTCACCCAGCGCGTCTCGAGCGTGGCCGAGACGTTCCCGGCGTGTTCCGCCGTATAGGGAATCTGGTCTCCATATATCTTCGAGCCGCGTTCGGTGCGGTCTGTCGCGTGCTGCCAAGTGTACGAAACATTCAGCCCTAATGCCATATCGAGTGGGAGGCGGAACGTGGCGGCGAGGTTCGCGTCGAGGCCGAAGATATTGACTCGCCCCATGTTCATCATCTTCCAAATGAACATGGTAGGGATGGCTACGATTTTGTCTCGCACATGATTATAGTACCCGTCCACCGTGAGGCTCACGTATTCGAGCGCGAGGGCGGGGAAGGCATGGTTCCACGTCGCGCCGAGGTTGTATTGCGTCGCCTTTTCCGACGCTAAATCCTTGTTTCCGATGCGGTCGTAGTAGAGGTCGTCGAACGTAGGCGTGCGGAAAATATCCTTATAAGAAGCCCGGAGACGCAGATGCTGTGCGGGCCAGACGAGGTAGGAGAGGCTGGCGGCGGGAGAGAGGCGGCGTCGGTCGTCGGCCGCATCGCCAATCTCCAATGTCTCGGTGATATAGGTACCCAAGAGCGACGCGGTGGCCGTCCAGCGTTCGTCTTTGTATTGCGCCGCGAGGGCGGTCAATGTCGTATAGCGGGTAGGGAACGGGCACTTCGGCGTGGTGGCGTCGAGCGTATTGACGAAGAAATCTTCGGCCAACGAGAGGGAGAAGCCCTCCGTCGGACGATACAATCCGGTAGCCGAGACGTAGTATTCGCGTTGCGTATAGACATCGGTCTGTACGCCGCCGATGTATTGCGAATGGAAATCGCGGTAGCGCGTCCAGCCATAATCGAACTTCGTCTGTGCTTTGAGGTCGAACTTCGGGGCAAGCTGGTTCTCGTAATTAGCTTGGACGAAGCCGTTCCGGTTCTCGAGCCGCTCCGTGTGATAATCATTATAGAGGATGATGGAGCCCGGAAGTCCGCGTTCCGAATCGAACCAATACCCTTTGAGGCGTAATTGACCTGCGCGTTGCCAGTCGGCAAAGAGATTCAGTTCCGTGCGCCAAGAGTTGATATCGCTATTCTTCCGCTTTTCGTGGGAGACGAGGTTGCCGTTGGTAAACGTGAAGGGATATTGTCCGTCGGCTCGAGTCCAATCGCCTTGGAGCGAGAGAGCGTAATTGTCTGTGATGCGCTGCTCGTAGCGGAGCGAAGGATTGCATAACCCGAACGAACCGGCGCGTACTTTACCCTGGAGATGGAATGTCTGTCCCTCTTCGAATTGCGGGGTGCGCGTCCGGATGCTCAAAGCGCCGGCCGAAGCATACATCCGTGCCGTCTGGAAGATATCGTCTGCCTGCCCGATCGAGAGCGAAACCTGCTCCACGTCGTCGAGCGAGAAGCGGCTGATGTCAACCTGCCCACCTTGCGCGTCGGAGATGGTGACGCCATCATAACTTACCGCCGTATGTTTTGCGCCCAAACTCCTTACCGACACCGTCTTGAGGCCGCCAATGCCGCCATAATCCTGTAGCGAGACTCCAGCGAACTGCTTGACTGCCTCCGAAAGGTCGGCCAATCCCAACCGCTCGAAACCCTTCGTATCCAACGCTTGGATAGGAGCTGAGGCTTGGATAGGCGAGAAGCGGCGCTTGCCTACCACTTCCACGTCTGATAGTTCATGCACTTCTGTCGAATCTATTGTTTGCCCGCTTACCGTAAGCACGCAAACAAACATCATTATATTACTTATTATATACCGTATCATCGTCTTTAATCTGAATTTCATTTGTAAAAAACCTTCGGCGAATCGCTTCGGCGAAGGTTCTTTTCAAGAGTTTACGCGCATAAGAATAACATCACTAACAACTAAATGTACACATAAACATCTTTAACAATACACCTTTCCGTGCTTGAAATGATTAAAAAACACAGCCTGTTTTACTATTCCCTCGAGTTAAAACAGTGTATTGAAATAACGGCAGGTCTTCTGACTGACTCCCATCTTGAAGCCTTCCCGGTACGGTATATTCGACCAGTGGCAAAGAGGTGTTTCAAGATGTTATCGGAGCTTCACAGCAGCGGGACTGTCCGGGATTCTCACCCGATTCCCTTTTAATCCGGACGAACGAACATCCGCCTCGGAACCGATTTTCGCTGCAAAGGTAACGTATTATTTAGAAAAAGGAACTAAAAAGGGGATTATATTTACGTTCGGACGCCTTAATTCTCTCCAAAATGCAGAAAAATGAAATTTTTTTGCCGAAAAGTTTGCAGAGTAAAAAATAATTCCTACCTTTGCACCGCAATTGAGAAACATCGTAAGAGAACGATTGGAAAGGTGGTAGAGTGGTCGATTACAGCGGTCTTGAAAACCGCCGTACCGAGAGGTACCGGGGGTTCGAATCCCTCCCTTTCCGCGCAAGGAGTAAGTTCCATAAGTCGAAAGATTTATGGAATTTTTTTATATATGGGTTGCAGTCATTGTTTGAAAAAGGAGGCGGACATAAGTCTGTATTTATCTGCATGCCATTCCAAAATAAATATGTATTTTTGCATCGGTTTTTCAGAAACAAAAAAATGAGAAGTTTTGCAAGTGATAATAATTCCGGTGTCCATCCCTTGATTTTGGATGCTGTGATGGAAGCCAACGACGATCATGCCGTAGGCTATGGCGACGACCCTTGGACGGCACGTGCCACGAAAAAAATCCAAGAAGTATTTGGTGAGTCAGCACAGCCTTTTTTTGTGTTTAACGGCACGGGAGCCAATTCGGTGGCATTGCAAGCCGTAACGCGCCCATTTAATAGTATATTATGTGCCGAAACGGCGCATATATTTGTGGATGAGTGTGGTGCTCCAGGGCGAATGAGCGGGTGTGCTTTAGTCTCAATCCCGACACTGGACGGTAAGTTAACGCCGGAACTTATTTTGCCTCATTTGCATGGCTTTGGTTTTTGCCATCATTCGCAACCTAAAGCGGTTTATATTTCGGAAGCCACAGAGTTGGGAACGGTTTATACCATTGATGAGGTACGCGCGCTTGCAGATTTGCTTCATCATTATAATATGTATTTGCACATGGACGGAGCACGACTGGCTAATGCCTGCGCATATTTAGACTGTTCAATGAAAGAGCTGACTGTAGATGTTGGAGTTGATATTTTGAGTTTTGGAGGAACTAAGAATGGCATGATGATGGGCGAGGCTGTTGTCGTATTTCGTCCGGAATTGTTAGAAAGTATGCCCTATATTCGGAAGCAATCTGCTCAGTTGGCTTCGAAAATGCGTTATATGGCAGCGCAATATATTCCCTATTTGGAAAATAACTTATGGCTGAAAAACGCGACTCATGCAAATGCGTGTGCTCGTCGGTTGGCTGATGTATTAGAAGAATTTCCGCAGATTCATTTGACACAGAAGGTGGAATCGAACCAATTGTTTTTTACAATTCCTTCCGAACCGCTTAAGAAGTTGCAAGAAAAATATTTCTTTTATATGTGGAATGAGGGAAATAATGAAGCTCGTTTTGTCACCTCTTGGGATACGACGGAGGAAGATATTCAGGGGTTGGAAACCTATTTACGTGAAATATTAAAATAATGGAAGATATGAAGAACATAAGTGCAGCATTAGCTATTCTTTTTTTTGTGGGATGTTTTTGGGCTTGCCAGCCGAAGGTGAATGAAGCGCGCTTCATGAGTTATAACGTAAAGAACGGGTTTGGCATGGATGATTCGACGGCGTATGCGCGGACGGCTAGCGTTATTTTAAAGGAAAATCCGGATGTGGTGGCTATTCAAGAATTGGATAGCGTGACGGGACGGAGTCATGGTGTCTATGTCTTGGGTGAATTGGCGAAGGAAACGAATATGTACGATACGTATGCGCCTGCTATTGACTATGATGGAGGTAAATATGGTATCGGAATTCTTTCGAAGAAGAAGCCTGTGCAGGTGTATCGCCGGGCACTTCCAGGGCGAGAAGAAGCACGTACGATGTTGCTTGTTGAATTTCCTAATTATGTATATGTATGTATGCATCTTTCGTTGACGGAAGAAGATGCGTTGGCGTCGTTGCCTATTATAAGGGAAGAAACAGCGCGCTTTCAAAAGCCGGTATTTATTGCAGGTGATTGGAACGTTACGCCAAATATGCCTTTTATTAAAGATATTCAGCAGGAGTTTACACTTCTGACTGATACCACACAGTTTACATTCCCCGCTGATACGCCCAATTGTACTATAGATTACATTGCTGCGCGGAAGGTAGGTGCCGAATTGGTAGAATATGCTGCGCATGTGACTGAGGCTCCGGTTGAGTCGGATCATCGTCCGGTTGTGGTAGATGTGACGTGGAAATAATAAAATGAGAGAATTCAAAAGGCATGAATTCCGCTAGTACAGAGCCGGATTTGATTTATGGCATCGACGACCATCCGCCTTTAAAGGAAACTTTGTTTGCGGCTTTACAACACTTGCTGGCTATTTTTGTGGCTATTATTACACCGCCTCTGATTATAGCCAGCTCGTTGAAGTTGGATTTGGAAACAACCGGGTTTCTGGTTTCGATGGCACTTTTTGCATCGGGTGTTTCCACGTTCATTCAATGCCGGAAGATAGGACCGTTAGGTGCCGGTTTGCTTTGCATCCAAGGTACGAGTTTTTCATTTATTGGCCCGATTATTACGACGGGAATGTTGGGTGGTTTACCACTTGTTTTCGGGGCGTGTATAGCGGCAGCTCCGGTTGAGATGATTATCAGTCGGACTTTTCGTTATATGCGGCATGTTATTACGCCTTTGGTATCGGGCATTGTCGTCTTATTGATCGGGTTGAGTTTGATAAAAGTGGGTGTGGTTTCGTGTGGCGGTGGCTATGTGGCGATGGATGAGGGCACGTTTGGAAGTGCTTCTCACGTGGGTGTGGCCGCAGCTGTTTTGTTGAGTGTGTTGTTCTTCAACCGTTGTCGTAATAGATACTTGCGGATGAGTTCGATTGTTTTGGGTTTGTGTGTAGGTTACGCGCTATCGTTTGCCTTGGGTATGGTAGATTTGGAGGCAGCCTCTTTGCCACGTTTTACGAACCTGAATATTCCACAGCCTTTTAAATATGGAGTTGAATTCAATTTTTCTTCTATCATTGCGTTGGGTTTGGTCTATTTGATTACCGCTATCGAGGCAACAGGTGATATTACTGCCAATTCGATGATTTCCGGTAAGCCGATTACGGGCGATTCCTATTTGAAGCGCGTTTCGGGGGGTGTGTTGGCGGATGGTTTCAATTCTTTCCTTTCGGGTATTTTCAATTCCTTCCCCAATTCTATTTTTGCACAAAACAATGGTATTATCCAACTGACGGGCGTGGCGAGTCGTTATGTGGGTTATTTCATTGCTGGGATGTTGGTCTTGTTGGGGCTTTTTCCGGTAGTGGGTATCCTGTTTTCGTTGATGCCGGATGCCGTTTTGGGTGGAGCCACGTTGCTCATGTTCGGGACAGTCGCTTCGGCGGGGATTCGTATCATTGCGGCGCAACGGATAGACCGGAAAGCGACGTTGGTATTGGCCGTGAGTCTTTCGCTGGGTTTGGGCGTCGAGTTGATGCCCGATATTCTCCAGGCTGCACCCGAATCGGTACGTGGAATCTTCGGTTCGGGTATTACTACGGGCGGGTTGACGGCTATCATTTCCAATCTATTGATTCGAGTCAAAGAGTAAACATAATTATATATGGAGTTATTAAAGCAACGCATTCGGCAAGATGGCCGCTGTTTTCCTGGCGGTATCCTGAAGGTTGATAGTTTTATCAATCATCAGATGGACCCGATGTTGATGTACAAAATCGGGGAGGAGTTTATTCGTCGTTTCAAGGGAGAAGATTTTAACAAGATTGTCACCATCGAGGCCAGCGGTATTGCTCCGGCTATCATGGTGGGATATATCCTGCAGCTTCCGGTTGTCTTTGTAAAGAAAAAGAAACCGAAAACGATGGAGAATATGTTGAGTACGGTGGTCCATTCTTTTACGAAAGACCGCGATTACAATGTCTGCATCAGCCGTAATTTCCTGACGCCCGACGACCGTTTTATTTTTATCGACGATTTTCTGGCTTATGGAAATGCCGCGTTGGGCATCATCGAATTGGCCAAACAAGCCGGTGCGCATATCGCAGGTATGGGGTTCATCATCGAGAAGGCGTTTCAAGATGGTGGGAAATTACTACGTGAGCAGGGTATCCACGTCGAGAGTCTGGCCGTGATTGATAGCCTGGATGATTGTCAAATCCACATGCGTTAAGCCTAAAAGAAAAACAGGGTGAAAAAGTTGGTTTTATTGCTCATGGCATTATTGGCAATGGATGAAATGGCGGCTCGCGGGAAAAAGGTCCTTTTGTTTCCCGACGGCGCTCCGGGTGAAAAGGTAAATACGGTGGAAGAGAAAGCGGACGACTCGGGGGCGGAAGTGGGCGGTTTGCCTGTCCTCCGGGTGACGGATGTGTATCGTCCGGAAATTACCATTTATCCCGCAGATCCGGACGTGGCTTCCGGAGCCGCCATGGTCGTTTGTCCGGGTGGTGGTTATAATTTGTTGGCGTATGATTTGGAAGGAACGGAAATTTGCGAATGGCTCAACGAGGCGGGCATCACGGCCGTTTTGTTGAAATATCGCGTGCCGCGTCGCCCGCATGTGTCGAAACATATTGCGCCTTTGCAGGATGTGCAGCGTGCCATCAGTTACGTGCGTGCGTATGCCGACGAACTGGGCATCGACCCAGAGCGGATTGGTATCATGGGCTTTTCGGCGGGCGCCCATCTTTCGGTCATGGCGTCGACGGCTTTCCGCCATCGGGCGTATGCCGACCGCGATTGGGTGGACCAAGTGAGTTGTCGCCCTGATTTTTGTCTGTTGGTCTATCCCGCGTATTTGAGTGGCACGAATTTCCGGTTGGCTCCGGAAATCAAAGTGACGAAAGAGGTTCCGCCGACGCTTATCATTCAAGCCGAAGACGATGCGTCCTACATTGATAGCAGCCTTTTTTATTATTATGCGTTGAAGCAGGCGGGCGTCCCGGCTTGGATGCATCTTTACAGTACGGGCGGGCATGGCTACGGGATGCGCGATACGGGTTACATGGTCAATGAATGGCCTGACCGCGCCGAAGATTGGTTCCAAGAACTGGGCGTTTTTGATTGAGCTGGTTTCCGCAAATTTTCTGGAGGCTCGCGCTGTCGTCGGGAGGCTTCCGCAAACTTTCTGGAGGCTCGCGCTGTCGTCGGGAGGCTTCCGCAAACTTTCTGGAGGTTCCTGCCGTTGTCGGGAGGCTTCCGCAAATTTTCTGGAGGCTCGCGCCGTTGTCGGGAGGCTTCCGCAAACTTTCTGGAGGCTCGCGCTGTCGTCGGGAGGCTTCCGCAAATTTTCTGGAGGCTCCTGCCGTTGTCGGGAGGCTTCCGCAAACTTTCTGGAGGTTCCTGCCGTTGTCGGGAGGTTTCCGCAAATTTTCTGGAGGTTCCTGCCGTTGTCGGGAGGTTTCCGCAAATTTTCTGATTTTCATTCCCTGCCGTTTGTCATCTGCCCAAATATTCGTACATTTGCTCAAACGAATTTTAAATGAAATAAAAAGATGGCAAAGTATAAACGTATTCTTTTGAAATTAAGTGGCGAATCGCTGATGGGCCAGCAGCAGTACGGCATCGATGCCGTGCGTTTGGGCGAATATGCGGCGCAGATTAAGGAAATCGTGGAAATGGGCGTGCAAGTGGGCATCGTGATAGGTGGCGGGAATATTTTCCGCGGACTGAGCGGCGCCTCGAAGGGGTTCGACCGCGTGAAGGGAGACCAAATGGGCATGTTGGCGACGGTCATCAACAGTTTGGCACTCAGTTCGGCGTTGACGGCTTTGGGCGTAAAGACGAACGTGCTCACGGCTATCCGGATGGAACCGATAGGCGAATTTTATAACAAATGGCGCGCCATCGAGTTGCTGGAGGCAGGGCATGTGGTCATTATGTCGGGCGGGACGGGCAACCCGTTCTTCACGACCGACACCGGCTCGTCGCTTCGCGGTATTGAAATCGAGGCCGACGTCATGCTGAAGGGGACGCGCGTAGACGGCATTTACACGGCCGACCCGGAAAAGGACCCGACTGCGACGAAATTTGCCGACATCACCTACGACGAAATCTACACGCGCGGTTTGAAAGTAATGGACTTGACCGCCACGACTATGTGCAAAGAGAACCATCTCCCCATCATCGTCTTTAATATGGACGTGAATGGAAATTTGAAAAAAGTCCTTTCGGGAGAGAATATCGGCACGTATGTACATAATTAAGGAATCTTTTCCTACCTTTGCGAGAAATTAAACTTTAAAAACAAAGTAACATATATGGATACGAAGAAAATTGTGAAAGATGCAGAAGGAAAAATGGAATCTGCAATTCTTTATTTAGACGACCAGTTGGCGCATATTCGCGCAGGAAAAGCGAATCCGAAGATTCTGGACGGAATCCGCGTCCCTTATTATGGCAGTGTAGTACCTCTTAGCAATGTGGCGTCTATCAATACGCCCGATGCGAAGACGATTATGATTACGCCGTGGGAGAAGGGGCTGATTAAGGAAATCGAGAAAGCCATCTTGAACTCGGAAGTAGGCATTACGCCAGAGAATAACGGCGAAGTAATCCGCCTCGGCATTCCTCCACTCACGGAAGAGCGTCGCCGCAACTTGGCCAAGCAGTCGAAGCAGGAAGCCGAAACGGCGAAAATCAGTGTCCGTAATGCACGCCGCGATGCCATTGAAGCGTTGAAGAAGAGCATCAAAACGGATGGCGTACCGGAAGATGTGGAAAAAGATGCGGAAGCGGATGTGCAAAAGGTACACGATAAATTCATCAAGAAGATTGATGAACTGTATGCAGCTAAGGAAAAAGAAATCATGACAGTATAAATGAAGGGGTTGGTAATTAAAAATACGGGTAGTTGGTATACGGTTCGGACGGACGACGGGCGATGGATTGAGAGTAAAATCAAAGGCGTGTTCCGTCTGAAAGGAATCCGCACGACGAATCCGGTGGCTGTAGGAGACCGCGTGGAGATTGTAGAAAATCCGGAAGGAACAGCGTTTATCACGCAGATAGAAGAGCGGAAGAATTACATCATCCGCCGTGCTTCGAATCTTTCCAAGCAAGCGCATATTATCGCGGCCAATATAGACCAAGCGATGCTTATCGTGACGGTCAACTACCCGGTTACCACCACCATTTTTATCGACCGCTTTTTGGCGACGGCAGAAGCATATCGTATTCCGGTTCGTTTGGTATTTAATAAGATTGATCGTTACAACGAAGACGATAGGGAATATATGCAAGGGTTGATTACATTATATACGACGATAGGCTATCCTTGCGCTACGGTATGTGCCTTGTCTCCTGAAAGTATGGAGGATTTGAAAGAGGAATTGAAAGGAAAAATTACGTTGCTCTCCGGGCATTCAGGCGTAGGGAAATCAACGCTTATCAATCAGTTGGTTCCCGGCATCGATTTGCGTACGGGGGAAATATCCGAATACCATAATAAAGGAATGCACACCACGACCTTCTCTGAAATGATAGCCTTGCCCGAAGGAGGATATCTGATCGATACACCGGGCATCAAAGGATTTGGAACCATCGACATGGAAGAGGCGGAAGTATCCCATTATTTCCCGGAAATATTCAAAATGTCTGCGAATTGCCGTTTCGGGAATTGCACGCATCGGCATGAACCGGGATGTGCCGTGTTGGAAGCCGTGAAAGAACACCTAATCAGTGAATCTCGTTATAGAAGCTATTTGAGCATACTGGAGGATAAAGATGAAAGTAAGTATCGAGAAGAATATTAATGATAAAAACAAAAAGACTCTTGTGGATAGCTATTTCTATTTTGCCAAACGTGCTTGTTTCTGCCCAGCATCAGATTCAAGGGTTGGTGACAGACTCTGTGGGTTCACCTCTTGAAGCTGCGGTGGTAGTATTGATGGATTCAGAAAATGGAAATGTAATTCGACAAGGCATTACCGCTGCGGATGGAAAATACAGTATGGACGCAGCGGGAAATTTGCAGTTATATATTCGTAGTCTTGGCTTTGAATCGTATATTAGCCCATCTTTTCAGGTAACAAGGGATACAATCATTCCTGCCATAAAGTTGCATTCGGAAGATTTTAAGTTGGATGAAGTTGTAGTAGTAGGCAAAAAGCAATCCCCTTCCATGCGAATAGAAAATGGAAAGATGATTTATACGCCTAAAAACAGCAGTGTGATGGCAGGAAGTACAGCACTTGAAGTGCTAAAGAAGACACCGGGTGTTTTTGTGGATGGCGAAAACAATATCAGTATAGGCGGGAAAAATGGAGTGTTGGTGATTCTCAATGGAAAACAAACCTATATGGAAAAAGAGGAAATTGTCTCTTTGTTAAGGGCTACTCCGTCATCTTCTGTTTCATCGGTGGAAGTAATACACAATCCTTCTGCGGAATATGATGCAGAAGGTTCGGGGGAAATTATCAATATTAATATGGATAAGAAGAAAGTCGAAGGGTTATTCTTTTCTTTCAATAATGGGCTTTCTTATTGGGAGAATTGGCGAGAAAATACAGAGTTATCGTTTAGTTTCATCGAAAATAAGTGGAGTGTGTCGGGAAATTATAGCCATGCTTTTGGATATTATAATATGGATTATGGAATGCGTCGCATTCAGAATGGAAAAGAGTATGAAAGCCCTACGCAAGATACAGATAAACGCAAAACCATTTCCGGCAATTTGAATCTGGAATATGCATTAAGCGAGAATCAAATAGTGGGTGGACGCATCGATATCAATACTTTATTCGGACCAGGGCAAACGAATACGGTGACTGAAATCAAGGATGCGAATACAAAGATTTTAGAGCAAACACTTTATGCGAGCAATGAGTATTACCAGCAGAAAGGAAATCGATATGGGGGAAACCTTTATTATGTAGCGACGCCCAGAGAGCATGTTAGTTATGTTGTCGACTTTAATTATGCATGGTTTGATGGAGGTTCAGGTAATTGGCAGCCTAATAAATATGTAGCGCCTAATGGGGATGTACTTCAGGATAATTTGTATAAATCGACAAATCGTAGGAATATCCATATTTATGCCCTGTCGTATGATCAGAAGCATCCTTTGTGGAATGGTGAATGGAAGTCGGGCATTAAGTTTTCTTCGGTCAATGCGGATAATGGATATCGGTTTTATGAAGTGGAGAATAAGGTAGAAACAATCGATAAATCACAATCAAATGACTCCCAATACAAGGAACAAATCTTAGCAGCTTATCTTTTATATACCCATTCGATAGGGGATAAGGTCTGTTTGGATGTGGGGCTTCGTGGAGAATATACGTTTTCGGATGGCGTTCTCCATGCGGTTAATGGAGAGGATGAAGAGGAAAATAGACGGAATTATTTCAATCTTTTCCCGACATTCCATTTGAATTATCAAATAAAAGAAAATCACACGTTGGCATTCAGCTATGCGAGTCGTATAGATCGGCCGGCATATCAGGATTTAAATCCTTTCGAGTATTTGCTGGATGAGCTCTCTTATTGGAAAGGAAATCCGTTTCTTACTCCTCAAAAGACGCACCAACTGGCAATTACCTATTCGCATAAACAAACGGCATTGACCGCTTCTTATTCTTATATGAAAGACTATAAAGCGCAGATAACCGATACCCTTTCGGTCGATAAGGTAATTATGACGCCTCGTAATATTGGGAAGCAGCAACGGGTTTCGCTTACTTTGTACCAAGGATTTAATATTATGCGCGGATGGGATATGAATCTAAATCTAATAGGATATTATGTAAAGAATGATATTGCTTTCGATGCATATCGCAAGTTTGATTTGGATCGTTTTGCCGGTATATTTTCAATCCAAAATACGATTCGTCTTCCTTGGCAAATTCGAATGGAGTTGAATGGTTCGTTCATAACGAAGCGTTTAGGGGCATCTAATGAATATGTTGAACCGTCTGGTTATGTGGATATAGGTTTTAGTAAGGATTTTGCGAATAAGAAATGGACGGTTAATTTGGCTATGAGTGATGTCTTTTGGACGAATCGATGGGATAACTATAGTTCTTTCTCCGGTTTCCAATTATGGAATTGGGGTAAAAGCGAATCAAGACAAATCAAATTGAACATAACTTATAGATTTGGACAAAAGAAAAATAATACACATCGTAGTCATTTCAATGAAATTGAAAGATTATAATCTGAAGATAAAAAGACATCTTATTTAGGTTTGGAATTAAAATAAACGAACATCGAAAAGGAATCCCGTTATAAACGGAATCGATTCCAGTTATAAACGGGAGGGAATATGGTTGTAAAAAAGTGGGTTTGTAACTATCTTAAAATGAGGGGTAATTAAAATTTCTCACAAAAAAGTTGGCAAAATATTTGGTGGGTAATATAAAAGTGTCTACCTTTGC
>NZ_NFJB01000038.1 GCF_002159645.1 Parabacteroides sp. An277 | reverse complement strand
ATCCCGCATAATCCGTATGCAACGCGGTAAAACCATACTTGGCCGCAATCTCGGCCGTCACTTTCGACAAAATGTCGCTGTGCACCTGGTAATGCTCGGCATTGCGAGCCAAACTGAAATTAAATCTTTCATCAATATTCTTTTCCATGGCAATATATTATTTAATTAATTTATAAATCAACCTTGCAATTCTAAATGTTTTCTTCCTGCAACTTGCAGCAACCTTACAATTCCAATTGCAAACCTCCTGCAATCTGCGGCAACCTTGCAATTCCGATTGTAAACCTCACGCAAGTTTGTGGCGACCTTACAATCCCAATTGCAAACCTCCTGCAAATTGCGGCAACCTTGCAATTCCGATTGCAGACCTCCCACAAGTTTGCGGCGACCTTACAATCCCAATTGCAGACCTCCTGCAAATTGCGGCAACTTTGCAATCGCGGTTGCAACATCCGCAAAGTTATACATTAATTTAAAATAGGCAAGGAAAAAGGAGAAAAAATTTTTTGGTAAATAAAAACAACTTATTTTTCTCCTATAATCAACCCTATTCCAATTCTAAAATGCCAAATTACCACATATTATCTAATGCCTCCATCACATCGTTCCATCTACCCTGAAAAGATTGGTAAATACCGGAGCCTCCGCAGAGCCCGCAATTTTCCCATTTACCTGTTCCAGCCAATACACGGCCTGTACCTTGACAGCCCGGACAAATACGCGGCTCATCGTAGGATTTCCGTTTACGTTCCTCGGCCTGCCGAGCTTGCTCTTGCCGCACCCACGCTTCATATTGTTTAACAAATTCAATCGCATGATTATAACCTTGCGAAGCCGATTGACGGAACCAATTCAATGCTTCTTCTCTATCTTGCGCAACCCCTTGACCAGTCCACAATGAGGCTGCCAAATTATATTGCGCCACACGGTCGTTTGCTTCTGCTCCTTTTCGATACCAATGACAAGCTTCTTCTTTACTCTTTTCAGTACCTAAACCATTATCATACATATACCCCAAGTAATTATAACTATCCGTTATTCCTTTGTGGGCCAACTCTTCAAACAATTGGAATGCTTTGTCGTAATCAGGTTCTGTTCCTTTTGCATGGAGAAAGAAAATAGCCACATTTATTTTGGCTTCATTGTTGTACGGTGCCGCTTTCTCATACCATTCCAATGCTTTTTTCAAATCCACTTCAACGCCTTTACCCTGCTCATAAAGATGCCCCAACAAATAAGCCGCATCTGCTACATTTTGCGACGCTGATTTCTCGGCACAGGTCAAAGCCTCCTCATAATCATGCTGGCTAAAATAGTAATAAGCCAATTCATATTGCCCGTCTGGGTCCTGTTTGTCTGCTGCCTTTTGGAAATATTCCACCGCCTTCTTTTCAGAAGCTGTCACACCCCAACCTTTTTGATACAGAACTCCCAACCGGTAATAGGCATGTCCGTCCTCTTTATCCGCCGCTTTCCGATAATAATTGAACGCCTCCGCATACGCCATTTGGTCAAACAATACATCTGCTTTTTCATTATAATCAGCCGCTGTCGGCGACAAGAAATAAACACCCAACACAATAACCAAGATGGACAAACCACCTATCAAAACTTTCTTTTTCATATTGCGTTATTTTTTAATTTGACTATTTCTATATTTACCGGGAAACAAAATCTTCCATCCCCATTTTTCTTGTGCGAAATTTATAAGCAAAAGTACTAAGATTCCGGAAAGGAAAATAGATAAAGGTTCCCATAGTACAAACAAGCATCTTTCCCAAAATGCGTGATGTGCTATCGATAATTCGCCCAATGGCGCTCTATATTCTTTCAAACCGGCTCCCGCTAATAATAAATTGTATGGCTTTATAACATAGAACTGATAAAAGAAATGCAGAATAGAAAGTAATACAAAACTTCCCGATAACACAACCAATCCACCTATTAAAGAATAAGCACCACCGATTAGCGGATGGCTACAAAGGAACATTTCTCTCCGATGCCTATCAAATGCATCCTTCATGCGGCTATCCAAATGAGTCAAATCATATTTCAATAAAACACGATACTGTTTGATTGCATTTCGCCATAAATCAAAACGAGAATAATGACGTTTTCTCGTCTCCAAAGTAAATTGTTTAAAGAAATTATCTGAATAAAAAACACGGTCAAACGAATCATCCGTTTCTTCTTCATACCAATCCATCAAATGATTATATGTTTCCCATAATAGTAAACTAAATTCCACATGATAAGTAGCCCATCGCCAAAGATAAAGACGCGCTTTCTGATAATAAAGCGACGTTGTCAATAACACATCCAATACGGTAGCAATTCTCAATTTTTCCGATTTCGATTCAAGTGTACTGCACGTTATATCCAACGTTTTCAAAAAGGAAACATCCGATATATTCCCTTTCAAATTGTCCAACATCGAGAGAAACAATTCGCATAAACAAGTCAAACTTTCTGACACATCATCTCGTTGAACTATCGCCTCAACCTGCTGTTGCATTAATTGTGTATCCATATTCCTTTGCTTTTGTTTTTCATGATGCAAAGGAAATGGGGAGGTCGGACAGATGTGGTCCGACCCCTCTAACTATTTTCAGTTATTCTTATTCTGTGCATCTTGCCATTTACGACGCATATAAATAATCATCATTACACCAGGCATTGTTACTCTATATGCTGGGCCAGTAATAAGTTCTTTTGCTAAAAAAGCCAAAGATATTATATTAATAATAGGTACTAATCTTGCCACCAATTGACCTAACATAGCACCTCCGACAGCAATGCCAATTCGTGGAACAATAGCTTTTGCACAAATAGCAACAATCTTTCCGACAAATTGAGGAGACAAACCAATCATTATGATTGCATCCTTCAAAGCATTTTTATTGTCATACTTTGTAGCGTCAATACGTAAATCGTTTGCAATACCCTTAATTTCATCTTCATCCATTTCTTCTAAAGCTTCATCTAAAATGCGCTGTACAAAACACATTTCTATCCGTTCTATAGAAGAATTCTTATTGTAGTTTACTTTTTTCTTATCGCATACATCCATTAGGATTTCTCGATAAGGAATACCACAACCACGAATCGCATTAGCGACTGTATCACCTCCAAATAGCTGAAATTCATGAATAATCTCTCTACAGATCTTATTCATTTCCTTTGGATAAAATTCTTTGTAAGCACGAGTTTTAGACAGTTCTTCTGTCGCTCTCTGTTTGTCATTTTTGTCAAAAACTAACAAATCAGCAAATGTTTTCAAATCTTCATTTGAACATTCCGACAAAAACACCAAATCTGGGTCTTCTAAATACTTCTTCTGAAACATAATTTTTACCTTTCAATTATTAGTAATACAATTATTTCAATATATACCTAATTTTCCGTTTGCATCTCAAATGCATTTTTAATTTCTTCAGGATTAATTGTTTGCAATATATGATTAGTTTTCATATCTAAATTACCTTCCTTTGTCAAAATCGGAGTATCTAAAACAGCTTTAATTGCTTTTGCTAAACTAACAGCTCCAGCCGTAGCATTTTTTTGTTGCTTGTTAAAGTTTTCATAATCTGCATTATGCTCAATGATAGCTTCATCCATAATCTTCACAAATTCATCTAGATAAGTATCTAATCTATTTAGTAAATCAACAAATAACTGACATTGATATATAATGTTACCACACAAGCTATTTGCTACAGACAACTTTGTTGCAAATTCTTCAGCTTTTGCCATATTTATATAAGCTTCATCTTTAGCTTTACTCGTTTTAGCCTCTACAATCCATCCCATAATTGCCAAAGCTGGACCAGCAATTAATCCACCCAATATCATAATACCGCCACTTACACCTAAACCTCCAGCAGATAAAGCTCCTCCCCCAAAATAAGCCAGAGTCGCATTTTTTGCTGCAATACCACTTAATTTAGAAATAGCTGTACCTGTAGAAGCTGTAGCTAACCAGTTTGCAGAGCTATATGCTCCATAAGCAGTAAGAGCGCCACCTATAGCTCCTCCTGTAACACCAGTTATGATATCTGTCGCAAAATTACTCATTCCCTTTAAGTCATTAAGTTCTTTCTGATCGATACATAATTTGCTAATTTCTTCTATTCCTATAGAATCTTGAAAATTTATATTCTTCAATTTTCCAAATGAAATAATGAAATGTTCAATATTCGTACTAAGTATTTGTGCTTTTTTTAAGCCCAATTCTTCCAAGTTTTTTTTACAATTTCGTTTAAATCTTTTGTGCTTACGATTTGCTTGCTTAATAACATAATTTGCACGTTCATTTAGTTTCTTCGCTTTTTTACGATTCATTATAGCTTTAGCCGTTTTCCCTATTCCAACTGCACCTGTAACACCTGCTACTGCTATAAACACTATTGGTAAAGGCATATAATATAAAAATTAAAAATTAAACATCTGTTCTGATCTCATAAGTACATTAAATTCTTGCATTGTAGAAAACTGTACTTCTTGTCCCAACTTCTTAGTTATCATATTTGCTCCCATTATAAAATCATCTATATCTTCTGAATAAAAAGCTTTATCCATACAACTAAATGCAGAATTAAATGTAGTAATTCGATCATTAAAATACACATTAGAAAGGATTTTCATTTCCTCTCGATACTTATTAATCTGTTTAATTGTCGCTTGACATTCCTGTTCTATTACTATTCTTTGTATTCGTGTTATCTCAGCTTCTTTAAGTGCAGTTTTCAATTCCTTATAAAATATAGAATTTAAAGTATATCCTATAATAGAACCACTCATAGCACCAATAATTGGTACAGGAATTGCCATTTGTCCTATCGTAGCAAACAAAGCAGAATTCAAATAACCTGTACCTTTCTCTCCCATTTCACTTAAACATTCAGCTATAGAAATTTCACCTTTACACAAACGTGTTAATGATTTTCCTACATCAATAGCTGAAGTTACCATCATAGCTGGAGCATTACTTTTTGAAACACCTCTTATTATTTCATTTGATGAATTTTGCATTCCAGCTTTTATAAAAGATCCACCAAATCCATTTAAATAAGCAACAAGAGCACCTTCTCCAGTATCAACTGCCAATTCTTTTGCAGCATCTATTGGTTTCTTTTTATTTTTACACAATGCTACAACATTGCGAATTAAAGAAACTGCTGCAGAAATACTTATTCCCATTTTTGCTTGTACCATGCCAGCTTGATGAGAAATCTTTGTCATATCTTTAATAGTAAATATCAAAGGATGTTGTCTAGCTAAAATTGCTTCTTTTGTAGTTATGCCACTATCTTTAATAGAAGTCTTTATTTTCTTTAAAAGAAAAATCCTATTTCTATACCTTTCTATTAATTTTTTATTTCCTCTTTTTTCTGCATTTTTTAACCAGTCTTCCAATCTTGATAAATTCTCTTCTATCTCAGAAATAACACCCTCATAATAATCACTCGGTACAGTAATTGTAGCTTTACCCAAATATTTCCTGAATTTTCCACTTTTCAATGCATCAAATAATTCTTTTGCATTGTTTCCAACAAATTTCATTTGTTCACCTGACCCAACTATAATATTACCATGTGTATCTATAGTAAAATGATCATAAAGTTGATCATTCACTGAGCCAAGATCATCAGTTCTTCTTATTCGTCTCTTATCACCAGAAATAATTCTTTTCGAATTTTCTCTTGCGGTATATATTTCCTCCGCAACAAAGCCCGCCTGCTGCTTAATATTCTCTTTATAATACTTACAATTAACTTTATACCTATGAATTCTTTTCAATCCTCTTTTTAAATTTCTATTAGCTTCATTATCCCTTCCAGAATAAGACACTATATATTCTTTATTTGCAGAACCATATCGTTGGACAACATCTTTAGCTGCCTTTGATTGCAATGAATATTCTATAGACTTGTTCTTACCTCTTCTATATTTATTCTTATTATAATATTTCTTCTTATTCTTTATCATTTTCAAATTCATTTTTATTCCTTATTCCCTTCAGTTTAGCATTTTTCTAATTATAAAACAATAAAGAAAGCGTGGGAACTGTCGCCTCCTTATCCAACCCAGAGGTATCGCCAAACACCTTCACCTAGATAATTAAACAACAGCCCACGCTCTATACTGTTACAATCTTACTTCGTCGCAAAGAATGATACAGCAGAGCGCAAGCATTTTGTTGTCTATTATTCCCAGGTGATGAAAATTGGCGATTTTCTGGATTGGGAATAATATTGTAAACGCTTTTTCGCTTTTCAGTATGTCCTTCCATCGAAGCCACGCACGGCTTTCGGTCGGAATTGGTACAAAGGTAGTGAAAAGCAATATAAAAAAGCGTCTTTTACCTTTATTTTTTCCTACAGTGCAAAATTATTTCCCCACTCGGTCAAAAGCTGTCCGACCTAAGCGCGTATCTTTGCAATATAATTAAAAAAATAGAATAATATGCAGAAATGGGAACGTTGTCTTTGGATTATTAGTGTATTCAACGAGTATGGGGATTTCTCGCTAAAAGAGTTGAATGAACGCTTTATGCGGTACTCGCTCAATTATGATGGCGAGGAGATTTCGGAACGGACCTTCAACCGGGATAGGGAGTTTATCGCTTCTTCGTTTCAAATCGATATTGAATATGACGCGCGTATCCGGAAATATACTTTCCGAAACAAAGAGGTGATCAAGGAAAATCCGATTTACCGCTATTTGTTGAGTAGTTTTCATATCCAGAATTTATCGTCGCTGGTAATTAAACATAAAAGCAAAATTATGCTTCAGGATCCGCCAACCGGCGTAGAATTGCTTCATACCGTATTGAATGCCATCGACCAAGGTCGCACGCTTTACTTCGACTATACCTCTTATTATACGAAAGACCGTACCTATCACTTCGAGTTGATTCCGGCTTTTGTCCGCCTCTTCGAACAACGCTGGTATTTAATCGGAGAATTTACAGATAGAAGCCAAACGCGAGTGTTGGCATTGGAACGCATGCAACATCTGACAATTGGAGAAAAGGAGCTTCTACCTTCGCCAACCCTTACGCCGCAATCCTTTTACGAAGGATGTTATGGCATTATCCGAGACGACAAGCAACCACAAACCATTTGGTTAAAAGTGTACAATAAACAAGTGGATTACATCCGTTCCCTGCCGCTCCATGATTCGCAAAAAGAGATTGAAACCGGGAAAGATTATGCCATTTTCCAATATTATTTCCGCCCGTCGTATGACTTTATCCAACAAATATTATGGAACCGGGAAAATATAGAAGTACTAAAGCCTGTTTCATTACGGGAAGAAATCATATCGCTACTCACCCAAATGTTAGAACGATACAAATAAAGGCACCCCGACGAATCAGAGTGCCTCACATTATGAAAGGGGAAATTGAAAAAAAATACTTGTCTTTTCTTTTTCGATTACAAAGGTAACGAGGTTTTTGCTTGCTCCGTGCTTCCTGTTGTTAATTTTTGTGGAGCACGGGTAGGTTTTGACACAGGTCAAACTACGCATTTCCCTTCTTTCGAGGATACATCCATCAGGTAAGAGGCCTGACGATTTCTATCCTCATTCCCAAAGCATTCATAATCCGATAAAAAGTCGCCACGCTGGGTGTAATCAGTCCGTTCTCTATTTTAGAAATATAGGATTTGGTGACATGGATGCGATTGGCCAATTCAGTTTGCGTAATTTTCGCCTCCTTCCTCGCATCCAGCAGGATTTGGCTAGTATAAAAAGCATACGCTTCTTCGTCAAATTGAGTACGTTCGGGAGTTCCCGGTTTGCCAAATTCTTTATCCAATTCAGCACTGATGTCCGTTATCATTTCTTCTTTTGTATTCATAATATTCCTCTTTAATCTTTAATGCCTTTTCAATCTCAGCCCTCGGGGTCTTCTCAGTTTTCTTCTGGAAACCGTTAAACAAGACCACTATTTGACCTTCATCGAAAATAAAAAATATACGATATATATTGCCTCTATAAGAGATGCGCAATTCATATAATCCATCGCGTATGAATTTTATAAACTTCACAGGCATCCGATCTTCCGTCTCCAACAAAGAAAGCACATATTTTACCTTAAGTGCCTCTTTCTCATCTAAAGTCGACAAGAAGTCTTTGTAATACCTACCAAACGCTATTATTTTTCTTCTCATGCCACAAAGGTATCATAAGTTTCATTATCAAGCAACTTTCCAGCAAGATATTTTCCCTCTACCCTCCGGATTTACTCCCAATCCATTTTATTATGTACCTTTGCCGACTGAATAAACAAGAAGGTATTGGAAAGATGGTAAAAGAAATGATAGCGATATTCATAGGCGGCGGTGCGGGAAGTCTTTTGCGGTATGCCGTACAAGCCGCATTGCACGAGCGAATCCGCCCATACGATTTCCCATGGGCGACGCTGAGCGTAAACATCGTAGGCAGTTTTCTCATTGGGTTGTTTTATGCTTGGTCGGCACGATGGCATTGGTCCGCCGAGGTACGTCTTTTATTCACTACGGGGTTATGCGGAGGATTCACCACCTTCTCGACCTTTAGCCATGACTGCCTTCAAATGATACGGCAAGGTTCTTATGTACCTTTCTTGCTCTATGCCTTCATAAGCCTCATGTTTGGAATATTAGCTGTATGGATAGGTACGCTATGCGGGAAAAATTAAGAGAAGCATTTGATTAGCTCACTTGCGTTGCGTATCTTTGCACGTTAACTCAAGAACATAATACAATATATTATATGGTAAGTTTTCTTCAAGTAGACGGACTGACGAAAAGTTTCGGGGATTTGATCCTCTTCGAAGACATCACCTTTGGCGTAGCTCAAGGGCAAAAGATTGGATTGATTGCCAAGAACGGAAGCGGGAAAACCACGCTTCTGAATATCATTGCAGGCAAAGAGGATTACGATAGCGGCTCGGTAGTGTTTCGCAATGATTTACGCGTGGGTTATCTGGAGCAATCGCCTACTTATCCGGCAGGCTTGAGTGTCTTGCAGGCTTGCTTTTATTCGCCGAACGAAACGGTTCGTTTGCTGGCGGAATATGAACGGGCATTGATAGACAACGATACAGACAAGTTAAATGCTTTGCTGGAACGGATGGATAGCCTCAAGGCTTGGGACTACGAGCAACGTGCTAAGCAAATCCTCGGCGAATTGAAGATTCACAACTTCGACCAAAAGGTGGAGAGCCTTTCGGGCGGGCAATTGAAACGCGTCGCATTGGCCAATGTCTTGATTACGGAACCGGAGCTAATTATCCTCGATGAGCCCACCAACCATTTGGATTTAGAAATGACCGAATGGCTGGAAGATTATCTGAGCCGTTCGACCATCAGCATCCTTATGGTGACACACGACCGGTACTTCCTCGACCGCGTCTGTTCTGAGATTATCGAAATCGACCGCAAGCAACTCTACCAATACAAAGGGAATTATAGCTATTATTTGGAGAAACGCCAAGAACGAATCGACGCACAAAACACCGAAGTAGAACGAGCCAACAATCTACTTCGCAAGGAATTGGATTGGATGCGTCGTCAGCCTCAAGCTCGCGGGACAAAAGCCAAATACCGCATCGATGCCTTCTACGAATTGGAAAAGAAAGCCAAGCAAACACGTGAACAAGGCAAGGTAAACCTTGATGTGAAGGCTTCTTATATCGGATCGAAGATATTCGAAGCCAAGGAGGTCACGAAGAGTTTCGGCGATTTGAAGATAACCGACCATTTCAACTATACCTTCGCCCGTTACGAAAAGATGGGCATTGTGGGCAATAACGGCACAGGCAAATCCACCTTCATCAAGATGTTGATGGGCGAAGTCACTCCGGATAGCGGCCATTTCGAAGTGGGCGAGACGGTCCGCTTCGGCTATTATAGTCAAGAAGGGTTGCAATTCGACGAGCAGATGAAGGTTATCGACGTGGTACAAAAGATAGCCGAATATATCGACTTGGGCGATGGGCGGAAGTTGGGCGTATCGCAATTCCTCAACTACTTCCTTTTCACGCCCGACAAGCAGCATAATTATGTGTACAAACTCAGCGGAGGGGAGAAAAGACGGCTTTATCTCTGCACCGTCTTGATGCGTAACCCGAACTTCCTCGTATTGGACGAGCCGACCAACGACCTTGATATTATCACCCTCAACGTCTTGGAAGAATATTTAAAAAGCTTCAAAGGATGCCTGATTGTCGTCTCGCACGACCGGTACTTCATGGATAAGGTCGTAGACCATCTCTTGGTGTTCCATGGCAATGCCGACATTCAAGATTTTCCTGGCAATTATACGCAATACCGCGCGTGGAAAGAGGAGCAAGACGCCTTGAAGAAGCAAGAAGAGGCCGCCTTGCAAGCCAAAAAGAATCCGACACCCGAAAAGCCCCGCCGGCAAGAAACGGAGGCGAAACGCCGCCTCACCTTCAAAGAACGGAAGGAATTCGAAGCGTTGGATGCTGAGATTCCTCAACTGGAAGCCGAAAAAGCGGAATTGGAACAGGCCATGAGCAGCGGCACGTTAAGTACCGACGAACTCCTTACCAAGTCTCAGCGCATCACGCAATTGATGGAAGAGCTGGACGAGAAAAGCATGCGCTGGCTCGAACTCAGCGAATATGCCTGACGATTCTCGTTGGATTCGTTGGGGATTATAGTTATCATCGTTTTGAATCATCGTTACAATCGTTTGAGTTAATCGTTATAAATGGAAAGAAACACAACGATACATCCGAAGCTTTGGAATCGGAATTTCATCGCTTGCGGCATATCTTACTTTCTGATGAACTTTGCGTTCTATCTTCTGATGCCGACCCTTCCCGTCTTTTTGGCAGAAGATTTGAAGATTAGCAATTCGGAAGTGGGATTGGCCTTGTCGAGCTACACGATAGGCGTCCTTTGCGTGCGGCCTTTTTCCGGTTATCTGGTGGACTGTTTCTCGCGCAAGACGCTTTACTTCATGGCATTCCTCGCGTTCGGACTCTTCTTTTTCGGATACCTTTGGGCGGCCACGTTGCTCGGTTTGATATGCGTCCGTTTTCTGCAAGGCGGTTTTATGGGCTTGACCTCGGTGGCGGGAAACACCATTACCATCGACGTGATTCCCTCCGAAAGGCGGGGCGAAGGGATGGGTTTTTATGGCTTAACGATCAACCTCGCCATGTCGCTGGCCCCTTTGATAGCCGTCGGACTCTATGCGCAAGCCGGTTTCCATGCAAACGTATGGGTGAGCATTGTTGTTTCCCTGCTGGGCGTTTTGTCTGTACTCTTCATTCAATACCCCAAGCGAGAGAAACAAAAAAGACCACCCTTCTCGCTCGACCGATTTATCCTCCTGACCGCCCTGCCGGCCTCTGTGGCTTATATTTTGATTGCGATACCTTACGGCATGATTCTTTCGTTTGTCGTGCTTTACGGACGCGAGATAGCCATACCGAATCCGGGATATTTCTTTATTTATATGGCGATTGGCGTGGGCGTATCCAGGCTTATATCCGGACGCTTGGTCGACCATGGACGGATCCATCAAGTGGCCATCGCTTCCACCCTCTGCCTGATTATTTCGTTTTTTCTCTTTGCTACGATACACCATCCGTGGGTATTCTTTGGCGCGGGTTTATGCCTGGGCATCGGGTTTGGTACGGGCGTCCCTGCCTACCAATGCCTGTTCGTCAACGTCGCACCCCATCATTTGCGGGGAACGGCCACTTCTACTTACCTGACCTCGTTTGATATCGGTGCAGGTATTGGGATGCTTTCCGCCGGTTTCATCTCTAACCGATTCACATTATCAACGGCTTACCTCGCAGGGACTATGAGTTGCGTACTCTCTCTCCTGGTCTATTTGCGCTGGACAAAAGCCTCCTACGAGCGACATAAATTAATCGGAGTATAAATTTCTCCAGAAAAATCGCTCCATATATTTGGATACTACGTAAAACAAAGTTATTTTTGCCTAAAAATTTAAGTCTAACCTCACTAAAAAGATAGTACGCCATGCTGACTATTATTTTACTTGTATTCTTAGTGGGCTACGCAATGATAGCCCTTGAACATCCATTAAAAATCAATAAAGCCGGAACAGCCTTATTGACGGCCATGATTCTTTGGGTACTGTACATCATCGGTGCGCCCACCATCTCTTACTTGGTTTCAGGCGATGCATTTCGCTCCTTCGTGCAAAACGTGCCTGTATCCGACGTGAACTTGGCTAAGATGACCAGCGAGTACATCGTCTCGCACCAAATCGTGGAAAGTATTGGCGAGATTTGCCAGACACTCATCTTCCTCGTGGGGGCGATGCTGATTGTGGAGCTCATCGACGTGCACGCCGGTTTCGAGTTTATCACCAACCGCATCCAAACGCGCGACACGCGGAAGCTCTTCGTACTCATCTCGACGATAACCTTCTTCATGTCTGCCGTATTGGACAATCTCACGACTTCTATCGTGATGATTATGCTCATCCGAAAACTTATTGACGATATCAAAACGCGTTGGATATTCGGCAGTATGATTATCATCGCGGCCAATAGCGGGGGGGCTTGGTCGCCTATTGGAGATGTCACGACCATCATGCTCTGGGTGAATGGAAACATCTCGACAGGTGCTACGATTCCGAACCTGATTCTTCCGAGTCTGGTTTCTTCACTCGTCCCGATGTTGCTGCTGCTCAGAGGGCTGAAGGGCGAAGTCACACCCCCCTCCTTCGTACAAACCCAGACGGGCGGCGCGGGAGCCTACCTCTCGTCAGGCGAACGGTTGGCCATTTTCCTCCTGGGTGTCTTCTGCCTCCTTTTCGTGCCCGTATTCAAGACATTGACCCACCTGCCTCCCTTCATGGGCGTCTTGCTGGGTGTAGGTTTCCTCTGGATTACGACCGAACTCATGTATGCCCGGAAAAAGGACTTGGACGAAAACCTGAAAATGCGCCTGGACAAGGTGGTGCACCGCATTGACGGGGCGACGCTGCTCTTCTTCCTCGGCATCCTCTTGGCGGTCGACGTCTTACGCTACGTGGGCATCTTGAATAGCTTCTCCAATTGGCTGGATACGGAAGTAGGAAACGTGTATATCGTCAATCTGGTGATTGGTACGCTTTCGGCCATTGTCGATAATGTGCCGCTCGTGGCAGGCGCGATGGGCATGTACCCGATTGCCACGGAAGCCATGGTGGCCAATAGCGCGTCGGCGGGCTATCTGATGAATTTCATGCAAGACGGTACCTTCTGGCAATTCCTGGCCTATTGCGCGGGCGTGGGCGGAAGCATGTTGATTATCGGCTCGGCAGCGGGCGTGGTCGTCATGGGACTGGAAGGCATCCATTTCATTTGGTACCTGAAGCGCATCTCGTGGGTCGCACTGGCGGGCTATCTGGCCGGGGCCCTTGTTTATATCGGGCAGAACATATTGATTGGATAGAAAAGGAAAAATGCAGGAAGGGAAACCAATAGATAGGTATTTGCAACTCGCCATCCGTTTTAGGAGAAGAATAGATACCTGTTCTTATCCTAAGATTCATTGTCGGAGAAGAACGGACGGTCATTCTTATCCTAAGATTTCTTGTCGGAGAAGAACAGACGGTTGTTCTTATCCTAAGATTTCTTGTCGGAGAAGAACAGACGGTCGTTCTTATCCTAAGATTTCTTGTCGGAGAAGAACAGACGGTCGTTCTTATCCTAAGATTTCTTGTCGGAGAAGAACGGAGGGTTGTTCTTATCCTAAGATTTCTTGTCGGAGAAGAACAGACGGTCGTTCTTATCCTAAGATTTCTTGTCGGAGAAGAACAGACGGTCGTTCTTATCCTAAGATTCATTGCGAGGCTTCCCGCTATAGCGATTCATGCCTTTTTAAAAGAAAGGAGGCCGCATGATACTGATAGCCGACAGCGGTTCGACCCAAACGAAATGGGCACTGGTGACGGACGAAGCAACGCAACGCTTCCGCACGCCGGGCATGAATCCTTATTACCAAACGGAGGCGGAAATGGAGGAGACTATCCGGCGCGCACTCCTGCCCCAACTGCCCCCCGGCGCGCGCGTCGAGGCAGTCTATTTTTACGGAGCCGGGTGTGCTTTCCCAGAAAAGAACCGGAGCGTGGAAAAGGCGATACAAGCGAACATACCCACGAAAGTCTGCGTACAGAGCGACCTTTGGGCGGCGGCCCATGCGCTATGCGGCACAGAGGCAGGTATTCCCTGCATCCTCGGAACAGGTTCGAACTCTTGCCTTTACGATGGGCATCAGATTTGCGAACAGGTTTCTCCTCTGGGCTTTATCTTGGGCGACGAGGGAAGCGGGGCGGTCCTGGGCCGTAAGCTCGTAGGCGATTGCTTGAAGCGGCAAATGCCCGCGCAGCTTGTCCAAGCCCTCTTCGAGACATACGGTTTGACGCCCGAACGTATCCTGGAAAAGGTCTACCGCCAGCCCTTCCCCAACCGTTTCCTGGCGAGCCTCGTTCCCTTCATCAAGGCACACATCCAAGAGGAGGTGATGCAGCGATTGGTCGACGAGGAATTCATGCGTTTCTTCCAGCGTAACGTCCTGATGTACACTGGGCACGATCGATTGTCCATCCACTTCGTCGGCTCGGTGGCTTACCATTTCAGCGGCATCCTGCAAACCGTAGCTCAACGCCTTTCCCTGCAGATAGGACACATCGAAGCCTCGCCCCTCGACGGGCTGGTGGAATTTTATAGGCGTATCCATCGGCCGTTATAGGCGTATTCCTCCATATTTATTTGTATATTTGCAGGCAAATTTAAGCATAAAAATAAGCATGAGTTTTTTATCGAAGTTATTTAAGAAAAATACACCGGCCGAAGAAGAACCGGTGAAGGGGTCGGTCGAGGAGTTCGTATCGCTGATTCGCGTCTATTATCAAGGAGCGATGGCCATGAACTTGGGCATCACGAATCTGAACATCCTGCCCGACTTGGCATTATTCAAGCGGATGCTGAAAATCCCCACCCAAAACAACCGCCTCGGTGTAGCAGAAAAAGCACGCGTACGCAAAGTATTGATGCAAGATTATGGTCTTCAGGACTATTTCTTCAAAGAGATGGACGCCTCGGTCAAGAAATGCTGCCGCACGCAAAACGACATCAAGTCTTATTTCTTCATGTTTGCCGGATTCAGCAACGATTTGTTCAGCTTGTTAGGCAACCTGATGCAATGGAAATTCCGCCTCGCCATGATATTCAAAAAATTGATTTACGGACAGACGGTAAAGACCGTACACGAAATCCTGACGCGCTCGGAATGGACAGACGTAAGCGTACAGAAGGCGGCTTGGAGCGTGCGCAAGGCGGCCGAACATCTGGGCTACTCTGAAAAATGGATTACAGATTTCGTTTACAACGTGGTCCTGATGGCACGCGAAGATTCGAAACGACAAGCGAAAGAGGGAAAGAAAAAAGATGCGTGAGGTCCACCCTTGGGGTTTCTTCTTGCCCGAACAGACGAAGTTGTTAATGCTGGGAAGTTTCCCTCCTCCCCGCGCGCGGTGGTCGATGGACTTCTATTACCCCAATATCCAAAACGACATGTGGCGGATACTGGGGCTGCTCTTTTTCTCCGACAAAGATTATTTCCTCGAAGCGCCACGCCGATTTAGCGAGGCGAAGTGCAAGGAGTTTTGCCGGGAAGTAGGATTGGCCTTGGGCGATACAGCCATGGAGGTCGTCCGCCAACGAGGTAATGCCTCCGACAAATTTCTGGAAGTGACGCGCCCCCTCGATTTGGATGCCGTGCTCGCGCAAATCCCCACATGTGAAGCTATCTCCGTCACGGGACAAAAGGCAATGGACACCTTGCTGAGTGTCATCCGGACGCAAACAACCGTGGAAGAACCATCCGTTGGGACGCATACTTCGTTCCGTTGGGCGGAGCGGGAAATAAAACTCTTCCGGATGCCCTCTTCCTCGCGAGCCTATCCCAAGCCTTTATCCGAGAAAGCCGCTGTTTATCAGCACATGTTCGAATCTATCGAGATGCTTCCTTCTAAAAAATGAATATTTCCGAGAAAAAAACAGGCGAAAACGCTTGCAGATTCAAAAAAGAGTTGTACCTTTGCAGCCGTAATCGAGAACGGAACACGTCAAACGATTACAAAGAGACATAAAATCGGGATGTAGCACAGTTGGCTAGCGCGCCACGTTCGGGACGTGGAGGTCGGAAGTTCGAGTCTTCTCATCCCGACCAAAAGGCTAAGGATTCACAAGAATCGTTAGCCTTTCTCTTTTTATAAAACCTTCTCATCTCCCGCGCCACTCCTCTTTAAAGAAGTTTTCTTGGATAAAAGCCATCAATAACGATATATTTCGTACTTTTGTCCGGAAATTTCTAAAATACGATAACAAGATGGAAAATAAATTTGCTCCTGAGACGCTCTGTGTCCAAGCAGGGTGGACTCCGAAAAATGGCGAGCCACGCGTGCTCCCTATTTATCAAAGCACCACGTTTAAATATGATTCGAGCGAACAGATGGCACGTTTGTTCGACCTGAAAGATAGCGGTTACTTCTACACGCGCCTGCAAAATCCAACCAATGACGCGGTAGCTTCGAAGATTGCAGCCCTCGAAGGAGGTGTGGCAGCGATGCTTACGTCGTCTGGACAGGCGGCGAATTTCTTTGCCGTCTTCAATATCTGCGAGGCAGGAGACCATATCGTAAGCGCTACCAGCATTTATGGCGGGACATATAATCTTTTCGGCGTCACGATGAAAAAAATGGGTATCGAGTGCACATTTGTGGACGAAGACGCGAGCGAAGAAGAAATCGCAAAAGCCTTCCGTCCCAATACCAAACTGATGTTTGGCGAGACGCTTTCGAATCCGGGTGTAAAGGTACTCGACATCGAAAAGTTTGCCCGCATCGCCCATGCGCATGGCGTTCCTTTGATTGTAGACAATACCTTTGCCACACCGATTAATTGCCGTCCGTTTGAATGGGGTGCCGACATCGTAACTCATTCAACCACTAAATACATGGACGGACATGCGACAAACGTAGGCGGATGCATCGTAGACAGTGGTAACTTTGATTGGGAAGCTCATGCCGAGAAATTCCCCGGACTTTGCCTGCCCGATGAGTCCTATCACGGACTTACTTACACGAAAGCTTTCGGGAAAGGCGCGTTCATCACCAAAGCAACCAGTCAATTGATGCGCGACTTAGGTTCCATCCAGGCTCCTATGAACGCTTTCCTCTTGAATATGGGCTTGGAAACGCTGCACCTCCGGATGCCGCAACATTGCCGCAATGCGCAAACCGTAGCTGAATGGCTTGAAAAACAAGCGCAGGTGGCGTGGGTCAATTATCCAGGTTTGAAAAGCAATCCCTATTATGAATTGGGACAAAAATACCTGCCAAACGGTTCCTGCGGCGTGCTTTCATTTGGATTGAAAGGCGGACGCGACGTGGCTATCCGCTTTATGGATCATTTGCGGATGATTGCCATCGTGACGCACGTGGCCGACGCGCGCACCTGCATCCTTCACCCCGCAAGCCATACGCACCGTCAATTGACTGACGAACAGCTTTTGGCAGCCGGCATCGCTCCGGATTTGATGCGCCTTTCGGTCGGCATCGAAAACGCAAATGACATCATCGCCGATTTGGAACAGGCAATGAAGGCGTAAAAAAAGATTTGACTACAGCCGGTCTGCGATCAAGGAGAATATTTTTCCTTGATCGCAGAGTCGCTGTACTCAAAAATATTTTTTAAACTTGAGCATAGAGTCGTTGTATTCAAAAATAATTTTCAGACTTGAGCACAGAGTCGTTGCGTTCAAAAATAATTTTCAGACTTGAGCACAGAGTCGTTGTATTCAAAAATAATTTTCAGACTTGAGCACAGAGTCGTTGTATTCAAAAATATTTTTTAGATTTGATAATTGCAGCTCTGTATTCAATTTCAAAAATTTTCCTTGAACACAGAGCTACTGCGCTCAAAATAAAAAATTTTCTCGTATCTTTGCCCCGAAGCCAGCGGGAAAATTTTTTCCAAAGGCAACCCCGTTGTTTTTAACCCCCAAAAAAAGATGGAAAAGATACGATTCAAGAAAATTACCGTAGCCGATATTTGTCCGACCATTCTGACCGGACGGCACATCGTCAACGAAAAGGGATGGAAGTGCATCGAACCGATTGTGGCAACTATCGCCCCGACTGGTTCCCGGATTTTCGACGCCATTGCACAAGCATTGGCAAAAGATAGCAGCATCACGGTCTTCGAATTAGCCAACGCATTAGGTACCAACACGACCGATTTAAATGCTTTTTTCCGCCTCCTGACGGGCCTTGATACGCGCGAATTTCTCAAACAATATCGGCTCACTCGCGCCTGTGAATGGCTGGCGAACACTGATTTGAAACTCATCGAAATCGCGCGCCGCAGCGGATTTCCTTCGGCCTCCTATATGACTCATCTCTTTGTCCAAGAGCTGAAATGTACCCCCAACGAGTACCGTAAGCAACATCGACCGAAAAATTTTCGAGACCTTTACACATGGGACTAATCCGAAATTGAACAGAGGGGATTACGGATGAAAACATTCCCTAATCCCCCTATTTCGCTTATTTCAAAAAGCCTTGTTCTTTCAAAACTTGCCATAACAAGTCAGAGAAATGCTCGTTATTCGCTTTAGGATAACGAAGGTCTGTAAAGACTTGCGCGAGCGTCTCTTTCTGATTGATTTGGACGAAATGCTGGTTGACAGGCAATTCCTCTTTTTCTTTGTAAAAGGCATCAATTGAGGCAGGCGTATAATCCACGTAATGCTCCGTATGACGAATAGCCTTGATAGGCAAACGTTCCGATGGGTCTGGCAAAGGCTCGGCAGGATACCCCAACGTAATCGTGACAATAGGCACCACCAGACGAGGCAAGGAAAGTATCCGGATAATTTCGCCTGCATTATAGGCCGTCGTACCCAAATAACATAATCCTAACCCGCGCTCTTCGGCAGCTTCGGCAAAAGCTTCGGCAAAGAGCATCGCGTCGATGGTAGCAGCGATAAACATTTGCAGATTATCGAAACCCGCCTTGGCTTTCCGTTGCTCCGCCCATTTCACAAAACGATTGGCATCGGCACAAAAAGTAAGAACCACTGGGGCAGCAGTTACCATCGGCTGATTGAAATGTGCAGGAGCTAACTTTTCTTTACCCTCTTTGTCTCGCGTAACGACTACACTATACAATTGCATATTTCCCGTATTCGAAGCCCTCGAGGCAATTTCGAGTAGCTCGTTCAATAAACTTTCCGGAATCTCTTTTTCCGTATACTGGCGAATAGTCCGCCTTCTTTTCATACATTCTATCATGACTTTTTCCCTTAAAAATAAACCATCGTTAAAACGACGTACAAACTTAGTGATAAAAATGCAAATAATTCGTATCTTCATGCCCACAAATTCATAATGCAAAAAAAGATGAGCAGCATTCCTTACGATTTACAACAGATACGAGCATTTGCTTTCGATGTAGACGGCGTTCTTTCGCGCACAATCATTCCATTACATCCCGATGGAGAACCCATGCGGACGGTCAATATCAAAGATGGATATGCCCTCCAGCTTGCAGCCAAGTTAGGTTATCCCATTGCGATTATCACTGGAGGTTACACCGAGGCCGTGCGCCTACGCTACGAACGGTTGGGTATACGGCATATTTACATGCGAAGCGCCGTCAAGATTCATGACTTCTATCATTTCCTCCAAGAAGCCGGCTTAAAGGCGGAAGAGGTAGCTTATTGCGGAGATGACATCCCGGATTACGAAGTCATGCGCGAAGCCGGATTGCCTGTAGCACCGGCCGATGCCGCCCCCGAAATCAAACAAATCGCCCGGTATATCTCGCCTCATCAGGGAGGCGATGGCGTCGCCCGCGACCTTATCGAGCAAACCCTCAAAGCACAGGGACGCTGGATGCAAGGCGAAGCGTTCGGATGGTAAGGCCATAAAAAAAGAGTTTCCCTCTCCCGAGGAAAACTCTCCGAGCGGAAAACGGGACTCAAACCCGCGACCCCCAGCTTGGAAGGCTAGTGCTCTATCAACTGAGCTATTTCCGCAACATGAATAAAAAAAATTTACTTTGTGGGCAGTGATGGATTCGAACCACCGAAGGCGTAAGCCAGCTGAGTTACAGTCAGCCCCATTTGGCCACTCTGGTAACTGCCCTTTATTTCTCAATTGCGGTGCAAAGATACAATTAATTTTTTAATTGGCAAGCAAAATCCACCATTTTTATTGCAGTAATTGCAGCTTCGTCGCCTTTATTTCCATAACGACCACCGGCACGGTCTTCGGCTTGTTGCATGTTTTCGGTCGTCAACATCCCGAAAATGAAAGGAATATCATACATCAGATTCAATTCTGTAATCCCTTGCGTCACGCCCGAACAAACATAATCAAAATGGGGTGTATCGCCTCTTACGACGCAGCCCAACACGATGACCGCATCTACATCTTTGTTTTCCGCCATTTGTTTGGCACCAAACGTCAACTCGAAACTACCCGGCACACGCTTTACGATGATGTTCTCCGGCTTCACACCATGTTTTTCCAACGTATTGCATGCTCCTTCCAGCAAACGTTCCGTAATTTGCTTATTCCATTCCGCCACCACGATGCCCACGTTCATCTCCGAAGCATCCGGCACGCTATTGAAATCATATTCCGACAAATTCTGATAGGCTGTAGCCATAACTATGTTCCTCCTGATTGATAACTGAAAAGGATTAGATTGACACCTAATCCTTTTCCGATTGATAACTATTATTGAGCCAATGCGCTGGCACGTGCGATATACTTATCGATATCCGATGCCTCCATCGAGCCGTAATACTTCTCTTTGATTGTCTTATACGCGTTTACCGCTTTGTCGTATTGCTGCAAACTTTCGTAGGCAACCCCCGCCTTCTTCAAATAAATCGGGCTAAGGACATTATTGTCGGCCGCTTGGGCAGCTTTCTCAAAATAACTGATACCCTCTTGCGTATTCCCCATGTTTACGTAGCAATCACCTATTCTCCCAACGATTGCCGGCGAAATCATCTGGTCGCTTGCGCTAAACGACTTCAATAAATCCAATGCCTTTTCATATTCGCCCAAGTTGAAATAACAAATGCCCGCATACGCTTTCGCCAAATTGCCCGCCTTCGTACTTCCATATTGGTCGATAATCGCTTCGAAACCGGCGTAATCCGCACCATTCCCGTTTAATGCCAACTGGAAAGAATCCTTCGCGAAATATTGCTCACCCTTAAACATGGCGGCCGACGCCTCCAATTGCTTCGGAGCCAAATAAAGATTCCGATAGGCAAAGATGCCGCCTGCAATCACGATAATTGCCACAATTCCCACTAAGATTTTTGTCGAGTACTTCTCGATAAATAGTTCCGATCTCGAAACAAGTTCTTCTACTTCTACGGTTTCCTTTTCTTTCGTAGCCATAATCTGTTTATAGTTATTTTATTATTTCTTTTCTGTACTTAAAAAGCCGATTTTCGTTTCAAAGCGCAAAAGTAGTTTTTTTTGCCGAATAAACGATGCGTATGTGCGTATATTTTTTACTTTTGCATATATTTTTGAGGCTTTATATCGATAACACATATATAATATGGTATTAAAACACCTTTCAGTGGTCAATTATAAGAACATCCGGCAGGCGGAATTGTCTTTTTCCCCCCAAATTAATTGCTTCTTCGGGAACAATGGCATGGGAAAAACCAACCTGATGGATGCGATCTACTATCTTTCTTTCTGCAAAAGTCATTTGAATACACCGGACCATCAAGTCATCACTCTCGGCGAAGAGATGGCCGTTCTTCAAGGTGAATATGACATCGACGGGCGTCAGGAAGAATTGTTTTGCGCCATCCGGCGGAAGCAACGCAAAGTCTTCAAACGAAATAAAAAAGAATACAATAAGCTTTCCGAACACATCGGATTGCTTCCTTTGGTGCTCATCTCGCCTGCCGATACCGACTTGATTCAAGGAGGAAGCGACGAGCGGCGGAGGTTTCTCGACCTCATCATCTCGCAACGAAACAAAAACTATTTGCACGCCCTCATCCAATACAACAAAGCGCTCTTGCAACGTAATACTTTATTAAAAGAAGGCGCAATGGATGCCTCCCTCTACGAAGTACTGGAAATGCAACTGGTTCGCTATGGCGAACTGATTCACCAAGTACGAGCTGCTTTGATCGAAGAGCTACTCCCATTATTCAATCATTATCATCAGCAGATATGCCGTTCGGCAGAAGAAGTCGGTTTGCAATATGCTTCCCCATTGGATGCCGCTTCGCTGGAAGAATTGCTTCGTACCAACCGCGAGCGGGATCGTATCTTGGGATATACCTCGGTGGGCATCCATAAAGATGATTTGGAAATGACATTAGGCGAAGCACTTATCCGCCGCATCGGCTCGCAAGGGCAGCAAAAGACCTATCTGATTGCGCTCAAGCTCGCCCAATTTGCCCTCCTGGCCCAAGGTGGAAATACCACGCCCTTGCTCTTGCTCGACGATATTTTCGACAAGCTGGACGCCCAACGGGTGGCGCAAATCATCCAAGTCGTGGGAGACGGGCTATTCGGGCAAATCTTCCTGACCGACACCAACCGCAAGTACCTCGACGAGATTCTCGCTACGTTGCAAAGCGATTATGCCCTCTTTGAAATCGAAAACGGACAAGCCCAACAATTACTTCACGCATGAAACGAACAAACACGCAACCTATCGGGGAAATCCTCCGCGACTTCTTCGAAGACAATACCGAGATTTACGAAAAAATCATGGAAGTACGCATCGAACGAGCCTGGAAGAAACTCCTCGGCCCCATGGCGGCACACTATACACGCAACCTCTACGTCCGCGACCGTATATTATATGTATACATGACCTCGTCCGTCCTCCGGAACGAACTCCTCCTCTGCAAGGATAAGCTCCGCGACAACCTCAACCAGGAAATCCAAAATGCCTTCCTGTTTGATTTAGTCATTCGGTAAGATTTGAAATCACCTCGTCCATCTTTTCGTCGAAGGCTTCAGTCGGTATCCGGTCGCGCAATTGAAAGGCAAAGCAAACGCCTATTTTAACAAGATGAGACGCCGAGAGCAGACGGTCGTAAAACCCTCGCCCGCGTCCCAACCGGTTCCCGGACCGGTCGAACGCCACACCTGGTACAATGACCAAGTCTACAGCCTCCAACGGTATCGAGTCTCCCACAGCTATCGGTTCCCAAATGCCATATGCACCCCGCCGGACCGACTCCGGCCCTTCGTAAGGATAAAGCAGCAAATCATCCCCCACGACGCGCGGCAACAAGATGCGTTTCGTCCGATACCAACGCCCGATGAACCCTTCGGTCTGCACCTCGCCCGGCAACGCGTGGTAACACGCCACGCATTGCGCACGCCGAAACACCTCCCGCGCCTCCACCTGCCGGAATATTTCTTCCGACCACGCGCCGAGTTGCGCCTCCGTATATAATTTCTTTTGCCGGGCTATTTCCCGACGCAATTCCTGCTTTTCGTCACCCATAATCCTTTTCAATAACTAATAAAATACGCTTCATTTCTCCCCAAGAAAAAGGAACCACATCCGCTTTCGTCTGACAAGGCAACCCCTTTTCCTCAGAAAGGAATCACATCAGTGCCACTGATGCTTATCAAAAGTGGCACTTTTGTATACCAAAAGCGGCACTGATGTATGGCAAAAGTGGCACTTTTGCTTTCCCAATATAAAAGAAAGACTTACACTTTACCCTATAAAATACCCACCCAGCCTAAGTTCTTGCTTACACTGGGTGGGTCTTATGCAAATTCACCATCAAATATGTTCCATCAAAGGCTTGCCATCCGTCAATACCTCGACCGCCTTCTTCAAAGTTATATCATCTTGCTGGAAGACAGGATAGAAGCCGGCATCCTTAAAGAAATTGCGGATGATATATGCCTGAAGTTGCGTCTCGATAAGCTGACGGGAAATCGCAATCAAGGCCGGGCGTTTCTTCACCCCTTTCCGCATGGCATAGTTGGCGAAGTCGTTCACGAGCGGTTGCGTCTTCAGATAAGCCCAAAGTTCTTCGTAGTTTTCATAAGCGGCAAATTGTTTCCTATGCTGGTCGGAATATTCCAAGGCATACATATAAAGCACGCCGCTATTCACGATGCTTGAGAAATAAGAGGTAACGCCACTCGTATCACGCGGAATGAAGATATCCGGCATGATACCGCCTCCGCCATACACGATACGTCCCCCTACGGTTTGGTATTGCAACGAATCGATTTGCTTGATGCTATCGGCCGAATCGAACTCGCCATGCAGGTAACGATTGTAGATATCCTGGTCGTAATCCTCCAGCTCGCCCATCTTGTATTGCTTCTGGATGCAACGTCCTGAAGGTGTGTAATAACGGGCTACCGTAAGCAATACCTCCGATCCGTCGCGGAGCTTGATAGGCGATTGCACCAACCCTTTTCCAAACGTGCGCCGGCCGATAATCAATCCCCGGTCGTTATCTTGAATAGCCCCGGAGAAGATTTCACTCGCCGAAGCCGAGATCTCATCCGTCAGCACCACCAACGGGCTTTCCAAACACGTGCCCGTTCCGTTGGCATGCGATTCGAAACGCGGGAAATTCTTGCCATAGGCGTAGACAATCATCCGCCCCTCGGGCATGAATTCGTTGGTCATATTGATGGCCGCCTCCATATATCCGCCCGTATTACCCCGCAAGTCGATGATAAAAGAGTGGCACTTTTCCTGCTTCAACTGGGCAATCGCAGTAATGAACTCGTTGTAAGTCGTACGACCGAACTTGCTGACTTTGATATACCCCACGCCTTCGGCCACCTTATAAGCCACGTCGACCGTATTCACCGGGACGTCGCCGCGCGTCACTTGTACCTCAATCAAATCCGGATTGCCATCCCGCTTGATACCCAACCGCACCGTCGTATTCTTCATACCGCGAAGGAGTTTCATCACCTTCTCTTGGTTCGCCTTGATACCCGCATAGACCGTATCATTAATCGTTACAATACGGTCGAAGGGCAAGATGCCCGCTTTCTCGGAAGGACCTCCCGGCACGACTTCAATGACCAACACCGTATCCAATTGCATATTAAACGAGACACCAATGCCGCTGAACGAACCCTCCAAGTCCTCGTTCCGCCGCTCTACTTCGTTGGCCGGGATGTAGTTCGAATGCGGATCCAACTCGCTGAACACATTCGGAATGACATGTTCAATCAAATCCGGCATATTGACCGTATCCACATATTGCTCTTCGATAATATCGAGTATCGTGTTCAATTTGTTTCCACTTCCCAACATCCTGCCCCCTGCTTGGCTAAGCAACAGATACCGATTACCAATAAAAATACCTAAGGCGATACAAGCCGCTACGATGAACGGCCACCAGACAAATTGCCTTTTGTTATTCACCATACATTCTATATATTATTCGTTTATATCAATGAAATCAACTTCGATATGCGCACGCCGCAAGAGGTCGATGCCCTCCTCGGTACGATACTTTTCGGAATAAACCACCCGCACAATACCCGACTGGATAATCAGTTTGGCACATTCGATGCAAGGAGCCGATGTCACGTAAATAGTCGCTCCTTTGCTACTATTCGACGAAGCCGCCACCTTGGTAATCGCGTTCGCTTCGGCATGAAGCACATAAGGTTTGGTGATATTATGCTCATCTTCGCAGACGTTTTCAAATCCGGAAGGCGTACCATTGTATCCATCCGAAATAATCATCTGGTCTTTCACCACCAATGCCCCGACTTGGCGTCGCTTACAATAAGAATTTTCGGCCCATATCGCCGCCATCCGCAAGTAGCGTTTGTCCAATTCGAGCTGTTTATCGGTCTTTGTTTCCATCTATTTACCTTGCTTTCAAATTCAAGCTGCAAAAATAAGGAAAAAGAGAACACGGCGATGCGGAAACTTCCAGTTTTTTACAGGAAACCGCCGAGGAAAACTTCTTTTTGCCGCCAATAAAGCCAGATACCTCCCATGAAAAAGTCAAAACATCCCAGGAAAATTCTATCTTTAGGTTGAAGATACATATCTTTAAGTTGAAGATACGTATCTTTAGGCTGCAGATATATATCTTTAGGTTAAAGATAGAACTTTCTTCGGATGTTTTGACTTTTACGCCGTGCTTCCGGAAGTTTATAACCAAGCTTTTATCGTTTTTCGCCCTGCTTTTTCGGAACGTCTCGCTTCATTTCCGAAGATAAATTCGTACTTTTGTGGAAAACTTATAGCAATATGGATATAAAAATAGGAGATAAAGTGCGCTTCCTCAATGCGACAGGGGGCGGCATAGTACGTAGTTTCAAAGGGAAAGATGTAGTCATGGTCGAAGATGCCGACGGGTTCGAAATTCCGACCTATATTCATGAATGCGTAGTCGTAGGAGAAGCCCCGCAGGTCCATTCGGAAAACCAACCGAAAACAACGCCTAAAGAAATGGAAAAGAAGGTGATGGCGCAACGCGAAATCACCCGCGAGGAGGAACGGAAAGCCGAAGAAAATCCGGAAGGTGAGCAACTCAACATCTACTTGGCCTATCTTCCGACAGACGAAAAAGCCATCCAGACGTGCGGCTACGAAGCTTATTTCGTGAATGATAGCAACTATCATCTCTTCTTCAATTACATGAACCGCGAAAACAACAGCTGGACGAGCCGCTACCATGGCGAAATCCAACCCAATACGAAGATATTCCTCGAAGAATTTACCAAAGCGGATTTGAACCAGCTGGAGCGCATCTGCGTCCAACTGATTGCCTTCAAGAAAGACAAACCCTATTCCCTGAAGAATGCCATTTCGGTAGAGCTGCGGCTCGATACCGTGAAGTTCTACAAATTGCATTGCTTCCTCGAGAACGATTACTTCGACGAGGGCGCGCTGCTCTGCCCTATCATCCGGGGCGATGTGCCCGAACGCGAAATGTTGGTCTCGGCCGCCGATATCCAACAAGCCATGCAGCAGAAGGTTCGCGCCGACAAACGTCCGTCCGCTCCGGCGCCTTCCTTGATTAAAAAGAAGGAGGCGAACTCCTCTATCATCGAAATCGATTTGCACATCCACGAGCTCTTGGACGATACGACCGGCATGACCAACACCGACATGCTGAACTACCAACTGGATAAGTTCCGCGAAATCATGGACCAGTACGCCACGCGCAAAGGACAGAAGATTGTCTTTATCCATGGCAAAGGCGACGGAGTGCTCCGCAAGGCCATCGAACGCGAACTCCGCACACATTATAAACAACATGACTACCAAGACGCCTCGTTCCGCGAATATGGGTTCGGTGCAACCATGGTCACGATACGATAATTCTCTTTATTCCTGCTGAAAGGTTATGATAGAAATCGAACGTAAATTCCTCGTCGCGGGAAACTTCATGCGCGATGTCTATGCCGAACGGCGCATCGTGCAAGGATACATCTGCTCGGCTCCCGGGCGAACCGTCCGGGTGCGTATCCGGGACGAAGCTGGATTCCTAACCATCAAAGGCCCGACCGACGCGAAGGGCATGAGTCGCTACGAATTCGAACAATCCATTCCCCTGGAAGAGGCCGAAAAGCTCCTGGATTTATGCGAGCCGGGCGCCATCGACAAGATACGTTACCTGGCCCGCATCGGGAAACACACGTGGGAAATCGACGTTTTCCACGGGGCAAACGAAGGGCTCGTCCTGGCCGAAGTCGAACTGGAATCGGAAACGGAGGAGTTCGAACGCCCCGCGTGGCTCGGACGGGAAGTGACGGGAGACCGCCGCTTCTATAATTCCTCGCTCACGAAACATCCTTACTCCGAATGGAAAGATACAGTATAAACCCCTAAAAAACAAACGAACAATGAACTTCAAGAAATGGATAATAGCCGCAGCCCTCTGCTTCGCGCTGACACCGATGCATGCCGACGAAGGCATGTGGCTTCTCCCCTTGCTCTCCCAACAAAAACTGGCCGACATGAAAGCCTTGGGATTGCAATTGGACGCAAACGATATTTATAATCCTGAGAATGCCTCCTTGAAAGATGCCGTGGTCATCTTCGGGGGCGGATGTACCGGCGAGGTGGTCTCGCCCGACGGGTTGGTCTTCACGAACCACCATTGCGGATACGATGCCATCCAAACCCATAGCAGCGTGGAGCACGATTACCTGACCGACGGTTTCTGGGCGACAACGCGCGAACAGGAGCTCCCAAACGAAGGACTGACCGTCACCTTCATCGAAAAGATAGAAGACGTGACCGACTTGGTCAAAGAGGCCCTGAAAGAAGACACCGACCCCAATAGCATGAACTACCTTTCGCCCAAATTCCTGAACGCATTGGCTAAAGAGAAGGTCGGCGAGAAGTTCCTGCAAGATAATCCGGGGACGGAGGTCGAAATCCTGCCCTTCTTTGGTGGGAACCAGTATTTCATGTTCACGAAGAAGATTTATTCCGACATCCGGCTGGTGGGCGCGCCTCCTTCGTCGATTGGAAAGTTCGGCTCGGATACCGATAATTGGATGTGGCCGCGGCACACGGGCGACTTCTCTATCTTCCGCATCTATGCCGACGCGAACGGAAACCCGGCCGAATATTCGCCCAGCAATGTGCCGCTCCGCCCCAAACGCTGGCTGAAACTCTCCATCCAAGGATTCGACGAGAACGACTTTGCCATGATTATGGGTTTTCCCGGACGGACGAACCATTTCTATACCTCCTGGGAAGTAGCGGAAAGACGAGACATTGACAATGCCGTCCGCATCCACATCCGCGACCTCCGTCAACAGGTGATGCTCGACGAGATGCTCCGAGACGATAAAGTACGCATCCAATACGCCAGCAAATATGCCAGTTCGCAAAACGCCTACAAAAACGCCATCGGGAGCAACTGGGCCATCCGCAAACGGGATTTCGAATCCGTCAAACGGAAACAACAAGAGGCGCTCTTGGCTTGGGGCAAGAAGCAATGCCAGCCCCAATATGAAGAGGCGCTCCTGACGCTGGAGCAAATCGTCGCCGACCGCAAAGACCTCCGTCACCGCAAGTGGATGCTCGACGAAGCCCTCACGCGCGGCATCGAATTTACCCACGTTCCCTTATCTGTCGACGCGCTTACTGTGGCCCTCGAAAAGCAAGACAAAGTCGCTACGCAAGAAGAGTTGGTCAAGCTCCGCAAAGCCTTCCACCAGTTTTTCAACAAAGACTATGCGCCGGAAATCGACAAAAAGATTGCCAAGGTCTTGTTGAAAGAATACCGGAAGCTCGTCCCCCGTATCTCGCAACCGGCTTATCTCCTGACCATTGACCAATCGTTCGGGGGCGATGTGGACGCCTTCGTAGACCACCTCTTCGCGCAGTCGATTTACGGCAGCACGGAAAACTTCGAGCAATTCGCCGCCAAACCTACGCGGAAAGCACTGGAAGAGGACCCGATGATCGCTTTCGCCCGCTCGGTCAAAGAGGAACGCGAACATCTGGACAAGGCCCTCAAGAGCTTCGACGATGGCTACAACCTGGCGCACCGGACCTATGTGGAAGGGTTGCTCCGCATGCACGAAGGCGGCGAGGCGCAATGGCCCGACGCGAACTTCACCCTGCGCCTCACCTACGGCCAAATCAAAGGCTATAGCCCGCGCGATTGCGATTATTATGGCTATCAGACCACGCTGGAGGGCGTCATGGAAAAAGAGGATTCCACGAACTGGGAGTTCGTCGTGCCTGCCAAGCTGAAGGAACTGTATAAGAATCGCGATTTTGGCCCGTATGCCAACAAGCAGGGCACGATGCCCGTGGCACTCTGCGCTACGACGCACACGACGGGCGGCAACTCGGGCAGCCCCGTCCTCAACGCGCGGGGCGAACTCATCGGCCTCAACTTCGACCGGAACTGGGAGGGCGTCGGGGGTGATATCGAATACCTGCCTGACTATCAGCGCAGCATCATCGTCGACATCCGCTACATACTCTTCCTCATCGACAAATATGCCGGGGCGGATTACCTCTTGAACGAATTGGAAATCGTAAAATAAGAAGTCAAAGACCGCAAGCGTCTTGTGTGTGAATGGCACGCTGATGACGCAGATTAGACAGATGACCGCAGATTTATTTTGTTTTTTAGGCACGGATTACGCGGATTTCACGGTTAATTTTGATTTTCACAGATTAAAAATCGTGTAATCCGTGAAATCCGTGCCTAAACATAGACTGCGTAGCCTAAAAATAAAAATTTGTGGTCATCTGTCTAATCTGCGTCATCTGTGTGCCTTTCTGCGCATCAAGCTAAGCTCCCACGCAACTCACGACGCCGAGTGCCGTCCCGATCGACGTCAATATCGTAATCAACGTCTGAATCACAATCTTCCAAATTTCCGTCTTCTTTTCCATATTTGATATTTTTTTTAAATTCAACTTTCTGTTTTTTTAGAGTTTTCTCTGTTCTTTTCTCTTGAAAGAAAAGAACCAAAAGTTCAAGGCTGCGTCTGCTGGGCTACTCGCTTCCTGCACTCCGCTGTTCGCGCCGCAAACTCGCGCTCCGCGCTCAAACAGCGACGCTCTCGGCCGCTCCGTTCCGCTCGCTCGCTTCACGCCCACCAGACAGAGGCCGGTTCTTTTTCCCTCTCCTCGTTTGTAGGGGCGGAATGCTTCCGCCCCTACGAACGGGGAAATTGTCCATTGTACATTGTCCTTTGTCAATTGGATTGGCCTAACGGAAGAAGCGTAAAGCAAATTCCGGGGCGGAGCGTAAAGAAATCTCGGTGTTTGAGCGAA
>NZ_NFJB01000037.1 GCF_002159645.1 Parabacteroides sp. An277 | reverse complement strand
GCGAGTCTATCGCCCAGACCAAGGTGGTCATCCTGGGGCAGAAGGCGAGCGCGATGCAAATCGACCACATCATCAACCTCAAGACCAAGGCGGAAGATGGCAATGCGCCTCGTGGTGGCGGTATCCGCATCGAAGGCCGCGAGCTGAAGGTGGTGGGCGATGCCGAGGAGGTAGGCGTATTTCTGGTGAATGCGTTGGATGTCGAAGAACAGCTTCTTGACGAACAAATCCTGACCAACAAGCCCTCGGAACTGGTGCTCCTCATACCCAACGATTTGACGGAAGGTGCTTATACGCTGCGTATTACGACGCAATACACCAGCAGCGGAGGCCGTTTGCTGAAGACGCCGCGCAGCGTGGAAGTTCCCATCACTTTGGTGTGACGGAAGTGGCGAGGCCTTCGCCACGGTCTGCGCGAGACTTTCGTCACGGCCTGCGCGAGGATCTCGCCATGCGTTGCACGAGGCTTTCGCCACGAAACAACGAATAAATTAACCGAAACCCGGAAACAACAAGCGGTTTTCCGTCCGTTTCCGAGTTTCATCACGTATAACGTTTTAAACTCGAACGCGAATGAAAAAGATTCTTACTTTATTGCTTGTCTATGTGCTCACCCCGTTCATCGCACGCGGGCAAGAAGACGCAACCTATTCCATTAACAAAGAGAATGTCAGTATCACAGAAGCCGGAACTTACATCATTACCGGGACGGGCGAAAAGACGGAGAATAACATCCGTGTCACGGCGAATGGAACGGTGAATATCACCATTGAAAATGTAAATATTGAGAGTGGAGAGGCACCGCTCAATATCGAGTCCGGGAATGTTCGATTGACCTTACGGGGGACAAACCGGCTGATTGCCCGTCCTGATAGTTGGAACCAAGCCGGTATCCGTGTCCCAAAAGAAGCTTCGCTCGAGATAACGAAGGAAAGCGAGGGCCATTCGCTGACAGCGAAAGGGTCTGTAAATGATTATGGAGGAGCCGGCATCGGGGCGAATACGAATGAAATAGCCGGCGCTATTACTATCAATGGCGGGAACCTGGATATCACGGGAGGTGATATGGCGTCCGCTATAGGGGGAGGTTCTACTTATTCTAAAGAAAAGCCAGGGATAACACCGGAGGCGACTTCCATAACCATCAATGGAGGAGTTATTATTGCCCAATTAATTGATAATTATAACTTGTCTGCCCCGGCGGCGATTGGAACTGGTGTATCTATTTTTGACAGCGAAACAGAAACAAAAGTAGGGACAATCAAGATAACAGGAGGAACGGTTATCGCTAACAACGGAAAAGGATTAATTGGACATGCCGGAGATGGCTCTACTGGATCCATTACCATTACCGGAGGGAACATCTCGGCTACATCATGTGCGATAACCCCGAAAAATGAAAGTGGTATCGATTTAGTAAAGAAAGAGATTACATGTTTGACTCCTTACACGAAGGTTACCGCCCTCAGCGGAGCGGAAGGTTATTCGACCAACGACATGTACGCGGACAGAGAGAGGAAACTCCACCTTTGGCTGCCTTCGGACGCTAACCCGAGCGTTCAGGCATATATCGCTCCGACAGAGATTGCGCTTACGGTCAATAAGGATGGAGAAACGTGGGATGAGCATGGGAAGATATTCAGCTATCAAACCGAGGGTGGAGAGGTTATGGCGATGGTGTTTGGTAAGTTTTATCCGGAGGATGACAAGGAATATACTGTTTATGATGGGGAGAACGCGACGAATGCGGTTGTTTCTAAAAACAATCCTAACGCTACGCTGAATTATTATACCGTCACTTACGATGGAAACGGTTCTACCGCTGGTACAGTTCCAACTGACGACGGTATTTATCTTTCCGGCAGTGAGGTAACACTTGCGAAACAGGGCGATTTGGTAAGGACATACTACACCTTCAAGGGTTGGGGAGCGACAGCCGACGCTACGGAGCCGATAGAAACATCGTTCAATATTGATAAGAAGACCACCCTTTACGCCCTTTGGACACTGAACACCTTTACGCTGATGGAAGGAGAAATCCCGGAGTTTACTTACGGTACGGCGATAGAAAACATCAACCTATCCGAGTGGTTGTCTGATGACGCGGAGGCGAACTGCGGCGAGATAACCTTCTCGCTCAAAGAGGGCAGTTCTTTGCCCGCCGGACTGACGCTTAGCGAGGAGGGCATCCTCAGCGGAACGCCGACAGCCGCCAATGAAAATGGCGTGAAAGTCATCATCGTCGCGACCGCGGAGAACGGTTCGACAGCGGAGATAGTTATAACGATAACGGTGAAGAAGGCAGATCCGGCATACGCCGTCCCGACCGGCCTGACTGCCACCTATGGGCAGACACTGGCGGATGTGGCTTTGCCGGAAGCGGAGAATGGCACTTGGCAATGGCAAGCCGAGGATACACCGGTAGGCGCCGCGGGTGAGAATACGTTTACCGCTATCTTCACGCCTGCTGATACGGACAATTATAAGATAGTAGAAGTAAATGTGACGATAACGGTGAGCCAAGCTATTTTGTCGGACAATCAAATGACGTTGGAAGGCGATGAGGATACTATCTTTGAACTCGGAGACGAAGGTACGATATTGACGGCTACCATTACAGGTATAACCGATGCAGAAAATGCGAAGTATTGGAAATGGGAAAGTAGCAATATCAATGTAGCGACAGTCGAAAAGCTAACACCACTTGTAACGACTCGTGCAGCTAATGAGGAGAGAACAAGCACAGCTAAAGTAACACCTGTAGGCGAAGGAAAGGCGACCATTACCGTAACCTATACAAGCCCAAACTACACCGGTACATTGACGTATAGTATTGAAGTGAAGGCGAAGGAAGAACCTGATCCAGACCCCACGCCGCAACCCGACCCGGACCCTATCTACTACAACATCTACTTGGATGATGTCTGTGAGGGAGTAGAAGCCTCGCTGAGCAGAGGAGTCGTGAAGGAGGGCAACCAAGTCAGTGTCTATGTAGAGGTGGAAGAGGGTTATGATGCCGAGAACCTGAAAGTCTCCTTTAAGCGTAGCTTGTATGGTTATTGGGAGGAGGTCGAGGAAGGTGTGCAACCCGGCGAGTACATTATTTATAATGTGTATAGCGACATCTACGTGAAAGTTGAAGGCGCGGAGAAGATAGAGGAACCGACCGGCATGGAAGATATCGAAGGCGCGAAAGTCTATGCGCAAGATGGCAACCTTTACGTCTATACTTCACAACCGCAAGAGGTCACAATCATCACGATGAATGGCGCCATTGTCAAGCGTGAACGGCAAGAGGGATGGCGGTCCTATTCCTTGCCGAAAGGTATCTATATTATAGGTATAGGCGAGGAGCGGATGAAGATAAGGAATTGATAGCTCACGAATCCCAAAGAACGTCTTTCCAGCAATAGGGAAGACGTTTTTTTTGAACGATTGCCGAAGAAAGTTAGGATATGTAAAAAAAAACAAGTAGATTTGTGCAGTCAATCTCAAACAAGCACAAAAGAACAAAAACAGATGAAGAATATAATCGTAATGGTCGGTCTGCTGCTGGCACTTCCGGGTTGGGCACAGACGAAAGTCGTGAAGGCGAATGCCGTGAAGGCGAATGATTATGGCGTGACCTATTCGTTGCCCAAGACGCAGTTGGTAGTCGATGCGGAAGTGACGAAGGTCTCCTGCAAGGCGGGACCATATTACCCGTATGCCGAGAAGTATTTAGGCGTGGAAAATGTGGTAACGGAAGACGAAGTGTATTATGAATTAGGAAAAGTGACGTTGGTGAACCGGGGTATTCCGGACAAAGAAAATACGTATATTGTCTCATTCAAAGCAGGGACCGTTGCGCCTTATGTCTATCTGACCGAGGACGGGTTGCTCTGTTCCATCAATGCCGAATATGAGCCGGAAGCGACCAACGAAGCAGACGACAGCAAGCGGAAAAAGAAACGGCTTTCAGAAGCTACGTCTGTCCTTTCGGAAGAATTACTGATGGCTGGTTCGACGGCTAAGCAAGCCGAGGTAGCAGCGAAACAAATCTACCGTATCCGCGAAAGCCGTTTGAATATTCTGACGGGTGATGCTGATAACCTACCGCCCGACGGAGAAGCGATGAAGCTCGTCATCGAAGAATTAGAAGCGCAGGAAGAGGCACTGACAGATCTCTTCACCGGTATCAAGACGCGCGAGACGGATCATTATGAAGTGACTCTCATTCCGGAAGGCGATTTAGAGAAAGAGGTGATGTTCCGTTTCTCGGAGAAGCTGGGCATTGTGGATGCCGACGATTTGGGCGGTGAACCCATCTACATGAACCTGACCGCTACCGAACGCGCTCCGCAGCTCGACCCGAAGGAGGCCGAAAAGAAAGAAAAATCGCTGAAGGGAATCGTCTATAACGTACCCGGAAAAGCGGCTATCGAACTTTTCTCGGCACGGAAGACTTACTTCAAAGGCGAGGTACAAATTACGGAGTTTGGTACGCGTGAAGCCCTTGCTCCTGTGATGTTTGAAGATAAGAAGGCACCTGTGAAGGTCTATTTCTATCCGGAGACGGGTGCCATTAAGCAGATAATTCAATAAAGTATTAACCCCTATTTAACTTACTATTTTTTTATGTTTGAAGGACAACCGAAAGGTTTATACGCGTTGGCTCTGGCAAATACGGGCGAACGCTTTGGGTATTACACGATGCTTGCGGTTTTTGTATTATTCCTGCAGGCGAATTTTGGATTCTCGGCCGGTACGGCGGGGCTTATTTATTCCGTTTTCTTGGGTTTTGTCTATTTCCTTCCACTTTTCGGAGGAATGCTGGCAGATAAATTCGGATTTGGGAAGATGGTAACGATAGGTATTACCATCATGTTCTTGGGTTACTTGCTGCTTGCGATTCCCTTGGGTAAAGGAGGCGTAGCTATTACTGCAATGGGTGGTGCATTGGCACTGATTTGTGCCGGTACCGGATTATTTAAAGGGAATTTGCAAGTGATGGTCGGTAATTTGTACGACGATGCGCAATATGCTAGCAAGCGCGATTCTGGATTCCAGATTTTCTACATGGCCATCAATATTGGCGCGATGTTTGCGCCGACGGCTGCTATCGAAATGATGAATTGGGCGCAAACATCGCTGGACATGAACGAAGCAGATTCCTATCATTTGGCATTTGCCGTAGCTTGTGTGTCGCTGATTGTCTCGATGGCTATTTATTATGTATTTCGAGGAACATTCAAACATGCCGACCGCAATAAAATAGCGGCATCATCGAATGCCAATGCCTCTATTAAGGAACTTTCTCCTGCCGAGACTAAAGAGCGTATCATCTGTCTCTGTCTGGTATTTGCAGTGGTTATCTTCTTTTGGATGGCCTTTCATCAGAATGGTTCGACATTAACTTATTTTGCTCGAGATTATACGGCAACCAGTTCGAGTGGATTGGCCAGCATGTCGTTTTATGTACTAAATTTGGTACTGGGCATTTTCATCGTATATGGTTTGTTTGGTTTGTTTCAAAGTAAAACAGGGCGAGGAAAAGGAATTTCGGCAGCGATTATCTTGGCAGCTGTGGCCGGGTTGGTTTATCAATACAATCAATTACCGGAAACAACTTCTGTGAGCGCGCCTATCTTTCAGCAATTCAATGCTTGTTTCGTAGTTGCATTGACGCCAGTTTCGATTGCTTTGTTTGGTTCGTTAGCTAAGAAAGGAAAAGAACCAACAGCTCCATTGAAGATAGGGTTGGGTATGTTAGTGGCTGCTGTGGCTTATATCCTGATGACATTCGGTTCCATTGGGTTACCCGCTCCAGAGTTTGATGCTGCTGGACAACCGATACACATGGCTGACGTAACTCCGAATCTCCTCATTATGACCTATCTAATATTGACCTTTGCTGAATTGTTGCTTTCGCCGATTGGGATATCATTTGTTTCGAAGGTTGCTCCTCCGAAATATGCCGGTATGATGATGGGCGGATGGTTTGTAGCAACGGCTATTGGTAACTTTTTAGTGAGTATCCCAGCCTTGATGTGGGGAGCTTCGTTGACAGTTGTATGGGGTGTATTGGTTGGTATTTGTTTGTTAGCTGCCCTGTTCATATTTGTTATTCTGAAGCGATTGAATAAAGTGGCGCGCTAAAAAGATGAGAAGGGCGTTAATCCGTATTCTGAAAACGAACTTGCGGTTCCGGCGTTGGAGTCGCGCAAAGTATGCCGCATTTGTAAGCGTGCATCGTCAAGTGACGATGGGACAACTTGCCTCTTCATTGGCAGATCGTTTTTATGCGAAGCAGGCATTACTTCATGGCGGATTGATATCTGCAGTACAAGTTGGAATTTCAGAAGAGGCACTTCGAGAGATTACAGAAGAGGATGATTTCCTGTCTGTATTCTTGGCGATGGATAAGTACGCCTTTTTGTCTGTATGGGGAATTTCACAACGAGAAGCATCGGTTGATGCTTCGAAGGTTGTGTATCATTTGATATTTCTTAATTTTGTGACGGATGGGTGTCCCTGTGGGACATCTATCCGTTTTTTTGTATAGATGTTAGTAGAAGATTTAAAACAGAAGATTTTTTCCGGTGAATTAATATCGGAAAATGAAGCATTGGCTTTGCTTGGTGAAGAACGAGATAGCCTATTAGAGGCAGCTCATCAAATCACACGTCATGTTATGGGGAATCGGTTTGATACGTGTTCTATCATCAATGCTAAAAGCGGAAATTGTAGTGAAGATTGCAAATGGTGTGCCCAGTCTGCTCATTATTCGACAAAGGTACATCATTATCCTTTGCTTCCGGAAGTAGAATGTGTACGTCACGCCATTTATCATGCCCAACAGGGAATTGGTCGCCTGGCATTAGTGACCAGTGGGCGACGTGTTTCTCCTCAAGAGATACAGCAAATAGTTCGAACCGTGCGTTCTATTCGTCGGACGTGTTCTATCAAATGTTGTGCTTCTATGGGATTGTTGAACCGAGATTCGCTCCAGGCTTTGCGGGAGAGCGGCGTCGAAAATTACCATTGCAATATCGAGACCGCACCCTCTTTTTTCCCGAAACTATGTACTACCCACACGCTCGAACAAAAGATGGAAACTATTCGTTTAGCGCGTGAAGTCGGTTTTCGGATATGCTCTGGGGGGATTATTGGAATGGGCGAGACGATGGAACAACGTATTGAGATGGCTGCATTTTTACAGCGGCATCATATTCATTCTATCCCGCTCAATCTACTACAACCCATTCCAGGCACACCATTAGCAGCTCAACCTCGCCTTAGTGATGAGGAAATCTTAACCACTATAGCTCTTTTTCGTTTCTTGAATCCGCACGCTTATCTCCGATTTTCGGGTGGTCGCTCACAAATGTCAACCAGCCTGCAACGTAAAGCTTTATATGTGGGTATTAATGCTGCTATTGTGGGGGATTTGCTTACGACTGTAGGAAGTCGTTTTGAAGACGATAAGCGTTTGTTTGGCGAGGCAGGTTATTGTTTGGGCCAGGATACCGATTGGGTTTCTTAGTCTCTCTATATACCATTTAAATAATAGTACCTTATGAATATTTCTGAGCTTTTAGCATTCGACCGGGCACATATTTGGCATCCTTATACTTCTACACTGGATCCGCTGCCCGTTTTTCCCGTTTCAAGAGCCGAAGGTGTACGTATTCGGTTGGCCGACGGACGCGAATTGATCGATGGTATGTCCTCTTGGTGGGCAGCTATTCATGGCTATAATCATCCTGTTTTGAATGCAGCGATTGAGGCGCAGCTTCATCAGATGAGCCACATCATGTTCGGTGGGTTAACCCACGAGCCTGCTGTCTCTTTAGTATCTAAGCTGTTGCCTCTCCTACCACCTTCCATGGACAAGGTATTCTTAGCAGACAGTGGGTCTGTGGCTGTCGAGGTAGCAATGAAGATGGCCATTCAGTATTGGCAATCGCGGGGGAAAAAAGCGAAATACCACTTTGCTACTATCCGTAGTGGGTATCATGGGGATACCTGGCACGCGATGTCGGTATGCGACCCCGTCACGGGAATGCACTCACTTTTCCGGGGTGCACTTCCTATACAATATTTCCTCCCGCAGCCTTCTGTCCGTTTTCATGAGGCTTGGGATGCATCTGCCATGCATCCGCTTGAAGAGTTACTACAAGCACATGCGTCAGACATAGCTGCTCTTATTTTGGAACCCATCGTGCAAGGTGCGGGGGGCATGTATTTCTATTCTCCACAATACTTGGTAGAGGCAGCACGTCTTTGCCGGGCATACGATGTTTTACTGATATTCGATGAGATTGCTACCGGATTCGGGCGTACGGGCAAGTTGTTCGCATGGGAGTGGGCACAGGTAGAGCCTGATATCATGTGTGTAGGAAAGGCCTTAACGGGCGGGTATATGACTCTTTCGGCTGTGGCTACTACACAACCTATAGCAGACTGGATTTGCGCGGGGGAGGCTGGTTGCTTCATGCATGGTCCCACCTTTATGGGGAATCCGTTGGCATGTGCCGTGGCTTCTGCCTCTATATCCTTGTTGCTTTCATACGATTGGCAGGGAACTATCCAGCGCATCGAAGCCCAACTCCAGCAGGAATTAGCTCCTGCCTCTTGCCTTCCTTCTGTTCGCGAAGTACGAGTATTAGGTGCTATTGGCGTCATCGAGATGCGCGAACCAGTGGATATGGCAAAGCTCCAGCAGCGGTTTGTGGATGCAGGTATTTGGGTACGTCCCTTTGGTCGCTTGGTCTATGTCATGCCTCCTTACGTGATTCGCCCCGACGAGTTGAGTTATCTTACTTCTAACTTAATTAAATGCTTATGATATATGGTGTATACAGACTATGAATCTCAATTAGCTGTTTTACGGAGCAAGGGGAATTACCGTTCTCTCTCTTCGCGTATTCCGCAAGGTAAGTACGTGATAGCAGAGGATAGGACCTTGCTGAACCTCTCTTCGAACGATTACCTTGGTCTCGCAAGTGACCCCCTACTTCGTCAGGACTTTGAGGCATGGGTAGGAAAGAGGTCCTATCCTTTATCTGCCTCTTCCTCACGTCTCTTAGCAGGGAATTATCCGGTTCATCGTCAGGTCGAACGTCAATTGGCTACTCTGTTCGGAAGGGAAGATGCCTTGCTTTTTAACAGTGGCTATCATGCCAACATGGGTATTTTGCCGGCTTTGGCTAATAAGCGTTCCCTCATCGTGGCCGATAGGCTGGTGCACGCAAGTCTTATCGATGGGATGCGGTTGGCTAATGCGCCGCATATACGTTTTCATCATCAAGACTTGGACCAGTTAGAGCGCATCTTGGTCAAGGAGTCACCTAAGTATGAACGCATCTTTATCGTGACGGAGAGCCTCTTCAGCATGGATGGGGACATCACTGATTTAACGCGCTTAGTGGCCTTAAAACGTAGCTACCCCCGGGTACTACTCTATGTAGACGAGGCACACGCTTTTGGTTGTAGAGGTTCTCATGGGTTAGGAATAGCTGAGGAGCAGGGGTGTATCCAGGATATCGACCTCCTCATAGGCACTTTCGGGAAGGCACTTGCCTCCATGGGTGCCTTTGTCGTATGCAGTTCCCTCTTGCGGGAGTATTTAATCAATACAGCCCGACCTTTTATCTTTAGTACAGCCCTACCTCCCTATCAAGTGGCTTGGACCTCTTTCCTCCTCGAACGCTTAGCAACTTGGGACGACCGTCGCGCGCATTTGGCCACGATAAGTCATCAGTTAGCGCAAGCATTGTGTGGAGAGGAGAAGGCTATGGGGGCAACTCATATTCTGCCTTGGGTCTTAGGTGATAACGCGACTTGCCTCCAAGTAGCCCGCGAGCTGGACGAAGGTGATTTCTATTGTCTGCCTATACGCACGCCTACCGTCCCGGCAGGAAGTGCCCGTATTCGTTTCTCCCTCTCAGCAGATATGACGGAGAGGGAGATAGCTACACTTAGCTCCCTTATTCAACACATGCATAGATTATGAAGATAGAGAAACTCATCGATAGGGGTTATCCTAAACTGATATTATGTTTTAATGGATGGTCTGCCCCGCTTGCGCTCTTCCGTCAGTTGGCCGTTCCGGCTGATGCCGACTATTGGGTAGTCTACGATTACCGCGACAGCCAGTTCGATACGGACTTAAGCGCTTATGCGGAAGTGCAGGTCTATGCTTGGTCGCTGGGCGTGTGGGTGGCTTCTCAAGTATTACCGACGCTACCTCATGTGCGGATTACGAAGTCAGTCGCTATCAATGGGACACCTTCGCCTCTAAGCGCGACCGAAGGTATTCCAGAAGTCGCTTTCCGTGCAACGCTTCATCACCTCACGCTTGAAGGCATCCGCTTGTTCAACCAGCGGATATGCGCCTCACCGGAGAACATAGCTCAGTATGAAGCCTATACGCCTCGTCCACTGGCCGAAGTAGCCGATGAGCTACGGTTCCTATACAAGCAAATCAAGGGAACGAAGGTACCTACTGATTTCCCTTGGAGTCAGGCTTATGTGAGTAGTCCAGCTATAGGCGACGCCATATTCCCTGTAGCCAATCAACTCCGGGCATGGAAATCCCAGCAAGTACCCGTGCAGTTCCTCCAAGCTCCTCATTGTCCTTTTTTCCAATATCCTAACCTATTTGCCCTATGAATCCGATTTCCCGCACGTCCCTTATCCATCGGTTCTCCCGGGCATGGGACACCTACGATCAAGCTGCCGAGGCCCAACAGCATATAGCCCATACGGCCTTGACCTTGTTGCAAGAGGCAATAACCCGGCATCACCTCCAGCCTCATCACATCTTAGAGGTAGGGTGTGGTACAGGCTATTTTACACACTTGATACAACCCCTTTTCCCGAAAGCCCAATGGATGCTCAACGACCTGATGCCCCACGCTCGCTACATACTCCCATCGTGCCTTCCCGGCACGCAGTTTACAGGCGGGGATATTCTTTCGTGCGACTTCAAGTCGGTATACGACCTGATAGTCTCTACGTCCGTATTCCAATGGATAGAGGATAAAGTGGCTTTAGTGCATAACTTATCTCAATGGCAACCTTCCGGCGGGCTATTGCTCTTCACCACTTTCTTGCCTGATAACCTACGTGAGATAAAGGAACTGACAGGAGTTGGCCTTGCCTATCCGACCCAGGCAGCTTGGTACCATGTCCTGTCGCCCCTTTACGAAGTAGACATCATGCGGCAAGAGGAGTTAACCCTTTGGTTTGATAGTCCGCTTGCTGTCTTACAGCATCTGAGGCATACAGGCGTGACCGCAACTAATTCCACACCTTGGACGCCTGCGCGGCTCCGTCGTTTCTGCCAAACTTACGAAGCGCATTATCGGAATACAGAAGGCAAGGTGCCCCTGACCTATGCCCCGCTCTATATCCGAGCTAGGCGCAAGTAGTTGCTGCATAAATAATATAAATAGTATATATTCACTCTTAATTCTAAGTTAGATATGACGAACAACGTATTCTTTATTTCAGGTATTGATACCGGTATTGGCAAAACCTATGCCACCGGTTTATTAGCAAGGGCGCTTGCAAAACGTGGCAAACACGTCATCACGCAGAAACTGGTGCAGACCGGTTGCACGGAGGTATCCGAAGATATAGAAACACACCGGCGGTTACAAGGAGTTCCATTTACCCAAGAGGATAAAGACGGAGTGACCTGCCCCTATATCTTCGCTTATCCTTGCTCTCCCCACATGGCAGCTGCGCGCGAACATCGTACCATCGACTTCGCTACCCTCGATGCCTATACCCATACCTTAGCACAACGGTATGACGTTGTCCTGCTCGAAGGAGCTGGCGGGCTGATGGTGCCACTCCACGAGCATATCCTTACGATTGATTATGTCGCTACCCGCCATTATCCCCTTATTCTTGTCACCTGTGGACGTTTAGGCAGCCTCAATCATACTCTGTTGTCTATCGAGGCTTGCCAGACACGTGGCATACCTATAGCCGCCCTTATTTACAATGAATATCCAGTAGAAGACACCGAGATACAGCAGAATTCTCTGCATTACCTGCAACAGCGGTATCCCGACCTACCTGTACTTTTGCTACCACCCGCAGATAAGGGCGAAATAGACCCCCACACCCTTCCCGATATCCTGCTATGAGCATATCCGCAAGTAGGGTAAGGGGATAAAAAAAGAGGCAGAGAGCCTAAGCTCCCTGCCTCGTATGGTAGTTATGAGTGTGAAACGTATTAGTCTTCCCGTACGGCTACCAGGTTTCTATCCCCAAAGGCATTGTCTACACGGGCTACGTTTACCCAGAACTTTGCCTCGTGCAGCCACTCCAGAGGAAAGGCAGCCTTCGAGCGGGTGTAAGTATGTTCCCACACATCCCCGGTAACTTCATACTCAGGGTGAGGCGCATTCTTAAGTACGTTGTCCGTTGGGTCGGCCTTACCCTCCTCTACTTCCTTAATCTCATCCCAGATGCATTCCAATACTTGCACGAAACGGTCAAGCTCTTCTTTGCTCTCACTTTCGGTAGGTTCCACCATCAACGTTCCGTGTACAGGGAAGGAGAGAGTAGGAGCGTGATAACCAAAGTCCATAAGGCGTTTAGCGATATCGCTTTCGTCTATACCTGACCTCTCCTTCACGGTGCGGCATTCGAGTATCAGTTCGTGTCCTACACGACCCGTCGTACCCGTATACACGATACCATACGTATCCTTGAACTTAGCAGCCAAGTAATTAGCGTTCACAATGGCCATCTTAGTAGCCCACGTTAACCCCTCTGTACCCAACAAGCGGATATAGGAGTAGGTAATAGGTAGGATACCTGCACTGCCGTAAGGTGCAGCCGACACCGTATTGGTATCATCACCCCACAATACCGGATGCTTAGGGAGGAAAGGTACTAAATGCTCGGCTACGCAGATAGGGCCAACACCAGGTCCGCCTCCGCCATGAGGAGAAGCAAATGTCTTATGCAAATTGAGGTGGCATACATCGGCACCGATGGTCCCTGGGTTCGTAAGCCCTACCTGGGCGTTCATATTGGCGCCGTCCATATAGAGTTGCCCACCGCAGGCATGTATTATGTCACACATTTCTTTGATGTCTGCCTCGAATATACCGTGAGTCGAAGGATAAGTAATCATACTGGCTGCTAGATGCTCGCGGTTGGCTTCCGCCTTAGCCTTGAAATCCGCTAAGTCAATATTCCCATGCGCGTCACAGGCTACTGTAACGGTCTTGAACCCACATTGCACAGCTGAGGCAGGGTTGGTACCATGGGCAGAGGCAGGTAGCAATACAATGTTGCGTTGTGCACCTTCACCGCGGCTTTCTAAGTAAGCACGGATAATGCGTAACCCCGTATACTCGCCTGCCGCACCTGAGTTCGGTTGCAGCGTGCAACCCTTGAACCCGGTTATCTCACAAAGGTAACTACTCAGGTTCTCTATAAGCTCCGTGTAACCCTCTACCTGATTAGCTGGCGCATAGGGGTGTATGTTTTGGAACTGTGGGAAACTGAGTGGAAGCATGGTGGCCGCTGGGTTCAACTTCATTGTACATGAACCCAACGATATCATAGACTGTGCCAACGATACATCCTTCCTACCCAACCGTGTGATATAGCGCATCAGCTCGGTCTCGGTATGGTATTTCTTGAAGACTTCTTGCTGGAGGAAGGGTGAAGTGCGGGCAAACTTAGGGTCGAAATAGGTCTGCATAGGTATGTTCTCTTGCAGCATGTAGTCTTTCCCAGCAGCCCCTGAGAAGATGTAAAGGAGAACGCCCACATCCGTAGGTTGTGTAGTCTCGTCTACGCTAATGCCTACTAACCCACTGTCAAGGTAACGCAGGTTTACTTTGCATTCCAGCGCAATCTCGCGGAGTACATTAACTGATACGTTGCTGGGCAATTCGATGAGGAGCGTATCAAAGTAATCCTTGTTTAATTGCTTATACCCCAACTTCTCTAACTCTTGTGCCAAGAAGCCGGCTGTAGCATGGATGCGAGTGGCAATATCCTTAAGCCCATCTGCGCCATGGTAGACTGCATAGAAGCCGGCCATGGTAGCGAGTAAGGCTTGGGCTGTACATATATTGGAAGTGGCCTTTTCGCGTTTGATATGTTGTTCGCGTGTTTGGAGGGCTAAGCGGTAGGCCTTGTGTCCGTACGCGTCCTTCGAGATACCGATGATACGTCCCGGTATAGCGCGTTTATACTCCTCTTTAGTTGCGAAGTAAGCCGCTGAGGGGCCACCATAGAACATGGGTATACCAAAACGTTGGCTGCTGCCAAACACTACATCTGCATCCCACTCGCCTGGAGGGGTGAGGAGTACCAGACTCATGAGGTCTGCGGCAACGGCCACTTTCGTACCGTTGGCATGCGCCTTCGCTACAAACTCACGGTAGTCTTCAATCAAACCTTCGCCATTGGGGTATTGCACGATGGCACCAAATACGTCTGGGGTGAAGTTGAATGTATGGAAGTCCCCTACGACAATACGGATTCCCTGCGGAATGCCACGCGTATGTATAACCGCTTGTGTGGAGGCAAATACGTGTTCATCCACGAATAGCGTATTTGCTTCCTCCTTTACTTGTGTACGGCTACGTGTACCATGGAACATGGTAGCTGCCTCGGCTGCAGCGGTAGCTTCATCGAGCAGGGAGCAGTTCGCTAAAGGTAGTCCCGTTAAGTCACAGATAACTGTCTGGTAGTTCAACAAGGCTTCTAGGCGTCCTTGGGACACTTCTGCTTGGTAGGGTGTGTACGAGGTATACCACACCGGGTTTTCGAATACATTCCGCTGTATGGGTGCGGGGCAAATGGTATCATACCATCCCATACCTATATAGGAGGTATATACCTCGTTCTTCGAGGCCAACTCTGCCAAATGCTCTGCCAACTCCCGTTCTGTCATAGGCTCTGGCAGGTTAAGCGGTTCTGCTAACCGTATGTTGGCAGGTATGGTCTGGTCAATCAGTTCATCTACTGATTGCACACCTATGGTCTGTAGCATCTCCGGTAGTGCTTCCGAAGTGATGCCCACATGTCGATTAATGAATTTAGTAGTATTCATTGCTTTAGGTATTTTATATATAAGGATTGTTCGTTTGTTCGTATTGTATTGTTGTCGTCGGTCCATGCCCTGGATACACCACCGTATCGCCTGGCAAGGCGAACAGTACCTCCTGGATAGAGTGTATGAGTTGGTCATAGTTACCATGCCATAGGTCCGTACGTCCGATACTGCCACAGAAGAGTGCATCTCCTACATAAATCTGCCCGGCAGCTTCGCAGTAGTACCCCACGCTTCCGGGTGAGTGTCCCGGTATCTCGAGCACGCGCAGGGTTGTATGTCCGAAGGTGATAATATCTCCGCCTTGCACCGTCCATTGGGGCATAGGCACTTCTTCTCGCAGCATTAAGCCCAGGATACGCGCCTGTTCCTCGATAGTGGGGAGTATAGCATCTCCTTTATGCATTTCCGGCGATAGTTTATGTTTCCTGAATAGGTACCCTGCCCCCAATAGATGGTCTGCATGATAGTGTGTACCCAAGTGGCGTACCACCTGGAGTTGTTGCTCCTTCAGGAAGCACTCTAACAGTGCAGTCTCGGTTGGGTAAGCGCAGCCACAATCTATAATAACGGCCTCGCCTGTATCGTCATAGAGGACGTAAGTGTTCTCCGCGAAGTAGTTTACGCTAAATACTTTTACTTGCATAGAGGTACGTACACAACTTTTTTCGTTACATAATATTCTTCCCGAAAGGTGTCTGCTAAGTCTATAGTAAGGGCTACCTGTTTGAAGGGAAGTATTTCATGTGCCAGTTCGCCCCCTTTCAGACATATAAGTCCGTTAGGAAGTGCATTCTGCTGTTCCTTGCGGATGTTCTTACGCACCAGCTTCACAAGATTGGCCAAAGGCATGACCGCACGGCTAACCACAAAGTCGTATAACTCCTTCACCTCTTCACCACGTGCGTGGCTAAATGAGACATTCCGTAAGCCTATCCCATCGGCCACGGCTTGTGCCACCCGTATTTTCTTCCCAATGCTATCTACCAAGTGAAAGTGTACATCGGGGTATAAGATAGCTAAAGGGATGCCTGGGAAGCCGCCTCCGGTGCCCAGGTCCATCACGCTCGTACCCGCCTTGAAATGCAACATGCAGGTGATACCCAACGAGTGCAGTACATGATGCAGGTACAAATTCCCGATATCCTTGCGCGAGATTACATTAATCTTGGCATTCCACTCTTCATAGAGCGGACCCAGTGCACGAAGTTGCTCGCGTTGCACGCTCGTCAGTTCAGGGAAATAGGCTTCCACGCGCGCCAGTTGCTCCTCTTGGCTAAGGAGGGGGATGATAGGATTGTTCTCTTCCATGTGTTGTACTTATTATAATTTGCCTGCCAGCTTGGCGATAGGCGTATCCGGTTTAAGTAATACATGCACTTCATCGAACGAGAGGTGTACATGGACGGGTCCTACCACATACGCGGCTACCTCATACTCGTTAAAGGTATAGGTGATGCCACTATCGTCTACATAGAAGTTATTGTTAGGGTATATCTCATCTACGCTAAAGAACCCGATATTCTCTAGCTCCTTAGGGTCCGACAAGTCATTGTCGCGTGTGATGGCATGTACGAGTATCTCCGCGAGTAAATCTTGGTAACCCTCCCCATAGATATCCTCTTCGTGAATGCGCTCCCCTGTAGTAGCATCTAATACGAAGTGGTTGTAGGCATGCGCCCCGTGCGCCCCTCCGGTATAGTTCTCGAATTGCACCGTAAAGCTAAGCAGTCCGTTGCTGTTATATCGTATCTGGTCTGACGATGTCTCATAGTAGGAGTACCAGGCGCCTACGGGCGTATCTTCGTCCGCGCGCTTCAGCTCTGTCTCGAAATCATCCTCCAGGTCTTTATATGCCTCTAGGTAGTCATGGGTATAACGCTCTACGGCCTGCGTAGGCGCCAACGTGTCATACGCCTCCCCAAAGTAAGCCGTTACGAACTGTTTCTGCAACATAGGCAGCACGTTTGCCTCAGCCTTCTGGGGGTACACAAACTTAATCTGCAGGTTGCAATTCGGGTACTGCTCATTCCCCAGCAAATGATACTGCTGCGATACCATCGTAGAATCGAACTGTATATCATTCTTTACCTCTTTCACAGCCCCCGGCTTGCACCCAGACAGGCATAGCCCTGCCGCCAATACATAGCCTATGACTTTACTCTTTTCCATTATGCTATAGATTATGTTAAGTTTATATTCACTTGCAAATGTACATATAATTATGGGTATTGCCAAACTTATGGTTGTTATGCTTACTTTAATGCTTCCCCTATAGCCGCGATATAGGCTTCTGCTTTAGGCAGAAGTTCGGCTACTTCCTCTGCGCTCGAATAGGCAAAGTCGTCATAGTCGCTGCTATGCCTCCGCTCAAATAGGAGGGAGAAGGTACGGCCTATCTCTCGTGGTAAACGTCCAGTAGCTACAAAGTGCATACCCAGCATCTGCTTTACGCCTGCATGTGTGCCTGGATTCAGCCCCTGCTTTACAAGTAAGGCTACCGTTGCATAATAACAAGCATAGTATAAACGGTTGATGGCCGTATTATAGTATCCTTGCTGTTGCAAGAAGGGTACCTCTGCTAATGTCTCCTTTGCCCGTTGATAACGGTAGGCTGACAGGGCTTCTATTTGTTCACTGTTATACTGTTCCTTCATAGCACAATCCCTTCCTTCTTTACGTTCATATAGAATGGGGTAGGGAGGGGCGGGTTGTCCCATACTTGCTTTAGCAGCACACGGGCGCTGATGGGTATGCCTGTCTCTATTTCTATATCATAGAGCGGGGCTATGATGCGCTCCTCCTCTGCGACCGTCAGGGTAGGACCCTCTACCAGTACCAATAGGTCGATGTCGCTATCGGGCCGTGCATCCCCCCGTGCTTCGCTTCCGTATAGGATTGCCTTCGCACTGGGGGCTACCTCCCGCAACGCACGTCGTATGCGCTCTACTATCTGAGGCCGTCTCATACTTCTATATCAAATTCAACTCGAAGGGTGCCGTGAGGGTGAGGGGCGCATCGCGTAATCCTTCGGGACTGTAGTATGTCTCGATGGTGAGGGTGTACTTGCCCTCGGTCAAATCATTCGGAACGGTGAAGATAATCATGTCGGCCGTGTTGGTGGATATGGTCTCGACAGGGCATGGCGTGTCCAATGAGTTGTAGAGCGTGATATCGCCTGTGCTCTCGCCGTCGGCTGCCAAGGCCATGATGCCATTGCCGCTAAGGATGTATTCGCCTCCCCGCTTCGCGTCGCTGTCTACCGCTCCCGTAGCTCCGTCGCGCCCGCTGAGTATCGCCTGGCCCAACGTCGGCTCCACGCCCACGTAGACCGTGTGCTCTACCGTGCGGGGCTCTTTCCGCATGGAGGTGTAGTTGCGTGTATATTGGGTGGTGATGCGCAGCGTATATACGCCGTTCTCCAGCTCGTTGGGTACTACGAAGGAGAGCTTCTTAGGCTCGTTGACGGACCAATAGTCTTCCGTCACCTTGGTTTCCGTGCCTTCTGCGTCTATGAAGTAAACACCTACGCTGGGGTGTGAGCCTATTACTTTCAGATAGTTGCCTTCCACGGTAAGGGGGCGTCCCTGCGTGGCCGTGCTGTTGGTCGAACGTGTGGCCGCGTTCGTAATGGTACTTATGTACATGACTTCGGCCTTGGGTCCGATTACGTTGACGGTCGTATTACGGATAGCCTCACGCCAACTAGCTCCTTGTGAAATGGTGATGTTTAATTCATTAACTTTGGGGTCCCACGTCGAACCACCTTTGCCCCGTGGGGAGGCAGCTGCGGAAAACAGACCATTACTCACACGCATACCATTCATTGTTAGCTTTTGTATGATACGGTGTTCGAGTTTGACTACCATCTCTATTGTTTCCCTTTCCAGACCCGGATTTACGGCCATCATCTCGGATATCACACGGTCGAAATCCGCTATACCATTTGATACTAACACGAACTTGGTGTCATTCTCGCCTTTCCCCAGTGGGTTGTAAGTACTCTGTACATTGAGCGTGTATTTTATTTCTTCAGCCATAAGATAAATGATTTATAGTTATGTCGCAAATATAGTGTATTTGTCTTATATGGGAAAGTATATTATGTGAAAAAATCATAATAATGATGCGATTTCGGGCGAACCTATGGGACTACTTTTCTGAGTGCCTATCTGCCTATGTTTCCCTTTATAGGGGCAGACTCGCTAATCTGCCCTCCTAAGTCTTATTTGTGCCCTATATGGGTAGCCTCTTGCCGTGCGTCGGGCGTGAGCTAATGGTTGCTCACGCGGGTAGTTCGCGTTGCTCACGTCCTGAGCTCGCCTGACTCGCCTCGTGAGCACGTCGAGATACAGGCGTGAGCAGCCTCGTGCGCAGGGGTTACTTTTCTATCCGGATGCGGGCATCCACGGCAAATAGCCCACGTGGGGTAGCTACCAATGGGTTGATGTCCATCTCCTTTATCTCCTTGGCGAATCGCAGGAGGGTGGATAGTCGCACGATGAGGTCTGCGTATTGCCGCTCGTCGATACCTGCCTGTCCCCGTGTGCCCTTAATAATGGGATAACCGCGCAGGGCATGTATCATGGAATAGGTTTCGTCATAGGAGAGGGGTGCCAGTCCGTAGCTGACGTCCTTCAACACTTCGACAAAGATGCCGCCCAACCCACAGAACACGACATGCCCGAACTTATCTTCGTACTTAGCACCCAGGAATAGTTCCTGCCCACGGAGCATAGGTTGGACGAGAATACCGGTCACACCTGGCAGTTGCATCATCCGGTCGCACTCCAGCAAGAGGTGTTCGTCGCTGCGGATGTTGAGGGCCACCCCTCCGATGTCGCTCTTATGTACAGGCCCGACGACCTTCGCTACCACAGGATACCCTATCTTGCGGGCAAACGCTACCAGCTCCTCCTTATCCGACGCTACATGCTCCTCAGCCAGCGGGATATTAGCTGCCTTGAGGAGTGAGCGCGTATCGGCAGGGGATAGGTAGCCCGAGGCGGGTAGGCGGTCGATGAGGCGGCGTACTTCGGGTACGTCGACACCATAGAGTTGGATATCGGTGCTCGCCGGGCGTGGGGTATTGAGTACGCGGGCAAGGGCGGTACCGAGCGTTACCTCGTCGGAGAAGTTCACATGCCCCTTGCGTATGAAGCTCTGTACCTCCGGACCTGCGGTCACAATCGAGGGCAGCACAGGGAAGATAGGCTTCTCGCACTCCTCCATCTTTTTATGCAATACCTCGTAGGCATCGTAGAGCTTGACTAAGCCTGGGCTGCCAAATATAACCATGATGGCATCGATGCCCTCGAAGCGCTGCTCACAGTAGTCGATGGCGGTGGCCAGGTGCTCGGGCGTACCTGTACCTATGATATCAATCGGATTGCCTACCGCCGCACCGGGGTAAAGTTTACCCTTCAGCTCCTCCGCGATGGGGCCGTTCAGGTTCGGAACGTTGAGCCGGCCCTTCGAGAGCGCGTCGGCCAGCATGACAGCCGGACCACCTGCATGGGTCACGATCGCACAGTTCTTCCCACGTACCTCCTTAAGTGTGAATATACTTGCGACCGTAGTGAGCTCCTCACGGCTGAAGCAGCGCACGATGCCCGCCTTGCGGAACAGTGCCTCCACAGCCGAGTCGGAACTCGCAATCGCGCCCGTATGGGACGACGCCGCCCGTTTGCCCGACTCCGTGCTGCCTGCCTTGATAGCCGTGATGCGGCATCCCTTCCGGATGAGGGAAGAGGCATGGTAAAGCAGCTTATCGGGGTCTTTGATTTGCTCGATATACAACATTTTAATGCGCGAGTCGGTTGCTGGGTCGAAATGACGGTCCATATATTCCAATACATCCTCTACGCCTATCTGCTTGGAGTTCCCCACGGACCAGACGGACGAGAACCGCAACCCTTTTATTAGCGCGGACTCGATGATAAAGAGGGCGGTACCCCCGGAGCTGGAAATGAAGTCGACCCCCTCCGGATGGAACTCCGGGATGGGTTGCGTAAAGACGCCGTGATAGTGTGTGTTCATGATGCCGATGCAGTTCGGGCCGATGAGGGCAGCCCCCGCTTCGTTAACTACCTGGAGGATTTGCTCCTCGAGCACGCCCCCCTCGTGCGTTTCCTCGCCAAAGCCTGCCGAGATGATGATGAAAGCCTTCACCCCCTTCTCGCGGGCCAAGGTAGTCACGACCGGGAGGCACGAGTGGCTGGGGATGGAGATGATAGCCAACTCGGTCTCAGGGATATCCGCCACATCGTGATAGGCGCGGACACCCTGCACGTCGGTCTCCTTCGCATTGACGACATACAGGTCGCCTTTATAATTACCATCTAACAGATTGCGCACCAAGCGGCCGCCTGGCTTGTGGATGTTATTCGACCCACCTACGACTACGATGCTCTTCGGACTTATTAATTCTCTATTTACCATACGCTTCTTTTAATTAAGATAAGTGTATGGCAAATATACGAAATTATTCGAACATTTTGTCAATACCCCCTGTATAATCGTTCGTGTTAGGGCTATCTTTTGTTGACGATTTGTCCGCGCACGGGTCTGCGTACTCCTCGGGTATTTCGAAATCAGCCTCCTCAGTATATCCTAACGACTTATCCGCATATACCTTTTGCATGAAGAGCCCATATACAGGCAACGCAGAGGCCGCACCTTGTCCCCACTCCATGCGGTCGAAGTGGATAGAGCGTTCCTCGCCTCCGACCCAACAGCCGGATACGAGTTCGGGCGTAAAGCCCATGAACCACGCGTCGGAGTTGTTCTGCGTCGTGCCGGTCTTGCCCCCCATAGGCGCGGTGATATGGTAGCGGAAGCGGATGCGGCGGCCGGTACCCTCATCGATCACGCTCTTGAGCATATGCAGCATTTTATAGGAGGCATCTTCGGTGAGGACTTCGTTCATGCGCGGCGTGAAATTGGCGATGGTGTTCCCGTAGGAGTCCTCGATGCGCGTAACGTAAATAGGCTCCACCCGTATGCCCTTGTTGGCGAAGGTAGAATAGGCGCTCACCATCTCGCCTACCGAGACATCAGGCGTCCCGAGGCACACCGAGATGACGGGGTCAATCTCTCCCTTCAGCCCGAAGGAGTGGAGCAAGCGCACGAAGGTATAAGGCGAGAGCTGCCCCATGAGGCTGGCCGTAATCCAGTTGTCGGAGTTCTGCAACCCCCATTGTACGCTCACCATCTCGCCGATGCGCTGCTTGTTCGAGTTGCGGGGCGTCCATAGGCGACCGTTCTCGTCCGTCAGCTGCGGTTGCACATGCAATAGCTCGTCGCAGGGGCTAATGCCTTCAATCATAGCCAACGAGTAGAGGTAGGGCTTAATGGTCGAACCGATTTGCCGGCGGCCCCCGTTCACCATATCATACTGAAAGTAATTGTAGTCAATGCCGCCCACGTAAGCCTTTACATAACCATTGTGCGGGTCCATCGACATGAAGGCCGAGCGGAGGAACCCCTTATGATAGCGGATAGAATCCATAGGCGACATGAGCGTGTCGACAGGACCGTTCCAGGTAAACACGCGCATATCCACGGGTTGCTCAAACACCTTGCGCATCTCCTCCTCTTTCATGCCGCTCTTCTTCATCGCGCGGTAACGGTCGGTCTGGTGCATGGCCCGCATGAGGATGGTATCAATCTCGCCCGGCCGGAGGTCTTTCGAGAAGGGGGCATAGCTACGTCCCTTTTTCTCCTTGGTGAATTGCGGCTGGAGGTAATGCCCGATGTGCTCCGTGACGGCCTCTTCGGCATACTTTTGCATCCGCGAGTCTATCGTAGTGTAGATTTTCAGTCCATCGGTATAAAGATTGTAGAACTCCCCGTCGGCCCGCTTGTTCTTGTTGCACCAGCCATAGAGGGGATCATTCTCCCACGCCACCGAGTCTTCCTTAAACTTCTGTTCTTGCCACGAGGCATAACGCTTGCGGTCCGGTTTCTTGGCGGTGAGGGTGAGCCGCAGGTACTCGCGGAAGTAAGGCGCCAAGCCATCCTTATGGTCTATGCGCTTGAAGCGGAGTTTGAGCGGGAGCTGCTTGAGCGAGTCGCATTCCGCAGCAGAGATATACCCCGCCTTTTGCATTTGGTCGAGTACCACGTTGCGTCGGCCCCTTGTCCGCTCGTTGCGCCGTACCGGATTATAATAGGAAGGGTTCTTGCACATACCTATCAGCGTAGCGGCCTCTTCAATGCTCAACGTCTTCGGCGTCTTGTCGAAATAGACCGAGGCTGCTGATTGGATACCGACGGCATTATAGAGAAAGTCGAACTTGTTCAGGTACATGTTGATGATTTCCTCTTTCGTGTAATAGCGTTCCAACTTGACCGCGATTACCCACTCGATAGGTTTCTGAAAGAGGCGCTCCATCACGTTTTCCGCATTCGGTGAGTAGAGCTGCTTGGCCAATTGCTGCGTAATCGTACTACCGCCTCCCCCGCTCTTTTGCATCAAGATACCGCGTTTGACTACTGCACGGAACAACCCGATAGCATCGATACCGCTATGTTCGGCGAAACGGACATCCTCCGTTGCAATCAAAGCCTTGACTAAGTCCGGAGACAGATCATTGTACGTAACATAAATACGATTATCAGAGCTATGCGCATAGCTCCCGATGGTTTTCCCGTCCGACGAGATCACCTGCGAGGCATATTTGTCTATTGGGTTCTCCAATTGTTCGACCGGAGGCATATATCCAATCGACCCATTGGCAATAGCCGTAAACAACATCACAACTGCTGCCACACATAGTATAAATAGGGACCATGCTACAATCAGTATCCCTTTGGTTATTTTCGATGCCATATCCTATTATTCTTACTTTTCTATTTGAACGGACAAAGATAGGGAATATTTTCTAACTATCCAATTCGATATTTCGCCGCGGCCAATAGTTCTTGTGCGTTTGCCTGATTCATGAGGGCGGGGAGCGTGGGTTTCACCTCTTGCATATAGCTTGAGATGATGCGCCAACCTATCCAAGTGCCTACGTTTCCAGGCGTTTCGTCGGATAGGAAAGTACAGGGCGTATCGCGCAGGTACTTTTCCGTGGTAAGGCGGTCGGGGGTATAGAGGTGTTTCCGCTCGATGATGGTACTCCAAAGCGTCTTTTCGTGCGCTTCGCACCAGGCATATTCCGCTTCGGTATAGCCCATGAGCTGAGCGGGCGATAATTCAGGCAGAGCCAGACTTACGATGTATTTGATTTTTCCTTCATAGAGCATCCGGTCGAGAAGTACGCTCTCATTTCCTTCGAAGGGATATTCGCTCATGAGCCATCCCGTAAGGTAATCCGCAGCTACCCTTGTGCGTTGCATCTTGATCCGTTGATAATCCGGGAAAAAGGCTTGGTAAAGCGGATACGATTCGCCCATGTATTTGTCTATTGAAAGCGAAAGCAAGCTATCGCCTACCAAGACATTCTGGTTGAAACCCGATACATGCATATAAACGGCCGGTATCTGCATCTCCGGAAAGTTCGCTTTTAGGAAGGCAAAAGCCTGGCCGAGTTGCGCTTCTATATCGCTTACGTCTGCATACTTCGTTACCGCCTCTTCGTAAAGATGCTTCAACGTCGGTTCGGAATAGTAATGCAGGAGCCGTTCGAAGAAACCCGGTACGGTGGGCGATTGCATATTCAAGACGCCTTTTCCTACGATTTCCAGCTCGTAAGGGTAGACATCAAGTAGCTTCTTGCCCATGGCCGTGTCGCCCGCCTCAATCATTTCAAGCAGCGCTTGGTCGAACCGTTCGATATGGATAGGCATCGGTTCGGTTGGTTTCGCGATATTTGCCGGTTGTCCTTGGCAACTTTCCGCCCAAAAAAGCCAGCCAAGGAGCATCCCCATACGTATGAACGCTTTCATGGCTCTTGTGTTTGAATGGGTTCCGACGTACGTTTCGGGGTAGAGGTACCGAGGCTTCTCCGCCGTTTCATCTTCTTTTGTAAGGAAGCACGCTTGCGGGCTTCCATTTCTTCCATTTTTCTTTCCAAATAATTATCTGCCATAATTCATTTATTTAACTTTCAAAAGAACGGAAACTGGTAATCAAAACTTACGGATCTGCCTATATATTCTTCGCGTATCGACGATGTTTCTGTATCTTTAGGCTAAAGATATACAAATATCGTCGATACGTGTACAAATATCGTCGATATTTGAAGAAATATTCGGCACTTCGGCAAGTTTTCCTCCCGATGGAATAAACTTTCCTCGGGAGGTTTCCGGGTTGCAAATTTCGAAAAAAGTCAGGAATAATTCAAATTTATGGAAATAGAACCGAAAAAACTCGCTACCTTTGCCTTTCTGTTGAAAGAAAATATCTCGAAAATCGAATGGAATCGTTGGAAGAAAAAGTAATCTGTACGGCACATACGTTGGAAAATGGGTTGACGGTTTGGTTGAACGAAGACCATACGCAGCCCAAAGTCCTGGGGGCAGTGGTGGTAAAGGCAGGGGCGAAAGATTGTCCTAATACCGGCATTGCGCACTATTTTGAGCACATGATGTTCAAAGGGACGGATAAAATCGGCACGGTGGATTATGAGAAAGAAAAGGAGATATTGGACCGTATTGCGGCAAAGTACGATGAATTGGCGACCGTGCAAGAGGCTTCGGCGCGGAAAGCATTGCAAAAGCAAATCAACGAATTGAGCGTAGAAGCGGCTGCGTATGTGATTCCCAACGAATTCGACCGGCTTATCTCGCGTTATGGCGGGACGAAGCTGAACGCGGGTACCTCGCTTGATTATACCGTCTACTTCAATACTTTTTCTCCGCAATACATGGAGCAATGGGCAGAGATTAATAGCGAGCGACTGATTCACCCTGTTTTCCGTCTTTTCCAGAATGAATTGGAAACGGTCTACGAGGAGAAGAACATGTATGGCGATTATGTGGGCGGCATTTCCATCGAGCGTTTGAAGGAACGTTATTTTGCTCCGCACCCGTATGCCTATCCCGTGATTGGAAGTACCGAGAATTTGAAAAACCCGCGCCTTTCGGAGATGCAACGTTTCTTCGAGGAATATTATGTGGCCTCGAATATGGGATTGATTTTGTGCGGAGATTTCCAGACGGAAGAGGTGCTTCCTATTCTTCAGCGTACCTTTTCGCGCATCCGGAAAGGAGAAGCTCCGAAGCAAACGCCTGTAGAATTGCCTCCTTTCGAAGGAAAAGAGCGGATGAAACTCAAGGTGCCGATGCCTTTTGTCAAGATGATGGCGTTGGGTTTCCGGGGTGTGCCGGCCAATCATCCGGATGAGGTGGCACTCAAAGTGGCGGTTTCGCTCCTGAACAATGCGAACGGGACCGGTTTTTTGGATAAGCTTACGGTCGAACATCGGGTAGTTGCTTCGATGGCGGTCAATGAATGTATGAACGAAGCCGGTATTCTGGCCATATTTGTCGTACCCAAATTGTTGTTCCAATCCTATTCGGCGGCCGAGAAATTGGTATGGCGCGAAATCGAACGTATTAAGAAAGGTGAGTTTAGCGAAGAGACTTTCCAAAGCTTGAAGCTGGAGCAAAAGCGTGAATATGTTTCTGCTTTGGAAGACATGAATATGCGTGCCCAAGTCATGATGCGGGTTTATTCGCAAGGAAAGCGATGGGAGGAATACCTTAATGAGCTGAAGCGGATAGATTTCCTAACGCGCGAAGATGTGATAGAGGTAGCCCGGAAGTATTTTACCCGTAATTATCTCTATGTGACAAAGACAACTGGGCGTTACAAAAAAGACCATTTGCCTAAGCCTGATTATGTCCCCGTGCGCCCCGACCATTTACAAACGCAATCGGCGTATGCAAAAGCGTTGGAGGAATTACCGGTGAAGTCGCTTGGTCCGCGTTTTATCGATGAGGCTTCGCTTTCGATTACCGATGTGGCGCTCTCACCGTTCGTTCATTTTTATACGACGCCCAATCCGGTAAATGATATATTTTCGTTAGACATTTATTATGGGACGGGATTGAAAGAAAATCCGCTTTTAGCACAAGTCGCTTCTTATTTGCATTTTATTGGAACAGAACGTGAATCGTTTGAAGTGTTTCGCAATCGGTTGCAAGCTTTGGGTAGTACATTGATGTTCGAGGCTTCGAATACGAATTTCGTCGTACGCGTGACGGGCTTTGATGCGAATATGGTCGAGACGATTGCGTTGGTAGGAAGCTTTATGCAACATGCCCAAGCCGATGAACGAAAAATGGATCAGGTGGTAGACGAGATGAAGGTAATAGAAAGGGCATTCTTCAATTCCAGTGAGAGCTTGGCGCAAGCATTGGTTGAATATGCGACTTTCGGAAGCGAATCGAGTTATTTGAAAAAGCTTTCTTTGAAGGAATTCCGGAAGTTGAAGGGCGAGGACTTAGTCTCGCTTTTCCGGGAATTGCAACAATGTGCCTGCACGGTGCATTATTGCGGGAATCTTCCACAAGAGAAGGTGATGAAGATGGTAACACATTATTTTCGTTTGTCGGAGGTTTCGCGTCCGTCAGCTTATCCTTGGATTCGTCCGTTGCAGGTGTATGATGCGCCGCATATATTTTTCTTGGACATGAAAGAGATTTCGCAGAGCATTGTATATGGATATGTGCGTGGTGAAGCGGTAGACGACCCAAAGGAACGGTGCGCTTCGAAACTTTTTTCTGGTTATTTCGGGGGCGATATGTCTTCGTTGATGTTCCAAGAGATTCGTGAGTTCCGTTCATTTGCGTATCATGTGAGCGGGAAATATCATTTGCCTTCTTTCCAAGGAAAAGGACAACCCGGGTTTTTCCGTACACTCTTTTCTACGCAGGCGGATAAGACGTTGGACGCTTTAGGGGTGTTGCAATCGCTTTTGGAAGAGATGCCGAAACGTCCGGAGCGCGTAGAAGCGGTGAAACAGACTTTGCGGAACGAAGTAAACAATGCGTTTCCTTCCTTTCGCGATTTGTCGGCACGGATTGCCATGTTCCGTCGGGAAGGATTCCAGGCCGATCCGAACCGGAAGTTGTTGGAATATATTGCACCTATGACGATGGAGGATATCGAGCATTTCTACGAACGACAGGTTGCAGGCCGTCCGGTCGTATATGCTGTCGTTGGCAATGCCCGGCGGATTGATATGGAAAAGCTGGCTTCTTTTGGCACCGTAGAAAAAGTAAAGGTTAAGGATATTTATCGGTAATATATAATAATGTATAGCAAAGAGGAACTGAAGCAACTGAAGACGGAGTTCTGGAATAGTTTCGCAGCGTATTGCGAGGTACAGCCCTATTTGCGGAATCGACGAAAGATGTGGATGCTTTACGATACGAAAGTAAAAGGCGTGGAATTGAAGTTCGATGTCAATCGGAAGGGGGCTTATGTCGTGTTGGAGGTAAATCATCGGCAAGAGGAACCGCGTTTGGAAATGTACGAAAAGCTGACGTGGTACAAGGAAATGTTGGAAAAGGATTTCCCGGAGGGATTGGTGTGGGATGTGTGCTATGTCCGCGAGACCGGGCGGGAAGTGGCTCGTATTTATGCCGGATTGGAAGGGATAGATTTTCATCGGCGCGGAGATTGGGGCACCTTTTTTAGCTTCATGGCGCGGCAGATGTTTTTGTTGGAACGGAATTTCAAAGGTATTGCGGAATATTTGCGGGAATAAAAACAGAAAAGATATATGAAATGGTGGTGGAATATCCTATTGATGGGGGCTTTCGTGGCCTGCCAACCGAGTTCGGAGGCGGAAATGAACCGTTATGAGGAGCCGGGTGTCAGTACCGAACTGGCGCAATTTCGGAAAGAGAATTACATAGATGTACGTTATAAGTTGTCGTTTGCCATCCCGGAGGAACGAAACGAGGCAATCACAGGTATAGCGGAAATCTGGTGGAAACAGGGAAAGAAGGAACCGCTTATTTTGGATTTCAAAGCGGATTCTTCGCAAGTAGTATCTCTTACGGTCAATGATGAGTCGGTTGCGTATCGGGTAGAGAAGGAGCATATCTTGGTGCCGGCTTCCGCTACCTGGGCGGGATTGAACAAGGTTTCGATTGTATTCCGGGCGGGCGATGCGTCGTTGAACCGGCGGGATGATTTCCTTTATACGTTGTTGGTGCCTGATCGCGCTCGGACGGTGTTCCCCTGTTTCGACCAACCGGATTTGAAGGCGCATTATACGTTGGAACTGGACGTGCCGGATACCTGGAAGGCTGTGGCGAACGGAGCCATTGCCGAGGAGGATTCGTTGAGTCATCCGGGGAGGAAAATCATTTCATTCCGCGAGACCGAACCGCTCCCTACGTATCTGTTCTCGTTTGTGGCGGGGAAGATGAACCGGGAAGAATATACGCGGGGGAAACGTTCGATTGCCATTTATCATCGCGAGACGGAGCCGGCGCGTGTGGCACAATGTCCGGAAATCGCCCGGCAAGTATTGGATGCGCTGGCTTGGATGGAGGAATATACCGGGATTCCTTATCCGTTTGCCAAATATGACTTGATTATTGTTCCCGGCTTCCAATTCGGAGGCATGGAACATACCGGCGCAACGCTTTACAACGACGGCAGCATGTTTTTGAATGAAAATCCGACACTTGATGAGCAATTGCGCCGCAGCTCTTTGATTGCCCACGAGACAGCGCACATGTGGTTTGGCGATTATGTTACAATGGCTTGGTTCGACGATGTCTGGACGAAAGAGGTATTTGCCAATTATTTCGCTGCCAAGATGGTGGAACCGATGTTCCCGTCTGTCAACCATCGGCTTTATTTCGTGCGGGGGTACGTCCCGGCGGCGTATGCGGAAGACCGGACGCCAGGCGCGACGCCTATCAAGCAGCCGCTCGATAACTTGCGCAATGCCGGATTGATATATAGTAATATTGTGTACGACAAATCGCCCGTGATGATGGAGATGTTGGTGCGTCGCATGGGCGAGCAGGCTTATCGCAAGGGATTGCACGATTATTTGCATACCTTCCGCTATGGGAACGCGACGTGGGAGGATTTGATATCGGTCTTTTCCAAACATACGGACGTGGAGCTGGCGCGTTGGAGCCAGATGTGGGTGCACGAGCCGGGTATGCCGACGATAGATGCCCACGTACAGGGCGATAGCTTGGTGGTAACGGAAACAGATCCGCAGGGAAAGGGACGTGTTTGGCCACAGCGTATGGCCTATCGCGTCAGTTCGGCAGCCGGTACCGAGACGGTTGAAATCGGTTCGTGGAACCACAAAGGGACGGCCCGAGCTCCGTTGCGCCTCCGCCATACGGCTCCGGTTGCGGTCTTGCCCAATACCGACGGTTATGCTTATGGCTTTTTCCGTTTGACTGCGGAAGACCAAAAGGCGGCTTTTGCTTGTTTGGACACGACGCGCGACGAACTTTTGAAGGGTTCGCTCTTGATTTCTTTGCACGAAAATTTTCAACAGCATACGATGGCGGTAGAGCCTTACCTCCGTGCGATGTGGCATTATTTGGAGGGGGAAGAGAGCGATTTGTTGTATTCCATGGCGTTGGGTTATATCAGTTCGGCAGCCGACCGTTTGCCGCTGGGGACGCCGTGGCTCGAGGCTGCCTTGTGGCAGCAAGTGGAAGAGGGGGCGAAACCTTCGTTCCGCACGCAGGCTTTCCGCCGTTATCTTGCCTTGGCGGCCACGCCGGCTGCCACCGAACGGTTGTTCCGGATTTGGAAGACACGCCAGGCACCGGCCGGTTGTTCGCTGAGCGAGCGGGATTATATGCAACTTTCTTATCAATTGGCCATTCGGATGCCGAATCGGGCAGAAGAGATTGTGCGCGAACAGGCGGTACGTATCACGAACCCGGACCGGCAGGCGGAATATCGGTTTATCGCTCCGGCTGTCTCGCCCCTGAAGAGCGTGCGCGACAGTGTGTTCCAATCGCTTCTGCAGGCAGAGAATCGGCGGGTAGAGCCTTGGGCTTCGGCTTCGCTGGCGCTTTTGAATCATCGGCTTCGCGAACAGGAGTCGGTGGCGTATATCCGTCCCGCGTTGGAGGCGTTGCAGGAGGTGCAGCGCACGGGCGATATTTTCTTCCCGACGGCCTGGCTCCGCGCGCTTTTGGGCGGACATGCGTCGGTGGCGGCGCGCGACGAGGTACAGCGTTTCCGCGAGGCGCATCCGGATTTCCCACCTTTGTTGCGGGCGAAGTTGCTCCAACAATCGGACCATTTGTATCGTTGGAATGCGGAATGAAAAGAGGAAATTCTTTGAACTTATGGAACCATGTGAACAAGGAATAGAAAAATCTTTGAACTCATGGAACCATGTGAACAAGGAATAGAAAAATCTTTGAACTCATGGAATCAT
>NZ_NFJB01000036.1 GCF_002159645.1 Parabacteroides sp. An277 | reverse complement strand
TTCGCTCAAACACCGAGATTTCTTTACGCTCCGCCCCGGAATTTGCTTTACGCTTCTTCCGTTAGGCCAATCCAATTGACAAAGGACAATGTACAATGGACAATTTCCCTGTTCGTAGGGGCGGAATGTTTCCGCCCTTCTTGCATCAATTTGTTTTTTCAATAAAATAACTAAAAATGCGCATAGGGCGGAAGCATTTCGCCCCTACAAACGAGGAGAGGGAAAAAGAACCGGCCTACGGCTGGTGGGCGTGAAGCGAGCGAGCGGAACGGAGCGTCCGAGAGCATCGCTGTTTGAGCGAAGCGAGTTTGCGGCGCGAACAGCGGAGTGCAGCGAACGAGTAGCCCAGCAGACGCAGCCTTGAACTTTTGGTTCTTTTCTTTCAAGAGAAAAGAACAGAGAAAACTCTAAAAAAAACAGAAAGTTGAATTTAAAAAAAATATCAAATATGGCGAATAAGAAGGAAATTTGGAAGATTGTGATTCAGACGTTGATTACGATATTGACGTCGATCGGGACGGCGCTCGGCGTCGTGAGTTGCGTGGGCATTTAGGTAAGTATGTAATTTGAACACGGAGACGCGGAGCTTTTCATTCATTATTAATTACTCCGCGTCTTTGCATAAGCGCCTATCAAGTAGGGCGTTACGGTCAACCTTCCATCCCGTCTGCCCGGAGTTGTGCAATCCAAGCATCAAGGCGTGCCTCAGTTTGGTCGTCTTCGTTCATTTCGTCGAGCGGACAACCCACGAACTGGCCCTCTACGATGGCCGTTGAGTCGTCGAACGAATAACCGTCGGTTGGTATCGCGCCGATGAAACGGCACCCGGTCTGCTGAAGCTCTTGGTAAATGGTGCCCAGTGCGTTGCAGAAGGTATCGCCGAACGAAGCCGAATCGCCACACCCGAACAGGCCGACGAGTTTCCCCGCAAGGTCTGTTTTCTTCAATTCTTGGAGGAAATCGTACCAATCGTCTTGCAAATCGCCCGAACCCCACGTTGAGCTTCCGAGGAGGAGCACGTCGTAACGAGCTGCTTCTGAAGGCGAGGCGTTGGCGACATTATGTACATCCGAAGCTGCGATTCCTAACTTATCCGCCACGATGTGGGCGATGTTTTCGGTCATTCCTGTCGACGAACCGAAAAAGATTCCTGTTGTTTTCATCTATTTTCTTTTTAGTGAATTAATATCGGTGCAAATGTCCGCTTTTTGCCTTGCCTCTGCAATACCTATTTCCGCGTATTTTGGCTTGTAAGCATACCTATTATTGTGTATATTTGTGCCTATAAATCGATGTACATATAGTTATAAACGAAAGGAGATATCGTTATGAAACGTAGAGCTTGGTTGAAATATGCGGCCGGTAGCGTGTTGTTATGGGCGGCCGGATGTGCGAACGGGAAGAAGCAAGCCTCTGTCGAAAAGGAAAAAGCTGCGGCTGCGCCTGAAGCCGAAGGCGTGCATACGGAGGAGGACGAAGGCGTACGGATTTCGTGGATACAAGACAATGCCCAGGAGCGGCGGATGCCTAATTCGCTTTTCCAAGGGGCAGATTCGGCGCTTATACAGAAACTTTCTCCCGAGGGAGGCGTCTTGGCGTCGGTCAGTTGCTTTCTGGTAGAGAAGGAGGGACGGCGTGCCCTGTTTGATACCGGCGTAGGGGCCGCGGATAGTCGCTTATTGCAGGGATTGAATGCGTTAGGCGTTTCGCCCGAAGCGGTGGATTACCTTTTCCTTACCCATTTCCATGGAGACCATATCGGAGGCATGATGCGCGAAGGGCGAGTTGTTTTTCCGAAGGCGGAAGTCTATGCCTCGCAAAAGGAATACGATGCGTGGATGCAGATGCCAGCCGACAAGAACGCGCAGGTAGTGAAGACGATGGATGCCTATCGCGAGCGGTTGCACCTTTTTGCTTTTGACGATGTGTTGCCTGGTGGCGTGAAATCGCTCGATGGCGTGGGACATACGCCTGGCCATACGCTTTACCAAGTAGGAAACTTCCTCGTGGTGGGCGACTTGATGCACGGGACGGCCCTCCAATTGACGCATCCTGAGATTTGCGCTTCGTATGATATGGACATGCCCCGTGCCGTCAAGACGCGCAAACGTTACCTGGCTTATGCCCGTTCGGAAGGATTGACCCTGGCCGGCATGCATTTCCCGCCCGAAGGATTCATCGCGTTAAAGTGAGATATCTCTTTTATATTATAGGAAGAAACGGTACATAACTTACGATTTATCATTTTTATTCGCAAAAAAGTAATAGATATGTTTTGTATTTCCAGAAAAGGATGTATCTTTGCACCCGATAAATTCAATTAAAAAGAAACGATAATGAGACAAACGAACCGATTGCACATTTGGGGTATTATGATTCTACTCTGGAAACGGAATAGGAAGTGAGTATGCGTGTGCGTTCGGGGATAGATAAATAAAGAAGAAACCTTTCTCACTTCCAAGTGGGAAAGGTTTTTTTGATATAAAAGGTATATAATATATTAAAGGTAAAAAGATATGTCAGACAGATTATTTATTTTCGACACGACCCTGCGCGACGGGGAGCAAGTTCCCGGTTGCCAGTTGAATACGGTCGAGAAGATTCAAGTGGCCAAAGCGCTCGAGGCGCTGGGTGTCGATGTGATTGAGGCAGGTTTCCCAATTTCGAGTCCGGGCGACTTCAAAAGTGTGGTTGAGATTTCAAAAGCGGTCACGTGGCCTACGATTTGCGCGCTCACGCGTGCCGTACAGAAGGATATCGACGTAGCGGCTGAAGCACTCAAATACGCCAAGCGCGGACGCATCCATACGGGTATCGGCACGTCCGACCCACACATCATGTATAAATTCAATTCGAATCGCGAGGAGATTATCGAGCGGGCCGTGGCCGCCACGAAATACGCCAAGAAGTTTGCGGAAGATGTGGAATTTTATTGCGAAGACGCCGGACGGACGGAGAATGAATATCTGGCTCGTGTGGTCGAGGCAGTCATCAAGGCGGGTGCCACGGTGGTGAACATTCCCGATACGACGGGTTATTGCCTCCCCGACGAATATGGCGCGAAGATTAAATACCTGATGGAGCATGTCGACGGTGTCCACAAGGCAATCCTTTCGACGCATTGCCACAATGATTTGGGCATGGCTACCGCCAACACGGTGCAGGGCGTGCTGAACGGAGCGCGTCAGGTGGAGGTCACCATCAATGGTATCGGCGAGCGGGCCGGCAATACGTCGCTCGAAGAAATCGCCATGATATTCAAGAGCCATAAGGAATGCGGCATCACGACCAACATAAACACAACCAAGATATATGGCATCAGCCGCATGGTGTCGAGTCTCATGAACATGCCTGTGCAGCCGAACAAGGCCATTGTGGGGCGCAATGCCTTCGCGCATTCGTCGGGCATCCATCAGGACGGTGTCTTGAAAAACGTGACGACATACGAGATTATCGACCCGAAAGAGGTGGGCATCGATGATAACGCGATTGTCCTCACCGCCCGGAGCGGACGTGCTGCCCTGAAGCATCGCCTGCATGTGTTGGGCATCGACCTGACGCAAGAGAAGCTCGACCAAGTGTATGAGGATTTCCTGAAACTGGCGGATAAGAAGAAAGAGATTACGGATGACGACGTATTGGTATTGGCAGGAGCCGATCGCTCGCAGAACCATCATATCAAGATGGAGTATCTGCAGGTTACGAGTGGTGTGGGCGTCCGTCCGGTGGCCAGCCTCGGCTTGAGCATTGCGGGCGAGAAGTTTGAAGCAGCCTCGTCGGGCAACGGTCCGGTGGATGCCGCCATCAAAGCCCTCAAGCAGATTATCCACCGGCAGATGGTGCTGAAGGAGTTCACCATCCAAGCTATCTCCAAAGGGAGCGACGACGTGGGCAAGGTGCACATGCAGGTGGAATACGACGGACATGTATATTATGGTTTCGGTGCCAACACGGACATCATCGCCGCCTCGGTCGAAGCCTATATTGATGCAATCAACAAATTTGTAAAGTAATGAATACGCTATTTGACAAGATTTGGGACGCGCACATCGTCCAACAAGTAGAAGACGGGCCTACGCAATTGTATATCGACCGTCTGTATTGCCACGAAGTGACCAGTCCGCAGGCTTTCCAAGGGCTGCGCGAACGCGGACTGAAGTGTTTCCGTCCGGACCATATCTATTGTATGCCAGACCATAATACGCCAACGCACGACCAGGATAAACCTATCGAAGACCCCGTGTCGCGCACGCAAGTCGATACGCTGGCGAAGAATGCGAAGGAGTTTGGCCTTACCCACTTTGGCATGATGGACCCGAAGAACGGGATTATCCACGTGGTGGGGCCGGAGCGCGGTCTGACACTTCCGGGTATGACGATTGTCTGCGGCGATTCGCACACCTCCACGCATGGTGCCGTGGGCGCGGTGGCGTTTGGCATCGGGACGAGCGAGGTGGAGATGGTGCTCGCTTCGCAATGTATCCTGCAGACGCGCCCTAAGACGATGCGCATCACGATCGATGGTACGTTAGGCAAGGGCGTGACGGCCAAGGATGTGGCGCTTTATATGATGTCGAAAATGACCACCAGCGGTGCGACTGGCTATTTCGTAGAGTATGCGGGCGAGGCGATTCGTTCGCTTACGATGGAAGGACGTCTGACGCTCTGCAATCTCTCGATTGAGATGGGCGCACGCGGGGGCATGGTGGCTCCAGACGAGGTGACCTTTGCCTACTTGAAGGGACGCGATTATGCGCCGAAAGGAGAGGCGTGGGATAAGGCGGTGGCTTACTGGCGTACGCTGCGGAGTGACGACGACGCGGTGTTTGACAAAGAGGTGCGTTTCGACGCGGCAGATATCGAACCGATGATTACTTACGGCACGAATCCCGGCATGGGCATGGGCATCACGCAATCCATCCCGACGACCGAAGGCATGAGCGACGTAGAGCGCACTTCGTTCGAAAAGTCGATGGCCTACATGGGTTTCCAGCCGGGCGAAAAGCTCTTGGGCAAGCCGATTGATTATGTCTTCCTCGGAGCCTGCACGAATGGACGTATCGAAGATTTTCGTGCGTTTGCTTCGATTGTCAAAGGACGGCAGAAGGCAGCGAATGTGACGGCCTGGCTTGTTCCCGGCTCTTGGCTCGTGGATGCGCAGATTCGCGAAGAGGGTTTGGACAAGGTGTTGGCCGAGGCAGGGTTCGAAATCCGCCAGCCGGGCTGTTCCGCTTGTCTGGCCATGAACGATGATAAGATTCCTGCCGGGAAATATGCCGTCTCGACTTCGAACCGCAATTTCGAAGGCCGTCAAGGTCCCGGTGCGCGTACGCTCCTCGCCAGCCCACTTACGGCGGCTGCAGCAGCGGTGACGGGATGTATTACCGATCCGCGCTCATTGTTGGAATGTAACAGTCATTGTCCTATGAGAAATGTAGAGAAAACAATAGGTCTGCTTATAGACAAACAGAAAGTAGCCTTTATAGGTTCTGTCGACCAAGATGGTTTTCCAAACATGAAAGCTATGCTTGCTCCTCGTAAACGTGAAGGCATCCGGGTTTTTTACTTTACAACCAATACCCATTCGATGCGCGTTACTCAGTACAGAGCGAATGATAAAGCATGCATCTATTTCTGTGATAAGCGTTATTTCCGTGGCGTAATGCTCAAGGGAAGAATGGAGGTATTGACCGATGCCTTACATAAAGAAATGATTTGGCAGGATGGTGATACCTTATATTATAAGGAAGGTGTGACGGATCCTGACTATTGTGTCTTGCGTTTTACGGCTACAAGCGGGCGTTACTATCATGATTTCTCATCCGAAGATTTTATTATAGACTAAATTACTTATAATGCAATGAAACAGAAATTCAACATCATAACAAGCACGTGCGTCCCTCTCCCGCTGGAGAATGTGGACACCGATCAAATCATTCCTGCCCGTTTCCTGAAAGCGACGACGCGCGAGGAGAAATTCTTTGGCGATAATCTGTTCCGCGACTGGCGGTACAATGCCGACGGCTCGCTGAACAGGGACTTTGTATTGAATGACCCGACTTACGGTGGGGAAATCTTAGTGGCAGGCAAGAACTTCGGTTCCGGCTCCAGTCGCGAACATGCCGCCTGGGCCATCGCCGGGTATGGCTTTCGTGTCGTGGTAAGTAGCTTCTTCGCCGATATCCATAAGAATAACGAGCTGAACAACTTCGTTCTGCCCGTCGTGGTAAGCGAAGCCTTCCTGAAGGAGCTGTTCGATTCCATCTATGCCGACCCGAAAACGCTGGTTGAGGTCAATCTCCCGGCGCAGACCATCACGAACCGGGCGACAGGCCGCAGCGAGACATTCGAAATCAATACCTACAAGAAGCACTGTCTGCTGAATGGCCTCGACGACGTCGATTTCTTGGTGGAAAACCGGGGAAAAGTAACGGAGTATGAGAATAAGATAGCACACAGATAACGCAGATTAGACAGATGACCACAGATTATTTATTTAAAGAGGAAACGGATGGTATTATTGCAGCTTTTTATGATGTATATAATACGCTGGGATATGGTTTTTTTGAACGGGTATACCAGAATGCGCTTTATCAAGAGCTGAAGCGTCGTGGCTTCAAATGCGAAGCACAATATAAAGTAAAAGTGTACTTCAAAGGACAAGAAATAGGCGAATATTTTGCTGATATATTGGTAAACAACCATATTATCTTAGAATTAAAGGCCGTTGATTCTATTTGTAACGAACATGAGTTACAACTAATCAATTATCTCAAGGCAACCGAAATAGAAGTAGGATTGCTTCTCAACTTCGGAGAAAAGCCACAAGTACGCCGGAAATTATTTACGAACGACTGAAAAAATAATCTGCGGTCATCTGTCTAATCTGTGTTATCTGTGTGCATTTTGTATTCTAATAAAGAAAAGATTATGAATGAACATCCTCATATAGAAATCATGGATACGACGCTCCGCGACGGGGAACAGACCAGTGGGGTGTCGTTCGTCCCGCATGAGAAGCTGATGATTGCACGTCTGCTGCTCGAGGACTTGAAGGTCGACCGCATCGAGGTCGCCTCGGCACGAGTGTCGGAGGGCGAATTGGATGCGGTGCGGATGATATGCGACTGGGCAGCCCGTCGCGGTTTGCTCTCGCGTGTGGAAGTACTGGGATTTGTCGACGGGCATACGTCGGTGGATTGGATTTACAACGCCGGGTGCCGTGTCATCAATCTCTTGGCAAAAGGTTCGGAAAAGCATTGTGCTTTCCAACTGAAGAAGACGATGCAAGCCCATTTGGAGGATATCCGTGTCGTGGTACAATATGCGCACGAGCGGGATATGGACGTCAATCTTTACCTGGAGGATTGGAGTAACGGCATCAAAGACTCGCCCGATTATGTGTTTGGCTTGATGGACGGGTTGCAAGAAGTAGGCATTCGCCGCTTCATGCTCCCGGATACGCTGGGCATCCTCAATCCGTTGCAAGTGATTGAATACATGCGCAAGATGAAGAAACGTTATCCGAATGTGCATTTCGATTTCCATGCCCATAATGACTATGACCTGGCGGTAAGCAACGTCTTGGCGGCCGTGTTGAGTGGCGTCAAAGGATTGCACACTACTATCAACGGGCTTGGGGAGCGGGCCGGGAATGCGCCGCTTGCCAGTGTGCAAGCTATCCTTAAGGATCATTTCCATGCTATCACGAATATTGACGAGAGCCGCCTGAATGATGTGAGCCGTGTGGTGGAATCCTATTCCGGTATTTCCATTCCTGCCAACAAACCCATTGTGGGAGATAGCGTCTTTACGCAAGTAGCCGGTGTACATGCCGACGGGGATAGCAAGAACAATCTTTATTATAATGATTTGATGCCCGAACGATTTGGCCGGGTGCGTGAATATGCGCTGGGCAAGACGTCGGGGAAAGCGAATATCCGCAAGAACCTCGAAAGCTTGGGATTGGAACTGGACGAAGATTCGATGCGGAAGGTGACGGAACGTATCATCGAGCTGGGCGACCGCAAAGAGCTCGTCACACAAGAGGACTTGCCTTATATCGTCTCGGATGTCTTGAAGCACGACGGCGTGCACAACAAAGTTAAGCTATTGAGCTATTTCGTCACGCTGGCGCAAGGCCTGAAGCCGATGGCCACCCTCTCGATCGAGATAGATGGGCAGACCTATCAGGAAAGCTCCTCGGGCGACGGACAGTATGATGCCTTCGTGCGGGCGCTCCGGAAAATCTATAAAGGCATATTGAACCGGAAGTTCCCGATGTTGCTTAACTATGCCGTGACCATTCCGCCCGGCGGACGGACGGATGCTTTCGTGCAGACCGTCATCACCTGGAGTTTCGAAGGACGGGAATTCCGCACACGCGGACTCGACGCCGACCAGACGGAAGCCGCCATCAAAGCGACTATCAAAATGTTGAACTTAATAGAAGAGTAATGAATCCATCAACAATCGACAGTAGACAATGAATCCTGTTTCAGTATTGAATGATTTGATTGTCAATTGTCAATTTTAAATTGTCAGTTAAAAAAACAAGTAATATGAATTTTAAAATTGCAGTATTGCCCGGCGACGGGATCGGACCGGAGATTTCGGTTCAAGGTGTGAATGTAATGGATGCCGTTTGCCACAAGTTCGGGCATCAAGTAGAATATACTTACGCCCTCTGTGGTGCCGATGCCATCGACAAGGTGGGGAATCCTTTCCCGGAGGAGACGTTCCGAATCTGCCAAGAGGCCGACGCCGTCCTTTTCTCAGCCGTGGGGGATCCGAAATACGATAATGACCCGACCGCTAAGGTGCGCCCCGAGCAGGGACTTCTTGCCATGCGTAAGCAATTGGGGTTGTTTGCGAATATCCGGCCGGTGCAGACGTTTAAGTGCCTGTTGCATAAGTCGCCGCTCCGTGCGGAACTGGTCGAGGGGGCCGATTTCCTTTGCATCCGGGAGTTGACAGGCGGTATGTATTTCGGGGAGAAATATCAAGATAACGACCTGGCGTATGATACCAATAAATACACGCGTCCGGAGATTGAACGTATCCTGAAGGTCGCTTTCGAATATGCGATGAAACGCCGCAAGCACCTCACGGTGGTGGATAAAGCGAACGTCCTCGCTTCTTCGCGCCTCTGGCGTCAGGTAGCACAAGAGATGGCTCCTCAATATCCGGATGTTACGACCGATTATATGTTTGTAGACAATGCCGCCATGCGCATGATTCAAGAACCTACCTTCTTCGACGTCATGGTGACGGAGAATACCTTTGGCGATATCCTGACCGACGAAGGTTCCTGCATCAGCGGTTCAATGGGTTTGCTGCCATCGGCTTCGACAGGCGAAAGTACGCCGGTGTTCGAGCCGATTCACGGTTCGTGGCCGCAGGCGAAGGGGAAAAATATCGCGAATCCTTTGGCGCAAATCCTCTCCGTAGCGATGTTGTTCGAGCATTTCGACTGCCAAGAAGAGGGAAAACTCATCCGGGAGGCCGTAGACGCTTCGCTCGATGCTTGTGTCCGCACGCCTGAAATCCAAGTGGAAGGCGGCGCAAAGTATGGCACGAAAGAGGTCGGCGCATGGATTGTAGAGTATATCCGGAAGGCGTAATGTGGCCATCGAACGATATTTTGAGAGAAAGAAGAGGCTGTGTCGAAATAGGCGCAGCCTCGTTTTTTCTGAAAAAGCAGAAAAAGATAAAGAGAAAGTACGTCGAAATAGGAAATGGGACGCAGAAAAACGCGAACTAAAGCGCAGATAAACGCAGACTTTTTTTAAATGGCTACGCGATATTTACCGCAAAAAAATAAAAATCTGCGTTTATCTGCGCTTTAGTCTGCGTCATCTGCGTGCTATATACCCATTACGACACACCCTCTTTTTTATCGGGCTTCGGGGCCTCATTTTCATTCTAATGGGGAGTTTCCTTATGTAACAAAATAGGTTCGCGGAGCGAGACGACAGTCTCAAAACCGTTGAAAATGCTATTTGGTCGACCAAATTTCATTTCCAATGCGATTGGAAGCCCATTTGGTTGACCAAAATCCATTTTCAACGCGATTAGAAGCCTATTTGGTCGACCAAATTTCATTTCCAATGCGATTAGAAGCCCATTTGGTTGACCAAAATCCATTTTCAACGCGATTGGAAGCCCATTTGGTTGACCAAATTTCATTTCCAATGCGATTAGAAGCCCATTTGGTTGACCAAAATCCATTTTCAACGTGATTGGAAGTCCAATTTCTATCAGAAATTCCATTTTCCACGTTTTGGGAAGTCTTTTCCCTTCATAAAATGTGAATTTTCAAGCGATTGGAAGGAGAAGGCGACTTGGGGAAGAGGCTACCAATCGGATAGAGCGCGTCGTTCCGAAGCGGAGGAATCCTGATAAAGTGTTCAGTGGTTATGGCAAGTTTAAAAATTTTCCGAACCTCATGGTGATATCCAAATTAAAGTGTTATATTTGCTCTAAATTTTAAAAACGAAGGATTATGAGTGAAAAACAGGATTGGATGTACGACGAAGAAGAATCGGTAAAGTTTATACAGAACTATTTGCCGCAAGAGCTGAAGGGCAAGTTCAGCCACGACGACATTAATTACATCGTCGATTTGATTTATGAATTCTACGAAAAGAAGGGATTCATGAGCGAAAACCTGCCCGACGATAGCGAGGTGGAAATCGACGAAGAAGAATTAACGACCTTTGTCGTGAAGAATGCCCAAAAAGACGGGGTAGGAAAGTTTACGCCGGAGGAAATCGCTTTTATTGTCCAAGGCGAAATGGCATATTGCGATTCGTTGGGTATGTTTGACGATTAAACTTTTAAAATAGATAAGTCATGAAAAGTTTGAAGATTTTGACAGCCTTGTTGCTGTCGGTAGCACTGGTCTTTTCCAGTTGCGGGACGTGGAATAACACGCAAAAAGGAGCTGCTATTGGTGTAGGCGGCGGAGCTGCGGTAGGTGCCGGCGTAGGTGCTTTGGCGGGTAATACGGCGTTAGGTTCGGTAATTGGCGCAGCAGTAGGCGGAGCGGCCGGCGCGTTGATTGGCAAGAAGATGGATAAACAGAAGAAGGAATTGGAAGCCACATTGCCGGAGGAGACGACGGTTGAGACCATCAACAATGGGGAAGCATTGAAAGTAACGTTCGATTCGGGTATCCTCTTCGCGACCAACTCGAGTACGTTAAGTGATGCGTCGAAAAGCGCATTGCGGAATTTGGCTACCAGCTTGAACCAAAATCCGGATACGGATATTAAGATTGTAGGTCATACGGACAATACCGGAGCCGTAGATTACAACCAGACGTTGTCCGAGAAACGTGCGAAGAGCGTGTTCGATTATTTAATGGTCGACCAAGGCGTGAGCAGCAAACGTATGACGTATGAGGGTAAAGGTGTCCACGAGCCGGTAGCTGATAATAGCACCGCAGAAGGACGGGCTTTGAATCGACGGGTGGAAATCCTCATTTTGCCGAGCGAGCAAATGATTCAAGATGCCCAAAACGGCACATTGCAATAAGAAACAGACTGCGAATCGGCGCGTGGTTGTCTCTCTCAGAGAGGCGCCACGCGTTTGTTTTGTAGTGTATTTGTAATAAAAAACGGAAAAGCTGTTGAAAAACATATCCAAATATGATGCTTGTTTGGCAGAAGAGTTCTAATTTTACGCACAAAAATAAGAAATGTTTATACGCATGGAAAACAAAATGACAAAATCAGGTTTGCTTCCTGAGCATTTTTCTAAGCAAATAGAAGGCGAGAACATAGGTCTTTGCACGTTAGTAAACAAGCAAGGTGCAGAAGTAGTAGTAACAAATTATGGCGCGAAAATCGTGTCGTTGATGGTTCCGGACAAAGAGGGACGATTGACGGATGTGGTGTTGGGTCATGCCTCTATCGACGATTATCTTTCGTCGGGCGAACCCACCTTTGGAGCCACGTGCGGACGATATGCCAACCGAATCGCGAAGGGACATTTCGTGTTGGACGGCGTAGCGTATGAGTTGCCCATCAACAACGGACCCAATAGCCTCCACGGTGGAGTGCGTGGATTCCATTTCCGTGTCTGGAAGATGAAACAGCTGGATGCGCAGACGGTCGAGCTGAATTATACCGCTGCCGATGGGGAAGAGGGTTATCCCGGAGAATTGGCTGTCGTATTGACTTATCAATGGACGGATGCGAACGAATTGGTGATTTCTTACCGCGCGGAAACCTCGAAACCGACCGTGGTAAACCTCACGAACCATTCCTATTTCAATCTTTCGGGCGAAGGAGACCGTTACATCGGTGATCATCTGTTGACTATTTATGCCGATACGTATCTCCCGACCGACGAGACCGCTATTCCTTACGGACCGGCCGAACCGGTGGAAGGGACTCCGATGGATTTCCGTACGCCGCACGAGATAGGGGAACGTATCAATCAGACCGAATTCCAACAAATTGTGTACGGCGAGGGCTATGACCATTGCTACGTCTTGAATAAAAAAGAGGAAGGTGAAATGGTATTGGCAGCCCGTTGCTCTTCTCCCAAGACGGGTATCGTGATGGAAACTTATACGGATCAGCCGGGCGTGCAGCTCTATACCGCCAACTGGCTCAACGATTCCATCATCGGGAAGAACGGACATCCTTATCCCGAGCGTTGTTCCTTCTGTCTGGAAACGCAACATTACCCCGACAGTCCGAACAAACCGGAATATCCCTCGACTGTCTTACGTCCGGGCGAGACGTTCCGCAGTCAGACCATTTATAAATTTGCAGTAGAATAACACACGTATAATAATAAATTAATAACATAACAACAAATTAAATCTATGACTCAACAAAAGAAACAATGGGGTGCTATCATCATCATGATTGCGCTCTTTGCTATGATTGCATTCGTAACGAATTTATGTTCGCCTATGGCCATCATTGTGAAGAACCAATTTGGGGCTTCGGATATTTTGGCGCAGGTAGGTAATTATGGAAACTTTATCGCTTACTTGGTAATGGGTATTCCTTCCGGTATGTTGATTAAGAAGTTTGGGTACAAAAAAACGGCGATGCTGGCCTTAGTGGTAGGTATCGTTGGTATTTTGGTACAATGGATGAGCGGCTGGGATTCGATTCAGAGTTTCGGCGTTTATTTGATTGGTGCATTTATTGCCGGTTTCTGCATGTGTATGTTGAATACGGTGGTAAATCCGATGTTGAACACTTTGGGTGGTGGCGGAAACAAGGGTAACCAGTTGATTCAGCTTGGCGGCGTGTTTAATAGTAGTGCAGCCGTGGCAGTGTATATCATCATGGGAGCTTTGATTGGCGACGCGACAAAAGCGAAGATTTCCGACGCGACACCGGCTTTGTTCATCGCTTTGGCTGTCTTTGTTGTGGGACTTATCGTATTGATGTTCTCTAAGATTGAGGAACCGGTGCAGACTACAGAGACTGTGAAGGCTTCTAACGATAAATATAGCGCTTTCTCGTTCCGTCATTTTAAACTGGGTATCTTGGCCATCTTCCTTTACATGGGTATTGAAGTGGGCACGCCGACTTACATCCTGCAGTATTTAACCTCTTCGCCCGATTCTGCTACGCCAGGTTTAGGAATGGATGCGACGATTGTGGGTTTGATTGTGGCTGTTTATTGGTTGATGATGCTCGTAGGCCGCTTCGTGGGTAGTGCGATTGGTGATAAGATTTCCAGCCGTGCGATGATTACGACTGTATCGACGCTTAGTTTGTTGCTCGTAGCTTTCGGTATGTTTGCGCCGACGGATGTGATGGTAAATGTGCCAGGTATCGACTGGGCGAATCTGAATTTGATTTGGGCGGAAGTTCCCATCGGAATCTTTGCCTTCCTGTTGGTAGGTTTGTGTACTTCGGTTATGTGGGGCGGTATCTTCAATATGGCAGTCGAAGGTTTGGGTAAATATACTTCTATCGCTTCGGGTGCTTTCATGACGATGGTGTTCGGTTGCGCTGTGATGGTGGCTATCCAGGCTTGGGTGGCTGATGCGACCAGTAGCTACCTGACGAGCTACATCGTAGTCCTCTTCTGTGCTGCCTACATATTATATTATGCATTGGCTGGTTCGAAGAATGTGAATACCGATATCCCAGTAGAGTAAGAACGCATTTGGATCCCTAGCTAGGGGTATCGACAACACCCTAGCTAGGGGTATTCTTGCCACCCACTCGTGGGGTACTGTAAGGGGGTACGCGTGGGGTATTATTCCCTATATAGAAAAGTGTATTATAGATAATAAAAAAGATAGAGATTATGAATATAGAAATGAAAAACAAAGTAGACAATAAGTTCCAAGAGCTGTTTCAGACGGAAGGAACGTTTTATACGTCGCCGGGCCGTATTAACCTGATTGGCGAACATACAGATTATAACGGTGGTTTCGTATTTCCAGGCGCGATAGATAAGGGAATGATCGCTGAAATCAAACCGAATGGCACCGATAAAGTCCGTGCTTTTGCCATTGATTTGAATGATTATGCGGAATTTGGCCTGAAGGAAGAAGATGCGCCGAAAGCAAGCTGGGCGCGTTACATCTTCGGCGTATGCCGCGAAATCAGCAAGCGGGGAGGCGAAGTGAAGGGCTTCGATACGGTATTTGCGGGTGACGTTCCGCTGGGCGCAGGCATGTCGTCGTCGGCTGCATTGGAGAGCACGTATGCCTTTGCGTTGAACGAATTGTTCGGACTGGGAATCGACAAGTTCGAATTGGCGAAGATTGGACAATCGACAGAACATAACTATTGCGGCGTGAATTGCGGCATCATGGACCAATTTGCGTCTGTATTCGGACAGAAGGGACATTTGATTCGTTTGGACTGCCGTTCGCTGGAATACAAATATTTCCCGTTCGACCCTGAAGCTGCGGGCTACAAGCTGGTGTTGTTGGATTCGGTGGTGAAGCATGAGTTGGCATCGTCGGCCTACAACAAACGTCGCCAGTCGTGCGAGAACGTGGTAGCAGCCATTAAGCGTAACCATCCGGAGGTGGAATTCCTACGCGACGCGACGGCCGAAATGCTGAACGAAGTAAAAGAGGAAGTGAGCGCCGAGGATTATATGCGTGCCGAATATGTGATTGAGGAAATTCAACGTGTGCTCGACGTGTGCGACGCATTGGAGAAGGGCGATTACGAAACCGTGGGTGAAAAAATGTATGGTACACACCATGGAATGAGTAAACTTTATGAAGTGAGCTGTGAGGAACTGGACTTCCTGAACGACATCGCGAAGGAATGCGGCGTGACGGGGTCGCGCGTCATGGGCGGTGGTTTCGGCGGATGCACTATCAATTTAGTCAAAGCCGATAAATACGATGCCTTTGTAGCGAAGGCATTTGCCGAATATACAAAGAAATTCGGTCATGAACCGAAGTTGTACGACGTAGTGATAAGCGACGGAGCCAGACGGTTGGCATAAGCCCATTCGCGAGCTGGAAAAAGAACGAAGAGATAATCTGTTTTCTGCGGATTATCTCTTTCTTTTTGGTCAACTTGTGAATTATGCCTATTTTTGCAGGCAAATAACGAATTAGTAGCGATATGAACGACATTAAATTGATGAACCGAGCAGCCGATAACATTCGTATCTTAGCTGCGTCAATGGTTGAGAAGGCTAAGTCCGGTCATCCGGGCGGAGCAATGGGTGGTGCCGATTTTGTGAATGTATTGTTCTCTGAATTCTTGGTATACGATCCGAAAAATCCGATGTGGGAAAGCCGGGATCGTTTCTTTTTGGATCCAGGTCATATGTCTCCTATGCTGTATGCCGTATTGGCGTTGGCGGGCAGATATACTTTAGATGAATTAAAGGATTTTCGCCAGTGGGGCAGTGTGACTCCAGGGCATCCCGAAGTCGATTTCCGCCGTGGAATAGAAAATACCTCTGGTCCGTTGGGACAAGGACATACGTATGCAGTAGGTGCTGCTATCGCTGCCAAATTTTTGCAAGCCCGTCTGGGTAAAGAGGCTATCGACGAGACGATTTATGCTTATATCTCGGATGGTGGCATCCAGGAGGAAATCTCGCAAGGTGCAGGTCGTGTGGCGGGTACGTTGGGATTGGACAATTTGATTATGTTCTATGATGCCAACAACGTTCAGCTCTCTACCATGGTGGATGAAGTGGACGACGAAAATATAGCCATGAAATATGAAGCATGGGGTTGGAAAGTAATTACGATAAATGGTAACGATGTAGCAGAAATCCGCCGTGCGCTCACCGACGCAAAAGCAGAAAAGGAACGGCCTACCTTAATTATTGGCCGAACCATTATGGGTAAAGGCGCGCTGGGTGCGGATTTGAGTAGCTATGAAAATAAGGTCTCTACGCATGGACAACCGCTCTCGGCTGCGGGCGTTTCTATCGAAGAAACCATTAAGAATTTAGGTGGAAATCCGGAAAATCCTTTTGAAATCTTCCCCGAAGTGGCTGAAATGTATGCCCGTCGTGCGGAGGAATTGAATACGTTAATGGAGGAACGGAAAGCGGTGAAGGCGGCATGGGCGGCTGCTCATCCGGATTTGGCGCAGAAGTTGGAAGATTGGTTCTCCGGTAAGATTCCACCTATCGATTGGGCTGCCATCCAGCATAAGGCAAATCAACCGACACGTGCTGCTTCGGCGAATGTGTTGGGCGTGTTGGCTTCAACCGTGGAAAATATGATTTGCGCTTCAGCCGATTTGTGTAATTCGGATAAGACGGACGGTTTCTTGAAGAAAACGCATGCCTTTAAGCGGGGTGATTTCACGGGCGCTTTCTTCCAAGCTGGTGTGGCCGAGCTGACGATGGCTTGCGTCTGCATTGGTATGGCTTTGCATGGCGGCGTATGGGCTGCTTGCGGAACTTTCTTTGTGTTCTCTGATTATATGAAACCAGCGTTGCGCATGGCTGCATTGATGGAACTTCCGGTGAAATTCATTTGGACGCACGATGCCTTCCGCGTAGGCGAGGATGGCCCGACGCATCAACCGGTAGAACAAGAGGCGCAAGTCCGTTTGTTGGAAAAGATGAAGAATCACAGCGGAAAGAATTCAATGTTGGTGCTTCGTCCGGCCGATGCCGCCGAAGCAACTGTGGCTTGGAAGATGGCTATGGAGAATGTCGATTCGCCGACAGGTTTGATATTCTCGCGCCAGGCAGTGAAGGATTTGCCTCGCGAACGCCCGTACGAAGAAGCCTTGAATGCCGAACGCGGCGCTTATATTATTAACGAGGATGCGGATGCCGATGTGACGCTTTTGGGTTCCGGTTCGGAAGTATCGACCTTGGTGGATGGCGCTGCTTTGTTGCGTGCAGAGGGCGTGAAGGTGCGTATTGTCTCGATACCGTCGGATGGATTGTTCCATTGCCAAAGCAAAGAGTATCAGGATTCCATTCTTACGCCCGGCAGCAAGATATTTGCCCTCACGGCAGGTCTTCCTTTCTGCATGGAGAATTTGGTAGGACCGAACGGGAAAGTATGGGGTATGAATTCGTTTGGTTATTCGGCTCCTTTTAAAGTATTAGATGAGAAATTAGGCTTTACGGCCCAAAATGTATATAACCAGGTAAAAGAATTATTAGCAAAATAAGCATGAAGGTAATAGGATTTTGTAGCGACCATGCAGGTTTTGAACTGAAAGAGTATTTGAAAACGGTATTGTCCGGACGCGGATGGGAGTGTAAAGATTTTGGAACGTATTCGACGGATAGCTGTGATTATCCGGATTTTGCCCATCCGTTGGCACGGGCTGTCGAGGCGGGCGAAGTCTATCCGGGCATCGCTATTTGCGGGACGGGTAACGGAATCAGCATGACGCTCAACAAACACCAGGGCATTCGTGCGGCGCTTTGCTGGTCTACGGAAATCGCAGCTTTAGCCCGGGCGCACAACGATGCGAACGTGCTCTCGATGCCGGGACGCTTCCTCACGAAAGAGGAAGCCGTGAAAATCGTGGAAGCCTTCTTCGAAACACCTTATGAAGGCGGACGCCATCAGCGCCGAATTGATAAGATTCCAGTTCGCTGAACATCGCAGAATTAAAAAGATTCATTACCTTTGCAGCGGTTTTTTGGACGTTATAAAAATAGGTTTTATGAACGAGAAAATGATTGCAGTAAATATGCCGTGGGAAGAACGCCCGGCAGGTTGTACGGACGTCATGTGGCGGTATTCGCAGAATCCGGTGATTGGTCGTTATCAAATACCAACTTCCAATAGTATTTTCAACAGTGCCGTGGTGCCCTTTAAAGATGGGTTTGCGGGCGTGTTCCGGTGTGATAACCGTGCGGTGCAGATGAACATCTTTGCGGGTTTCAGCCAGGATGGAATCCATTGGGATATCAACCATGAGCCGATTCAGTTCAAGCCGGGGAATACGGATATGATTGATTCGGATTATAAATACGACCCGCGCGTGACGTGGATTGACGACCGTTATTGGATTACGTGGTGCAACGGTTACCATGGTCCAACGATTGGTATCGGCTACACGTTTGATTTCGTGGATTTCTTCCAGTGCGAGAACGCCTTCTTGCCTTTCAACCGCAATGGCGTGCTTTTCCCGGAGAAGATAAATGGCAAGTTTGCGATGTTGAGCCGCCCGAGCGACAACGGCCATACGCCGTTTGGCGATATTTATATCAGCTACAGTCCGGATATGAAGTACTGGGGCGAACATCGTTGCGTGATGAAGGTGACGCCTTTCGAGGATAGCGCTTGGCAATGCCTGAAGATTGGCGCCGGTTCGGTGCCGTTCATGACCAGCGAGGGCTGGCTGATGTTCTACCATGGCGTGATTAAGACATGCAACGGATATCGCTATACCATGGGAGCCGCCATTCTGGATGCCAACAATCCGGAGAAGGTGCTCTATCGGACAAAAGATTACATCCTCGGCCCGGCTGCGCCTTACGAGTTGCAGGGCGATGTGCCCAACGTGGTGTTCCCTTGCGCGGCGTTGCAAGACGGGAAGCGGGTGGCCGTATATTACGGTGCGGCAGATACTGTCGTTTGCATGGCGTTTGGATATATCGACGAGATTATCCAATTTGTGAAGACACACTCGATGTGATTACTAATTTGATATTTTTTATACTGAAATTGGACGCGGGTTCCTCGAGAGAGGGACTCGCGTTTTTTCTTTACCTTCCGCGGGGCGCCTCCCAAGCCTTAGCGTGCTTTCCGAAGAAGCTTTCTGCTTTCTCCGAAATTGTTTTTTTAACTTGTTTCATGCCTGAAATGTATTAAAAAATAGGTTTTCTATTTTGTTTCACCGGTGAAATGGTATAAGAAATTCTATTTTTATAGTATTTCATGCATGAAATAAAATGCAAATGATATTCAATGATAAATTTCAGGTATGAAATGCAATATAAAAGTAGTTTAGTAAGCTATTTTAGGGAAGAATCAAAATAAGAAATCTCTTTTTTAATACATTTCGGGCATGAAACAAATTGAAAAAGTCCAAATTAGATGCCTCAAAAGGTAGAAGGAACCGGAAAAAGCCTTATCTTTGGACAAAAATAACGAGGAGGAAGACAACGATGGACATCCCGAAACAAATTGAACCTTTTGGCATCACGCAGCTGAGCGTGGGAGCTTGCGCACAGTTCCACGAGATGGTAAACACGTATATCAGCCAGGCGACTCCGGAGGCGCTCGGCATCGAAGCGTGGGCGCCGGACTACCGGAAGGCGACAGACCAATTGGCGGCCATCGTGCCTCGGCAGCGCGAATGGGTGGTCACGCAGCACTGGAAGAAAGCACGGCGCGCGCGGGCCAATGCCATCGGTGTCATCAACCAGGCCGTGCGGATTTTCCTGAAATCGGGTGTGCCCGCGCGGCGGCAGGCAGCCGTCCGGTTGAACCAGGTGTTGCTGGACTGCTACGGCATCGGTAAACACAAAGATAACCAGCTGACGGCGGAGGTGCGCGTGATGCTTTCCCGGTTGGACGAAGCAGAAAACGCTGCGGCTCTGGCTACATTAGGATTGACGGAGGAACGGGAAGTGCTCCGCGAAGCAAACCAACGCATCTCTGAATTGGTACTTGTCAAAGTAACGGAAATGGGCGAGTTGCGGCAAAAGCAAGGCATCAAGACATGGGACGCGCTGCGGGCAGCGAACCAGCTCTACCGCGACATTGTGCGGGTGGTGAACGCCCGCGCCATCGTTCAGCCCACCGAGACCGTCAACGAGTTCATCGGCCAAATCCGGGGGACAGTCTATACGTTTAAACTGTCGATAAACCACACCGGCGGACGGAAAGAGGTGGTGGGAGGAGAAAAAATTTGAAAAAAATCCCATTCCCGTTTAGGAATATACCTTCCGCCACTTGTCTTATCTATAAAAACGGGAAAATATGACGGAAAACAGGGATATGGAAGCATTGCTCCCGCGCTATTTCAGTGGGGAAGCAACCGAAGAAGAACGGACGCGCGTCGCCCAATGGGTACGCGAATCGGACGAACACGCCCGCATAGCTCGCCAAATTCAGGAGCTCTGTTTCGCAGCTGATGCTTTGGCCTCCATGGAACAGGTCGATACGGAACGTGCGCTAAAACGGGTACAGACGCGTATTTTCCTGACGCGCATCAGGCGGTTTGTCCAGGCGGCAGAACGCATCGCAGCAGTGCTTTTCATTCCATTGTTGGCCGCTTTCCTCTATGCTTTGATGGCTCCGGAAGAGACGGTAGAAATGATGGAGGTGCGGACGAACCCAGGTATGACCACCCATATTGTCTTGCCAGATGGGACGAATGTCTCGCTCAACTCTGAATCATCGCTCCGTTATCCAATTCGTTTCTGCGAGGACCGGAAAGTATGGCTGTGTGGCGAAGCGTTCTTCGATGTGACGAAAGACGAACGGAAACGTTTTGTGGTAGAAACGACGCAAGGTGCGAAGATAGAGGTGCACGGCACGCGATTCAACCTCGAAGCCTTCCCGGACGATTCGCTGGTGGTGACGACGCTCCTCAGTGGATGTGTGGATTTCGTTTCAGACGCAGGACACACGCGGATGCAACCCAACGAGAAGTTGGTTTACCATACGGGAAGCGGATGGATGGATAAATTCACGACGACAGGCGAGGCGGAAACTGCCTGGAAAGACGGGCGCATCGTCTTCCGCAACACACCTTTCGAGGAAGCATTACACATGCTGGAGAAACGCTATTATGTGGATTTCGTGGTGACGAACCCACGCTATGCGAAGGATGCTTTTACAGGCTCGTTCACGAACCAACGGCTCGACCGCATCCTGGAGATATTCCAGATATCCAGCGGCATCCGGTGGCGTTATGTCTCAACGGGAGACAAGGCAGACAAGAAGAGCAAGATTGAAATTTATTAAATCAGTGATAACCACTAAAAACACGACAAGATTATGCGAAAAACAGGAATTAAACGGTTGCTAACCGTTAAACTGTCTTGCCTATTTATGCTAAGTTCGGCAGGATTGGCGCATGCGTCAGGAACTTACGCGCAAGAGGCCCGCATCACGTTGGATGCGAAAAATGAAACAGTACAAGAGGTATTAGAACAGATTGAAGCAGAGAGCGGTTTCTCCTTCTTTTACAATCATCGCCATGTCGATTTGGACAGACGTGTGTCTATCTCGGTAGATGATGCGGACATATTCAAGGTACTCGACACGATGTTTACCGGGACAGACGTGATTTACGAGGTAAGTGACAATAAGATTGTACTGAAACTGGCAACACAGGGGAGGAATAATAGTACAGCAGAGGTAGCTCAGGATGAGAAGAAAATTACCGGTACAGTAGTAGATGCCTCCGGTATTCCAGTCATTGGAGCAAATATCATGGTAAAAGGGACGACGAACGGAACGATTACGGATATGGATGGTCGCTTCTCGCTGGAGGTACCCGCTGGTGCCACCTTGGAGGTTTCTTATATTGGGTATGAAACGCAAATTATCCCAGTAAACAATCAATCAACATTGGCGATTACGTTGACAGAAGATAGCCGTAATTTGGAAGAAGTAGTTGTTGTCGGATTTGGTACGCAAAAGAAAGTAAACGTGATTGGCTCTATTGCTCAGATAGATGCTGAGAAGTTAGAAAACCGCGCAACCTCTTCAGTCGTATCTGCACTTACCGGACAAATGCCGGGCGTTACTATTACGCAACCGGGAGGCCGTCCGGGCGAAAACACAGGAACCATCCGTGTACGAGGTGTCGGTTCATTTGGTGCCACCCCCGATGCGCTTGTGCTTATTGATGGAATTCCAGGCAATATGACAGATATCAATCCGAACGATATCGAGTCCATTTCAGTATTGAAAGATGCCTCTACAGCCGCCATCTATGGAGCGCGTGCTGCAAACGGTGTCGTATTAGTGACGACTAAGATGGGAAAAGAATCGAAAGTAACCGTATCCTATAATGGTTATGTGGGTTTCAATCGGGCTACTGAATTACCAGAATATGCAGACAGTTGGGATTATGCTCGTCTTATGAACAAAGCCGAAGGACTCACCCGCTTTACCGATGCAGATATACAAGCAATGATGGATGGAAGTGACCCTGATCATTGGGCAAACGAAAAATTTGTGGATGATATTTTTTCAGGGAATGGTATTCAAACAGGGCATGACCTTTCTGTCACAGGAGGAAATGATCGTAGCCAATATTTCGCTTCATTTGGCTATTTGAGCCAAAATGGTATTGTCCCGCATAACAATTATTCACGTTATACCGCGCGCGTAAATTTAACTTCTAATTTGGCTAAAAATTTGAAGATGACCGTTCGATTACGCGGAGACCATGCTACAACAAAAGAACCCGGCACCGCTGGTGCAATAGATGGAGATGGTTTGTTACTTTTAATAAAACAAGGATTGCGTTTTCCTGGATTCCGCCCTTCCGTATTGAGCGATGGTAGCTGGGGACCAGGAGTAAAGAATTTCGGTACTCCAAAAGCGTGGTTGGCTTCTGAATCATTTACCCGCAAGCCGGTGATGCGTTTGAATTCTTCGATCAGTTTGGATTATACACCTATCGAAGGTTTGAAAATTACGGCTATCGGTGCATATAATTTCACCAACGAACAGCAGAAAGATTACAAAGCTACGTTACCAGTCAATATTGATGGTCTTATCAATACATTAGGACCATCCAAACTTACAGAGAAAAATACCAATACAGAATATAAATCGTTCCAAGGGACGGTCAACTATGTCAAATCATTTAACGAAAAGCATAATATTGATTTGTTGGTCGGTTATTCATGGGAAGATGAAACTGCAAGGGATTTAAGCGCAGGTCGGCAAAACTTTCCCAATAATAACTATCCTTATTTAACGGTCGGTTCACCCGACGTGCAAACCAACTCAGGTGGAGGAGAAGATTGGGTTATTCAATCCGTCTTTGGCCGTGCGCAATACAATTATGCAGAACGTTATTTGGCTGAAGTGACGATGCGTTATGATGGTTCGTCCCGCTTTCCGCAAGATTCTCGGTATGCATTTTTCCCGTCTGCAGCTTTGGGCTGGCGTATTTCCGAAGAACGCTTTATCAAGGAGAATGAAAATTTTTCGTTCATCAACAACTTAAAGTTGAAAGCATCTATTGGTAAATTGGGGAATAATAATATTGGTAATTATGCATACCAATCGGTTTATGTCTTAGGCAACGATTATAACTATCCGCTTGGAAGTACCATACAGCAAGGTGCGTCTTTGACGACTTACACTGATCCGAACTTGAAATGGGAAACAACTCGTACGTTCGATGTAGGTTTCGAGTCTATTTTATGGAACGGATTGTTGAGTGCGAACATCACTTACTTTAATCGTTATACGTACGACATCCTTTTCAAACCTAATGCCAGTGCTTCTGCCATTTTTGGTTTGACCATGAGTGAAGTAAATACGGGCGAAGCGTTGAACGACGGTTGGGAATTTGAATTAGGGCATTCGCATACTGTAGGCGACTTCAGTTATAGCATTAACGCAAACTTCAGTATTATCAATAATGAAGTAAAATCTTTGGGCATCGGAAATGTTAATCAACCCAATGGCATGGTAGGAAATGGTTCGAATTTATTCGTGGGTTATCCAATGCAAATGTTTTATGGTTACGTGACGGATGGTGTATTTGTAGACCAAGCCGATATTGATAGTTGGTTCGCACATACTGACCAATCCACTTTTGGCAAGGATCAAGCCAACACGAAGCCGGGCGATATCCGCTATGTAGATATCTCAGGTCCAGACGGCGTGCCTGATGGCAAAGTGGATGCTACATACGACCGTGTGTATCTTGGTTCACGTATTCCGAAATATACCTTTGGATTCTCATTCAATGCTGCCTATAAAGGATTTGATTTAAGCCTATTCTTACAAGGAATTGCCGGGGCAAAAGGTATGTTGAGTGAATATGCAGGATATGCGTTCTTTGCGGAAGGTAATTTGCAGAAGTGGCAGATGGAAGGAGCTTTCAATGAAGAGAATCCAGAGCGTTATCCTGCCTATCCGAGGTTAGAAAACTTAGGAAATTCAGGAGGCCATAATACGCAGACTTCCGATTTTTGGGTGCGTAATGCCAATTACCTCCGTATAAAGAATATCCAACTTGGATATACTTTACCTAAAAGCATCACGCAAAAATGCGGTATATCGAATTTGCGCGTTTATGTGGCAAGCGAGAATCCATACACGTTCCATAGTATGCCTTCGGGTTGGGATCCGGAAATCGTATTAGATGCAGACAATCAATATGCAGGAGGTTCGTTCTATCCTGTGTTACGTAATTTTACTTTCGGTGTAAATCTTAAATTCTAAAGAGACATGAACAAGTTTATTAATATAGTAGGTATAGGGGCAATCTCCCTTTGTATGTTGGGAAGTTGCAGTATGGATCGTCATCCATTGACCAGTTTTAGTGAAGAAACATTTTATAATGATGAGGCAAATTTGGAGTTGGCCCTCGTAGGATTGTATCGTGGAGGAATTACCATGGGCGTTGATTATAATGTATCAGACTGGTGGGCTTATAGTGCTACCATTTTATTGGATGGAGCATCGGATATAGGTTACGACCGTCGAGGCTTTACCAACGACATTGGCAAACTGACCGCTGGAACGATTACGGAAACCAATCTCTGGGTACAGAATTTGTATCAGAAACCCTATCGGCGTATCAGTGCATGTTGTCGTTTTATTGACGGTTTAAGTGCTATCGAAAACAAGACTGCCGAGATGGAACGTATGGAAGCTGAAGCTCGTTTTATTCGTGCCGTCCAGTATTTTTATTTAGCTTCTTATTATCATGATGTGCCTTTGGTAACGCGTACATTGTCCTTGGAAGAATCCAATACGGTAAGCAAATCCTCGCGTGCAGAAGTATTGCAATATGCTGCTGATGAGTTAAAAGCTGTTGCCCAAATCCTTCCGCGTCATAAAGATTTGCCTGGTACGGAACTGGGACGTGCTACGGCACAGGCAGCCTTAGGTTATTTGGCACGTACTTATTTAGTCATGGAGGACTTTAAAAGTGCGGCTAATGCATGCGAGCAAATTATTAGCTATGGAGACAATGCACTCGACCCGAATTATCAAACTCTTTTCTATCCGTCGGGAGAAACAAGTAGCGAACATATATTTGCTACTCAGTATGTGGATGATTTGGCAGGACATGGATTGCCTCAACACGCTTATCCAATTAAGGATGGAGGCTGGTGTTTGGTTAATATTTCCAATCATCTTTTCGAAGCTTATGATTTCTTAGATGGAACTCCTTTCAGCTATGAAGACCCGCGCTTTGACAAAACAAACTTCGGTGCGAATCGTGATCCTCGCTTGGATTATACGTTCTATTACGATGGTGCGACTTTCCGTGGTACTGTTTATGATTGTGACCCGGAAGCTACCGTAGCTGACAAAATTGGACCGGGACAAACGACGCAAACCGGCTACCTCCTACGTAAATTCCTGGATGAGTCTTGGAGCGGTGATATTAATGCCTACGGTGTAAATGTGCCTTTGGTACGATATGCTGATATTTTGTTAATGTATCTCGAAGCAAAAGTACGCGGAGGAGAATCCATTACGCAACAGCTCTTGGATCAAACTATCAATGCGGTTCGTGCCCGTGTCAATATGCCGCCTTATACGGAAACCAATCCGGACAAGCTCTTCCCGCTTATTCAAAAGGAACGTATGATTGAGTTGGCGTTTGAAGGATGGCGTCTTTGGGATCTGTTCCGTTGGGGTATTGCCGAAGAAAAACTGAACGAAGACATCTACGGTTCTCCTTTCTATGTGTCCGACCAAAGTTTAATGCAAATGAAGGATGGGCAGCGTGATCCGTATGACCGTTGGTATGTGGCTACTCGTGCGTTCCAACCTGGACAGGAGGTATGGCCGATTCCGTTAGCAGAAAAGAATATCAACCCGAATTTGAGATAAGAATATTTTAATGTATATTTGAGGACAATTTCCAGGGAAAGTAGATGAAGGTGCTTTCTATTACAGAGAACGCACCTTCCTTTGTACGTTGAGCGGACCGTTTTCTGGAAGGAGGCTGAGCATACAATAAAATTCATCAAAATATGAAAGATAAATGGATATATGGATTGGGGCTTGGGACGCTTGTCTTCAGTGCATGCAACCCTCAACCCAAACAGGGAGCAAATGAAAAGGCTCAACAGCCGAACGTGATTTTCATCGTGGCCGATGACTTGGGATATGGTGATATGAGTTGCTATGGGGCGCATCGGGTCCAGACACCGAATGTAGATAGTTTGGCGGCTCACGGGTTACGCTTTACGGATGCCCATGCGGTCGCTTCTACGAGTACACCTTCGCGCTATTCGCTCTTCACGGGCTTGTACAGCTGGCGTCGGAATGATACTGGTATTGCCGCAGGGAACGCGGGTATGGTGATTCGTCCGGAGCAAACTACCATTGCGGATGTCTTCAAAGCGGCTGGCTATGCGACCGGTGCTATCGGCAAGTGGCATTTGGGTCTGGGCGATAAAACAGGGACGCAGGATTGGAATGGCGAAGTGACGCCCGGTCCGCGCGACTTGGGTTTTGATTATTCCTACCTCATGGCGGCTACGGGCGACCGTGTCCCTTGCGTATGGATGGAGAACCAACGGGTAGCCAATTATGACCCTTCGGCTCCGATTGAAGTGAGTTATGAGAAGCCTTTCCCTGGCGAACCGTTGGGAAAAGATCATCCGGAGATGCTGACGAAGTTGAAACCATCGCCCAACCACGGCCATGACCAAGCGATTGTAAACGGGATTTCGCGTATCGGTTATATGAAAGGAGGCGGAAAAGCGCTCTGGGAAGATGAACACATTGCGGATTCTATCGCGGCTCATGCCGTGGGTTTCATTGATGCCCATAAGGATGCGCCCTTCTTCCTCTATGTGGGGACGAACGATATCCATGTACCCCGCTATCCGAACGAACGTTTCCGCGACAAGAGTGGTATGGGCTATCGAGGCGATGCCATCCTTCAATTCGATTGGACGGTAGGCGAAATCCTCAAGGCTTTGGATAAAGCGGGCATCCGTGAAAACACGTTGATTGTATTGACCAGCGATAATGGTCCGGTAGTAGACGATGGGTATGCCGACCGTGCGGTAGAGCTCTTGGGAGACCATCGTCCGTGGGGCGATTTCCGGGGTGGGAAATATAGCAACTTCGAGGCCGGGACGCGCGTTCCTTTCATCGTCTCGTGGAAAGGAAAGGTACAACCGGGCGTTTCGAACGCGCTCTTCTCGCATATCGATATGTTCTCTTCGATGGAGAAATTGGCCAACCAAGATATGGGACCAGACGCGGGCGCGGATAGTCAAGAATGCTTGGCGACGTTGTTAGGACAAGATACGAAAGGACGCCGGTATATCATCGAGGCGGCTGGTTCGCTTTCCATCTCGGATGGTAGTTGGAAATATATCCGTCCCAGCAATGGCGCAGCTTACAACCAATTAACCAATACGGAATTGGGTAACGACAAGCAGGAGCAACTCTACGACCTGAAGCAGGATATCGGTGAAAAGAACAACGTAGCCGAACAATATCCGGAAAAGGTAGCTGAATTAAAGCAGATACTCGAACAGGAAATGGAAAAAGGATTTAACCTATGATATTTTCAAAACTCATGCCGGTACTTTGGGCCAGTACCGGCTTTTGTTTATATGCACAGGAACGTCCGAATATCCTTCTGATCAATATCGATGATTACGGATGGGCGGATATGTCTTCGAATGGAAGTTCTTATTATGAGACGCCGCATATCGACCGCCTTCGTGCGCAAGGTGTGTGGATGGAGGAAGCGTATGCTGGGGCGGCCAACAGCGCGCCGAGCCGGGCTTGCCTCCTGACGGGCATGTATACGCCGCGGCACGGCATGTATACGGTGGGCGAGCCGAACCGGGGCGATGCTTCGAAACGGCGTTGGGTGGCTATCCCGAACCGTACTTCGTTGGAGGAGGGTATTCAAATGCTTCCGCGTCTTTTGCAAGAGGCGGGGTATGAGACGTGCCATGTGGGTAAATGGCATGTGACGGCCGACCCGCTCGCGTGCGGAATGGATATCAATATCGGTGGAAACCATGCCGGGAATCCGTCTACCTATTTTTCGCCGTATGCCAATCCCAACTTGCCGGATGGACCCACGGGGGAATATTTAACCGACCGCCTGACGCAAGAGGCTATCCGGTATTTGAAAGAAAGGGATGCAGACAGACCTTTCTTCCTCTATTTTGCTACGTATGCCGTCCATACGCCGTTGGAAGCGCCTGCGGAGTTAGTCGAGAAATATCGGAAGAAGGCATCGACGGAAGCGCATGACAATCCGGTTTATGCAGCCATGGTGGAGAATATGGACCGGAACGTGGGGCGTCTGCTGGATGAAATCGAACGCTTGGGATTAGCCGAGCGCACGTTGATTATCTTTACGTCGGATAATGGTGGCCTCTACCGCGTCTCCCGCCAGTGGCCGCTCCGTGCAGGCAAAGGTTCGTTCTACGAGGGAGGCATCCGCGTTCCGCTCATTATCTACCAGAAAGGGCGGTTCGAACGGCAAGAAATCAAGCATCTTCCCTTGCAGCAATTGGATCTCTTCCCGACGCTCTTGGAGATAGCCGGCATTCCGCGGACGGGTTTATGCCTCGATGGGGTAAGTCTCCTTCCGTTGCTTCGGGGCGATACGGCTGCCTACGTCGACCGTCCGCTCTTCTGGCATTTCCCCGCGTATTTGGAGGGTACGCCTGAAGAAACCCGCGAGACGAAAAGTCCTTATTTTCGTACGTGTCCGGTCTCTGTCGTTCGGAAAGGTGATTGGAAACTGATTGAAAATTATGAGGACGGCACCTTCGAGCTTTACAACATCCGCCGGGATATCTCCGAGCAAGACGACCTGTCGGCCTCGCAACCCGATCGGCTCCGCGAACTCTCCTCGCTCCTCGAGGCATGGAAAGAAGCGGTCCAGGCGCCTGTGCCGCATCAGGCGAACCCAAAAAACAATGGAGAATTGACAATTGACAATGGACAATTGACAATTCCCCGTTCGTAGGAGGGTGTATCAAAATACTATCTGAAAAGCTCCCCTGCTCTTAGGGGGGCTGGCTCGCAGAGCGAGACTGAGGGGTTAAATCTCTAGTAATAAGTAACAACCCCTCACCCCTACGGGGAGCTCCCCTAAGCACAGGGGAGCTTTTCAGTTACTTCCTGATAATATTTCTCTATTTTGATACATCCCCTTCTGCGTTCCAACAGGTTATTTAAGGGAAACAATGGGGCAAAAAAAGGGCGGACACACAGGTCCGCCCCTACAAGCATATTAATTGTCAATTGTCAATTCTCCATTGTCAATTGAAAATTACCACAACGTGATGGGCTCCGGATATTCCACCACCAGCGGACTACCTCCATCATACGTTTCGATGCGGACTTTGTATTGTCCTTCCGTCAAATCCGGAACCATGGTAAATTCGCAACTGGTCTCTGTGACGTTGCTGATGGTCGCGGCTTTGATCCATTCGATGTAATCCTGATCGTTGACGAGCCCGATGACATGCTCCAGCGTGCCGTCTTGTCCCTTCAGCGTAAAGCCTTGATATTCCACGCCGGTTTGCTTGCCTCGCTCGATGCGGTTCGGATTCTCCGGGTCACCGCCTTCCTTCTGGTAGACGGCGGTGATTTCGGGAGTGACGGGTTCGGGTTCCGGTTCGTCGCCGCCCTCGTCTGGTTTTGTATTGGGTTTCTGGCCTAACACCTGTTGCTTGATGCGTTTGATTTCCTCATTCTGGTGTTTGGCAAACGCGATGTAATCCTCGTTGTCGTCTTCCATGAGCATGTAGGCGTTAATCACCAGCATCAGATTGCGGTACGCTTCATCCACCTTCAGCCTCGCCTGCTTCATGGCGCCCACCGTCCGCGCTGCATATTCGTCTGCCCGCTGCTGGATGAGTTCGTTCACCTTATCGTTGGCCGTTTTCAGTTGCGCCACGACGGAGGTTAGGCTCAGCGCCTCCACCTGTTCCGCATATTTGTCCTCCAAATCAGCCACGAAATTCTTCAGCAAACCGGTTTCCTTATCCAGTTGCGCCCGCGTATCAATACGGTAATCTTTGATGTGTTGGTTCAAGATTTTAGCAGCCTCGGCCATCTCCGGAATCGCGATGCCCAGCATCTGTGCCACCATCTTTTTGTAACTCATATACAACGTATCGCGCAAGTTGTCGTTTTGCGCGATGGCGTCCGTCAAGAAACTCTTTTGCGAAACCTTCAACGCCTCATCCTCAACCAAAAAGGCCGCATCGTAGGGCGTAAGTACCTTCGCGCAATGTTCACTAATGGTCGCATTGGCTTTCGCCTGCGCCAGCGTGTTGGCATGGTACGCATAATGTGCGCCATTGTCCAATTTGTCTAATGCGATAGCTTCTATAAAATCCATATTTCCTAATTTTTGGTAATGGCTCAAAGATAGGCATTTTTCTCCAATAAATAGACAAATGAACTGAAAACCTTGCTTATTTTTTGCAATGCTGCATGGGCCTAGAAGTCGGACTTCTTCTTTCATGCAATGCTGCATGGGCCTAGAAGTCGGACTTCTTTCTTCATGCAATGCTGCATGGGCTTAGAAGTTGGACTTCTTCCTTCATGCAATGCTGCATGGACTTAGAAGTCGGACTTCTTTCTTCATGCAATGCTGCATGGACTTAGAAGTCGGACTTCTTCCTTCATGCAATGCTGCATGGGCTTAGAAGTTGGACTTCTTCCTTCATGCAATGCTGCATGGGCTTAGAAGTTGGACTTCTTCCTTCATGCAATACTTCCTTGGGGTGTACACTATAAGTCATCCAGCCATTTTTTCCCTGATTTCGTCCGGAACCAAATCAGCAGGATGATGCACGCGAGACCTGTCATTACGTATATTCCAATTAACGGTGCCATATCTTTACCTTTCCTTTTAGTTTTATCATTTTATAACCTATAAAAATTAATACACAAGTAGTACCAAAACCAACGATAGCCAAACACCAACTTGCGCTTGGGTTCTGGCCTGTAATGATCGAAACTATACTTCCCACGACCATGGTCGAGAAAGCGATTTTGGCTAAGTCGAGAAAGAATTTGCCGAGTGTTTCACGGAGCAGTTTCCGATTCTCTTGGATAGCCTGGGATAATTCTTGATTTGCTTTATATTCTTCCATTCTGTTAGGGTGTTTGATTTTTCCACAAAGTTAGGCGTTTCCCCTCAGCGAACCAACGTTTGGCCGAAAAAATTTGGGCTCAGTAGAAATTTAGTGGGGATATGCATATAGTTTTGCAATACGGAATAAGAAGAACTTCTTGTCTGCAACCCCTCTGAGGTTTGCTCTGAAGAGCTTGATTTTAG
>NZ_NFJB01000035.1 GCF_002159645.1 Parabacteroides sp. An277 | reverse complement strand
AATACCTCACTTCCGGATGCAAGCGAAAATGTTTGATAGATTTGCCGAAACTGCCGTCGTCGTGCTTGTTAGTAAATGGATTAAGTCCCACTTCCGCCTCCAACGTCCAATGCTTGGCCAAGCGGAATTCCACTCCTAAGTTTGGCGTAGCAGTCCCCCAATAAGGGATGTTCGTTTTAACGCCTACTATCGCTCCCTTCTCTTCCTCCAGTGGCGTTTGAGCTTGGAGACAGAGCGGCAGTAGCGCCATAGCTGCACAAATAAATGTCGTCTTCATAATTCGACTTAGTTTAATATGTTTTGTTAGTGAATTGAATCTTGTTTGTCATCCTTATTTATGAAATAAGGTCAAACCCCGTTGCAAAAGAAGAAATAAATATCGTGAACGCAAAATAAATCTCAGATTATTTTTCAAAATAATAGGCTTTTCTTCCTTTGTATCTGGCATCAGCGGCTGTTCATTCTTATTTCATAAATAAGGTTTTTTCTTTTCTCTAATCATTTTATCAATAGTAGCGGTCACTAAGGCATTGGCTTGGTCTTGTTCGGTGCGGTCGAGTTGGGAAAGATAGATGCGCGTTGTCTTTTCGGAAGAATGACCTAACGCTTTTCCGATGATAGCTACCGGGACATGATGCCGGAACGCCTCCGTGGCCCACGTATGCCGCATGACGTAGGAGGTGAGCCGCGTCTCGACGCCCAACCGCTTTCCAATCTCGTGCAACGACTGGTTGTGCAAGGCTAATAACCGTTTGTATTGCGTATGACTATATCCTTTGTCCGCCAAAGCAAAAAGGTAGGGCGAGTCGTTGGCGTATTTCTCGAAAATCAACTTCATGCTCTGCGTTACTTTGAGCGAGATACGCGTGCCGGTCTTACGGCGATGATACGAAAGCTCTCCATCTACAATGTCCGTTTTCTTTAGTCGTACAATATCCGCAAACGGCATCCCGCACGCCAAGAAACTGAACACTGCCAGGTCGGCCGCCTTTTCCAATCTTTCCAGAGGCCACTCTTCGCTGGCCATGCGTTCTATCACCTGGATAGCTACCGCCCGCTTTTCAGTCATTTCCCGTTTCAGCTTCAGTTGGGCGAACGGATGGCGGAGGATGGTAAAGAGGTTGCTTTTGTAGGCTGCATTGTAAATCGCACGAAGGCTACTCAAGTAACTATTGATGGAGTTGGTACGCAACCCTAAACTTTGCAGATAAAAGGTAAAATCGGAAATCATCGTGGGCGTAATGTCTTTCATCCGGCAATCCGTTTTGCCTAAAAAACGAAGAAAATGGTTGCCCGCCGCCCGGTAAAGTTCAGCTGTGCTTTCTTTGCCCAACCGACGTTTTTCGTTTACTCGTACTTGTACATAGGCCGAAAACCAAAGTGATGGTTTGGCACGTTGTTTATCGTTTGATTGCATATATCGTTTGTTTTCGTTCGAATTCTCGTTATATTCTTTTTCAAATATAGTTATAATCGTTTCCGTTTGTCGTTATAATCGTTTTCGTTTATGCTTATATTTTGGCAGAAATGTCGTACTTTTGCGAAAAGGTTAAACTAATAATTAATTTATATGAAACGTTTATTATTTGTATGGGGCGCATGCTGTGCCTTGTTGCTCCTGGCTTGTTCGCCTAAGCAGGAGTTGAAACCCATTCGGTCGGGCGAGATTTGGCCAGACAACCAGGGAGTACATGTCAATGCGCATGGTGGATGTATTTTGTATCATGAGGGAACCTATTATTGGTATGGCGAGAACAAGTCCGACACGACGAGCAACGCGATGGTCGGCATCATGTGTTATTCGTCGAAGAACCTGACGGATTGGACGAACGAAGGCGTGGCTTTGCCGGTCGAGATGACAGATACGACGAGCGATATTATCCAAGGTTGTATCATGGAGCGTCCGAAGGTGATTTACAACGAGCGGACGCGTAAGTTCGTGATGTGGTTCCATCTCGAATTGAAAGGGCAGGGTTATTTGGCGGCTCGTTCGGCGGTGGCCGAGAGCGATACACCGACGGGTCCGTTCCGTTATATCGGTTCGGGTCGCATCAATCCGGGTAAGCTTCCGTTTGATATGACTGAAGAGCAGCGGGCGCTGTTGGATACGCTGAACGTAGAACAATATGAGTGGGATACGCCGGCGTGGAAAGAGGCCGTAGTGAAGGGATTGTTCCTGAAGCGCGATTTGGAGGGCGGACAAATGGCTCGCGATATGCAGCTCTTTGTAGACGACGATGGCAAGGCGTACCATATCTTTGCCTCCGAAGAGAATTTCACGTTGCATATTGCCGAGCTGAGCGACGACTTCTTGAGTCATACCGGCAAGTATGTGCGGGTGGCACCCTCAGGCTCGAACGAGGCACCGGCCATCTTCAAAAAGGCAGACGGGACCTATTGGATGATTACTTCCGGTTGCACGGGCTGGGTACCTAATGAGGCGCGCATGTTTTCGGCTCCGTCGATTTGGGGACCTTGGACGCAGCATCCGAATCCCTGTGTAGGACCTAAAGCCGAACTGACTTTTGGCGGACAGAGTACTTTCGTTTTGCCGATACCGGGCAAGCAGGATGCCTTCCTCTTTATGGCCGATATCTGGCGGCCAGAGCATCCGAGCGATGCGCGCTACATCTGGCTTCCTATCCAATTCAAGGCCGACGGAACGCCGGTAGTCGAGTGGATGGATAGCTGGACAATGGAGTATTTCAATTGATAATTGACAATGGACAATTGACAATTGGTTGTTATACTGGTAATTGTCAATTGTCCATTATCCATTGTCAATTCCTAAAGAAGCGGAGCTGAACTTAAAAAAGAATAAAAACCTAATTATTTTCTATGTTGTAGAACATAATTCTGCAAAATGTTTGTATCTTTGCACCGTCCAAAAGGACAAGTTTAGGTTATAAATAGTATTAAGTATTAACCCAGCCTCGGACGCGAGGCTATAAACCAAAATAGTATGATGGAGAAAAATGACAAAGTAATGCAAGCATTGGCGATGTTACGTTACCAATTGGAACGTTACCAAACAATGAAAAATGGTTTGATGTGCCAAATGTTGAATGCGAAGATTCGGCGTTTGGAAGGTTCGCTCAATGCGGTAGGAGGCGCTAATTGATGCGCTTTTGATGTGAGTGTTTAGTTTTATTATGTTGTTATGTTAGTAAGATGACATCTCTTGCCACCGAAAGGTTGGTAAGAGATACAAAGGAGGCGGTACTTTCTATCTTGTATATCAAGTGAAAGGACCTTTTTTTATGTCCATACGTATGCTTCTTCCCTATTTTTTTTGTAGCTTTGTAGGCGTTTTAAGTTTGAATGATGTTTTATTACAATGACACAAATATGAAAAGAAAAGCTACATGGTTGTGCCTTTCCCTTTTGGCAGGGACGACTCTTTGGGCACAGGCTCCGGAGAAGACAGGAGTCGAGTCTATCAACCGGAAGACCGCCGAGGCGTACGGCGTGAATTCGATTAACCGCTTAACAGCCGAAGCGCACATCGGCTTTTTGGCCAGCGACGATTTGCAGGGACGCGAAGCTGGGTGGCAAGGCGGACGCGTCGCGGGCGAGTACATCGCTTCTACCTTGATGGCGTTGGGCATCCAGCCCGTAGGTGATTCCTATTTCCATCCTTTTGAAGCGTATCATGCCGAACGCCAAAAGAAAGGGCAACGTTGGCAGGTTGAACCCGACTCTATCGCCAAGTTAAAAGAGGTAGTGCATCAAAAATTGGATATGCGCAATGTCCTCGGCATGATTGAAGGAAAGAATCCGAACGAAATTGTGATTGTCGGCGCGCACTACGACCATTTGGGGTACGACCCGATGCTCGATGGCGACCAGATTTACAACGGTGCGGACGATAACGCGTCGGGCGTCTCGGCGGTGTTGCAGATTGCGCGGGCCTTCCTGGCTACAGGCGTCCAACCGGAGCGCACGGTCATCTTTGCCTTTTGGGACGGCGAGGAGAAGGGTCTCCTCGGTTCGCGTGCTTTTGCCCAGTCTTTCCCCGATATAAATAAAGTGAAGGGTTATTTGAACTTCGACATGATTGGCCGCAACAACGACGAGGCGAACCCGGAGGGCGTCGTTTACTTTTACACCCAGGCGCACCCGACGTTCGAAAAGTGGCTGAAAGATGACATCAAAGAGTATGGCCTGAAGCTGAAGCCCGACTATCGCGCGTGGGATAACCCCGTAGGAGGCAGCGACAACGGTACCTTTGCCAAGCTCGGCATTCCTATCATTTGGTATCATACGAACGGGCATCCGGACTACCATCTTCCCAGCGACCATGCCGATAAGATTAATTGGGACAAGGTGGTCGACATTACAAAGGCTTCCTTCCTGAACATCTGGAATATGGCGAACGAGAAAGATTTTTAAGCCAAAAAGTACTTAGAGATACCTCCCAAGCCCTTTTTGCTCTCGAATAAGTGTTTTTTGTCGACGGGTAAGAGGTGGCAGGATGCGAAAAAATACTTTTTGTCGGCAAGCAAGCCCTTGGCAGACGTGAAAATATGCTTTTTTACGACTCCCAAGGGCTTGGTTGTTGTGTATAAACGCTTATTTGGGCTAAAAAGAGCTTTTTGGGGGCAAAAAAAGGGTTTATTTCTCTGAACAAGGGCTTGGGAGGCGGGAATAAACACTTATTTTCACTAACCAAGGGGTTGGTCGTTGGAATATTAACTTTTTATCACCTCCCAAGGGCTTGGTTGCGAAAATAGATACTTATTTTAACAACAGAAGCCCTTTCTTGTGGTGTATGCGCTTTTGTTAAGCACGGATTTCGTGGAAAACATGGCTTTTATGAGCTGTTTTTCGGTGAAATCCGTGTTCTGTGCCTAAAAATTACATCAGGAGGTCGAGCAACAATTGGAACGCGGCCTGTGTAGCGGCTTCGATGTTCCCCGCGCGGTCGGACGAGAAGTGGAAGCAACTCGAGACGACATGTTCGTGGTAAGCAGCAGCTATCCAGACGGTTCCGACCGGTTTCCCCGGCACGGCGCCCCCTGGACCTGCGATGCCCGACGTCGCCACGGCGCAATCGCACTCCAACACGCGCATGGCTCCCCTGGCCATCTGTTCGACTACCGGCTGGCTGACAGCTCCGTAGCGAGCCAAATCCTCTTCTGATACACCCAAAACGTTATGCTTCACCTCGTTGCAATACGATACAATGCCGCCTTTGAAATAGGCCGAACTGCCCGCTCTGGCAGTGATTTCGTGAGCCATGTTGCCGCCCGTGCAACTCTCAGCCGTGCCTATCGTCAAGTTCTTTTCCTTGAGCAAGGGTATCAATCTGTCTAAAAATGAATCCATTGTGTTATTCTTTCCGTGTCATTTTTGAGCAATGTTATTCACTACGCGCGAGAAGGGCGCAGCATCCATCGGACAGAATTCTTTGTCCATAAACTTGTAATAGCCCGTGATAGCAACCATCGCGGCGTTGTCTGTCGTGAACGAGAATTTTGGGATATGCACCTTCCATCCGTACCGCCGGGCATGGTCGAGGAACGCATCGCGCAATCCGGAATTGGCCGACACGCCTCCCGCCACGGCAACCTCCTTGATGCCTAAATCCTTGGCCGCTTTCCGGAGCTTGCCCATCAGGATGTCGACGACCGTCGCCTGCAGCGAGGCACAGAGGTCCTTTTGGTTCTTTTCGATGAAATCCGGATCTTCTTTCAAAGCGTCGCGCAGGGTGTAGAGGAACGAAGTCTTCAGCCCGCTGAAGCTATAATCATATCCCGCGATGTGCGGCTTGCTGAAAGTGAAAGCGTGCGGGTTTCCCTCGTTGGCGAGGCGGTTCACGACGGGACCTCCCGGATAGCCCAACCCCATGACCTTCGCGCATTTGTCGAAAGCCTCGCCCGCTGCGTCGTCGATGGTTTGCCCAATCACTTCCATATCGTTATAAGCCTTTACGCGGATGATTTGCGAGTTTCCGCCCGATACCAAAAGGCAAAGGAAAGGGAACGAAGGCGCATGGTCGTCGTCCGGCGTCTCTTTGATGAAATGGGCAAGGACGTGCGCCTGCAAATGATTGACCTCAATCATCGGGATATCCAACGATGCCGCCAATCCCTTCGCAAACGAGGTGCCGACAAGAAGCGAACCCATCAAGCCCGGTCCGCGCGTGAAGGCAATGGCTGAGAGTTCCGATTTATCGATGCCCGCCCGCTTGATAGCTTCCGATACGACCGGGATGATGTTCTGTTGATGTGCCCGCGAAGCCAGTTCCGGCACCACGCCACCATACGCCTCATGCACGGCTTGGCTGGCGATAACGTTCGATAGCATGACGCCGTCTCGGATGACCGAAGCGGACGTATCATCGCACGAAGATTCGATTCCTAAAATGGTTATGCTCATAAAATCTCTGTTTTTTGTCTGCAAATTTCTGCAAAATAACGAAATCTCTCGCGATATTGTTTTATTTTTGTGGATAATTTTAAGTGAGAAAACTATCAAAGGACTGAAATACATAGTAATTATTCTGTTATCGCTGGTTTGGATTTTGTATGTCCTTCCAGGGATGCTGGTGAATATTCCGTTTATACAAACGAAAATTGCCGAGATAGCTACGGAAGAATTGCGTGACCGTTTAGGGGTTCCTGTGCGGATAAGCAATGTGGATATCGAGTGGTTCAATCGGTTGGTCATTGAAGGATTGTATTTGGAAGACCAAGACGGGAAAGTCCTTTTTCGGGCGAATCATTTGGCGGCGGGGGTGGATGTGCTTCCTTTGTTGGAGGGACGTTTTGTGTTCAATACCGTCCGTTTGTTTGGACCTGAAGTATATCTGAGTAAGAAGACTGCTACGTCTCCTTTGAATCTCCAATTCGTGATAGATGCCTTCGCCCGGAAGGATACGACGCCGAAACCCAAACCGAAGATAGACCTTCGTTTCAACACGATTCTCATTCGTCAAGGGCATTTCCGGTATGATGTGGAAGATGCGCCGACGACACCCGGAAAGTTTAATGCGAAACATGTGGATGTACATAATCTGAGTGCCAAAATATCATTGCGGGCATTGAAGAATGATAGTATCAATGCCCAAATCAAAAAGATGAGTTTGGAGGAGAGCGTCGGTTTCTCATTGGATAAACTATCGTTTTCGGTTGTAGGAAACCGGGATAGCATCCATTTGCAAGATTTTGAAATCCATTTGCCCCAGACCAGCTTGCGTATTCCGGAAGCTAAAGTGGACTTGACGCAGGTGGATACTTTGAATGCTTCGTTGGTGGACAAGGCTCCGGTGGTTTTGAAGATTGCCCCGTCTCGTGTTTGTTTGAAAGATATCTCCGCTTTTGTACCCGCTTTCCGTAATTTTACTGATTCAATTGAATTGTCTGCCCGTGCGGACGGATTGATTAACCATATCAATTTAGAGAACCTGACGTTGAAGTATGGGAAGAAGATGTTGTTGGTCGGGAAGATGGATTTGCGTGGCATTACCCGTCCGGAGGATGCCTTTGTGGTTGGACAGGTGAATAAGATGTATATCACGACGGTCGGGTTGAGCGATTTGTTGAACAATTTTAGCAAAGACCGTGTGGTACTTCCTCCTGCTTTGGTGAAGTTGGGGACTATCAACTTCACAGGTGAGATTTCGGGCTTTTTTAACCACCTGATTGCGTATGGAAAACTTTCGACGGCTATCGGTTCCATTCAAACGGATTTGATTTTCGGGCACGACAAAAAGAATCAAGTGGCCGCATTCCTAAAAGGGCGTGTACGTACGGAAGAATTAAATGTAACAGACCTGTTGAAGGCGAATAATTCTTTGGGAAAAGCCAAGTGCTATATTGAGATAGATGCCAGTCGTCCTGTGGGCGGGCATTTTGCTGGAAAGATACAGGCGAATGTGCAGCGTTTCGATTTCAAAGGATATACTTATCGGGATATTCAATTGGATGGGAATTTCCGCCGGAATGCATTCGATGGGCGTATTTTGCTGAATGACCCAAACGGCGTTCTTTCAGCAAACGGTATTTTTGAGAACCAAGGGGCTGCATCTCGTTTTGATTTCCAGGCTTCGGTGAAGCATTTCCGTCCGGATCGTCTACATCTTCTTGAAAAATACGAAGAGCCGGATATCTCCTTTGCGATGAAAGCGAATTTTACGGGAAATACGATAGATAATCTGGCCGGTAGTATTCAGGTGGATAGTTTGGATTTTCGGACGAAACCAGATAGTTTTTTCCTAAAAAAGTTTCAGGTTGAGGCTGCAGGTCATGCCATGGAACGGAATTTGCAAATCTCGTCTGATATTGTAAACGGAGAGATTAAAGGCGCCTATTCGTTTGCTACGTTAATACCCAGTTTGTTGAAAACATTCGAAAGCTATTTGCCTGCGTTGGTACATGTCGCACCTCCGAAGCAGGAAATCAAGGATAATAACTTCACGCTTTTACTCACGATTGAAAATACGGAGGCATTATCCCAGACGTTGAAGCTTCCGTTTAGCGTGTTGCATCCGGCTCGCATAACAGGTTCGTATGATAATCATTACAATAAGTTCCGCTTCGAGGCTTATTTCCCTTGGTTTCGATTAGGGAAAGCGAACTTCGAAGGAGGCTATCTGACTTGCAATAACTTACAAAATCAATTGGAATTGGAAATGAAAACAACGAATTTCAATTCCAAAAGTATGCAGAATCATTTTGGATTGCAACTGAAAGCCTACGACAATTGTGTACATACAGACGTACAATGGTCGAACAACAAAGAAAAGACCTTCCGGGCGGATCTCTCAGCTTCGACTTGTTTTGTGGAAGAACATACGGAAGATGAACCACCTGTCTTACGAACAGAGGTGACATTACATCAGACGCCGGTCGTCATCAATGATTCTATCTGGCATATATTGCCTTCTAAATTGATGATTCGGAAAGGGAAAATTAGCGTGGAAGACTTTAAGTTGGCGCATCATCAAGAATATTTATTGCTCAATGGCGTGGTTTCAAAGGAACCGACAGATACCTTGAAGATGAAAATGAATAACGTGGAGCTGAAATATATTTTTGATATCTTGAATATTCCTGCCGTGCAATTCGCGGGAAAGGCAACGGGAGATTTCAATATCTGTGATTTGCAAGGAAGCCGGAAGATGGATACGGATTTGCAGGTTCGTGATTTCTCGTTCAATCAGGTTGCTTTGGGCGAATTGAAACTCTTTAGCGCTTGGGACGATGCCCAACGGGGAATCCTCATGCGAGGAAATATTTATAAAAATGATACGACGTGGACCAGTGTGGATGGGTATATTTATCCTGTCCGTACCCCCGAACGAATGCCCGGTCTTTCGCTCCATTTCGATGCGAATGATATCAATATCGCTTTCTTACATCCGTTTATGGAGAAGATTGCGAAGGATGTCCAGGGGCATGGTTTTGGAAAGATTCATTTGCATGGACCATTTAAGGCGTTGACGGTCGAGGGCGATGCTTATATTCAGGATGGCGGATTAGGGATTGATTTCTTGGATACTTATTATACGTTTTCGGATTCGGTGCACATGGATTCGACGCGTATTTGGATTCGAAATTTGACGCTTTACGACAAGTTTAAAAATTCAGGCAAAGTGAATCTGACGGTCAACCATACGCATTTTCATAATTTCGATTATCATGTGGGCATCGAAGCGAATAATATGTTGATGTATGATGTTTCGGAAAAGCATAATCCGTTGATTTATGGAGTTGTGTATGGAAGCGGGACTGCTGCTATTCATGGGAATGGGCAGGTAGTCAATCTGGATGTCAATATGCAGAGCCGTCCTCATACACACGTGTATCTGAATTTCATGGGCAATTCGCGGGCGGAGGAATATGATTTCATTACCTTCATCGACCGGAAGAAATTGCGGGAAGAGGCGGCCGAAAAGCGGGAAGTTGTGCGTGATTCATTGGCTAATAAAATTTTAAATACGGAAGAAGAAGGGGCGGAGTTGCGTATGAATTTCCTTCTTGATATTACGCCTGATGCTAATTTCGAACTTTTTATCGACCCGCATGCGGGAGACCGTATCAAAGGATATGGAAGCGGGAGTTTGCAAATTCAATGGGGGACGAAAAATGATTTGCGTATGTATGGAAGCTATGGCATTCAGGAAGGAAATTATAATTTCAGTCTCCAGCAATTGATTCATAAAGATTTTAAGATTCGGGACGGGAGCATGATTACTTTCAATGGAGACCCCTTTAATGCGATTTTGGATATCAATGCGATTTATAACCTGACCGCTAATTTGAGTGATTTGGATGAGAGTCTGGCGTTGGAGAGTCCGCGTACGAATGTCCCGGTGAATTGCGTCTTAAACCTGGACGGTATGTTGCGCCGTCCGGATATCACATTCGATTTGGAGCTTCCGGGTTCGAATGAGGAATTGGAACGCCAGATGAAGAGCTTCATCGATACAGACGATATGATGACGCGCCAGATTGTCTACCTCTTGATATTAAACCGTTTCTATACGCCCGAGTATACTGGGACGACCAATTCGAACGATTATTTTTCGGCGGCGGCTTCGTCGGCTCTCTCTTCCCAATTATCTACGTTGCTCAATTCGATTACAGATAAGGTGCAAATCGGGACGAATATCCGTGCCGGCGAGGATTGGGGTATTCGTGAAACAGAGGTGGAAATGTTGCTTTCCAGTCAATTGCTCAATAACCGGTTGCTCTTCAATGGTAATTTTGGTTATAAAGATACACCTTTGCAAAAGCAAGCGTTCATTGGTGAGTTCGACCTCGAATACAAACTGACGCGTAATGGCGATATCCGTTTGAAGGCTTACAATCATGCCAATAACCTTTATCAATACCTCAAGCAATCGCTTACGACGCAGGGAGTAGGTATTATGTTTAGGAAAGATTTCACGCGTTTTTCGGACCTTTTCCCGCATCGTCGTTTGCGGCGTTCGTGGGCGTTGCCGACAGATTCGCTTGCGGCACCTGTTTTACCGATAGATTCACTCAAAAAATAAAAGGAAATTCGGGCCTTTTCGAGATTTCCGTTGGGATGGGGGATTCGTGGAATCTTCCCGAATCGCTGCGTTTACCTAAATAATTCATTGAAAATTTATCCGCACGAGTGCGAAATCGTTTTTAGAGATTGAAAAATGGTTTCGCATAAGTGCGGAATCGTTTTTGGGGATTGGAAAATGGTTTCGCACGAGTGCGGAATCGTTTTTGAGGATTGGAAAATGGTTTCGCATAAGTGCGGAATCGTTTTTGAGGATTGAAAAATGGTTTCGCACGAGTGCGGAATCGTTTTTGGGAATTAAAAAATGGTTTCGCACGAGTGCGGAAGCTATTTTCAATGAGTTAAAAGGGTATTTCGTATTTACTCCTACTCTTAGAAGAGCCGAATAATCTTTTCGGAAAAATAAATTCAAAATAGCTTCCAGGCTATCTAATACCTGTTGGAAAAGGCAAAGGAGTAGCGTGGAAGTTGGGAGGAATGGAAAGTATTTTCAAGGGCATGTTAGCTGCGAAAAGATGTTAAATAGACAAGGAAGGAAGTCAAAAAGACAAGTAGATATAGGAACGTATTTTCTATTTTTGCACGCATAAAATAAAAAATAGTTTACGGAAAAGAACGTGTAATATGCTTAAAATAGGATTGGATATAGGGTCGACTACGGCCAAGGGCGTGGTGCTCGATGAGGCAGGTCGTATACTCTTTTCGAAATATAAACGACATAATGCCAGGGCAAAGGAAGCCATTGTTGAATTTCTTTTGGATGTATGCCAGCAGTGTGGCGACGAGCCGAGTGTACTTCGGATAACAGGTTCCGTAGGTATGGGTGTTTCCGAACGGTGTGCTTTACTATTTGTGCAGGAGGTAGTGGCGGCTGCCCGTGCGATTCGGCAAGATTATCCTTCGGTACGGTCGATGATAGATATTGGAGGAGAAGATGCCAAGGTGGTCTTTTTCCGGGATGGAGAGGCGACCGATTTGCGCATGAATGGAAATTGTGCAGGTGGAACGGGTGCATTTATCGACCAGATGGCTATTATCTTAGGCGTAGATGTAGACGAATTGAACCGATTGGCATTGCAGGCAGATCAAGTATATCCGATTGCTTCGCGTTGTGGCGTGTTTTGCAAGACGGATATCCAGAATCTGATAGCCAAGAACGTGAGCCGGGCCAATGTGGCAGCTTCGATATTTCATGCAGTGGCCGTGCAAACCGTTGTGACCTTGGCGCATGGATGTGATATAGAGACGCCGTTACTGTTCTGTGGCGGACCGTTGAGCTTCATCCCGGCGCTTCGGAAGGCTTTTTGCGAATACCTTGCGCTCGACGAATCGGCTATTATTCAGCCTGAGAACGGGACGTTGCTCCCGGCTACCGGAGCGGCATGGACCGACCTAGAAGAAGGGGAAGCGCCTATACGGTTGTCTGAACTCATCGCACGTATCCAGACACGTATGAGTTCGGTCTCCGTGGTAAGTGGATTGGCTCCTATCTTTGAAAATGCGGAAGCCTATGCGGCATGGAAAAAACGGATGTCTGGTATGGAATTAAAACGGTTCCCGTTGCAAGCTGGTGTACAAGAGGTATTTTTAGGTATCGATTCCGGTTCGACTACGACGAAGATAGTGCTTCTGGACCATCAGTCGCGCCTGCTTTATTCTTATTATAATATAAATGGAGGAAATCCGATACAGGCAGTGGAAGAGGGCTTAAAAGCGTTGCAAACGGAATGCGAACGCAAGGGAGCGTATTTATTTGTCAAAGGCAGTTGTTCGACAGGTTACGGCGAGGACCTTATCAAGGCTGCTTTCCAACTGAACAACGGTATTATAGAAACTATTGCACACTATCGGGCGGCGCAGTATCTGGACCGTGCGGTGTCGTTTATCCTTGATATAGGCGGGCAAGATATGAAAGCTATCTTTGTGGACCAGGGTGTTATCGATCGGATTGAAATCAACGAAGCTTGTTCTTCGGGATGCGGTTCGTTTATCGAGACATTTGCCAAATCGCTTGGTTATACGGCTCACGAATTTGCGGAATTGGCTTGCCAATCCCAGCATCCGTGCGATTTGGGAACACGCTGTACGGTCTTTATGAATTCGAAAGTGAAACAGGTCTTGCGCGAAGGGGCAACGGTAAATGACATGGCTGCCGGTTTAGCCTATTCCGTCGTGAAGAACTGCCTTTATAAAGTATTGAAGTTAAAGAATACGGAGGAGCTGGGTACGCATATTGTCGTGCAAGGCGGAACCATGCGGAACGATGCCGTGGTACGTGCCATTGAGCAACTCACGGGCGCAGAGGTTTCCCGTTGCGACCATCCTGAGCTGATGGGGGCCTTTGGTTGTGCGCTTTATGCGATGGAACATGCCGCAAAAGAGGCGGTTCCTTTGGTGGATATGATTCAGAAAGCCGATTATACGTCTCGTTTGGTTCATTGTAAGGGATGTGATAATCAGTGCATGGTTGTTCGTTATCAGTTTGCCAACGGGAAGCTCTATTTTTCAGGGAATCGGTGCGAACGTGTCTTTACGAATGGAGAGAAAAGCCTCCAGAAGGGTGTCAATGCTTATCGTGAAAAGAATGAACTGTTGTTTCATCGAACCTCTTCCGCAGCGGCATCGACCAAGCTACGGATGGGTATTCCCCGTTGTCTGAATATGTATGAGGATTATCCTTTTTGGCATACGCTTTTTACAGAATGTGGTATGGAAGTGTGCCTCTCCGGTGTGTCGAATTTCGGGAACTATGAACGCTCGGCGCGGATGGTAATGTCGGATAATATCTGTTTTCCTGCTAAATTGGTGCATAGTCATATTCAAGATTTGGTAGAAAAACGGGTAGACCGTATCTATATGCCTTTTGTCGTGTATGAGCGGAAAGAGGCGAAGAACCTCAACAGTTACAATTGTCCGGTGGTAACGGGTTATTCGGAGGTAGTCAAGAACGTACAAATAAAAGATACGCCGTTTGATTCTCCTGTGATTTCGTTTAAAGAGAAGAAAGCTCTTTTCAAACAGTGCATGGAATATTTGCAAGGATTGGGCATCGGTAAGGATACGATTCGAAAGGCGTTTGTACGTGCTGAAGAGGAACAAAATCAATACGAACGTGCGATGGTTCAGCGTTGCCGGAATATCTATGGTGCTGCGGTGGAGGCGGGTAGACCTGTGATTCTGTTGGCAGGACGTCCCTATCATAGCGATCCGCTTATCCAGAACAAGGTGGGCGACATGATTGCTGATATGGGTATGGATGTCATTACGGAAGACATCGCTCGTTACGATGCGTATGCCACTACCGATGTTCATTTCGTAGACCAGTGGGCGTATCCGAATCAAATCCTCCGTGCGGCGCAATGGTGCATTGCGCAAGGACGAGAAGTACAATTCGTCTGGATGACTTCGTTTGGTTGCGGGCCGGATGCTTTCCTTATGGATGAAATCCGCGATTTGCTTTTGCGGCATCATCGGACCTTGACAATCCTGAAGCTGGATGATATTAATAATGTAGGCTCCATGAAACTTCGCGTCCGTTCGCTGGTCGAGAGCTTGAAGCTGGCTCCGGCGGAGGAGTCTGCCGGCCCAGAGAAGGCTTTTGTGCAGGTACCGCCTTTCGACGAACGCTATCGGCATCGGAAAATCCTGATTCCTTTCTTCACGCCATTCCTCTCCCCGTTGTTGCCTGCGATTTTGCATGTGGCAGGGTATGAGGGCGAGAATTTGCCGTTGAGCGACCTTTCTTCCTGTGATTGGGGACTAAAATATGCTAACAACGAGATTTGTTATCCGGCTACCCTGATTGTAGGTGATATCATCAAGGCGTTCAAGAGCGGGCGTTACGATCCGAACCAGGTGGCTATTGCCATTACGCAGACGGGCGGACAGTGTCGTGCCACGAATTATTATACGCTTATCCAAAAGGCGTTGGTAGACGCGGGTTATACGGATGTCCCCGTGATTTCCATCTCGCTGTCCGACCAGCTTCGGAATTACCAGCCGGCCTTCCGGGCGAACTGGATGAAGCTGATGCCGCTGGCGCTTCATTTGGTACTTTATAGCGACTGTATGGCCAAGTTCTATTATGCTTCCGTCGTGCGCGAACGGGAGAGAGGACGGGCAGCTGCTTTGCGCGACAAGTATCTGCAAGCGGGTGCGATTGCCGTGGCCAACCAGCGTGCGGACCAGTTGATGGCTCTTCTCCGGCAGGCGGCGGACGAGTTCGACCGGATTTGCGAGGATCGTATGCTTCCGAAGGTAGGTATCGTTGGGGAGATTTACCTCAAGTTCAATCCCTTTGCGCAGAAGCATGTGACGGATTGGTTCATCGGGCAGGGCGTCGAGGTGGTGCCTCCTATTATGAGCAGCTTCTTCTTGCAGAACTTTGTCAACCGGCAGACAAACACGCAATCGCATTTGCGCGAGAAGAACTGGACGGACCTCCTGGCATTGCCGGTCTATCAGCTGGTGAAGCGGCAAATCCGGAAAGTGAACCGTATCGCTTCCCGCTTCCGCTACTTCATGCCTTTCCACGACATCTTCGAGGAGGCCGAGCAGGCACGTGCGGTGGTTTCCCTCCATGCCCAGTTTGGCGAAGGTTGGTTGCTTCCGGCCGAGATTGTCTCTTATGCGCGGCAGGGCGTGCACCACGTCGTGAGCCTCCAGCCCTTTGGTTGCATTGCAAACCATATCGTGGCGAAGGGTGTCGAGAAGCGCATCAAGCGGTTGTATCCGGAGATGAATCTTCTTTCGCTCGATTTCGATAGTGGCGTGAGCGAGGTGAACGTCACCAACCGCCTCCTGCTTTTCCTCGACCGGGTGCGGGCGGAAGTGGCTTGGTAGTCTGGCTGGAGTAAAAAATAGTGCTATCTTTGCACCGTTAAATAAATGGGGAATATGTATAGATGGCTTTATATTATAATAGGTATATTACTCGCGGCTTGTAATCCGTATGAGAAAGATATCAAGCAGTGGAAACAACGGGTGGAGCAGGCAGAAGCGGCATGGCCGGCTGCCCCGTCGGAGGCGCGTGCCCTGCTGGATAGTGTGAAGAATCCCGTGTTATTATCAGACGAGTGGCTGACGCGCTATTGTGTTTTGGCGTGCCAGTTGGCGGATTCCATCGGGTCGCCTCTTCCGTATGAAGAAGACCTCGACCGCGCCCTCTATTATTTGGAGCAGCATGGTTCTTTGCTCGAACAGGCGCGGATGGGCTTCTATTGGGGGCGTGCGTTGCAGGAAGAGGGACTTTATCGCCCGGCCTTGAATGCCTTTAAGGAAGCGGAAATGCGAAGCCGCGAGGCGGAGGATTGGCATCTGACTGCTCGTGTTTGTCGGTATATCGGGGATTTATATCATGAACAAGCAGATTATGTTTCGGCAAAAAATAAATATAGAGAGGCATTGACCCTGTTTGAACAAACAGATGATGATTATCAAATTGGTTTTGCTTGGTGGGATTTAGGAAGGGAATATTCTGCATTGGATTCTTTTGATTTGGCATTGACTTGTATGTTCCGTGCCGATTCGATTATTCAACAACGGAAAGATTCAGCCGATATGGCCACTATATATAATGGTATAGGGAATGTATATGCAATCCGAGGAGATTTTGAGAACGCGAAGGCTTATTTCTTCCGCTCGCTTGCTTACGATACGGGGGATTCCGTGCCTACTTGCTCGGCATTAGGGCGTCTTTATTTGCAACAAGACAGTCTGGAGAAAGCCGAATATTATTTGCGAAAGGCGCAGGGACCCACTTTCAATCCAGATACGCACGAAGAACTTCTATACCATTTTGCTGAATTGGAATGGAAGAAGGGAAATCTGGAGGCGGCATTGAAATATATGAAAAAGTATATCCAATTATGGGAAGAATATATCATCTGGTTAAAGAATACCAATTTGGCGGAAGCCGAGAATCTATTCGACAAAAGGCAGATGGTGGCAGAGATTGTACGTTTGCAAGCCAGAATTGAACGAAATGGGGGCATTATTGTGGCTTCTATAATAGGAATGGCTATTTTGGTTTGTTTTGTTATCTGGTATCGTCGTCGGATGAAACAGCAACAAAAGGAACTTCATCTTCAGTTGCAAGAGAAAGAGCAATTGGAGCAGGAACTTGCTTTGAAAAAGGAAGAAAAAGAAAACATTGCGCGTCGTTTGAAAGAAGGCGAACAGCAAATACAAGAGTTGAAAACGACTCAGCAACGCATGAAACAGGAGCAAGAACAGTTGATAGCGGATATGTCTGCCAAAACGAAACAAGAGCAGGAAGAGTTCGAACGGAAATTGGCAGAGAAGGATGAGGCATTGAACCGTATCGCGAATAAGTTGGAGGAAATGACGCAGCATGACCAGGAATTGGCGAAAGACTACGCTTTGATTCAAGATGAGCTTGAGGCTGGAAATAACCGGATAAAGGAATTGAACCAACACATGATGGAGGATAGCGCCATTTGCCGAAAAGTAAGAAGGCTGGCCAAACTGTCGGATAAAGGCCAAACGGCGTCGCTTTCAGAAAAGGATATAGCGGAATTGCAGAAGATCATCAATAAGGTGTATCCTAAATTCTCGGTATTATTGGAACAGGCTGGCTTGATACCTTCGGAATATCCTTATTGTTGCTTAGCATTCTTTGAACTGACCACCAGCCAAGAGGCGACTTTGCTGAACGTTTCCATCAATACCGTCCACGTATGCCATACACGCATCCGTTCCAAATTCCGTTTCCCAAAGACAGAGGGACCTATTTTGAAGTATTTTATGGATAGGTTGTAATATTCCTGTTATTAAGTGCATTACAACGGCTCTGTATTGTATGTTGTATTGTAAATAAATTTCTGCCATGCCCTTTTCGTGCTGATTCTCAAATTAGTATGAAAATGGTATGTATTGTAGTCTTTGCCCCTTATTTCCCTATTATTTCATTCAAAAGTAAGACCTTTGACCCGGTTTTTAAAAGCAATGACAAATAACAAATGAAAGTAAAGTTTTTTCAAGCATTGGCAGTCGCGATAGCACTGCTTATTGCGTTTCCCGCTTTTGCGGCGAAAAAGATTATGTGGGATGGATTTTGGAAGAAACCTTCTAAACCGCGTAGTATCGAGATCCCTATTATAGGGAATATAGACGAGACTACTGAGACACTGACGTTGGATTTCCAAAGTGACTTAGGTGACGTAGTAGTATCTATTACGGACGCGAGTGGTAACGTGGTTTATCAGGAATCGGTACAGACCGACGTAACGCCAAGCGTAACTATTTCCTTGGAAGGCTTGGATGCTAATGGCGGTACAGTTTCGGTAACGGATGGGGAGAATTTAATCTATGGTTTAATTAATTTATAATTCTAATTTAAGTAGAAATGAAAGTGTTAAAGTATGTAGCTATTACTGCAATAGCTGGATTTATGGCTTCGTGTACAAATGAAGCGATGGTAGAAGAGGTACAAACGTCAAGCTTGAATCTAACAACAAGAGGTATTACTGATCCGGTTGGTGTACAAGATGTAGCTGAATTGATGTCTGTAGTGGATATAAATGATGCTATTATGCAGGAAGTGAAAGCAGGTGTCGATCGTTCTTTAAAATATGGCATGGGAGAGACTTTCCGTTTTAATGATATATTAAAACCTGAGGAAAGCAAATTAATTCGGACAATAGAAATAACTCGTTCACTTTCTAATGAATTAAGAAAAGCTTATTTAAGTATCAAGTCAACAAAGAAAGTAAAATTAGCTGATGTGGAGTTTTTTACAGAATTGGCTAATGGGAATTTAATGATTAGATGGCCATATTCCCAAAATTGGAATGGCATAGATAAGCCTACCATAGGATTTGCTTCGGAAGATGGTTATACCTTATATAAACCTGTTCAACAGTCAGATGGTACATTCTTTATAGAAGAAAAGGAAGTGACGGATGAGTATATAAAGGAAAATCCTATTTGGGTTATCGCTGAAAGTGATTTGAGTTATGATGAAATTCCTAATTTTGAAAATGGGGAGTTTTATAATAAAGATAGTGTTTTCTTTTATAGTAAGTATGCTGTAAAAAAGTTGAAAGAAAAATCTCCGAAGTTGGCACAGAAAGGATTATATATAGTTAATATTTTATTTAAAGAGCACTACGAAGGTGGTTTAGCAGGAGCAGGAGAGTTTGATTTCTATTGGCAATCTGTTCCTGGAGGAATTGGAAACTCGAAAAAAATTATGCATACTTCTTCATCTGGTATAATTGATGATATTCAACAAATTGATTTGCAAGTTAAGTCGGAATGGCTTAGAAATGAACGCAGTAATGGACTAGTAGTCCTTGAAAAAGATGGAGGAAAAAATAAGACTGGCATACAAGTATTGCAATATTCAAAAGCAGATTTTGGAGGTGAGCAAAACATAGAAGTTTCTTTTCCGTATGAGAAAAAGGACGAGTTTATATTAAATCACATTTGGGGATGGGGATCGTTTTTAGACGAAAATAATATAGCATTAGATGGAACCCCGAAAAAATATTATGGAAAGGATAATCATTTTTGGATCACATTTAAATATTATGAATAATCTATGTATCTGAAACGTTTCTGTATAATGGTAGCTATCTTTTGGGTAGCTACTATCTCAACCTTCGCCCAAGGACGGAAAGTTGAGTTTATGCCAAGAGCCGGTTTTTCTGTACTTAAAAATTATGGAGGTCGGACAGATGGAGGATATAATATTGGAGGCATGGTTTCCGTGCCATTGGCGGAACGTTTTTCCATTAGTGTGGCTCCTTCGTTCAATTCGGTGGGTGGACAAGACAATCGGTTTAGCGCATTGTTATTCCCTGTTTATGCTTCTTACCGTGTGCCGATTCAAGATATAGATTTGCATTTCCACATAGGCCCACATGGACAATTAGGCGATCAATATGATTTGGGTGTTTCTGCCGAAGTAGGTCTGGAATATAGGAAATGGTATCTTGGCGGATATGCTTTTCAGAATTTGGTCACATTGGATAACGTGGATGCCTTCTTTGGCGTTTCGTTGGGATATAAGTTTAAATAAGAAAAAAATCTACTATCGAGTAAGGGTTTTTCTCTAGTTCCGTGTCTTAGGAGCAGAAACATTTAAATGAATAGTACAATGAAAAAGTTATTGATGTTATCTGCGGTAGCGATGGCTGCCCTGTTCGCTTCGTGCGACGATGAGGAGGTGATAGATTATAGTGCTTCTTATCCTTTAAAGGCTGCTCATTTTTATGAGGATGAGGGTGGGGATATGATTGTTTTCTATCCGCGTGAGTCCGTATTCAACTACCAGTGGCACGATACTTCGGCTATGGGTTTGACGGGAAAGTTGAAATATGAGTACAAGGTTCCTCGCTTTATAATGACAGATACTTGTAGCCATCCACATATCTTGAAATATGCTCCGGTCTCTATCTTGATTAAGGATTCGGTGAATCTGGAAATGACTTATCGCGATGGCTCTGTCAGAGGATTCCATGGAGACCCGACGGAACTTTGGTGGAATAGGGAGTAAGCATCCTAAAACGAAATAATAGAAACCTTCTAAACCGCTCTTCCCGCGAGTGGCAGCGAGGGGCGCGAGAGAGTAGGGGAAAGGAACGCTAAGGAGTCTCCGGAAATGATACTAAGGAGTGTGTCTCGACAACTCTTAAGAGTTAGGCTCGGAAACTCTTAAGAGTCGCAATCGGAAACTCTTAAGAGTTACAGCCGGCAACTCTTAAGAGTCGTGGACACCCCTTTCGGGAGAATTTAACAAGTATTGATTATCAGTTATTTATAAATATAGTATTAACAAACAAAAAAAGGAAGAGCCATGAAATACAAAATGGTTAAAAGAAGGAATCCGATGGATCCCGACGCGCCACAGAAGTGGTATGCCAGTCCGATGAACGACGACCCGGAAGATGTGAAAGAGATGGCCGAGAATGCCACCGAGAACACGACGACCGCGCCGATTGAACTGGAAGCAGCCTTGGATTTGGTCAAGAAGTATGGTATCAAGAAGCTCCGCAAGGGCGAGAGTTTCCGCCTGGGCGACATGGGCACGCTACGCATCACGTTCCGGAGCGAGGGGCTTGAAAATCTGGAAAGCGTACTGAATCCCAGCCAGTTGATACACGACATCCGCATCTCCTTCACGCCTTCGAAAGATTTCCGCGAGAAGGTGGTGAACAACATCACGTTCGAGAACGGCGGCGTGCTGGATGAAGGCATCAACTACGCCTCGCTGACGGACTACCGCCGCAAGATGGGCATCCCCGAACCAAGCGGCGAACCGGGCGTGACGGGCGTCTTGGACCTGAAGACGCAGAAGACGGACGGGACGCTGACGCGCGGACAGATGGCCAAGTTCACCGGCAACGGGCTTCTCCTGGTGGGCGCGGACGGAACCAGCCCGGGAGCCATCGACTTCTACCGGTCGGATACTCCGGATATGTCCGTAGAAACGGTCACGATATTCGGGTATAACACCGACACCGAGGTGGTCTTTGTGGTGCCTATCGACCTGACGGAAGGCAAATACCGCGTGAAGCTCACCACCTATTATAGTGGCGGCGACGAACCCCTGGAGGAGCCGCGCGTGATAGAATGCCCGGAAGTGACGCTGGTATAAACGAGCCGCCCGGACTTGCCAGATTCGGACATTATACGTACTTTTGCTGGGGTTTGCCGGACCCCTTTCCCCTGCCTCGCGGGGCACGGCGGAGAGGAACCCGGCAAACCCCTTTTTCGTGCTGAAACATAAATGTAACACTTGTTTCATCTGACAGAAACATCCAAGTTGTTTCTTTGCACGGAAATAAAGCAAATAGTAGTAACTTAAAAAACATAGATTCCGATGGCAAAACAAACACCGCGCATCTTGGTCGTAGACGACGAAGAGGACTTGTGCGAAATCTTGAAATTCAACTTAGAGACAGAAGGATACGAAGTAGATACGGCATTCAGCGGGGAAGAGGCCCTCACGCGGGACTTGACGCAATACGACCTCCTGCTGCTCGATGTCATGATGGGCGAAATCTCCGGATTCAAGCTGGCCAGTCTGCTCCGGAAAGAGGAAAAGACGGCGCATCTGCCCATTATCTTCCTGACCGCCAAAGATACGGAAAACGACATGCTGACGGGGTTCAACTTAGGCGCAGACGACTACATCTCGAAACCCTTCTCCATCCGGCAAGTGCAGGCCCGCGTGAAAGCCGTATTGCGCCGTAGCCTGGAGCAGAAGAAAGGGACAACAGGGAACATCTTGCAATACAAAACGCTCCAGCTGGATACGGAGCGCATCAAAGCGATCATCGACGGAAACGAGATTGCGCTCACCAAGAAAGAGTTTGAGATCCTGAAGCTTTTACTCGAGAACATCAACCATGTCTTCTCGCGCGAAGAAATCCTTTCCCGCGTATGGAAAGACGAAGTGTATGTGCTGGACCGTACGATAGATGTCAATATCACCCGTTTGCGCAAGAAAATAGGAGAATACGGAAAGAACATTGTAACCCGTTTGGGATTTGGTTATTGCTTTGAAGGATAGGTGCTATGATGATGATGGCAAGGAGGATTGAAAAAGAGTTTCGCAACAGCCGCATACCGTTTAGTCAGCGGCTGTTTTGGTCTATATTTTTTATATTTCTCGGCTTCACGGGATGCCTGTTCCTGTTTCAATACCAGCGGGAGACGGAGTTCGCGCAAGAGAAACTGGATACCATCCTGAAAACCTACAACTACCAGCTCCACTACCGGCTCCGGCACGAAGGGACGCAGCATGTCGACAGTATCATTCAGCAGTTCCTCGACGAAGTACCGCAGCGAGACATCCGCGTGACGATCATCAGCCCCAAAGGCGAAGTGCTGTTCGACAACAGCGGAAACGACATCTATACGAACCACAACGACCGTTCGGAGGTGCAAAAGGCGCGGCACGACCAGAAGAGCTTCAGTATCCGCGATTCGAAGACGACAGGCAAACGCTATTTCTATTCCGCCTCCGACATCAATGACTACATCTACCGGATGGCCATTCCCTATAACCCGTATGTAAAAGGTATTTTGGCCATCAACAAGGATTTTATCTATTTCATGACCTTGATGGTGGTGATATTCTTCTTTGTCCTTTCCCGTTTCACGCTGAGCATCGGGCAGACCATCGCCAAATTGCGGGACTTTGCCAGCAATATCCGAAACGTCAAGCAAGACGACGAGGAATATGTATTCCCCAACGACGAGCTGGGCGATATCTCCAAGCAAATCATCACCCTCTACCATAAGCAACAAAAGGCCAAGAACGAACTGGCTACCGAACGCGAGAAGCTCATCAAGCACTTCCAATATTCGCGCGAAGGATTCGCCATGTTTGCCGACGACGGACGCGAAATCCTTTCGAATATCCTGTATATCCAATTTGCCAATGTGATTTCGGATACAGATATCCATGCACCGGAAGAGGTATTGGATATCCCGGAACTGCAACCCATCCGCCATTTCCTGGAGGCGCATCGCAACAAGCCGCTCCGGCGAGTCTTGCGCGAGACATGCACCATCGACAAAGGAGGAAAGATATTCCTGGTGGAATGTATGCTGTTCCTCAACAATAGTTACGAGATATCCATCAACGATATATCCCGCCAGGAAGAAGAAAACCGCGTCAAACGGCAATTGACGCAAAACGTAGCGCATGAACTTAAGACACCGGTCAGCAGCATACAGGGGTATCTGGAAACCATCCTCAATACGCCCAATCTCCCGGAAGACAAACGTCATTTCTTCCTCGAACGGTGTTATTCGCAGAGCACGCGGCTGACCGGATTGCTGCAAGACATCTCCGTCTTGAACCGGATGGACGAAGCCGGAGACCTTTTCGACCTCACCGATGTGAATCTCTATCAGTTGGTGCGCGAAATCGAACGGGAATGTACGCAAAAGATGGAAGAGAAGCACATCACGTGTCTCGTCCACATGCCTGAAAATGCGACTATCCATGGAAATCATTCGCTCTTATATTCCATTTTCCGGAACTTGTTCGACAATACGATAGCTTATGCCGGCGAACAGGTACAGATATCGGTCAATTGCTACAAGGAAGACGACCGTTTCTATTATTTTAATTACTCGGACAATGGAGTAGGTGTGGAGGAACAACACATCAATCGCATCTTCGAGCGTTTCTACCGCGTGGACAAGGGACGGAGCCGCAAGCTGGGCGGGACAGGTCTGGGGCTTTCCATCGTCAAGAATGCCGTCATCTTCCATAAAGGCCAAATATCTGCCAAAAGCACACCCGGGAAAGGAATTACTTTCCTGTTTACTTTGAAGAAGAAACTCTGAAGAATTGCCGGTTTTTCCGCACTTTTTACTACCTTTGCCGCTAATTGTAACGGATAAGGTAAATTATAATATAAGAAGTCTATGTTTGACAATCTGAGTGAACGTCTCGAACGTTCGTTTAAATTGCTGAAGGGTGAGGGAAGAATCACCGAGATTAATGTCGCAGAAACCTTAAAAGACGTGCGCCGCGCATTGCTCGATGCGGATGTCAACTACAAGGTGGCCAAGACATTTACCGATAAAGTGAAGGAAAAAGCCTTGGGGCAAAACGTGTTGACCTCTGTCAAGCCGAGCCAGTTGATGGTGAAAATCGTGCACGATGAGCTGGCGGAACTCATGGGTGGAACGGCAGCCGACCTGAAACTCGAGAAACGCCCTGCTGTTATCTTGATGTCGGGTTTGCAAGGTTCGGGTAAAACAACGTTCTCGGGTAAATTGGCGAATATGCTCCGGACGAAGAAGAACCGGAAGCCGTTGCTCGTGGCGTGCGACGTGTATCGTCCGGCTGCTATCGAACAGCTACGTGTGTTGGGCGAACAAATCAACGTCCCGGTATATCGCGAGGACGAAAATAAGAATCCGGTAGAGATTGCGCAACATGCCATCGCTGAAGCCAAGGCGAAAGGATATGATTTGGTTATTGTCGATACGGCCGGGCGTTTGGCTATCGACGAGCAAATGATGCAAGAGATTGCAGCCATCAAGGCGGCTATCCAACCCGACGAAACCCTCTTCGTGGTGGATGCCATGACAGGACAAGATGCTGTCAATACAGCGAAAGAATTTAACGAACGGCTGGATTTCGACGGCGTAGTGCTGACGAAGCTCGACGGTGATACCCGAGGCGGTGCGGCTCTTTCCATCCGGACAGTCGTAGACAAACCTATCAAGTTCGTCGGGACGGGCGAAAAGATGGATGCGCTGGATATCTTCCATCCGGAACGTATGGCAGACCGTATCTTGGGCATGGGTGATATTGTTTCGTTGGTGGAACGTGCGCAAGAACAATATGACGAGGAAGAGGCACGTCGCTTGCAGAAGAAGATTGCCAAAAACCAATTCGACTTTAACGATTTTATCGCGCAGATACAACAAATCAAAAAGATGGGTAACTTGAAGGAACTGGCTTCCATGATTCCGGGCGTCGGGAAGGCATTGAAAGATGTGGATATTGACGATAACGCCTTTAAGAGCATCGAGGCGATTATTTATTCGATGACACCGGCCGAACGGACGAATCCAGCTATCCTCAATGGTTCGCGCCGCCAGCGTATTGCCAAAGGAAGCGGTACTTCGATTCAAGAAGTGAACAAGTTGCTCAAGCAGTTCGACGAAACGCGCAAAATGATGCGTCTCTTGACGACTGCTAAACCGGGCGCGCGCAAATTCCCGATGATGCCCAACTTTAAAAGATAAATTAAATTCATTGCACCATGGAATATAAATTGATTGATGGAAAAGCAACCGCGGCTCAAATCAAACAAGAGTTGGCGGAAGAAGTGGCGAAGATAAAGGCTGAAGGTGGGAAAATCCCACATCTGGCGGCCATTTTGGTGGGTCACGACGGGGGAAGCGAAACCTATGTGGCCAACAAAGTACGTACCTGCGAGGAGATTGGTTTTAAATCGTCGCTTATCCGTTTCGAGGCGGACGTGACAGAAGAGGAATTGCTCCGTAAGGTAGATGAATTGAACAACGACCCGGATGTGGATGGTTTTATCGTCCAGCTTCCGTTGCCGAAGCATATTTCAGAACAGAAAATCATTGAGGCTATCGATTACCGTAAGGATGTGGATGGTTTCCATCCTATCAACGTCGGACGGATGTCTATCGGATTGCCCTGTTTTGTCTCGGCGACTCCGGCAGGTATTTTGGAGCTTATTCGCCGTTATGGTATCGAGACGCAAGGGAAGCATTGCGTTGTCTTGGGGCGTAGTAACATTGTAGGTAAACCGATGGCGTCGCTTATGTTGCAAAAGGCCTATCCGGGTGATTGTACTGTGACGGTTTGCCATAGCCGCTCGAAGAATTTAGTTGAGATGTGCCGTCAGGCGGACATTATTATTGTAGCGCTCGGTGTGCCTGAGTTCCTGAAAGGCGATATGGTAAAGGAGGGTGCTGTGGTTATCGACGTGGGTACGACCCGTGTCCCGGATGCGACGCGTAAGTCTGGTTTCCGGTTGTGCGGCGATGTAAAATTCGATGAGGTAGCTCCGAAATGTTCTTATATCAGTCCTGTACCTGGTGGTGTGGGACCGATGACCATCATTTCACTCATGCGCAATACGCTCTTGGCGGGTCAGAAGGCCATTTATGCGGATTGATACGTGAAAGACTGGCATAGGCAGAGGAAGGTGTTTCATAATGGGTATATGGCACACTGAACACAGATGCGACAAGATGATCACAGATTTATTTAATTATAAATCAATAAAAAGAATCTGCGATCATCTGTTAAATCTGCGTCATCTGTGTGCCATTTTCTATTTTGACACAGCTCCTTGCCTTCAAACCATAAAAAGAAATAGATATGACAACACTCGAACTGCAAGCATGGAAGAACCTATTGGCTGAAAGCATCCTCCAGACAGACGATATCCATCTGTTGAAGGCGATTGAAACGCTGATTAAAAAGGAAAGGAAACCGCTCGTCCCGCCTTGCCAATACACCGTGGAAGAATTGAGGGAGCGCGTAAGGCAATCTTTGCGGGACATTGAAAATGGGAATACGCAAGATATAAACGAAGTGCTTAAAGAAATGGAAACATGGTGAAAATAGAAATTACTGCTGAAGCTAAAATGGAACTTCGGCAAATATGCAATACTGGGCTATGAAAACGTTTTCGTTTAGGAGTGGACAAAAACTTTCCTCCATCTGGGATTGCCGCAACAATCCTGAATTACTAAAGAATAGATTTTCCAAATAATTCCTTTCCAAGCAACCATATGGGTGCTTTCTGGTTGTTAATGGCATATATCTGAAAAATTTCGTGTACTTTTGAAGAAAATTTAATCATACAGAGCGTTGCATTGAAAAAGAAACGTTACCTTTGCACTTGTCGACGGGAGAAATCGTCGGCTTAAAGAAAGCGTTTTTTGCTTTATCCTAAACATCGAAATCGCCAATTTCAAGAAGAAGGATGAAGACAATGTGACGCTCATTCTGTATTTGTATATGTACGAATACGCATCGGTCGTATTCCGTATCATTATACTTATCGGCGTGAGAATATTGTTTCTTCGTTCATTTCTTCAAGGCGTTTGGCGATGCCCGATGTTTGATGAACAGCAGGACAAGTCTCACGCTTTTTTATGTTAAGTTGTTAGCCTGGAGTTTGGAGGCTTGGAAGGGCACAAATTGTATTTGCTGTTATGAGTATCCAAAAAGGAGTCTTAAAGTCTTATGATTTTAAAACTGGGTTATTATTATTGTTAATAATATCTATGTTTTCGTGTAAAGAAGCTACTAATGAGGAAAAAATAAAAAGGAATCCTCAATCTGCTTATCAAATAATGAATTCATATGCTAAAAACAAAAACTGGAATAAATTTGCTGTTATAGGTTCAATAGATACTTATAATTACGTATATAAGCGCGAGGAGAATATTTATGCGCAAGTAGGCAATATTAATACTTATGTGGGTATAATTGATCTTAAAAATGATAAAAATAGAGAGTGTCTATTAGAAAATAGTGTATCTGAGTATATGAATTCAGTACAAACCATAAAGAAATCTACAGATGGTAGAACAATAGCATTGCTTTCGAAGAAAAATGATGCCACATTAATCGTAACATCAAAGGCTGATAGTTCTTTATATGCGGTATATTATGATTATAAATTTGGTAAATTTCAAGATAAAGGATTTACGTTAGATGGTACCAAATATAAATTGAATAATATCGAATTTATAAGTTCAATATATATAGATGAAGATGGAAATAAAATTTTTGGTGATATATTTAATGAGAAAGGCGAATTTTTAGGTAAAGTAGAAGATGTTTTTTCTACAACATAAAGCACAAGGAATTTTGTGGATAAAATAAAAGATGAAATTATAAAAAAGGAATTAGAAAAGGAAATCGTTTCTATTTGGGAGAGTTTTGTAAGTGTTAGTGATTTGGCTGACGAAGGGGCACAAAATGCAATGAGATTTAATGATAAATATAGGCATCGTACAATAAAATTGAAAGGAACTGTTTTGGATGTGGATGAACCGTGGTTATCTGGTTACAAATATCGTGTAAAAATGAGTGGATGTACTATTTTGGCAAATGATAGATCGGTATTAGAACTTAATAAGGGAGAAGTTGGGTATATTATAGGTACATGTACGAACTTTGACAGTAATTCTTATGCTATTAATGTGGTAGATGGAAGAGCTTTAGTTGGTACTTATCTTGGAAGAATGGCTGGAGAATCATTGCGAGAATCTGGTCGTGTAGATGATATAATTAAAGAAAATGAAGATTATACACTTTATATGTTTGGAACACTTGAAAATCCTTTTGTTGATAATGTACAAAGTAAAAGTACTCAGAAAAAACTGAAAGATGATCTATCGAAAAATGATAATAATGGGCAAGTTCTTGAAAAGAAAATAGAGGGAAAAGGACATATCGGAAAATACCATATTGAAATGTCTTTTAGCTGTATAAATAATAAAATTTCTGGGCGATATAAATACGAAGGTCATACCAATTATATGACTATAAAGGGTGAAATGAAAGATAATGGGGATTTTACATTTTCTGAATATAATGAGAAGGATGAATGTTTTGGTACTTTTACAGGTCATGCAGATTTTGAACAGCAAAAATTGTCGGGTGTTTGGATTAATGGAGAAACTCAATTGAATTTCGAAGTTAGTAGTGAAGCAAAAGATAGAGCAAATATGAACAGTGAATATCAATCTGAACTTAAAGATTTAATTGTTTATTGGAACGAATTACATACTGATAAATTGATAAGTTCAACTTCATTAGAATGTTTATATGATGCGGAAGTTTTATTCTATGGACAAACGTTGTCTTCTAAAGATTGTGTTTCGCGAATTATTTCGATAATGAAAAAGTATGATAGTTTTTCTCAAACTTTGGAAGGCGATATACAATATACGAAAATAGATAATAATACAGTTCGTTGCGATTTCATAAAACGAGTAGAAACAAATGGAAAATATACCAATTATTCGGCTTATCTAATTTTCAAAAAGGAAGGTAATGATTGGTCTATTATAACAGAAAGTGATGCGCAAACGGATGCTTATTTTGAACGAAATAAATAATCTATATAAATGGTTTATATTATGAAAACAAGTAATTCTTCTAATTGGGCTTTAATGTTGTCTAAGACCGTATTAACAGTAGTTTTTTCTTTATGTTTTTTCTGTTTATCGGCAGAGGAGTATAAAGTTACTATTAAAGCTGGTAAATTAAAATCAGCATTGAAAGGAAAAGAAGATGTGACGAAATTAACAATTTCAGGTAAAATGAATGGTTCTGATTTTTTGTATATTCGGGAACTTTCCACTTTGCTAGAATTGGATTTGACAAATGTCTCTATTGTCTCAGGAGGAAAAGCTTATTTAGAAAAAAAATTATCACAGAGAGAAAGAATGGATTTTAGGGATAATTTGAGGAATAAAGATGCATTGTCAACTCTGATTCTTTTAGGCAAATCCGGTTTTTCCGAAAATAAAAAATACAAAGTAACGGAAGCAGATGTATTACCTGATTTTGTATTTTCAGGAAAATCCAATCTTCAGAAAATTGTATTGCCAAAAGGATTGGTTAAAGTGAAGCAATATGCTTTGGGCACAAACAATAATAATCTTGTCGTACAATTTACGTCCCAGAATCCTCCTCAAATAGAAACGCAATTATTAGATGCAAATACAAATACAGATTCTGTAGATGACATTTTGAATAAATCTTCTTCAGATAAAATGATAAAAGATTATTTTAGTATCAAATCTACATCTAAAAATAATCCATATGCTATATGGAATAAAGTGATTGTTCCTGCCAATCGTTACAGTGCATACAAATCGCAGCTTGATGAACGTTTGTATGAATCTATGGTAAAAGATAATGCGCCATCAGAATATACAATTTCTTTGGATGATAAACATTTGAAGAGTGAATTAGACGGAGGATATTCGTTTGTAAAAAGATTGACATTAAGCGGTAATATGAATATGCGTGATTTGCAAATATTATCGCAATTATCGAATTTGCGTTATCTGGATATGCGTGATGTAGTAATAAAAGATGATAATTTCAGTACGTGGTTGTCTGAAATCTCAAAAAGGGATATCGGAAACTTGTTGGATGATATAGATAAATATGCAAAATCTTCTGGATTAATATCTCTGAATGATACGATAAGTTATTATTCTATTTTGAAGAATGTAATATCTGTCGATAGTAGTTTTTTGAGTTTGATGAAAGAGAAAAAAGTTTTATTGTCTTCTTTGTCGGATTTGAAAAGTAAAAAGACTAATTTGCCGAAAGAAAAAAAGAAAGCTGAAGATGAACAAGGACAGAGAGCCTTTTTAGCACTCTTGTTGGGAATGAGTGATGATGTATTGGAAAAGCAATATGAGCATGAAGAAATTTCAACAATGGATTATATAAGCAATAAGATGTTTGGGTCGGCTTTGAAAGAAGAATTGGAAAAGGAAATGCAGCAAAGCGATTTGACAGATCCTAATGTGTATGCTCGTATTTCAAATGAAATTGATAAGGGGATAGCTGTTTGTAAACAGCAAATAGAACAGTTAGAAACAAGAATACAGCCTATAGAAAACAAGATTAGAACGCAATTGGAAGATTTTCATAATACCATAAACGAGGGTTCAATTATTCCATCGCGTACTTTTGTCGGATTGTGGCATTTGCAAAAGGTAATTCTCCCTTTAAATACTGTACTTATTGGAGATCATGCCTTTATGGATTGTACCGAGGCAATGGAAGTAGAAGTGAATTCGGATGTAATACAGTTAGGGGTTATGAAAAATTGAATGGAAACTGTCCAAGAAAGCAGGAATTCTATCAACGGTCTATTTGGATGTTGTCAGGATTCAGTAAAATGAGAAAGAACGAGGTGAAAATCAACACGAAAAGTAGCCTCGTTTTTTTCTTACCAATTTTTTCTCCTTTTTTCTTGCCTATTTTAAATTAATGTATAACTTTGCGGATGTTGCAAAGGGGTTTGCAAAGTTGCCGCAATTTGCAGGAGGTCTGCAAAGGGGTTTGCAAAGTTGCCGCAATTTGCAGAAGGTCTGCAAAGGGGTTTGCAAAGTTGCCGCAATTTGCAGGAGGTCTGCAAAGGGGTTTGCAAAGTTGCCGCAATTTGCAGGAGGTCTGCAAAGGGGTTTGCAAGGTTGTTCGCGACTTGTGGGGACGTTGCAAAGGGGTTTGTAAGGTTGCTGCAATTTGTAAGAAGTTTGCAAAGGGGTTTGCAAGGCGAATGAAATTTGTTTTATGTTTAAAATAGGAAAAGGTATGAATGAGAAAGAAATTAACGAACAATTTGGTTTTTCGTATGCTCGCAATGCCGAGCATTACCAGGTGCACAGCGACATTTTGTCGAAAGTGACGGCCGAGATTGCGGCCAAGTATGGTTTTACCGCGTTGCATACGGATTATGCGGGAT
>NZ_NFJB01000034.1 GCF_002159645.1 Parabacteroides sp. An277 | reverse complement strand
GGGAGTACAATACCGGCAAGTATGTTCAAATAATCGTTTTCCATACTGCAAAATAAAGGTTTGTTCTTCAAACTAACAAATTTATCCCCACTAAATTTCTACTGAGCCGCAAGTTTCAAGGATGAAGATGGAAGGCGGTGTAGGTTTTTCGTCGATGCATGGAATGGATTTGTTTAACGAGACGGTGCATCCCTTTTATTTTATGGTCGGGGCGGAGTATCTGGATCGGGGTTGGTTTCATCTTGCAAGTAATATAGGTGTCGTTCGGAAAGGCGGAAAGGACGAACTCTGGACTTCATTGGATGAGGCCTCTGATTGGAGTTTGATGGGTACTTTCCTTACGTTGAATACGTTGTTTGATATAAAGAAGGTGTCGTATGATGGCTATACGTTCTATGCAGGTGCAGGACCGGTGGTAAATATCAAAGTAGGGAAGAGCGAAAAGATTTCATCGGAATCGCATGACGAGAGTTTGGGGATGGATTTCAACCCCGTCCATCTGGGTGTCCGTTGTGAGGTAGGTGTCAAGAAGGATTTCAAGCGGACAGCCTTAGGTTTAGTGGCCAGTTATCAAACGGCACTGACTTCATACGTAAAGAATTTCTCTAAACTTCGGGACCGAACTTTTACGCTGGGTATTACGCTTGATTTTCGGTTAGGCACGAAATAATTTAAACACAGAGTCACGAAGCAATTGGTAATTAGAAACTCTGTCTCTTTGTGACTCTGTGTTTTTTAGTTATTTATTCGGATGTTTCCTTGTTCTTTTCAAGCCATTGTAAGCGTCGCGCATCTGGGAGATGCTTAATCGTAAATTCTTCGAAATGCGCTTGGAAACCATCTCCGTCCGGACAAGCACCCATGACGCCCACCATGACTGGATGATTATCTTGTAACCAAGCATTACGCATCATTACATAGTTTTTATCGTCGAATGAGTAGAAAATCTCGACTGCATCCAGGCGGCGTACCGCTTTAATCCAGACGAAAGGAACGGGTTTATCCAACGGGATAACACTCCAATCGCTTGTATGATGCGTCACCACTACGCTGAGGTTATACTTCCCATCCACAAACTCAATTCCAGCTTTGATGTAGTTTTCGTGGTCCAGACGTAACATCAATCCAGATTGGTCGAAACGAGTCTTATAATCTCCTGCGATTTTTACTTTTACTTCAAACTCACCACCTCTCGTTGTGTAAAGGAAAGGTGCATCGTCTACTGTAAATCCGTAATGCGAGACTCGCCAATAGTCTGTCTGCGGTGTTATGTCCATGGTGAGCCTGTTTCCTATAATTTCCCATTGTTCCGGTTCATTGAACCATTGCATTCTCTCTAAGGTTTGTGCAACAGATGCTTGCGTTAAGAGACCAGCAAGCAGTGCATAAAATAGTTTCTTACGTTTCATGTCATTCTTTTTTTAGTTACCTTTGCAAAAGTAGTGCCTTTGAGCCAGCCAGGCAATAGCTATTAATAACCATTTTTTCTGAGCAATGAAAACGATAGATCTGTTGAACAAAGCATTCTCTGCTCAAAAATTTGAGCAATCCCATTCGTACGTTCATGAATTGGAAACGTATCGACAAATAGCTAGTCACTATGCGCAAATAGAACAATCCATAGCCGTCTTGAGCGACCTACGAATGAACCAAAGTTATATATATTATGGTAAGTTCGCTCGAAATTTAGGCATCGACAAGGAAAAACAGGAAGAACAAGTACACTCGATATGGGAAGACGAACTATTTCAACGGATTCATCCAGACGATTTACCACAGAAATATCTACAAGAATTGTACTTTTTCCAATATATCAAACAGAAGCCAAAGGCGATGCGGACTGACTATTATCTAGCTAGCAAGCTCCGAATGAAAGATGCATGTGGAGTTTACCATCCAGTCTTACACCGTATCTTTTACACTTTTCTGGACGTAAGTAACCATTTATGGTTAGCCCTCTGCCTCTACAATCCGTTGCACTGGCCATTTCCTGTGCAAGGTGCGATTATCAGTTCCGTAAATGGGCAATGGCAGGAGTTGTCGAAGCAAGATTATCAGCATGTCCTGTCTGTGAGGGAAAAACAAGTATTAAGCCTTATCCATGAAGGAATGTCAAGTAAAGAAATTGCACGAACCCTCTCGGTCAGCCTAAACACTATAAACCACCATCGTCAAGAAGTTTTGCATAAATTGAAGGCAAAAAACTCAATAGAAGCGTGCCGAATTGCGAAGGAATTAGGATTAATCTAACGATATTCCGGCTATTTTCCGTACATTTGCAACGCATAACAAAAAGAGACAACATGGACGCTACTTTATTCCCTCATAAAAAAGCAGCCTATTATACCTTAGGATGCAAACTAAATTTTGCGGAGACGTCGACCATCGGAAAGTTATTAGCTGAGCAAGGTATCCAGCGGGTGCAGCCAGGTGAACAGGCCGATATCTGCGTTGTAAATACATGCTCGGTCACGGAGTTGGCGGACAAGAAATGTCGACAAGCCATTCGGCGTATTGGGAAAGAACATCCAGGTGCATTTATCGTCGTGACAGGTTGCTATGCTCAATTGCAACCGGGAGAGGTGGCACAAGTAGAAGGTGTCGACCTCGTGTTGGGTGCTGAACAGAAGTTGGACATTCTGCATTATCTGCACGATTTGAAGAAGCATGGTGGAGTAGGGCAGGTATTCGCTTCGGAAAGCCGAGACATCCGAAAATTTATGCCCTCTTGTTCGGCTGATGACCGAACGAGGCATTTCTTGAAAGTACAAGATGGTTGTGACTATTTCTGCAGTTACTGTACGATACCTTTCGCACGAGGACGGAGCCGGAACGGGAGTATTGCGAGCCTCGTCGAGCAGGCAGAAGCCGTCGCTCGGCAAGGAGGAAAAGAAATCGTCCTGACAGGTGTGAACATTGGGGATTTCGGGAAGACGACGGGCGAAACATTTATCGACTTGATTCGCGCGTTGGATCAGGTAGAGGGCGTCGAACGCTACCGTATTTCGTCGATTGAACCCAATCTGGTCTCGGACGAGGTGATTGATTTCGTAGCTATGAGCAAACGGTTCGCTCCGCATTTCCACATTCCTTTGCAAAGTGGGTGCGATGAGGTCTTGAAACTTATGCGACGTAGATATGATACCGCCTTGTTCCGCCATAAGGTAGAGAAAATCAAAAGCATAATGCCCGATGCTTTCATCGGAGTAGATGTTATCGTCGGGACGCGAGGTGAAACGGATGCCTTTTTCGAGGATTCGCGCCGTTTCATCGAGAGCCTCGATGTGACACAATTGCATGTTTTCAGTTATTCCGAACGACCCGGTACGCAAGCCTTGAAGATAGATTATATTGTCTCTCCAGAAGTAAAGCACGCCCGGAGTCAAACGTTGATTGAACTCTCCAGTAAGAAGTTCAAAGCTTTTTATGAAGCACACATGGGGCGGAAAGCGAAGGTCCTGTTCGAACATACCGAGAAGGGCGGACAGATGTACGGATTTACTGAGAACTATATTAAAGTAGAGGCGCCATTCGAAGCAGCATGGATAAATGAAGTACGGGAAGTCCACTTGGGCGGATGGAATGTAGACCAGACAGCTCTCCGGATAGAACCGTCGGTATGTCCTCATTCCTAAAGTGGACAGTCATGTGGTATACATTATTATATAGTTGGGTCAAGTTGCATGCTTTATTACCGATGCGTATACTCTACGGGTTGGCTGATTTGTTATACCTTATTATATATAAAGTTGTGCGTTATCGGCTCAGTGTGGTAAGACGCAACCTCTCGGCCGCTTTTCCGGAGAAAAGTAAGCCGGAACTGCGTAAGATAGAACGAGAATTTTACCATCACTTCGCAGATTATATCGTAGAAACCCTCAAGCTCGCTCATATTTCGTTGGAGGAACTACAGGAACGGGCGTATGTTCAAAATCCAGAAGTAGTTGATCAGCTCATGGATGCTGGACATCCTTGTTGCTTGTTACTTATGGGGCATTACGGAAATTGGGAGTGGTACTCTGGCTCGACGACGCGCTTCGAAGAGGCTGTGATGTATCAGATATACCGTCCACTGAACAACAAGGTGGTGGACAATCTGTTCGTCCATCTGCGAACGAAGTTCGGATCGCGTGTTATCTCCAAATATGAAACCGGGCGTGAAGTGATTCGCCTCCAACGAGAGAAAGTTCGCTCGGTCGTTATCTTCTTGGCAGACCAAACACCCAGCCGGCAAAACCTGCACTATTGGACTTCGTTCCTGCATCAGGAAACGGCCATCCTCACGGGTGCGGAGCGGTTAGCTCGGAAGTTGAACACGCCGGTCGTCTATCTCGATGTCCAGATGCTTCGGCGCGGGTATTATACGCTGGAATTACAACTTATCTCGGAAAACCCCAAAGAGACGTCGGAAAATTGGATTACAGAAGAATACGCCCGTCGCATGGAGCGTAGTATTCTGCGTAACCCGGCCGGCTGGCTCTGGACGCATAAACGTTGGAAATACAAACGAACAGATGTAATCACTCATGAACACAAAGGATAAGAAGAAAGTGGCGGTAGTCATCCTGAATTGGAACGGGGCGGCACTCATGGAACGTTTCCTGCCGTCGGTCGTCCGTTATTCTCCTGAAGAAATTGCTGAGGTTGTGGTCGCGGATAATGGTTCGACGGATGATTCTCTCCGGATCTTGGCCGAGAAATTCCCCTCGGTACGTGTGGTTCGTTTCACGCAGAATTATGGTTTTGCCGAAGGATATAACCGTGCCTTGCAGCAAATTGACGTACCCTATGCTGTGCTTTTAAATAGCGACGTGGAGGTAACGCCCGGTTGGCTCGATGCGCCGATCCACCGGTTGGATGTCTCGCCGGAAGTAGCTGCTGTCCAGCCTAAGCTCTTGGCAGAAAGGGAACGAGACCGTTTCGAATATGCAGGCGCAGCGGGAGGTTTCATGGATAAATATGGGTATCCTTTTTGTCGCGGACGTATTTTCCAGGAGGTGGAAACTGACCGGGAACAATACGACGCGGAAGTGGATATCCTCTGGGCAACAGGTGCATGCCTTTTTATCCGTACTGATGTTTATCGGTCCGTCGGTGGGCTGGACGCAGGTTTCTTTGCCCACCAGGAGGAAATCGATTTGTGTTGGCGGATGCGGGCACGCGGATATCGGTTGGTATGCACGCCTCAGTCGGTGGTTTACCATGTGGGTGGTGGAACGCTTCACGTCGAGAGTCCGCGTAAAACCTTTCTCAATTTCCGCAATAACCTCTTAATGCTTTATAAGAATTTGCCTGAAAAGGAGTTGCACCGGGTGATGCGTTTGCGTTTTTGGTTGGACTATTTGGCGGCATTGAAATTCTTGCTCGAAGGGCATCCAGCAAATGCTCGTGCTGTCTGTGACGCTCGCCGTGCTTTCCATCGCCTGGTACCTGCCTATCGTGAGCAGCGCGTCGTGAATCAGCAACTTGCCGTCGTGCAGGAGATACCGGAGCTGAAATCCTTTAGTCTTCTCTGGCAATTTTATGTACGCGGCAAGAAACATTACGGACAGCTTCCGCAATAAGCGGTTCTGTTTTTCGTTTTTTAAGAGGGTCAGGGAATGTTTTCCTCCCGGCAGGGAAACCTAATCGCCTCGATTCGATAGAAGAAAATAAACGATTGAAGATGAAAAAGATCTGTTCATTCCTACCTATATTTTTGTGGCTATCTGCCATAGGGTGTCTCTTTTCTTGCAAATCCGTCAAGTTGAGTGATGCCGAAGAGAAGCAACGTATCGGTGAATATTACGAGGCGGCGGCGATGTACCGTAAGCTTTATACCAAGACGTCGCCCAAAAAACGCGATTTGCGCGGCTATATAGCCTATCGTATGGCCGAGTGTAATCGTATGATAAACAGTACAGACAAAGCCTTGAGTGGCTATCTGAACGCCGTGCGCTACAAATATCCAGATTCTATCCTCCATTTGCGCGTGGGGCAGATGCTTCAACGGAAAGGACGTTATAACGAGGCGATTAAACAATACGATACCTACTTGATGTACAATCCGGGGAGCCAGTTGGCATACAACGGGATTGAAGGGTGTCGCTTAGCGCCGGAATGGCGTAAGAACCCAACACGCTACGAAGTACGGCGGATGGAGAAATTCAATTCGCGGCGTGGTGAGTTCTCACCTATGTTGGCGGGCGAAAATTACGACCAGCTCTATTTCGCCTCTTCCCGTACGAAGGATAAGGACGCGAAACTGAATGCCATTACGGGGCAATACAATAACAATTTCTACTTGGTGAAACAGGATGAGAATGGCAATTGGCTCGCTCCCGAAGAACTGGAGGATGAGGTGAATACGGAGTTCGACGAGGGTACACCTTCTTTTACGGCAGACGGCAATACGATGTATTATACCTATTGTTCGGAAGACGAGACGGGCGACCGTACGGCCGAAATCTACACATCAACTCGTAGTAGCGCGAAATGGGGTAAAGGGACACGTGTTTCGATTGTGAACGATTCCATCACAGCGTTGGGCCACCCAGCTATTTCTCCCGACGGGAAATATATCTATTTTGTTTCCGACGTAGTAGGTGGTTTTGGCGGAAAAGATATCTACCGTGCTCGCGTGGAAGGTGGCAGTTTTGGGCCGATGGAAAACTTGGGACCGGAAATCAATACGACGGGCGACGAGATGTTTCCTTATGTGCGCGATTCGGTGACGCTCTATTTTTCCTCCAGCGGACATCCGGGCATGGGTGGGCTCGACCTTTTCCGTGCCGTGCAGGACAGTACGGGACATTGGCGAGTGGAAAACATGCAATATCCCATCAATTCGTCGAGTGATGATTTTGGTATTACCTTTGCTGGAAACAGGGAAAAGGGTTTTTTCAGTTCGAACCGCAACGATGCCCGCGGCTTCGACCACCTCTATGAATTTGAAAAACCGGTCATCACGGTACATATCGAAGGTTATGTGAACGACGTGGACGAATATCCAATACAAGATGCGACGGTGCAAATCGTAGGACGCGATGGATTGAATGCCAAAGTATTGACCAATAAAGATGGTGAGTATATGGTAGAGTTGGAACGTGACATCCGGTATGTGATGATGGCTAGTGCCCGCGGGTATTTGAACCAGAACTACGAATTACATACGGGACCGGAAGAAAAGAGTGAAACCTATATCGTCGATTTCTTTCTTTCGCCCATCAATAAGCCGGTGGTTATTGATAATATTTTCTATGATTTCGATAAAGCCTCGCTTCGCCCCGAATCGAAGAAGGCACTGGACGAATTAATTAAGATGCTCAACGATAATCCGAATGTGACCATTGAACTTCGTTCGCATACCGACCGGAAAGGAACCGAACAATACAACGAACGCCTGGCGCAACGACGGGCACAATCGGTCGTAGATTATCTCATTGCCGGAGGTATCGCGGCCGACCGACTTGAAGCAAAAGGTTACGGTGAGAGCGTTCCGAAAGAGGTGAACCGCAAAATCGCCCGCCAGTATGATTTCTTAAAAGAAGGTGATGTCCTGACGGAAGAATTCGTGTTGAAACTCACGCCCGAACAACAAGAGATAGCTGATCAGCTTAATCGTCGTACTGAGTTCAAAGTGCTTCGCACAAACTATAATCTATTCTAAAATAAAAAATGGAAAGTCGAAAATTGAAAAAGACCAACCAATTTCAATTTTCAACTTTCCATTTTCAATTAAAAAGGGAAGTTACTTTAATTTACAATCCGTACACCGGGATTGAATCTGCTTGAAGAAATCGTTCCCCTTATTATCTACCAAGATGAATGCTGGGAAGTCTTCTACTTCAATCTTCCAGATAGCTTCCATGCCGAGTTCTGGATATTCTACACATTCGATGCTCTTGATATTGTTTTGAGCCAAGATAGCGGCCGGGCCTCCAATCGAACCTAAATAGAAACCGCCATGCTTCTTGCATGCGTCGGTCACTTGCTGGCTTCGGTTTCCTTTTGCCAACATAATCATGCTGCCGCCATGGCTTTGGAACAAATCAACATACGGGTCCATACGGCCTGCCGTGGTCGGTCCCATGGAACCACAAGCCATACCCTGCGGAGTCTTAGCCGGGCCAGCATAATAAATCGGATGGTCTTTGATGTATTGCGGAAGGTCTTCGCCTCTATCCAGACGTTCTTTCAGTTTAGCATGAGCGATGTCACGACCCACGATGATAGTTCCGTTCAATGACAAACGAGTTGCTACCGGATATTTATCCAACTCAGCCAGGATTTCACTCATCGGACGATTCAAATCAATCTTCACGGCATTGCCCTCGCCAGCTTGACGCAATTCTTCCGGAATCAATTCGCCTGGATTAGCATCCAACTTCTCAATCCAGATACCGTCTTGGTTGATTTTACATTTAATATTACGGTCTGCCGAGCAAGACACTCCCAAACCTACAGGACAAGAGGCTCCGTGGCGCGGAAGGCGGATGATGCGTACATCGTGCGCGTAATATTTACCTCCGAACTGAGCGCCGAGTCCAATCTTATGCGCTTCTTCCAATACTTTCTTTTCTAGTTCCACGTCGCGGAAAGCCCGTCCGTATTCGTTTCCGGTTGTAGGTAATTCGTCGTAATAATGGGTAGAAGCGAGCTTCACGGTCAACAAGTTCTTTTCAGCCGAAGTTCCTCCGATAACGAATGCGATATGATAAGGAGGACAAGCTGCCGTACCTAATGTCTTCATCTTTTCTACCAAGAACGGAACCAAAGTTTCCGGGTTTAGGATAGCTTTTGTTTCTTGGTAAAGATAAGTCTTATTGGCCGAACCACCTCCCTTTGTAACGCAAAGGAAGCGATATTCCATGCCTTCGGTAGCTTCAAGATCAATTTGTGCCGGGAGGTTGCATTTCGTGTTCACCTCTTCATACATCGAGAGTGGAGCGTTTTGCGAATAGCGCAGGTTCTCTTCTGTATAAGTCTTGTACACACCCAGCGAAAGCGCCTCTTCGTCGCAGTAACCGGTCCAAACCTGTTGTCCCTTTTCTCCGTGGATAATAGCCGTACCTGTATCTTGGCAGAAAGGAAGAATGCCTTTAGCGGCTACTTCAGCGTTGCGCAAGAATGTAAGCGCTACGTATTTGTCGTTCTCGCTTGCTTCCGGATCGCTCAAGATCTTAGCGACCTGTTCATTGTGCGAACGGCGAAGCATGAAGGATACATCGTGGAAGGCAGCATTGGCCATAGCGGTCAAACCCTCTTTCGCGATTTTCAGGATCGGCTTTCCTTCGAATTCCGATACCGATACATAATCTTTCGTAAGCAAATAGTACTCAGTTGTATCTTTCCCGTGCTCAAACATCGGTTGATACTTGAATTCTGGTGTTGTTGCCATAATATGATACGTTTAAATTATTATTGGTTTCTTTTGTAAGAACGGACAAACTTACAAAAAATCCGGCATAGTTGGTGCAAGGATAGGCAAGTTTCTGTGCTTTCTTTTTCAAGGACGATAGAAAAACGCGGAAGAGAAACCTTTTGGTCCCCCTTCCGCTATCCATTCACTAATAAATAACGTTCGGGCGATTCGCATCGGCCTTTTTATGGGACTCATTATATGATTCGATTTCTATACGACGACAAATATAGGGAGGAGTTTCGAGATAAACATCAAAAATAGGGGAGAAAAGAGGAAAAGATGCCGAAGAAAACATCTTTTCTAGCCTATGTTTTCTCTAAATATCGACGATGTTTGTACACGTATCGTCGATATTTGTATATCTTTAGTCTAAAGATAAAGAAATGTAGTCGATGTTTAGAGAAATTGTAGGCGGGAAGGGAAGTTTTCCTCCCGCTAAAATAAGTTTTTCTAAAGGGAAATCGAATGAGTGAACGTATGGGACGATCATTTCATCGTGTTTTGTATCTTTTTATAATATTGTAAGGTCTTCGCTGAGTCAGATGAATTAAGCATGTAAACGCGTTGATTCGTTTTAATTTCAAGAAAAGGAGCGGAGGAGTAGATAAAGAACTTGGCTTGTTCATTTGTGGTTAATAAGAAATGTCCGTATAAATCAACGCGAGAAGAGTTATCAGCGCGCTTGGGTAAGGAAGAACAGCTTGCCAACCTATGCAGAGGATGGCAAGCAATAAATATTTCTTTCTTTTATTGTAAACCTTCCAGTATCTTCTTCAATACCGTTTGGGCGGAGATTTCGCGGTTGGCAGCTTCGGGAATCACGATGCTTTGTGGACTTTCAATTACATCATCCGTCACAATCATGTTTCGACGTACCGGAAGGCAATGCATAAAGTAGGCATTGTTTGTGAGCGCCATCTTTTCCGTATCTACCGTCCAAGAACGATCCATGTTGATTACTTTTCCGTAGTTTGGATCTTTGTAAGCCGCCCAATTCTTGGCATAGACAAAGTCTGCGCCTTCGAGGGCTTTCTTTTGGTCATACTCTACGCGGGCATGACCTACGAACTTCGGATCTAATTCATACCCTTCCGGATGGGTGATGACAAACTCATAATCCGTAGCATTCATCCATTCGGCAAAGCTATTCGGTACAGCTTGTGGGAGTGCTTTGGGGTGTGGAGCCCATGTCATTACGACCTTCGGACGCTCTGTCTTCTTATACTCTTCGATGGTAATCAAATCGGCAAAACTCTGAAGCGGATGGCGCGTGGCGGCTTCCATGCTGAATACCGGCCGACCGGAATATTGGATGAACTGGTTTAGTATCTTCTCCGTGTAATCATCTTCCTTATTCTCAAAGCGGGCGAAAGAGCGTACACCGATGATATCGCAATAGCACCCCATCACCGGGATAGCTTCCAGGAGATGTTCTGATTTATCCCCATCCATAATTACGCCCCGCTCGGTCTCGAGCTTCCATGCACCTTGGTTCACATCCAAAACGATGGTATTCATACCTAAATTCATCGCTGCTTTTTGCGTAGAAAGGCGCGTACGGAGGCTGGAATTGAAGAACACCATGAGCAAGGTCTTGTTTTTCCCCAGCTCTGTGAATTGGAAACGGTCTTTCTTTATCTCAAACGCCTCGCGGAGTGCCTGCTTTAGGTCGCCTAAGTCTTGTACACAAGTGAAATGTCTCATATTGGTTTGCTTATTTGTTATCTTTATTCCTGATTTCTACTCTTCGTATTTTCCCGCTAATGGTCTTTGGCAATTCGTCGACAAACTCGATGACACGGGGATATTTATAAGGAGCCGTGACGCGCTTGACGTGGTTCTGTAATTCCTTAATTAAGTCTTCGCCTGCTTTATCCTTATAGTCTTTTGCCAATACTATGGTAGCCTTGACCACTTGCCCGCGTATTTCATCCGGAACTCCCGTAATGGCACATTCTACTACGGCCGGGTGGGTCATCAAAGCGCTCTCGACCTCGAACGGGCCGATACGATAACCGGAACTTTTAATCACATCATCCGCACGTCCCACGAACCAGAAATAGCCATCTTCATCTCGCCAAGCGACATCACCCGTATAATACAACCCGTCGTGCCAAGCTTCGCGCGTCTTGGCCGCATCCCGGTAATATTCCTTAAAGAGGCCGAGGGGTTTGCCATTCTCCGTATGGATAACGATTTGTCCCTGTTCGCCATCCTCGGCCGGCGTCCCGTCTGCCCGGAGTAAATCCACCTGATATTGTGGGTTAGGTACGCCCATAGAGCCGGGTTTCGGTTCCATCCAAGGGAACGTAGCGATACTCAACGTGGTTTCCGTTTGTCCGAATCCTTCCATCAGCTTGATACCCGTCAGCTTATAGAACGTATCAAAGACTGCGGGGTTCAATGCCTCGCCCGCTATCGTGCAGTATTGCAGAGAGGAAAGGTCATATTTCGTGAGGTCTTCGCGAATCAGAAAACGGAAGATGGTAGGCGGCGCGCAAAGTGATGTAATCTTATAATCCTGAATCATCCGGAGCATATCGGCCGGGGTGAATTTCTCGTGGTCATATACGAATACCGTCGCGCCTGCAATCCATTGCCCATAGAGCTTTCCCCATACGGCTTTCCCCCAACCCGTATCCGCAATGGTCAGGTGGAGACTATCTTTGTGGAGGTTGTGCCAATAGCATCCCGTCACGATATGTCCCAGCGGATAGGTGAAATCGTGTGCGACCATCTTGGGTTCGCCGCTTGTTCCGGAAGTAAAGTACAGCAAGGAGATATCGTCGTTGCTGTTTGGATGCGCGGGGCGCTGGAAGGGGGATACCTGCTCCCATTCTTTATGGAAATCATGGAATCCTTCCGGTACATACGGACCGACTGATACCAACGCCTTGACCGTGGGCGACTGGGGCATGGCATCTTGGATATGGGTCGTAATCACCTCTTCGCCTGCGCAGACAATCATCTTGATATCGGCCGCATTCGCCCGGTAGATAATATCTTTCTTGGTCAAGAGGTGGGTGGCCGGAATCACGACCGCCCCCAGTTTATGCAGGGCGATAATCGAGAACCAAAACTCATAGCGACGTTTCAGTATCAACATGACCATGTCGCCCCGCCCGATGCCGAGGGATTGGAAATAGGCTGCGGTCTGGTCTGTATAACGTTTCATTTCCGCGAAGGTGAAGTCGATATGGTCTCCCTTGTCGTTCGTCCATACCAATGCTTTCTTCTCGGGTTCTTCTGCTGCCCAAGCATCTACCACGTCGTACCCGAAGTTGAAGTTCTCCGGTACCTTTATTTTTAAATGCTTCTTAAAATCTTCTTGTGAAGTAAAAGAAGTCTGTTCAACGAATCTTTCTAACATAAATCTTCTTTAATTATAATATGATTGCCAAGAAACAAACCTTTTCGCCGTCCAACGCCATCATGCCGTGCGGTTGTTCGGAGTCGAAATAAATGCTGTCGCCCTCTTCTAATATCAACTGTTTGCCGTTCACTTCGATCAACATACGGCCTTGGAGCACATAATTAAACTCCTGTCCTGGGTGCGTGTTCCGGTAGATGGGCGTCCCTTCGGGTTTCGGGTGTACCGTCACGAGGAATGGGTTTCCTTTGCGATGCGCGAACCCGGCGGCAAGGGATTGGTACTTATAGGCTTTTACCCGTTCTACGGCCACGCCCTTGTTCTTGCGCGTTACGAAATAGCTGCTCATCTTGGGTTCGTCGCCAAACATCAACGTGGTCAGCTCTACGCCATACGTCTGGGCAATCTGATGCAACACGCTCACCGAGATATCCACCGTCCCGCTTTCCATCTGCAAATATTCCTCTGTTGAGAGTTGGCACGCCTTCGCCACCTCTTCGGGCGAAAGCTCCAATGCGTCGCGCAAACCGCGCAATCGCTCTGCTATTTGTTTGATTTGTTCGTCCATATTGTTTTCTTTTTTGCTAAATGACGCTCAAAGATAGCGATTCGATTCCGAATAGCCAAGGGAATGCCTCGATAAAACATCCATCCCTGTGTAAAAGGCCTGTTCGCCCCCTCATTTGCTCCCGTATAAAGGCAACCTGGAGAAAGGAGATAACATACCCTACCATAATGGGGTGCATGCACCCTACCGTAGTGTAGTGCCTATACTCCACCCTATTGGGGTGTCTACACCCTACTATGGTAGGGTTGATATTGAATAATGCAAAAAAGGCCTCCCGTTTCAGATAGACGGGAAGCCTCGTGTCGTATAGTGTATAAAGATATAGGAACGTTAGAGCGTCCCACCTTCGTTGTAACGTTGGTTGTTGGGTAGACCTTTTTCGTTCACGCCCGTCCGCATCAATCCTTTGAGTTCTTCTAAATGAGACTGATAGACGGCACGGGGCAAGATGTTATATTTCTTGCAAATCGAGGCGGCCATGCCCACGACTTCACCCATCATGCCCGTGGTGCGCATGACGCGGACCGTACCTAAAGCCACGTGCGTCACGCTGATGTTACGCCCCGCCATGAAGAGATTATTCACATTGCGCGAATAAAGGCAACGATAAGGCACGGCATACGGGCGAATCATCACGTGCTTCGTGACAGCTTTGAACTCATTCCCGGGAAAGTCTTCGCTATTGGCGGGGTCGGGCTTATGGAGGTCGATGCTCCACGTGGTGATGAACGAGGCATCTTCGTGTGCCACCTCTTTCGTGAGGTCGTCTTCCTTCAAGATATAATCTCCCATCAAGCGGCGCGATTCCCGTTTGCCAGCGATATAAGCCACCCATTCCAGTTTGCGGTCCTTATACGGGCTATTCTCCTTCATCCGATTCTTCAGATAACTCCAATTCGAGTAGACGACCAACATGCCATAATCGCGGATGCGCTCGAAATCGTTGATTTGGTCGAAGTTCATACCTGTTTCCCAAGTCCATTCGCCCATCATGACCTTCTCGCAATTCTCTTCGTCGAACGTTACGCCATACTCGAAATCGGGGAAAGCCTGAGGAGAGCCCGCATCTACCGAATACCACTGGACGGAGGCGCCCATCGTCATCTTGTCGGCCTTCTCGGGTGCAATCTCTTCGCCAAACTCGTCTCGGCCTTCGCGTCCCATCCGGTAATCAGCTCCGGCCAGGTAGCCAATCGTGCCATCGCCTGTACAGTCGGCAAAGAGCGGTGCCTCGAAGCGTAGTTCTTGGCTATTTTCGATGTGTTTGACCAAAACAGAAGAAATCCGGTCGCCCTCTTTCGTGACGCTTATAGCCCGGTAATTCAAAAAGAGCGTGACGTTCTTTTCTTTAGCCAGCCAATCCAGTTTCTTTTGGTCTTCGTAAATGGCTGCAGGCTGGGCATTTCCCCCTTGGCTGGGTCCAAATTCTTTCTGCAGGCCACCCAACTCTTTGTAAGGGGCTTGTTCGATACGTCCGCCCAGATGCACGCGGATTTCCGAACTGTTGTTGCCGCCAACGACCGGACGGTCATTTATCAATGCCACCTTGCAACCCAGACGTGCCGCTGATACTGCCGCACTCATTCCGGCAATACCCGCACCCACTACGACCAAGTCATATTTCCCTGCCAGCGGAGCCACCTCCGGCAAGCCCAAAGCCTGGTGGCGGAAAGCCGCCAGTTCGCCTACGTCCGAAGGAGGCATCTGCTGTTCGTCGGTTGTGAAATAAATCGCATCACACCGCCCGTCGAATCCGGTCAAATCGTGTAAGCGTATTTCTGCGGTTCCTTGCTTTACGGACACTTTACCTGCGATTTGCCACATCCAAGCAGCGCCATCGGCACCCAGTGGAGCCACTAACTCTTTGCCGTCGACCGACAGGGTGAATTTTCCAGGTCCTTCGCCTTTTTTCCAAGGGGAAGTCCAATTGTAGGTACGCACATATACATAATAAGTCCCTTTTTCAGGGAACGTCACATTCGTATAGGCATCTTCGACCGGTGTACCCAGTCCGTGTGCCAACAGATAGGGCGACCCCATCTGATCCATAAACTGCTGGTCCACTTTCCAACCCCCTTTGTGTGCAAAACTCTCCGCCTCGACAAACACCGAAGCCGCCTTCGAAGAGGCGATGCCCAACGCACAAAGAAGTCCTAAAAACAATATCCGTATTTTCATAATCTAAACATTTAAAATATACTTCATTCTAATATAATCTCGCGAATCGTCAAGCGGGAGAAGTGAGGTGCCGTCACCTCGATCTTCACGGCTTGGATGGATTCGCCCTTGAGCTTCACCTCAGCCTTCCCGTCCTCCGTAAACGAGGCCACTTTCCGGAAATGCTGACCATCGGCGCTTATTAACAAGTCTGCTTCCGAGAGGTATTCCTTCGAATCATCGCAAACGACCCGGATGGCGTGTACTTCCTTCGGCTCGTCCAGCGTAAGCGTCAAGTAATTCCCCTTTTGCGGCGCGTAGGAGGTAGAGAAGAAGGTGTTCAAATCACCATCGAACACATATTCCGGATTGTATCCGCCCCAAGCCGCCGACATATCGGTCTGTACTTTTGCCGGTTGGAGGAGTTGGATCGAATCCCCTGCCGGGAGGAACCATTGCTCGTCCAGCGCGTCGCCCGGATAATAGGCTATGTCCAATTTCTCCCATACCTTATTATATATATGTAGACGCTGGAAGAAATCCACCCAATCCCGCTTCTCCGGCTTCGACCACAAGACTTCGGCCAACGCACAGAGACGTGGATACAACATCCGTTCCACCTCCGCTTGGGAAACCACGAACTCCGTCCACAAGCATCCTTGCCCACCTTTCACCAAGTGACGCTTTTCCTCCGGCGTATCTTTCGCGATAGGCTCCCATTCATACACCTTACGCGTGGAATTGCGGGCATAGCCAAAATCGAAATAGCACGGGTCTTTGGGGCACATCACGATGGGAATACCACTGGCCAATGCCTTCTTTTGCTGTTCGATGCCATCGTTGCGCCATACGGTCAGCAGGTCCTCTTCCGAAGCTGCGCCCCGCGTGTTGATTTCATCCCAGCCGACCATCGTCTTTCCCTTTGCCCGGACGATTTCACGCACCCGTTTCGTAAAATAATCCTGCAACTGATGGTAATCCGTCATGCCCTCCTTCCGATACAACGCCTGGCATTTCGGGCAAGTTTCCCATACGCTGGTGCTGACCTCATCGCCCCCCAAATGGATATAGGGCGAAGGAAATATTTCCACCAATGCATCCACTAAATCAGATACAAACGCGAAACACTGCGGATTGCCTATGCAAATCATGTTCTCATACATCCGTTTCCGTTTTTCGTAAGGACGCTCTTCCGGATAAGTCTCGAACACGCCGCCCCGACACGACAACTCCGGCATACCGGCCAAGAGCGCCAAACTGTGCCCTGGCAAGTCGACTTCCGGAATGATTTCCACGCCCCGTGCCTCGGCATAAGCGACCAGCTCCTTCAATTCCGCCTTTGTATAATATTTCCCAGACAACTCGGGGAAATCCTTATACTCACTTCCTTTCTTCGCCAAGTCCGGATATTTATCCAATGCCAGGCGCCAACCTTGGTTATCGGTCAGGTGCAAATGCAAGACATTCAGCTTAAAGAAAGACAGCTGGCGGATGCATTCCTTGAGCTCGTCTACCGTCCGGAAATGGCGGCTGCAATCCAACATCGCACCGCGATACCCGAAGCGCGGCTGGTCTTGCACGGTCAAGCAGGGCAGTTTCCCTTCCGAAGCGTTCAAGACAAGTTGCTGAAGCGTGGCCAATGCGTGGTGTACGCCCGCCTTATCGCCCGCCTCGATGGTGATTTGCCGCTCTCGAATTTGCAAAACATAGGCTTCTTTTGGAAATTCATCGTTATGTTCGGCGCGAATGTCGCCTATGTTTTCCGACAAAGATAACGATAAATCGGACTGTTTCCGCAGGTCTTCGGCGAAGGCTTCCCCTACTTTTTCCCATTCATCGGGCATTTGTATGGTTTTCAAGCGTTCAAGCGGAAATGAACCCGATTCGATTCGCACGGAATCCGGCAAGGGAATCAACGCAACAGGTTCTTTTACCGGCGGACTGCAAGCCGACAGGCAGAAAAGGAATAGAAATAATCCTATGATGATGTTCCTCATAGTGATAGACCTTTTAATTGGATTAATTTTAAGATGCGAGACGTTGCTGCAAAGTTGCAGGGGACTTTCGCGAGTCGCGAAACGTTGCTGCAAAGTTGCAGGAGACTTTCGCAAGTCGCGAAACGTTGCCGCAAAATTGCAGGAGGCTTTCGCGAGTCGCGAAACGTTGCCGCAAAATTGCAGGAGGCTTTCGCGAGTCGCGAAACGTTGCCGCAAAATTGCAGGAAGCTTTCGCGAGCTGCGAAATGTTGCCGCAAAATTGCAGCAACATCCCGTATCCCCGTTTTAGCTTAATATCCCGGGTTCTGCTTCATGTTTGGGTTGATCAGCACTTCCGTAGTCGGGATTGGCCAGAGGTATTGGCGTTCGTTCCAGTTTTTCGTGGCCACGACGGCAATCTTCCCCGCCGCTTCCAACTTCGTAAAGTCCGCCAATCCGTTCTCGTCGATATCCGGCGTGAATGCCCAGAACCAATCGCCCGTATTGACCACATTCTCGATGAGCAAAGAAGAGGGATAAAGCATCATGTAGACTTTCTTCGTCATCACCTTGTCCATCAATTTCCAACGGATCAAGTCCATGTACCGAAGTCCCTCTTTCGGGAATTCCATGCGGCGTTCCATACGCAATTGAGAGCGCAATTCCTCTTGGCTCACCATCTGGAAGGCAGGATATTGGTCCGTAGCCGATTTATCCACGCCATACGCACGGGCACGTACTTCGTTCATCGCGTCCAACACCGACTGGTCGATTTGGTTCAACTCAATCTTTGCCTCGGCATAGATTAACAGGATGTCGGCGTAGCGGATGATGATTCGGTCGGCCTCCGAGCGCATGGCATTTTGCAAGCAGCTCTCGTCCAAACCTTTCTTCCATACCAACCCATTGTAAGAAGCATACTGGGCGTTGGCACGCGTATCGTTGTTCGTAATCATTTCACCGGTATTATAGTTCATGACTTGTAACGCTTCCGGATGCGGATTATATTCCACGCCGCACCAGTTCTCGCCAAACGGAACGATCGTCATACTCAAACGCGGGTCGCGGTTCTTGAACGGGTCGTGCGGATCGAAAAGCGGAGACTCATCAATAGGAAGACCATCCGTGCAGACATAAGCCGCCAACAAATCCCACGTCGGGTTTGGTGCGCCATAACCGCCTACGTTTCTGGGCAACGGATACTGCGCATTGTTGTAAATACCGTATTCAATCGAACGCGGAATCAAGAAAATCGATTCCGAAGAGTTCTTCGTACTTTGCAAGAAGAGCTCACGATAGCTGGGATGCAATTGGTAAATGCCCAAATCCATAACCGCTTTAGCTTGTTCGGCGGCCAGCTCATAATCGCCCATATACAAGGCATAGCGAGCTTTCAATGCCATGGCTGCGCCTTTGGTTGCCCGTTGCTCTCCGCCTGAATAAGATGTAGGCAATCCTGCAATCGCCAAATCATATTCATCGTACACGAATTGCTTGACGGTTGCCAATGGCGTACGTCCCATCGCCAGTCCTTCGTCGATATCGATATCTTCTTCCACCAAAGGCACATCACCGAATTTGCACATCAACTTAGCGTAAGCCGTAGCACGGTGGAAATGGGCTTCCGCGATCAATTGGTTGATAGCTGTTTCGGAAGCTCCGTTCTCGATAGCCCGTTGCGCTTTATGGATGACGCCGTTTGCACGGGCAATTACTTTGTATTGATTGTCCCAAATGGTGGTAATCGTTGAGTTCTGTCCTGTCAACGTACCCAACTGGAAATCGGTCAATGCTTCACGATAAATGTTATCGTCCGACCAGTCCGTGCTGGCATCGCCATCTTCGTCCAACGTCCAAAATTCACTTTTATACAATTCGTTTACGGCCATCTTGACCTCCGTCTCATCGGAATACCACGTTTCTGTGGAACCATACGAAAGCGGATTCAAATCCAAATCGTGGCAAGAAGACAATAAAACCATTCCGCTGAAAAGCGCAATTATGATATTTCTATTTCGTTTCATATTTTTCATCATTTAAAAATTAACGGATACGCCTAACAAAACAGAAGAGGTGATAGGATAACCTGTCGCACTCACTTCCGGGTCCCAACCATGCGGATATTTGCTGATGCAGAACAAATCATTACCCGATACATAGAAACGGACCATATCGATGCTTGCCTTTTTGGTCAATTCCGTCGGAAGCGTATAACCAATCGTCAAGTTCTTCAGACGTACATACCGACCATTAAATAACCAATAATCAGACATAGCCATATTCGCCTCTACATTATTGCGGGTCAAGCGCGGATATTTAGCTTCCAGATTCTGCTCTGCCGTATTATTGACGCTCCAATAGTTGCCTTCCAACAATTCAGGGAAACCAGACCAGTTTGCATTCAGACCTTCCACCATTTCGCGGGCGATGCGGGCATTTTGCTTACCAACACCTTGGAACATCAAAGAGAGGTCGAAGCCTTTCCAAGAAGCAGATAGATTAACACCATACATATAGCGAGGCAGAGAACCACCTAATAATACACGGTCGTATTCCGGAGAAATAATACCATCAGGCACGCCATCCGGTCCGGAAATATCTTTATATTTGATATCACCAATAGTTACATTGTCATTCAATTTGGGAGAATTGGCAACCTCTTCAGCCGTTTGGAATAAGCCATCGCTCAAATAACCGTACCATTCATTGAATTCGCTGCCTTCCATTTTTACTTGGTCTCCCAAATATTCTGTTCCACCCAAGTCGCCCATACGGGAAACGAAATCAGATAAGTTTGCAGATACCGAATAGCTGAATTCGCCAATTTGATCGCGCCAACCGATTTCGATGTCATATCCTTTCGTATCCATCCGACCTGCATTCACATACGGATTATCATAGCCGATGAAACTCGGAATTTCTGTGGCAATCAACATATCCCGCGTATGCTTTTGGTAATAGTCGAAAGCAAAGGTCAAACGGCTATCTAAGAATTGGGCATCCAAACCAATGTCCCAAGTTTCGGTCGTTTCCCATGTAATATCCCGTACGGCATAAGCCTGTTGTGCTGCTGTTGTCAAAGAGGTTACGGTATTTCCATTATAGAAAAGAGACGAACCGAATATAATGGCAGATTGGTAAGGATAATAGTTCTGTTTGTTAGGATCGTCTTCGTTGGTCACATCCGTAATACGTTCATTCCCTAACGTACCCCAAGATCCTCTTAGCTTTAAATAAGACAACCAATTCCAATTCAAATCCTTCATGAATTGTTCTTCGCTCAATACCCAACCAGCTGAGAACGAGGGAAAGTTTGCCCATCGACTATCTGCGGCGAAACGAGAAGAACCATCACGGCGGAAGTTGGCCTGAATCAAATAGCGATTGTCGTAGCTATAAGCTACACGACCGAAGAACGAACGATAGGCATATTCTTCCGCATTTCCGCTATTGTCTCGATAGGTTTCTGGACCCACGTCTAAATAAGGATAATCTTTTAATTCGTACTGGTCACGTGAAGCCGTCAAGTTTTCCCACGAAGCGAAAAAGTCTTCATAACCCACCATGATGGAAAGAGAGTGTTTACCAAACGTTTTATCATAATTGGCGAAGATTTGAGAAGTGATATCGTAGTTGTCGTTTCGCTCTTCGGCTAAATTGGTTGTTTGAGTTCCAAACATGTACCCACGAATCGTATTGGGATCGTTTGCATAAGTATAAGGTACTTGCTTTGTGAAGTTCTTTATTTTGGTGAAATAATAATTCGGAGCGACGACTGCAGAAATTTTTAACCCGTCAAAGGGTGTGATATCCAATCCTGCTTTACCGCCGACTTGTGTACTCCATGTTTTCCTAGTACCACCATCGGTTATGACAGCTAATGCGTTTTCGCCATCTTTTACATCTCCCCATAATCCATTTGTCCAACGGATCGCATAGATAGGAGGAGTGGCTCGTATACCAGCAGCTAATGGATTCGCATGAGGTGTTTCGTCGCTCGAGCGATTAAAATTTACATCCAAATGAGCCGCAATCCATTTGTTTACTTGGATATCGTTGTTTACGCGAACCATGAAACGTTCGTAATTCCGGTTCTCATACAAACCATCTGTCTTATCATATCGGAAAGAAGCCTTTGATTTCACAACTTTACTACCTCCTGATATATTTACAGAATGTGTCTGGCGTGGTGCAGAACTCTTCAATAAGGCATCTTGCCAGTCTACTATTGGGTAATTGTCTGGGTCTGTTGCATGATTTCGTACCCAATTATTTACTTGATCTTCCGAATAGGTTTGATACCAACCTCCGGCGTTGTTGTCATTGTAGCGTGTTTCATTTACCATTTCCAAAAAACGTTGTGCTCCTACGTATTCTGGAAGTTCAGTCGGCATTTCCCAGCCATACTCAAAGTTATAACTCAATGATAAATCATCTGCTTTTGCACGCTTTGTTGTAATCACAATGACACCGGCTGCTGCACGAGAACCGTAAATAGACGCAGATGCCGCATCTTTCAGTACGGAGATGTTTTCTACATCTTCAGGATTTACCTGGTTGATATCGCCTGGGACACCATCTATAATAACTAACGGGCTGGTTTCACCAATTGTCGTCACACCACGAATCCGAATAGAAGCAGTTGCGCCTGGAGCGCTGTTATCGCGTGTCACCAATACACCTGAAGTCGCACCTTGCAAGGCTGTTGATAATTGAGTGGTCCGACGGGAAGCCAGTTCGTCTCCTTTCAAAGCACTCATGGAGCCGGTCAAATCCTTTTTCTTCATTGTACCATAGCCAACAACAACTAATTCATCCAATGTTTCACTGTCTTCTTGGAGGGTTACGTTGAGATTGGTTTGGTTTCCAACCAGAATGGTCTGCGTAGAGTATCCGATATAGGATATTTCCAATACGGCATCCGCTGTGACTTCCAATGAGAATTTACCATCCATATCAGTGATTGTACCGTTTGTCGTGCCTTTCACAATTACATTGGCTCCTATTACCGGAATTCCAGCCGCATCCAAAATGGTTCCACTAATAATTTTCTTTTCTTCTTGTTGAGGGGTTGTGCTTTTGTGCATCAACAAAATATTATTACCTTGAACAGCATATACGATGTCTGTCCCGGCAAACATGCGATCTAAAACTTTTGCTACCGTTTCATTGTTTGCCTTGATTGATACGATATGGTTCAGGTTTACTTTTTTATTGTAAACAAAAAGATAATCGGTTTGTTCTTCAATTTGTTTAATAATATCTTTCGCTTGCTTCTGATTTGCGTGAATGCTCACTCGCATAGTTTGCGAATTGACTTGTGCCGCAAAAGCAGAAGAAATGCATAACAATCCAAATAGAGATGTTAACTTCATAACTCTTGGGATATTAAATTCGGTTAATGTCAAGGCTTTCGATACCTTGACCAAATTCTTTTTCATAAATTTGCATTTAATCTAATTGTACTTTACTGCCTGCGTATGGCGCAGGCCTCCTTTTTTAAGTTAATAATTGTTTGGGCCGGATGCTGTGTGAACAGCGTCCGGTTTTTATTCTTATTCTGTTTCCTTCCTCATAGGCATTTTATTTAATCGTTATTTTATTTTGTTCGTTATCTTTCTCGTATTGAAAATGGTGTTCCAGTTGCAATACTTTCAGGACTTGTTCTACGCCGTCTTTTGTGCGGAACTTTCCGGTATAGTATTCATTCAGCAGATCTGGGTTCAGAACCTCTATCTGGACATCGAAATAGAGGGAGAGTTTTTCCACAATTTCCGAGATAGGTTGGTTGCGGAAGCATATCAGCCCCTCTTTCCATTTGAAATAATCCAATTCTTCGATAGGGTTGGATTCATATTTCCCGTCTACGTACCGTACCTGTTCGCCTGGCTGCATTTGATAAATAGCTGTTTGGTCGTCTGTTTCCAGCTCGACGCTTCCTTCAAGCAACGCTACTTCGAATCCCGCCTCTTCGGCATAAGCCGAGACGTTGAATTTCGTTCCTAATACGCGTACATTCATCTTCGGGGTCTTTACCAAGAAGGGGATTTGTTCATTCCGTTTTACATCAAAATAGGCTTCGCCTTCTAATTCCACGGAACGTATATCGCGGTTGAACGTCACGGGATAGACCAACCGTGAATGGGCATTGAGCCATACATGCGTGCTATCTGGCAGAAGTAATTCGGCTCGTTGTCCGGCAGGAACGTAAAGTGTTTGATAGGTAAGCAGCGAGGAATTATGCTGACGGTAGTCGATAATCTGTTGGATACCTAACACCAACAAGACAATAGCTGCTACTTTGAGCAATTCGGTTATAAAAAATCGGACTTGTCGCTTTTTTTCGTGGACCTCGGGGGAAGGGAATGTGGATTGGTTCATCACCGTTATGTCATAGACTTTATGCAATGCCATGAACTCCCTGACGTGTTCCGGGTCGGCATCCAACCAGTCTACGACTGCATCCGCTTCTTCCTGCGAGACGTTTCCTTCCACATATCGTTGTAACAAATCTTTTTCCATGCACATTCTTCTTCCTTTTACATATAAGAAGACAATTCAAGCGAGGGAATCCCTGAATAAAAAGGAAAGAAAATGCGAAATTTTTTTTAATGGCTGTGTAGGTGCGTGTAAAACAACAAATAAAAGATGGGCAAATAATCCTTCAACGCCACGCGGAGCGCCTTGAGGGATTTGGTGATATGGTATTCTACGCTTTTCGGCGCGAGATGCAACTGTTCGGATATTTCCTTGATGCTCATCTGCTTGTATCGACTCATGATAAAGATGCGGCGGGTTTGTTCGGGAAGGGATGCCAGCGTGCGGCGCAGGATTTCCGTAATTTCGGTCGAGAAGATTTCTTCGGGGTTGCAGGCTTCGAGCGAGCTGATGCGATAGTGGATGTCCCGAATTCGTTTTTGGGAGATGTGTTCCATCGCCTCTTGGTGGATGGCCTCGTGCTTCAGGTAGTTTAGCGACTGATTTCGCAGGATGAAGGTCAGCAAGGCTAAAGGGTGTTCTACCGTTTCTTGTTTCAACGTGTCCCAAAGGCGTATCAGGGCATCTGATGCGATGTCCTCGGCCGCCATCTCGTCGCGCACATAAGATTTGGCGAAGAGGAACGCACGCTTGTAGTACTCGGTATATAACTTACTGAAATTCCAGCTTTCCACGTTTATATTGGTTTGTTTTCCATGTTTCTTTCATGCAAAGATAAGGCTTTTCTTTTAAAAAGATATGACAATTTCTTTAAAAAGAGTCATCGCCACAGCCACGTAGATTGATTTTAATGCATTTGAGTACTCTATTTGATAAAACGAAGGTGTGTTTGTATATATTGAGTAGTCAATTTATATGAACACGGTTGCATTCGTTTAAATTGAGTAGTCAATTTATACGAACACAGTCATGTCTATAAGTATTGAGTTATCAATTTCTATAGATTCATTTGTGTTTAATAAGATTGAGTAGTCAATTCTATCAGATGCAGCCTTTTTGAGCTCTATTCCGTTGAAAGGCGGGTGAAAAAAGAAGGTCCGGAAGCAGCGGAGGGTAAATTCCGCGTTTTCGGACCTTCGAAAAGTCGTCAAAATAACGGTATCAGGACGTTAGAAATGGCTGCTGCCGTCAAAACAATGTGTGCAGACCTTGCATTTCGGCAAACCGATGGCTTCGATGAGGGTTTCCAACGTGTTAAACTTCAAAGAGCTGAGGCCAAATCGCTCGGCAATGGTTTGTACCATCTTTTGGTATTCGGGCGAATCAGTGGTAGCGTATTTGTCGAGGTTTTTGTTCTCGTCGCCTTCCAGCTCTTTGATGATGCGGCGCGTAATCAATTCCAAATCGCTCTTCGAGGAAGTAAAGCCGATGAAGGGGCAACCATAAATCAGCGGCGGACAGGCAATGCGCATGTGTACCTCTTTGGCGCCATAATCGTATAGAATCTTTACATTGTCGCGAAGCTGCGTGCCGCGCACGATGGAGTCGTCGCAAAACAGGATGCGTTTGCCCTGGAGCATGGCGCGGTTGGGGATGAGTTTCATTTTGGCAACCAGCGAACGCATCGACTGATTGGCCGGCGTAAAACTGCGCGGCCAGGTGGGCGTGTATTTCGCAATCGCGCGGTGATAAGGAACCCCTTTCCCTTCGGCGTATCCTAAAGCCATGCCCACGCCCGAATCCGGGATGCCGCAAGCGCAATCCACTTCCGATTCGTCTTTTTGCCCCATTTTGTATCCGCTCAAGAAACGTACCTCTTCGACGTTTTTGCCTTCGTAACAAGAGACGGGGAATCCGTAGTACACCCACAAAAAAGAGCAAATCTGCATTCCCTCGTTGGGTTTGCGCATTTGCTCTATGCTATCGGCTCGCAGACGAAGGATTTCGCCCGGACCTACGTAACGGTCTATTTCATAATCCAGATTGGGCAAGCTGCTCGATTCGCTGGTAGCGGCATACGCGCCCTCTTTCCGTCCGATGACGATGGGCGTGCGTCCCCATTTATCGCGTGCGGCGATGATGCCGTCTTCCGTCAGCAGCAACATCGAACAAGAACCTTTGATGCGGTTGTACACGTTTTCGATGCCCTCTACAAAATCTTTTCCTTGTGTAATTAACAAAGCAACGAGTTCCGTCTGGTTTGTCTTCCCGGAGCTTAGTTCAGAGAAGTGCATGTTGGCCGCAAGGAGCTCTTTTTCCAGTTCGTCAATATTATTGATTTTTGCCACCGTTACAATCGCAAACTTACCTAAATGCGAGTTGATGACAATCGGTTGCGCATCCGTATCGCTGATGATACCGATGCCTGCATTTCCCACAAACTTGGCCAACGAAGCTTCGAATTTAGTTCGAAAGTAAGAATTTTCAAGATTATGGATTGAACGCATGAATCCCGCCTCCTTATCGTAGGTAGCCATACCACCGCGGCGAGTTCCTAAATGTGAATTATAATCTGTGCCATAGAACAAGTCTGTAGCACAAGCCGATTTTGATATCGTACCAAAAAAACCACCCATGTGTTTATGCTTGTTTTAGAAAATATGGGGGCAAAGGTACGAAAAAAGCCTATTCTCTCGTATTATCTGGCGTATTTTTCGATGCAGCTCAAATTTTTTTGTAAAAACGCTCCAGCGTGAGAAAAATCCGCTGGAGCATTTTCCGGTTACTTTTTCAGCTGGAAACTGGCGATTAACTTCCCGTCTTGGATAGAAAGGTGAAGTGTGTAATCTTCAAAAAGGTAATCAGTTTGAAGCGATTCGCCATCGATGTCCAACTCTTCGCCCGAACCTTCGCCTTCGTCCAATGTGATTTGGTCTTGCAAAGTAATCGCCCAATAACTATGGAGAGGAAAAATGCGTTGATAGGAAGTACAGGTTTCGTCCTTGAACGAGAACTCGTAATAGACATCAAATTTCCGACATCGTTCATCTTCTTCTTCGCAGCTTAATGCTAGTGTGGAATCGGTTTCCGATAGTACTTCGGCGCCAACGCCTTTTCCCGTAATGCCTGTGCGGATTTCCGTTTTTGATTTGCCCAGCCATTCTTGTGCTGTCCCTGAGAGCAGCGCGATGAATGACAAACAGGTTGTAATGAAGAATTTACTTAACATAGAATTCTGTTTTTAAAGGTGTTGATTGTGATGAATTACCCACAAAAAGATAAAACTTACCAGGTTCGACTACGAACTGGTTGTATGCGTTGTACATTCCGTAAGCGCGGCGGTTGACGCGGAACGTTACCGTTTTTTCCTCTCCCGGTTGTAAAGATACGCGTTCAAATCCGCACAGTTCCTTTTCGTATCGGGAAATAGAGGAGACTTCGTCGTTGAGGTAGAGTTGTGCTACCTCGTCGCCGGCACGGTCGCCTGTATTCTTTACCTTGCAAGTAACGGTTAATGTGTCTCCGTCGGCAATTTCTGTGCTGGATATGTGCAAATCGCTAAATTCGAAGGATGTATAGCTTAATCCATATCCGAAAGGATAAAGCTCACCAGAGACACGCGCAAAGCCTCGTCCTGTTGAACCGGGTTTAAAGGGAAATGCCCAAGGAATTTGCCCCACAGACTTCGAGAAAGTCACGGGGAGCTTCCCACTGGGATTTGTTTCTCCGAAGAGAACTTCCGCCACGGCCTGTCCGGAATATTCACCTGGATACCACGCTTCGATAATGGCGGGCAGATGCTTGTCTTCCCAATTAATCGTCATGGGACGCCCGTTGAACATCACTAAGATAGTCGGTGTACCTGTTGCTTGTACGGCACGTACCAGTTCCTTCTGATGACCTGGCAAATCCAGTGAGACACGGCTGCGTGATTCACCGATTGTACGCGTATCGTCACCCACGTATACAATGGCTACATCGGCTTGTTTGGCTGCCATAACTGCTTCTTGAATACCTTTTTTCTCCTTTTCGCTCAGTTCAAAATACATGATATCGCTTTCAGGGAAATGTTTATCGCGGACATTGCATCCTTTCACATACGTAATTTCCGTGTTTTTGCCTACTAAGTTTTTTATTCCTTCTAAACCAGTTATTACATGCGGATTATGTGAACCATAACGACACATGAGTGATTGGGCATCATCGGCTAAAGGTCCGATTACGGCTACACATTTCACAGAATCTTTTTTCAATGGCAGGATACCGTCGTTCTTTAACAACACAATGGATTCGCGCGCGGCCTGCAACGCTACTGCCCGATGTTCATCGTTATTTACAATCTGGTTTGCCGCCTTCGTATCTTTCGTACAAGGTTCATCGAAGAGACCGAGCCAGAATTTCACATATAAAACCTCGCGCACGCGCTGATTCAACGTCTCTTCTGAAATCAGTCCTTGTTTCACGGCCTTACGCAAAGGGATTAAGAAATCTTCCGGTAATTCAAAGTAAGTGCGGATATTCGTGCCGGCGTTGATTTCCTGTGCAATCGATTCTTCTGGGCTTCCGGCTACATGATAGAGAATTTGATTCTGGTCGTTTCCCCAACTATCAGAAACAATATATCCTTTAAATCCCCATTGCTTACGCATCAATTCGGTCAGAAAATAGGAGCTGGAGCTCATTGGTATTCCATTGTAATCGTTCATCGAGACCATTGTGCCCAACGCGCCTGCCTCTTGAAAGGCGATGCGGAAAGGTTCCAAATGCAGTTCGTGTACCTCTTGCGGTGTCGCATGCGGGTCGGTTCGTGCATAACCATCGCGTCCGCCGGCTGGAACTCCATATATAGTGAAATGCTTGGGTGTGGAAACAACCCGTTCGCGCTGAAGTCCTGTCACTTGTTGTCGACCTAATTCTCCCACAAGGTAAGGGTCTTCCCCATAAGTTTCGACTGTACGTCCCCAGCGAGGGTCGCGTGCCAAATCCAATATAGGAGAATAGATATTGGTATAACCCAGTGCACGTGCCTCCTTCCCGGTAATTTCCCCGATGCGGCGTACCAGCTCTTTGTCCCATGTGCTACCTTGTCCGATTTGTGCGGGGAAGAATGTAGACTTTTCGTGTTTCAATCCACGTATGCCTTCGTTTGTCATGTCAGCAGGGATACCAAGGCGTGTTTCTTCGACAAAATAATAGGATAAAACGCAGAATAAAGCAAATTTGAGCATTCTCGCTGACAGTCAGAGAGTTTGGCTTCGGATGGAACAAATTGGCATAAGGTCGGGAAAACGGATTTAGGCAGATTGCAGAAATAGATGCACTTCCAAATCATTACCCGACACCTGATGCACATTTAACACTAACGGTCTCTATTTCTGCGTTCTGCGTAGGTTTACATTCTGCCTTTACAACTCCCGTAAACTAATTTTGCACCAAACAAAAAGCAAGGATTATGAGGAGTACATTCAAGACCGTTTTTTATGTAAACGGAAGCAAAGAGAAGAACGGAATTGTCCCCATCATGGGACGGGTTACAATCAACGGGACTATCGCACAGTTCAGTTGCAAACAGAGCATCTCAAAAGAACTTTGGGATGCCAAAGGCAACAGGGCGAAAGGCAAGAGCCGAGAGGCGGTGGCGGTCAATTATGCCCTTGACAACATCAAGGCGCAGATAACGAAGCACTACCAGCGGCTTTCCGACCGTGAGGCGTTTGTCACGGCAGAAATGGTACGCAATGCCTATCAAGGTGTAGGCACGGAGTATGAAACATTGTTGCGTGCCTTTGATAAGGAGAACGAGGCATTCGCCAAACGGGTGGGCAAAGACCGTTCCAAACGCACATATCTGAAATATGTCATTGTCAGGAGATATGTTGCGGAGTTTATCAAGAAGAAATACAAGCGGACGGACATAGCGATGAACGAACTGACCGAGGACTTCATCCGTGACTACTGCCTGTACCTGCGCAACGAAGTCGGGCTGGAACAATCATCCGTGTGTGTATACTCCATACCGTTGAAACACATCGTCACCGCAGCCCACTATAACGGGAAGATAGCGAGAAACCCGTTTGCGATGTACCATCTTGACCCTGACCACAAGGAGCGTGGCTTTCTCACGGAGGATGAAATTCAGGCGTTGAGTGCAATCAAGCTGGACAATCCCAACTTTGCATTGGCAAGAGACCTGTTCCTGTTCGGTTGTTGGACGGGAATCTCGTTCACGGACATCAAGAACCTGACCACCGACAACATCATTGAAATGAATAGTGCATCGTGGATTGTGTCGAAACGCCAAAAGACGGGCGTACCGTTCCAAATCAAGTTGATGGACATCCCGATGCAGATTATCAAGCGGCATGAAGCGTTCAGGACTGACAAGCGGCTGTTCAATATCGGCTCGCTTGACATGGTGAACAAGCGCATCAAGAAAATAGCTAAAAGATGCGGTATAGAAAAGACGGTTTCATTCCATCTGAGCCGCCATTCATTCGCTGTTTTGGCATTGAATTACGGTATGCCGATAGAGAGCGTGAGCAAGATTTTAGGACATACCAATATCACCACCACGCAAATTTACGCGAAAGTGACGAACAAAAAACTTGAAAACGACATATCCGATTTCGAGAGCAAGGTAAGCGGACGTTTCGCCATATAAACGCACAGGGTATGAAACGGACAACAATCACGATGGACGAGTACGGCAGGGTTGCTGTACCGTCCGATGCCGCCAGCGTATGGATGAGCGAAATGGAACTGGTGGAACTTTTCAATGTAATCGTTCCTACACTCCGTGCCACCGTCCGATCCGTGTATAAGAGCGGAGTGTTGAAATCTTGCGAGGTGGAAACGCGTATCAGGCTGCCTAATGGCTATTATGCGGAAGCGTATGCCCTGCCAATGGTCGTTGCACTTGCCTTCCATATCAACACACCCAATGCCGCAAGGGTGCGCAATGCCCTTTTGGAAAGGATGTGCTTGCGAAAAGACAGACAAATGCTGTGGCTTTCGTTAAGCGACAGACAGCCATGTAAATGTTAATGGGTGCGATTATTCGTCAATATATCCATTCGTCAATACGCCCGTGTGGTTACACATCCATACCACTATCATATCAGTCCGAAGAAGTGCAGTTTTGCTTCTTCGGGCTTTTTCTTTTCACCTTTTGATGGCTGGCATTGCCCGTTTCGCTGCATTTTCTTGTTTGTCGGTTTCTTTTGCGCCGTTCTGCATAGTTTTACGTATCAAGGTTTTAACCGTCATGCCGTAGCTTTGCAGCCATGTTTAATCCGCCTGCCGACAGGGTGTCGGCGGCACTAAAACCTATATTTGAAACATGGAAAAGAAAGAAACATTCATCCGAGTAGGCACAACGCTTTACAAGATTGTGGACCAGCCCCGCATTGACGGCGGCTATGTGAGAAAGCGCATCGCATGGAACTCCGAGACCCTGCGGCAGGACTACGGCAAGGATTACATGGCAAGTGTCCCGAAGTATGACGGCTTCTGCACCGTACCCGACCATGTGGGCTACCAGCCCGTTGTCGGCAAGTTCCTCAACCTCTACGAGCCGATAAACCACCAGCCGCAGGAGGGCGACTTTCCCTGCATCCGCTCGTTGGTGGAACACATCTTCGGCGAACAGTACGAGTTGGGCATGGACTACTTGCAGCTGCTCTACCTCTATCCCGTTCAGAAACTCCCCATCCTCCTGCTCGTGTCCGAAGAACGGAATACGGGCAAAAGTACGTTCCTGAACTTCCTGAAAGCCGTATTCCAAAACAACGTGACGTTCAATACCAACGAGGACTTCCGCAGCCAGTTCAATTCCGACTGGGCTGGCAAGCTGCTCATCATGGTGGACGAGGTATTGCTCAACCGCCGTGAGGACAGCGAGCGTTTGAAGAATCTCAGTACCACGCTTTCCTACAAGGTAGAGGCGAAAGGAAAAGACCGTGACGAGATAGGCTTCTTCGCAAAGTTCGTGTTGTGTTCCAACAACGAGCATCTGCCCGTCATCATTGACATTGGCGAGACACGCTATTGGGTGCGGAAAATTGTGCCGCTCAAGAATGACGATACAGACTTCCTGCAAAAGCTGAAAGCGGAAATCCCAGCTTTTCTCCATTTCCTGCAACACAGGCAACTCTCCACCGAGAAAGAAAGCCGCATGTGGTTCAACCCGAAGCAGCTGGAAACAGATGCCTTGCGGAAGATTATCCGAAGCAACCGCAACCGTTTGGAGATAGAGATGGCGGAACTGCTGCTCGACATCATGGCAAGCACGGGTGTCAGTTCTGTTTCTTTTTGCCTCAATGACATTATCCCGTTGCTTGTCTGCTCGCAAGTCAAGGTGGAGAAGTCGCAGGTTCGGAAAGTGGTGCAGGAGTGTTGGAAGCTGGCTCCTGTATCTAATTCGCTTTCTTACACCACCTACCAATACGATTACAACCACGAATGTCACTATTCACCTGTCAGACGGATTGGACGCTACTATACGGTAAGCAAAGTGCAGTTGGAAACACTCTGATATTTTGATGAAATGATGAAAGTATATGTAAACATAAAAATAACAGCGACTTACATGCTCATCAAACCCTCAACAAAAGTATTTGGCTGATGAAAAGAGAAAGCGGATGCAGCCTCACACATCACTTTTCTTTTGGCGAGCGGTTTGATGAAACGCTGATGAAAGGTTATTGCGTTAGTTGTCAGTATATTAGACTATCCAATCATCAATTCATCGGATTTTCACCCCTCATCAAGTCCGCCGGGAAAGCAACAAAGGTGAATATCGCCATCCGTAGGCTGGTCGGACGGACTTCCGTCCTGCCGACCGACAAGGGAAAGCCGATGTCGCTGGCGAAAAGAAAAAGCAACCAATGTCCGCCAACATCGCCGCTGACACCACCGCAGGCTTTTGGGAAACAAAAAGCCATAGCTCATTAGGGCGTTTTCTTCACGCACCGCTTCGCTCATGCTAAAAACACCCTAATGAGCCAATGGGGTTGCACCCCTCTGGACACCCCCGTTTGTCCTGTGCGGCATGACCGCAGGCGGACGAACATTGACAAACAAGTTTGTAGAACCTCAAAAACAAGA
>NZ_NFJB01000033.1 GCF_002159645.1 Parabacteroides sp. An277 | reverse complement strand
CGTCGGTAGTCACGGCATTGTCTACCAACCAGGCCTTTAATGCTAATTCCATGATTTCATGTACTTAAGAGTTATACAATAAACGCAAAAAGCCCGTGCACAGAGCTTCATGCTCCGCACACGGGCCTTTCACGTCGTGAATTATTTGCTTAATGTTTATTGCTTGCTTGCTTGCTTGCTTGCTTGCTTGCTTGCTTGCTTGCTTGCTTGCTTGCTTGCTTGCTTGCTTGCTAACATATTATTGCCTTTCACCAAGCGATTCATGGTAAAAGATGTTAACGGGTAATATGTTTCGCAAGTGCTTGTCATTTTATGCTTTGTTTAATCCATGCCAAAGGTACGACTTGTTTCTTATTTTACAAAACATTCGGAAGCTTTTATTCCTCTTTTGCCTCTTTCAAATAGTTCAACACCTCCACATTCGTAATGGTGCTCTTGAAATCCCCTGCCTTTTCGAGCGGGAAGACCAAGGTACGGACATAGTTCATCGAATCTTTCCCACCATTGAAATAAAGCTTCCGGATATTCATTTCCTCTTGCAACTTACCATTAATATAGAGGCTGGTCGATTGCTCATCCCCTTGGATAGAGACCTCTGCCCGTTCGCCCGGATAGAACTGGTAATTGAATACATTCAAATAGCCATCGCGGGCAAAAGCCAAACGTCCGGAGATGGGGTCTGAAAGATAGAAAACAGCATCCGGCGAACGGAACAACTCCGTGCCAGGCTCCTCCCGAACCGACTGGATATCGAACGACACCGTATAATGGTAACCAATCTGTCGCAACCCTGTCTTTTGCCCCGGCGCCAGACGCTCTGCATGGTATACCGCACGAGGTTCCAATCCGACACGTCCGGCGACATTCAACCCCGGCGCCTCGCTCAACTCCAAACGGGATTTATCGAAAGTATCATAAGGCACGGTGCAATCCTTGCCCGTCCACATCTTCACCGCCAACGTTTGCAACGCAGGGAACATGCGATAATGGATATCTTGCGGAGAGATGCCATTCCCCACATGGTCGTTCCATACCGCAAACATACCGCCCTTTATCTTCTTATCCCGTTCGGGGAATACCACATCGCCTACCACTGCCGGAGTCCATTCCTTATAAAGCTTCTCCGTATTCAGGTAATCATAATAATAACCTGCAGCTGGGACAATATACAACCAACCATCCGGAATACTAATCAAATCGTACCCCTGCTTTACCATCTCTTTCGGGTCGGCATATCCATTGTACCATGCACTCATCAAAACATTCTCCGACTTCACAGGCGTAGTTCCTTTCGCATGGGTTAAAGCGCCCCATACACAAGCCTGTTTGCCAAAACCCTCTACGAAACGGATACAATGATCGGTGAAAGCACGGAACTTTTCGACTACAGCTTGGTCTTTGTTCGAATACTCATCCGTCCCCACATGCACCCGTTTACCTCGGAAGACCGGGTTCGGCCCTTCCAAATATTCACGGAAAAGGGAATCTACAAAACCATACAACGAAGGATTAAACAAATCCAAGTGGTCCATTCCATACTTTTGGCTCCCCAACTCGGCACGATAATGCGATAAAGAAAGGGAATGAGCCGGCACATCTATCTCCGGAATAATCTCTACCCCCAAACTATCACCCAATTGCTGCAAGGCAATGAACTCCTGCTTGGTATAATAACCATCGCGAGCCGTCAAGCCGGGGAAAGTTTCGCATTCCAATCGGAAAGCCGCGTACGTCTTATCCCAATTGTGCTCAAAATATTGCTTGAAACCATTGTCGTTCAGATGAACCTGAAGCGTATTCATCTTATAATAAGCCATCATCTTGACATAATCGCGCAAATAACGCATCGGGATGTATTTCCGTCCGCAATCCATCATGAAGCCACGGATACCATAATCCGGATAATCGCGGGCTGACCCTTTCGGAAGCGAACGTTCTTCGGTCTGTTCGGCTATCTGGAGAACTGTGCGCGTTGCCCAAAACAATCCTTTTGCCGTAGGAGCCGAGAGATACACACGGTCTTTCACGTTCATCGTATATCCCTCTTCGCCCAAACGCTTGTCCGACGAAAGCGAGAGGACAAAGTCCCCTTTCGAAGAACGCCCCTCCACGACAGGTAAACGTTGACCAAACATCGTCTCGTAATCATCCGCAAATTGATGAGCTATGCGAGCCACTTCCGCATCTTTACCTGAATACACGATACGGGTCGTAGCCAAAGGAGTAAAATTACCCTCCTGCCCCTTCCATTCTTGCAACTCAGGGATTACAAACGGTTTTGCATTTTTTTCCGCATACATCGATGCCGGAAGAAAGAATAGGGCCGCACATAGCAACCCTCCATAATGTATTTTCATCGACTTAACAATTTTATAATATATAAATTTCCTACAAAAGTAGGAGATTTTTATAAATTGTGCAAGCCTTTATACAAGAAAAGCCCTGCTTTCGCAAGGCTTTCTTCAAGTTTAATCAATATTAAATATTAAAATGATGAAAGAAATTTATGGAGGTACCTGGCGGATTCGAACCGCCGTACACGGTTTTGCAGACCGCTGACTAAGCCACTCATCCAAGGTACCAGGCTTTATTTTTAAGAGGTCCCTGGCGGATTCGAACCGCCGTACGCGGTTTTGCAGACCGCTGACTAAGCCACTCATCCAAGGAACCGTTTCGCTTTTGCGAGTGCAAAGATAAGGAATTTGTTTGGATTCTACCAAATATTTCCCGCTCTTTTTCTTTACTCTTTGGCTAAACGGCTTAAATTCACCGTTATGTTTGGCGTTATTTATAGGCATAAACGAAAGTGTTCATCACTGTGTTCCTTTTCATTTATAACTATGTTTTCCACCATTTATGGACATGTTTTTCGGAAAGCAGGCGGATTATTTTTCTATCTCGCGGAAATTTGGTTATTTTGCACCGTTTTTATTTTAAATGAAAGGAAATGACGTACACAGAAACTCCGATTCCAGGGGTATGGATTATTGAGCCAAAAGTATTTAAAGATGCAAGAGGCTACTTTATGGAAGCTTTCAAGCAGGAAGAGTTTGACGCGCACGTAGGACGAACCGTGTTTATTCAAGACAACGAATCACGTTCGTCGAAAGGCGTTTTGCGCGGATTACACCTCCAAGCCGCTCCGTATGCGCAAGCTAAACTGGTGCGGGTAATCAAAGGGCGTGTGCTCGACGTGGCGGTCGACCTTCGGAAAGACTCCCCTACGTTCGCCCAGCATGTAGCCGTAGAGCTCTCGGACGAGAACAAACGTCAGTTGTTCATCCCCCGCGGTTTTGCCCACGGCTTCCACGTCTTGAGCGACGAAGCCATCTTTACTTATAAAGTAGATAATATATATATGCCTTCAGCTGAACAGGGCATTCGATACGACGACCCCACGATTGGTATTGATTGGCATATCGATGCTGACGAGCAACTGAACCTTTCGGAGAAGGATTTAAAGGCACCTTTCTTATCTTCTTTCCATTTTTAATTTTCAATCCCTATTATAAAAGATGAATACATACTTAGTTACAGGAGCAGCCGGTTTTATCGGGGCAAACTTTATCAAGTACATGCTGGCGAAATACGAAGATATCCGCATCGTCGTATTGGATTTATTGACCTATGCCGGCAATTTGGGAACTATTGCCGAAGATATTGACAACCAACGATGTTTTTTTGTAAAAGGTAATATCTGCGACCGAGAGTTGGTAAATCAGCTTTTCAATACATACGCCTTCGATTATGTGGTCAATTTCGCCGCTGAGAGCCATGTAGATAGAAGCATCGAAAACCCACAACTCTTTTTGGAGACAAACATCTTGGGCACCCAAAACCTTTTGGACGTGGCTCGCAAAGCATGGGTAACAGGAAAAGATACAAAAGGTTATCCGACATGGCGCGAAAGCGTACGTTTCCACCAGGTATCTACAGACGAAGTATATGGAAGTCTCGGCTCAACCGGTTATTTTACAGAAGAGACACCACTCGACCCACATAGTCCGTATAGTGCTTCGAAAACAAGTGCCGACCTTTTCGTCAAAGCGTATGCCGATACCTACAAGATGCCAGTCAGCATTACAAGGTGTTCAAACAATTATGGCCCATACCATTTCCCGGAGAAACTCATTCCGCTCATCATCAAAAATATTTTGGAAGGGAAGAAACTACCTGTGTATGGAGATGGCTCGAATGTACGCGATTGGTTATACGTAGAAGACCATTGCAAAGCTATCGACCTCGTGTTACACCAAGGACGTATAGGCCATATATATAATGTAGGTGGACATAATGAAAAGACGAACCTTGAAATCGTAAAACTTACGATTCATACGATTCGCCAATTAATGGAAGAACATCCAGCTTATCGCGCGGTATTGAAAAAGCAAGAACGCGACGCACAAGGCAAAATCTCCATAGATTGGATTAACGATGATTTGATTACTTTCGTCAAAGACCGCCTCGGACACGACCAACGTTATGCCATCGACCCTTCGAAAATCCAACGCGAGTTAGGTTGGCATCCAGAGACTTGTTTCGAAGAAGGTATCGTAAAAACCATTCGCTGGTATTTAGAACATCAAGATTGGGTTGAGGCGATTACCGGGGGTGATTACATCACCTACTACGAACGTATGTATGCAGGAAGATAAAGATAAACAAGAAAAATATGTTTAGCGAAAAAAGAGGAAATGTATTGCATGGCATTCTATTGATTGCCCTATTTTCCTGTTCGGCATTCTATATTGCCGAGTTGGATTTTGTCAAGAAGCTTTCGTTTAGTCCGCTTATCGTGGGTATCATCTTGGGTATGCTTTATGCCAATAGCCTTCGGAACCACTTACCGGAAACATGGGTGCCAGGCATTAAGTTCTGTACGAAACAAATCCTACGAGCGGGTATTGTCTTATACGGTTTTCGTTTGACGTTAACGCAAGTGATGGCTGTAGGACTCCCTGCCATTTTAATTGATACCATTATCGTCGGAGGCACTATTTTCTTAGGTATTTTCTTAGGGAAACTTTTGAAAATAGATAATGATACCGCTTTATTGACCTCTACAGGTAGTGCTATTTGCGGAGCAGCAGCAGTATTAGGTGCCGAACCTGTCGTGAAATGCGAAGGACACAAAACAGCTATAGCCGTGTCTACGGTTGTAATCTTCGGAACTATTTCCATGTTTCTTTATCCTATTATGTATCGGATAGGATGGTTGGATGGATTAACAAATACAGAAGTGGCCATTTATACAGGAAGTACATTGCATGAAGTAGCACACGTAGCGGGTGCAGGCAATGCTATGGACCCAACCGATACACTGGGCATAGCCGGCACCGCCACTATTACCAAGATGATTCGCGTCATGCTCCTTGCGCCTGTGTTGGTTATTATGGGATTTGTCTTGGCTGGACGGAAAAAGAAAGAGGCAGATGGACAAACAGAAAAAAGTAAAATAACGATTCCATGGTTCGCATTTGGATTTATCGGCATCATCTGCTTAAATACGCTTCTCCAACATTTATTTCATGTAGAAAGTGTGAAAGAAATTCCATTCAATGGTGTCATTGAATATATTGATACATTTATGCTTACGATGGCCATGACAGCCCTTGGCACAGATACCAGCCTAGACAAATTTAAACAAGCAGGCGCGAAACCTTTTGTCTTGGCGGCTTTGTTATATGTCTGGCTCGTAGGAGGAGGATACGCATTAGTTCACTTCATTACGCCTTTATTTGAGGGATAATCCAACGGAACCTTGCGTAACATCCAAAAATATTTCGTATATTTGAACCGCTATTTATCATATCATTTTTTTACCTCTAAAATTGAATAAGAAGAAGTAGAATGAGAAAATGGAAAATTGAAGATTCAGCCGAACTTTACAACATCAACGGTTGGGGGCTGAATTACTTTTCGATTAATGAAAAAGGCCATGTTGCCGTACAGCCCAAGGTGGATGGTCCCCTCATCGATTTGGAAGAACTGATGGAAGAGCTACAAATCCAAGATGTAGCAGCACCTGTCTTGCTTCGATTCCCAGACATCCTGCACAACCGTATCGAGAAAATATCCAGTTGCTTTGATATCGCAGCCAAGGAATACGGCTTTACGGCTAAGAACTACATCATCTATCCTATCAAGGTCAATCAGATGCGTCCTGTAGTAGAGGAGATTGCCAGCCATGGGAATAATTTCAACCTTGGCTTGGAAGCGGGTTCGAAACCGGAGTTGCATGCCGTCCTTTCGATTGATATCGACAATGACGCTATGATTGTATGCAATGGGTACAAGGACGAAAGCTATATCGAACTGGCCCTTTTAGCTCAAAAGATGGGACGACAAATCTTCCTCGTGGTCGAGAAGATGATGGAACTGAAGACTATCGCCGCACTGGCCAAACGAATGAACGTACAACCCAACATCGGCATACGTATCAAACTGGCTAGCTCGGGCAGTGGCAAATGGGAAGAATCGGGAGGCGACGTGAGCAAGTTCGGGCTCAACTCCAGTGAAGTGCTCGAAGCGCTCGAACTCTTGGAAGCGAACGGGCTGAAAGATTGCTTAAAGTTGATTCATTTCCATATCGGTAGCCAAGTGACCAATATCCGCCGCGTCAAGACGGCCTTGCGCGAGGCTACGCAATTCTACGTCCAGCTCAAGCAGATGGGATTCAACATCCAGTTCTTCGACATGGGTGGCGGATTGGGTGTCGACTATGACGGTACACGCTCTCCCTTGAGCGGCAATAGCATGAATTATTCGATTCAAGAATACGTAAACGATGCTGTCTCTTCCATTGCAGACGTATGCAAGAAATTTAACATGGAGCAGCCCAATATCATCATCGAATCGGGACGTTCGCTCACGGCGCATCACTCCGTGTTGATTATCGAAGCATTGGCCAGCACGCACCTGCCTCAATGCGACGAGAACGAAGAGCTTCAACCGGATGCACACGAGCTGGTGCGCGAATTATACAATCTATGGGATAACCTGAACCAGCCTCGCCTCATCGAGACGTGGCACGATACGGTACAATGCCGCGAAGAGGCTCTCGAACTGTTCAATCTGGGTCTGCTCGACCTTCGGACACGTGCCCAGGTGGAACGCCTCTTCTGGTCTATCGCACGGGACGTATTCGAGATGGCAGAGAGCGTGAAACATGCACCCGACGAGTTGAAGAAGATATCGAAACTCTTGCCGGATAAGTACTTTTGCAACTTCTCGCTCTTCCAATCCTTGCCCGACTCGTGGTCTATAGACCAGATATTCCCCGTGATGCCTATCAGCCGGTTGAACGAGCAACCTACCAAGTCTGCCACGCTGCAGGACATCACGTGCGACTCGGACGGTAAAATCGACAACTTCATCTCTACGCGCAATTTCTCTTATCATTTGCCCGTCCACAAGCTCAAGGCCGGAGAGCATTACTACTTCGGCATTTTCCTCGTCGGGGCTTATCAGGAGATATTGGGCGACATGCACAACCTCTTTGGCGATACCAATGTCGTACATATCAAGGTGAAGGGCGACCATTACGTTATCGACAAGGTAATCGAAGGCGAGACCGTGGCCGACGTGTTAGAGTACGTCCAGTTTAACCCGAAACGCATGGCGCGCTCCATCGAAGTATGGGTTGCCTCTTCAGTAAAGAAGGGTACCATCTCGGCAGAGGAGGGTCGCGAGTTCCTATCCAATTACCGTTCGGGACTCTACGGCTACACCTATTTGGAATAAATAAAAAGGAATCATGAATAGCGAAGCGTAATCCAAGGTTCACCTCTGTGATTACGCTTTTTCTTTTCATACCTTTAGGAAGACTTGCCGCTTATACATCATCCACAAGATAATGTAAATGACCAACGCATTGCAGATTTCTATCCACACGCCATAAAAACTCCCCATATACTGTTCCAACCCAAAGAAGACCGACTGCCCGATACTTCGGAAGCTGACGCACATCGCCAGCATATAAGCCACGATGGAATTCATGCCATAGACGCGCAACCACGTCGTCTGCCGCCACCATCCTTTGTGGTCTATCAGGTAATAAAACAAACCCATCAACAGGAAGCAATACCCGCTGCTTACCAATACCATCGAGCTGGTCCACAACTTCTTGATAACCGGAAGCACCAGACCCCACGTCCAGCCCACGACGACCATCGCCGCACCAATCGCCAGCAACGCCTTCACTTTCCGGCCCGACGCCCACGCCTTGCTCTTTAAAATATGTCCGGCGAAAAGCCCCGTCAATACCGTCACACCAAAGTTCAAGCTGCTGAGTATCCATGTATAATGATACCATTCAGCAAACACTACCACACCGTCTTGTACCGTCGCACCGTCGCGGAAACGACCCAATACCGTGCGGTCTATCCACTCCGCTAAGTTGCCGTCCGGCGTATAGTTTCCGCCTCCGTAACCATCCACGCGGATCCACGCCATCGCACCCCAATAGACCAGCAACAACGCCACGGCCACACCCACTTGCGTCCGCACGTTCGTATGCAAGAAAAGTATCGCTGCAATCAAGTATCCCATCGCTATCGATTGCAACGTATTTGAATAGAAGTAAATGCGGTTTGGATCCAGTCCCAGTAGGTTTCCCTGGCACATCATGCCAAATATCCATAGCAGCAACACACGCTTTGCAATGCGCCGGTACACCGCCCCCTTATCTGCCATCTCGCGGTAACGGCTGAAGGCGAACGGCATCGATACACCCGCCATGAACAGGAACAGCGGCATCACCAAATCCCACGACGAGAACCCCTCCCACTCGACGTGCGAAAAACACCACATCACGGGCTGCAACCATTCCGCATCCGACGCACGCCCTACCGCATGCATCACGCTTTCCAGCCCCACCAAACAAAACAAATCGACTCCACGCAACACGTCGAGCGATTCCAACCGTTTGTACATCTTTGTTTCCATCATCTTTTATCCATTTTGATACGACAAAGTTAGCAATTCCCCCCAACGCCACAAACGATTCATTCCAAATAAAACTCATATAAACTGCATTATACGGATTCCATTGCCTGTTAAGGAACGACACCCTCCCCTTATCAGGCAACGCTATCTTTACGGGTCAGTTAATGCGCGTTGTGCACTACTGCACAATGATGCGATGCAGGAGCGCACAACAGCACGATGCACTACTGCATAACGACACGATGCAGGAGCGCACAATGCGGATTAACTGAACAGTAAAAGCATCATTCACTGAGCAGTGAAAGGGGGTTTAAATAGGTTATTACGCGAGGCTTACGTAGCAAGCGAACGCCTGTGGTATAATACGTCTCGATGCTGAGGGTGTACTCGCCTGCGGGCAGGCCGGGCGGGAACTGGAAGGTGAGGCGCTTGGGGTAATTCTCGACGATGCGCTCGACGGGATGCTCCTCCCCGGTCGTGCAGTCCGTCAGGACAAGGCGGCCTATGCCTGAGCCATCTGCATTGATACACTTGATTTTATGCCCACGGAGGCAGGGCAGGCTGGACGGGGTGAAGGTGTCGGTCTTTTGGCGGGTCGTGAGGTCGATGAGGTCCACGATTTTCGCCCCGCCGTTCTCGTGCAGGTTGCCATTGTAGACCAGCTTGATGTGGTCGAGCCCGGCAAGGAAGTCGGCGGTGGGCGTGATGCGGATGTCGCCCTTATGAAGCTGTGGCTCAACGCTTCCCGTACGGTCGAAGACACCCGAGATGGAAGGGCTGTAGCGGGCGAGGCTGGTCTGGACGCGGTTCCCGGCATAAACCGCCCTGCGGATCGCCTCTTCCATAAGGCGGAAAACGCCGACGAGCGTCTCGGGGCTGTATTCGGTTCCGCGACGGATAACCTCTTTCGCAATATCTTCTATGCTAAACGTTTGCAACACGCGGACGGAGGCCAGGAAGTCCGTCTCGTCGTCCTTCGTCATGGCGTTTTCATGCAGGCTGAAAGGCCAGGTGTAGGTTTTCTCTATCATGCAAACACCTCCTTAATAATCGATTAATTTAGGTAACAAAGATAGGTCCGCGTCGGGAAGATAATAGCTGAGGTGCCGGCAGACGCGGTCGAGCGAAACATCGGGGTCGAAACAGGTGGCCGCATGGAGCCGCGCAGGCTTGAAAAGCACTTCCGGCGTGGCATAACGCGCAACGCCCCATCCATAAGGTTGCCCATAACGGTCGATACGGTACTCGAAGTCGGCAATGACCACGAGGGTCTGCATCTCCAGACGCGTCAAGATCGTCTCCAAAGAGGGAGACTTCGGCTGTTTCGGGACAGGGACATCCAGGACCGGCTGCCCTTTCAAACGGTTCGAACGCTGAAAGCCACATAGCTTGCGGATATCCGACGTAAGCAGCGACTCGTGGCTACGAATCGCCTCATACACTTCCAACACCTTGCCTGCAAGGCTTTTCGGCACCTTACCCCGGCGACGGATATTCACCAGATGCGAGAACCAATCCAGCGTGACAAACCCCGCCTTCCCGCCGAAGAACTTGCCATACGCGATATCGCCCTCACGGATAACGGGGCCTTTCCATTCCCACACGCCCTCTCCCTCTTCGGGAAACCAACAACGCTCGTCCGCCATCTCTTCGACGGAAAAGCCCTCCACCTCGTTCCGGAAAAGAGGCAAGAGCCCAAACTCGCGAACCGCGTGAAGCAATGATTCATAACTTGTTATCTTATTCATAAATGTTGTCTCCTTAAAATAAAAACGATGGCACACAGAGTACACAGATATTACAAGATGACCACTGATCTCTCCAAGTCATACAGGGTGAACAGAATAGAAAAAAATCTGTGGTTATCTTGTAATATCTGTGTACTCTGTGTGCCATTTTATACATAAATATATGCTTTAAAACTGTTCCAAGACTTCGATACGTTTCTGAATAGGCGGATGGGTAGCGAAGAGACCGTTCAACCCACCCAAAAAACCCATGGCCTGGTCGCCGGGCTGGGCAATGAAGAGCTGCGCGATGTCGGCGCGATGAACAGATTCGACGGTCGGGTCTCCCGATATTTTCCGGAGCGCACTGGCCAACGCGAGTGGATTGTGCGTCATCTCAGCCGAACCTGCATCGGCCAAATATTCCCGCTTGCGGGAGATGGCAAAACGCATCAACAACGCGAAGAAATACCCAATAGCCGCCACGAGAAGTGCCAGCAACATGACGATGATGACACTGTTCCCTTTCTCGTCCCTCCGACGGGGAGCCCACGACGAATAATACACCCACTGCATGCACATTTGCGCCACCATCGAGAAGATACCCACGAAGACAATCGAGATAATCAACAGACGCACATCATGGTTACGGATATGCGAAAGCTCGTGGGCAATGACCGCCTCCAGCTCCTCGTCGTTCAATTTGCGGATAATGCCCGTTGTAAGCGTCACCGTATAGGTTCGTTCGTTGATGCCACTGGCAAAGGCATTCAACGATTCATCCTCGATGACACAGAGCTTCGGCATCTTCATACCTTGGCTGATGCAAAGGTTCTCCACCAGATTATAGACCCGCTTGTTATCCTTGCGTTGCAACGGCACAGAGCCCACCGCCGAGTTGATGATGCTTGTATTGGCGAAATAAGCAATCACGAACCAGACCAACACGCCGCCCATCACATACGGCAGGTAATGAAGGAACATCCCGTTTGAATACCAGACAACCCGCGACATATTGCTTCCATCGTCCGGCATAGAAATGTAATGCAACAGGAAACAGAACAGATACAACATCCCCGCCACAAGGCACGGGAAGAGACAAAGCAGAAGCAACGAGCGGAAGTTGTTCCGGCTCTGTTGCGTCTGTATTCCTACGTATTTCATAGATTAAAAGCTAATCTTCGGGGCCTCCTCGAGCGTTGCACGCTGCTGTTCCCCCAAATCGAACATAATCTCCTTCTTAAAACCAGCCATTCCTGCTATCAGGTTCGACGGGAAGGTCTCGACCGCATTATTCAATTCGCGCGTCGCCGAGTTGAAGTAACGACGGGCAGCAGCCAGTTTATTTTCCAAATCCGAAATCTCCTCCTGAAGCTGCATGAAGTTCTGGTTCGCCTTCAAATCCGGATAAGCTTCCACCGTCACTTTCAAACCAGCCAAAGCAGAAGAGAGGATATTTTCGGCCTTAATCTTGTCGTCGATGGTTTGTGCAGCCATCGCCCCATTACGGGCAGAAACAACCCGGTCGAGCGTTTCCTTTTCGTGCGCTGCATAACCTTTGACCGTCGACACCAACTGAGGTACCAAGTCATGACGTTGCTTCAACTGGACATCAATATCCGCAAACGCATTCTCACGGTTGTTTCTCAACTTCACCAACTTGTTGTAGAGCGATACGCCCCAAATGACCAAAACCGCTACTACGGCAATTACAATTAATACTGTCATATTCTTTCTGTTTTTTAATGAATAATTTACTACTTACATGTTACGACCTGCTTATCTGCAACCCGGTAGTCGAGAGGTCCATATCGACTAAACGGGCATTGGCATGGAGCGGATGTTCAGCCAAGATACGACGGATATGCACAGCCGCATCCGGGTCTTTCGCCACGATATACAAATAGCCTCCGCCTCCCGCGCCAGGAAGTTTACATCCTAAGCTATAACCACTAATACGGTCAATTAGTTCATCCACGGCAGGAGGATTTGTTCCAGTATCCAAAGCTTTGTTTTGCGCCCAGCTCTTGCCTACCAAATGTCCGTACAGTTCAAAGTCGCCCATCTGAATCGCTTCGAACATATCCAATGCATGTGCTTTCATCTCTCCTAAAAGCGAGAGATGCCGCCCGCTATTGAGGAACATTCCCTGTACAATTTCCGCCAAGATATGCTTGGCTGTGCGCGTGATACCCGTATAATATAGGATATGGCACGAGCGATAATCAGCATCCGTAAAAAGATGTTCCGGCAACCAACGTACCTGCGGACTCTGTAGGAAACCTTCCCCCGTCTGCAAAAGTTTCAAGCCATGCAAGATACCTCCGTATTGGTCTTGCCATCCGCCTCCTGTCGTCAAGAGTTGCTCCAATATCAACGTCCGATTGCCTATCTCGTTCTTATCCCAGTTCAAACCACAGAAATCAGCAAGCGACCCTAACACTGTAGCTGCCAAAATGGAGCTGGTGCCCAACCCCGAACCTGCGGGAATTGCTGCAAGCAACGTAATCTCCAAGCCACACCCAAACGCCTTCAATTGTTCTTCCAACGAAAGGAAATGTTCCGCAGAGAAACGGGGCAAGAATCCTGCCAACGCCAACGCTGCCTTGGGAATGGAGAAAGGAGAACCCACCTTATTGAAGTCGGCCAACTCCTCCCAGGTACGAATCACCTCCATAGCACCCAAGTCGATGGAACGTAACGTTATCTGGTAAGCCTTCGAGGGTTTCACATAGACCTGCAACGGCGGTTGGCCATTCAACTCAATCGCCACGTTCACTACATTTCCTCCGGCGAAGAGGCAATAGGGAGGCGTGTCGGTCCAGCCACCCGCCAAGTCGATGCGCACCGGACTGCGTCCCCACACGATTTGGTCCGGATAGACCTGCATCCGAGGCATCTGTTTATTCGTTTCTATCATGTGCGTCAACCCTTCACGCAACAGGGCGAACGCCATTTGCTGTTCTTGCGCATCCTCTTTTCCTTCCAAACAGAGGATACGAGCCCGCAACGCCCGGTTATGGATGCGTTTCATCAACGGCTCCTCTGTAGGCAACGCCTCCGGAGCCTCCAATCCGAAACGGGTAAACTCCTCGGCTGCATCTGCCAAATCCAGTTGGTAGAAAACACTCCGGGCATGGTTACGCGCCAAGAGTTTCCAATCCTCCTTCCTGAACAATTTACGTTGGGCCAACAAACGGCGCAAATTGGCATTATCCAACAGCTGGTTAGCCGATACTTTCTGGGCCTTTTCCCACAACACCTTTCCTGCCTCTAATTCCGGTTCGGAAATCATCCAACGCAAGAGAATACCCAAGTCGTCCACAGAAGCACAAACGGGAAAAAGCGGGGCATCCTGTATGTCCAGAAAATCCGCTAATGACACCTGACGCTCTTCACACCACGTACCCATGCGCTTACCCATCCAACAAGCCTCACCCTTCGCCCCTTTAAACAGATCATAAAAACCATACGGACGCGCCACATATTCATTTTCTCCCCATGGAACCACATCCACACACACTTCAGCCGGAAGGCGTAGCCTCCAATCGTTCTTCGGAATACCAGTCAGGACATGATGGTCATGCAATTCCCATCCTGCACTAATGCAACTATTTTCTATCCACAACTCCGAATTATCGACGGTCAGGGGACAATGAATAAGCGCGTTTTGCACAAACATAGCCGGATGCGGCTTTACTTTCCGTTGCATGATAGCCCGTTGGTCGCGCACCAGATTCTGTACGGCCAATGTAGAAGAGAGCAATTCCCGGCTCGTTCCATAATGATAAAATTCTCCGCCTGGCAACGGCAAAATAACTACCGAGAGTCGATTTAAATCCTCGGCATAAACGCGCGGGATTCTGCCTAAATTCAAACCGAAATCCCCATATAAATCATAAAAAGTCCAAGTTTTCCCATCTGCACCCTTCGAATGCTGCGCCAACAAACGGACCGCCTTATCGCTCAAAAGCCAAATGCCGATATCCATCAGGAAAAGATGCGTCTCCGAGAGCTTACCCAAGGTTTCTAATGAAGGCTTCTGAAGCATGAAATCGAGCACACCGGGCGTCTGACGCCGGGAAACGAACACACCGTGGTGTGTAGCCAAATTCGGATCAGCCCAAAGCCCATAGCATACCACATCCGCTTCCGGTATCGACTGAAGTGGTTCCGTGCAACGAATATAGACATCACCACTTGCCACGAGTGTATGAAGTGAAGCGGGTGCCTTTTCCAATATACGTTGATACAAAGGTAATTGTAATGATAACAAATTCTGCGACAAACGTTGTCCCCTTGCCCATCGGAAGACGGGTATCGGCGTCAGGACTTTCCCCGAAGGCGCATACGCCGGAAGCCGCCTTCCTTGTCCTCCGGCATGAAGCAACACACGCTTTTCGCGGCCAAGCCATTCATTAAACGAAAGGTTCTCTGCCTCTGCCTGCCAACAAGATTCCAACAACCAAACCGTTCCTCCACCTGAGCCCAAACGAGCACCCACGGGATCGGACGTACAATAATAATCCACCCCGACCTCTTCCAACTCATGAAAGCAATCCACCAAGTTGGGTGGCAACGACAACAATGTCTTCATCATCTTTTCTTGTCTCTGATTTTACGAATGCAAAGATACAGGAAAAAAAGAAACAAAAAAGCCCTCCCCGATACGAGGAAGGCTCTTCTTTTCGCATTTGTTCTACTTTAATTCCGTACCTTAAACGTCTGTTCGCCTATACATATAATATAGATACCTTTCGGCAAAGAGTAAGATTGCAAACCTTCTTGCTCGGCACGCGCTACGGTAGCACCGCTTATCGAAACAATAGCGACCTTCATCCGGCTGGGCGTCTGGACATAAACCGTACCCTCTTGGGCATACACCTTCGCACCCTCGATGTCCTCAATACCCGTCGCACTATCCCGGATAATTTCGCCGTTCTCTTCACCTTCCATCACACCGCCTTGCTGGATGACAATCGTACCCGCATTGGCTAAGGTACCACTATTGGTCAGCGTAATACCTTCGGGAATAGTGAGGGTGGAGCCTTCGGTAAGCATCAAAGCCTCACCTTCAGGCAGAGTTACATCGCCAACCAATGTATAATTTCCATAAACGGTATTGGTTGCACCGAGAATGCGCACAAACGAATTGACCGGTTCTTCCATCAACGCAATCGGGTCGCTGCTTTCCACCCAACTATTCCGAATTGTATAACTGATTTCTCCTTCGCGCAAAGACAAAGCACTCGCCGCATTACCTCTTAATGCCTTAAACGTACTATTGTCTATCTGAACTCCATCGCCATAAAGAGGTTCATAATCAGCCGCCACCAACGTCACTTCGCTTCCTGAAACCACCAAGCCTTCGTGTGCTTCCATGGCTTCCTTCGCTCCCGAATAAATATCCACCGCACTGTTTCCGGTAATATTAACTACGCCATAGCAAACAATGCCTTCTTCCGCCTCGGCTTGAATATTCAAATTGGAATTCGTGATGGACAACGAACCATCCGCCATAATCCCGTCGTCCGTAGCCGTAGTAATCGAAATATCACATCCATCCATGGAAATAGAAGCATCCGTAGCAATAGCGCCATCGCCTTCACCTTCCGTACGGATTGTTAAAGTACTTCCCTCGATTGTAATATCGCCTGCCGCATGAATGGCTTCATAGCCACTCTGAATATCCAAAGAGCCTTCTCCTTGGATGCGCAAAGAACCTTCTGCCGTAATGGCAGCTCCTTCGGTAAGCGGATAATTGATTTTATTTTCTCCGCTTAACACAATCGTCGCACCATCGGGCAACGTAATGCTTTCGCTCCTGGTTACGTTTACCAATTGCAACGTCTTCGTCGTTTCATTCCAATTCTGCCCCCAAGCCAATAACGGGAACAAAACTAACACACTGGTAAAGATTTTTCTCATACTTGTTACTGTTTTAATGTTTAACTTAGATTTAACTTTACAAAGGTACAAAATGTTCCGAGATAAAAGCAACGGATTTAGGCATATTCAAAAAATAATCCTACCTTTGCGCGAAGTATTTAACCCTTTTAGTGTAATGATGGAAAATAAACAACAGTATCAGGGACTTACCTCTGCTCAAGTAGAGGAAAGCCGCCGTTTGCATGGAGAGAATGTATTGACGCCACCGGCCAAAACGCCGTTGTGGAAACAATTCTTGGAGAAATTTGAAGATCCTATCATCCGTATCCTGTTGGTAGCTTGGGTGCTTTCGATGGTGATTGCGGGCGTACATTGCTGGGGACCGGAGGCCGCCGGGCTAGCCGCCTTTCTGGAACCGCTGGGCATTTTCTTCGCGATTATGCTGGCCAGTTGCGTAGGTTTCTTTTTCGAAGTAAAGGCCAATAAGGCTTTTGATGTGTTGAATACGGTAAACGACGATATACTGGTGACGGTCGTCCGGAATGGAAAGATTACAGAAGTGCCGAGGAAAGATATCGTCGTGGGCGATATCGTCATGCTGGGAACGGGCGACGAGATTCCGGCTGATGGCCAGCTACTGGAAGCGGTCTCGCTGCAGGTAAATGAATCGACCCTGACAGGCGAACCGATGATAGGCAAGACCACGAACCCGGCGGACTTTGACGAGGAAGCTACCTACCCCTCTAACGTCGTAATGCGCGGGACGACCGTCGTCGACGGGCATGGCGTCATGCAGGTAGAAAAGGTGGGCGATGCCACCGGATATGGCAAAGTCTACGAGGGCTCGCAGATTGAGAACAATATCGATACACCGCTCCAAATCCAGTTGAAGGGCTTGGCAAACGTCATCAGCAAGGCAGGCTATACGATTGCAGTACTGACCTTCGTGGCGTTGACTACCAAGCTCATCCTCTCAGGGCAGGAATATTCGGTAATGGAATGGATTTCGCACCTCTTGAACTTCTTCATGGTGGCCGTGACATTGATTGTGGTATCGGTGCCAGAGGGTTTGCCGATGAGCGTCACCTTGAGTTTGGCGTTGAGCATGAACCGCATGTTGAAGACCAACAACCTCGTCCGGAAAATGCACGCCTGCGAAACGATGGGTGCCACGACAGTTATCTGTACGGATAAGACGGGTACACTGACACAAAACCAGATGCAGGTACACGAGACGAAATTTTATAACCTCGACGGGCAGAAGTTGGTCGACAGCGACCTGAGCCGCCTCATCCAAGAGGGTATTGCAGTGAACTCGACCGCCAACCTGGAGCGCGAAGAGGGGAAAGTCAAGACGTTGGGTAATCCGACCGAGGCTGCCCTTTTGCTCTGGCTCAATGCGCAGGGCGTGGATTACCTCCCGTTGCGTGAGGAGGCGGAGGTGGTGAGCCAACTGACCTTCTCGACCGAGCGCAAGTATATGGCGACCGTCGTGAAGTCTCCGCTCTTAGGAAAGAAGATTTTATATGTCAAAGGTGCGCCGGAAATTGTCTTGGCCAACAGCCGTCGCGTGGCGATGAACGGCGGATACGTTCCGGCAGAAGAGGCACGCCCCGAAATCGAGCAGCAACTCCTCGCCTACCAGAACCAGGCGATGCGTACGCTGGGCTTTGCCTATCAAATATTGGAAGAAAGTGACAACGACGCGCCTTATACGGACGGCCGCTTGAACCCGGACGTGGATTTGACTTACCTCGGCATCGTGGCCATCTCCGACCCCGTGCGCCAGGATGTACCCGCAGCCGTACAGAGCTGTATGAAGGCCGGCATCGCGGTGAAGATTGTCACGGGCGATACGCCGGGGACGGCACGCGAGATTGGCCGTCAGATTGGCATCTGGAAACCAGAAGACACGGACCGCAATATCATCACCGGACCTGCGTTTGAGGCGCTGAGCGACGAGGAGGCTTTGGACCGCGTGTTGGATTTGAAAATCATGTGCCGTGCGCGGCCCACAGACAAGCAACGCCTCGTGCGGCTGTTGCAGCAACGGGGGGCAGTCGTGGCCGTAACGGGTGACGGGACGAACGACGCGCCGGCTTTGAAGGCTGCGCAGGTGGGTCTCTCGATGGGCGACGGTACGTCGGTGGCAAAGGAAGCGAGCGACATCACCATCCTCGATAACTCATTCGCCAGCATTACCCGCGCTGTGATGTGGGGACGTTCGTTGTACCGGAACATTCAGCGTTTCTTGCTGTTCCAGTTGACTATCAACGTGGCGGCGTGCCTGATTGTGTTGTTAGGCTCTTTGTTGGGAACGGAGTCGCCGCTGACTATCACGCAGATGCTTTGGGTGAACCTGATTATGGACACGTTTGCTGCGGGCGCACTGGCATCCTTGCCGCCGACGGAGCGCGTGATGAACGACAAGCCGCGTCGCAGCGGGGTGAATGGCGATTTTATCATCACCAAACCGATGGCGCACCGCATCTTTATCGTGGGCATCTTGTTTGTATTGGTGCTGATAGGGGTGTTGATGCGTTTTCATGTAACTGACGGCTTGAGCCCGCAAGACCTTTCCCGTTTCTTCACCTTCTTCGTCATGCTCCAGTTCTGGAATATGTTCAACGCAAAGGCATTCATGGACGGGCGGTCGGCGTTTGCCGATTTGAAGCACTGCAAGAGCTTCCTCTTCGTGGCGGCGTTGATTTTGGTAGGGCAATACTTGATTGTCACCTTTGGCGGGCCGATGTTTAACGTCGTTCCGCTTCCGTGGAAAGATTGGGGAATCATCATCGGCTCCTCGTCGCTGGTGCTTTGGGTAGGCGAGCTGGCGCGGCTCATTAAAAAATAATGCCGGACCGGTCATTCGGCCTTCGCGACTACTCCGGAAACGTGCCGGACCGGTCATTCAGCCTCCGCGACTACTCCGGAAACGTGCCGGACCGGTCATTCGGCCTTCGCGACCACTCCGGAAACGTGCCGGACCGGTCATTTGACTTCCGCGACTACTCCGGAAGCGTGCCGGACCGGTCATTTGACTTCCGCGACCACTCCGGAAACGTGCCTGACCGGTCATTCGGCCTTCGCGACCACTCCGGAAACGTGCCTGACCGGTCATTCGGCCTTCGCGACTACTCCGGAAGCGTGCCTGACCGGTCAGGCACTGTTTATGAAAAAGATTTTACAAGCATTTAAAACTGATTGAATATGGCATGTATATTGAATATTGAAACCTCGACGAACGTATGTTCGGCAGCGCTCGCGATAGACGGGAACGTCGCTTGGGAGCAAACATCCTACGAAGGACACTCCCACGCCACCTTGTTGGGCGTATATGTAGAAGAAGCCTTGCGCGAAATGCACTCGAAAGGCCACAAACTGGACGCGGTGGCCGTCAGTTCCGGACCCGGTTCCTATACCGGATTGCGCATCGGCGTCTCGCTGGCCAAAGGGCTTTGTTTCGGATTCGGCATTCCGCTGATAAGCATCCCGACGCTGGAGCTCCTCGCATACACGGCCATCCAGACGAAGCCTATCGACGGTGCGCTTTATTGCCCGATGATCGACGCCCGGCGGATGGAGGTCTATGCCGCCCTGTTCGACGGGCAGTTGCAGCCAGTACGGGGGGCACAGGCAGACATCGTGACCGAGGAGACCTACGCCGACACGTTGGCATCCCATCCGGTTTGCTTCTTCGGCGACGGGGCAGAGAAATGCAAGGCCGTCATCACCTCGCCCCACGCGCGGTTCCTCGACGGCATCTATCCATTAGCTTCCCACATGGCCCCGCTGGCCGAAAAAGCCTATGCGGCAAAGCAGTTCGAGGATGTGGCCTACTTCGAACCCTTCTACCTGAAAGAGTTCCAAGCGACCATAGCCAAGAACAAAGTATTAGGAAACCATTAACGGAAGCACGATGAGGGTTCGCTGGGCATTTTTGGGCCTCCTGCTGGCAAGCGTCTGGACGTTGATGGCCGTCCCAGGCGGAGGCGAATGGTATGCCTGGTATATCTACCCCGTGCTATCCAACGGGCTCTCCCGATTCTCCTCCCTCTTTCCCTTTTCCTTAGGAGATGTGTTCATTTATGGGAGTCTGGGCGGACTGATAGCCTACGCCGTCGTCTGCCTGTACCGACGGAAAGGCATCCGGAAGATGATACGCCGCGAGGTGGAATACCTGGCTTGGACGTACGTCTGGTTCTACCTGGCATGGGGATTACTCTACTACAGAGCGGACTTCTTCACCCGCACGTCGTTGGAAAAACAGCCCTATTCAGAGGAGCAATTCAGCCTTTTCCTGACGAGGTATACAGATTCACTGAACGCCTCCTATGTGACAAACGGGAACTGTACCGAACCGGTCGTCGCGCACGAGGTAAAACAAGGCTACAAACAATTGGCGACTCACTATGGCTTGAACAAACCCGCCGATTACCTCCGGGCGAAACCTATGCTCTGTTCCACGTGGATGAGCGGAGTCGGCGTGTTGGGTTACGTCGGTCCCTTCTTCACAGAATATAACCTGAACCGCGACCTACTCCCCACACAATTCGCCGCGACCTACGCGCACGAGATGGCCCACGTCCTGGGAATAGCCAACGAAGCCGAAGCCAACTTCTTCAGCTACAAAATTTGTACCGCTTCGTCCGTGCCCGCCATACGCTTCTCAGGGTATTTCTCTTTACTTCCCTACGTAATATCTAACGCACACCGTCTCTTGTCTCCTACCGATTTCAAGACCTGGAAAGAGACGCTGCGCCCCGAAATCATTACACTCTATCAAGAAAAACAGGCATACTGGAATGCGCTATACAACCCGTTCATCGGACGCCTGCAAGCACAATTGTATAATTGGTATTTGAAAGGGAACCGTATCCCGACGGGCACCGCCAACTATTCCGAGGTCATTTCGCTCATTATCTCCGAAAGTATGTTGTAGAATATAAAAAATAATTTGGTTAATTGATTCAAAAGGCCCACCTTTGCAGTCAGATAACCTAAACAATCTTTTTGCCTTTAAATTTTATTACTATTGTGAGCCAAATAAAAGAGGACCTCTCCTATATAGGAAGGTCCTCTTTGTTTCTTAATGAATTAAATAAAGAAGTCAAATCAAGCGATTGGTAGCTGTATCAGGAAACACCACCGCAGGCTTGAAATGCTTCGCCTCTTCAAAATCCATCCAAGCGTACGACATGATAATGACAATATCACCCGGTTGCACTTTACGAGCCGCGGCCCCATTCAAACAAATCATACCCGAATGAGGTTCGCCCGGAATAACGTAAGTCTCAAACCGTTCCCCATTATTATTATCCACAATGGCCACCTTTTCACCCGGAATGAGGTTGGCCGCCTCCATCAATGCAGAATCAATCGTAATGCTCCCGATATAATTCAGGTTGGCCTCCGTGACAGTCACCCGATGGATTTTGCTTTTTACCACTTCTACGTACATAACCTACGCTCAATACTTGATATTGTCTATTAATCTTACTTCGCCACAATACACCGTGATGCATCCTACTGGATAATCCGTATCTTTCCAATCGGCAATAGGCTGCATCGTATGGCCATCCACTATCTCGAAATACTCTACTTCCATGACCGGATTCGCATTCAGCGTGTCACATACGAACCGCTTCACCTCCTCTACGGACTTTTCTTTCACCAATGCTACGCTTTCCTTTAACGTGCGGGCGATAAGAGGCGCTTCCTGACGTTGCGCAGGAGTCAGACGCACATTGCGGCTACTAAGAGCCAATCCATCTGCTTCGCGTTGGATAGGACACGCCACAATCTCAACCGGAATCCTTAATTGGCGAACCATCTCACGAACCACAGCTATTTGCTGGAAATCTTTCTCACCGAAATAAGCCCTGTCCGGTTCCACTATATAAAATAACTTGCTTACTACTTGCGCTACCCCATTGAAATGTCCAGGCCGACGAGGTCCTTCCATTACTTCAGCCACCGGACCTAAACAAAACTGGCGTGTATCTGGTTCCGGATACATTTCCTCAACGGATGGAGCAAAAACATACGTGCATCCTGCTTTCTCAAGCAACGCGCAATCTGCCTCTAATGTACGCGGATAAGTTTCCAAATCATGCTTATCATTAAATTGTGTAGGATTAACAAACACACTCACCACGCATACCTCATTCTCCTCTACACACCGCTTTACCAAAGATAAATGTCCTTGGTGTAAGGCACCCATGGTAGGAACCAATCCGATGTGCTTTCCTTGCTGCCGCTCAGCAGCAAGGTATTCTTTCAATTCTTGTTTCTTCTCAACTACTATCATGTTAGATAAAGCTAAAATCGGGTGCAAAGCAACAAAAAATTGGCCATATATGAAAGATTTTTCGTATCTTTGTGCGAAAATAATAAACGTGATAACAGAATGGATGCAAAAAAAGTGTTGTTTATAACTCAAGAAATCAACCCTTATTTGAAGGAAACTGAGATTGCAACGGTGTGTCGCCACTTGCCGATGGGCATTCAAGACTGCGGTTGCGAAATCAGAACTTTTATGCCTAAATTCGGTACCATTAACGAACGTCGAAACCAACTGCATGAGGTCATTCGCTTATCAGGTATGAATCTGATTATTGACGATACCGACCATCCGCTTATCATCAAGGTTGCTTCTATACAACCGGTTCGTATGCAGGTATATTTTATTGACAATGATGACTATTTCCTCCGTAAAGCCGGTATTAACGATGAAGATGGAACAGAATTTGACGACAACGATGAACGTTCTATCTTTTTCGTGCGTGGTGTGATGGAAACCATCAAGAAATTACGTTGGATTCCTGATTTGATTCATTGCCATGGATGGTTTTCCGCGCTCACCGCATTATATATTAAACGTATGTATGCCGATGATCCTTCCCTTTGTAATGCCAAAGTAGTGTATTCTATGTATAATGACGCATTCCAGAAGCCACTAAGTCCATCATTTGCTGATAAATTAGTAACTGATGGGGCTACTGAAGAAGATGTAAAAGGATTGCGACAAGAGGCAAGTTACGAACATCTGAACCAAATGGTTATCGACATGGCAGATGGTGTTGTACAAGGTAGTGAAACGATAAACCCTGTTCTTAAAGCATACATCGAAGAAAAGAAAACTCCTTTCCTCCCCTATCATACGGTAGAAGAACTGGCTCCAGCTTGTTATGAATTCTACCAAAAATTGTGGAGCGAAGCTTAATGTTTATACAACAAATATATGAAAATCAAAAGTATAATACTTGGGCTTGCTGGCAGTGGTTTGCTGCTGGCAAGTTGCAATGATGAAATTAGTTTGGTGGGACCAAGTATTCAACCTGAAAGTGACCGCATTACTGTGTGGACAGATACCTTTGAAGTCGAGGCTTCTACCATTAAATTGGATTCCGTTTATGCACGTACCGCATCGGGATTATTAGGTCAACTCTACGACCCGCTTTATGGCAATTTGAAGAGTGATTATATTTGCCAATTTTATTGTCCGGATAATTATACGTTTACGCATGAACCGCTGAATGGGCAGGTCGACTCGATGGCACTCTTCATTATGTATAATAACGGAGGATATTATGGCGATTCATTGGCTCCTATGCAAGCCAAGGTGTATGAAGTGACCGAACCTCTTGACCGAAATTACTACACCAACTTGGATCCAGCAGATTATTGTAATCTGCAAAATCTTATTGGAGAAAAGACCTATACGGCATACGACCAGAGTATATCAGACTCGATTCGCAATATTACAGATACGAACGATTCCCTTTACTACACTCCCAACGTGCGCATCCGTATCAACCGGGAAATAGCGCAACAACTTTACGATGAGACGGTGAATAATCCGACTACCTTTGCTTCGCAGGAATCTTTCAACAACTTCTTCCCTGGTTTTTACATCACCACCGAGTTCGGTACGGGTTCCATTATTGCTGTGGCACAAACTTCTTTTTATATTTATTATCGGTATACGGAACAGATTGGTACAGATGCGGAGCCCAGAGATACCATCATGCAGGCACGTGAACAATTCAACGTCACAAAAGAGGTCATTCAAATGAACCAAATGCAAAACGAAAACTTAGAGCAACTTTTGGCTCCAAGCGATGAATTCATGTACATTAAAAGTCCTTCTGGCGTATGCACTCGTTTTGTCATTCCTGCTCGCGAATTGAAAGAACGCATAAATGACGACCGTATTTTGAATAATCTTAAATTCAGTCTGCAAGCCAAACCGCAAGAGGATTGGCTTTATGCCTTTGAAGCGCCAGACGATTTGCTTCTTTTACCAGAAGATTCTGTCAAGAACTTTTTTGAAGGACGTAATATAAATGACGGAATTACTTCGTTTAACGCACAGTATTCCAGTTCGACGCGTACCTACGATTTCGGGAATATTTCAAATGTGCTTCGCACGCATTGGGCTAATAATCCAGAGGAAGACTTAGTGCTTTTGGCTATACCGGTAGACGTAGGCCGCTCTACTTCAAGCAGCTATGGACAAGAGTCAACAACAATCACTTCGGTAAGTAATTTACTTGCTCCGGCGGGTGTGAAACTGAAAAAGGATAAAGAGTCGATGACTTTCGTACTCGTTACCAGTCAATATAACGATATGTAAAGAAACTTTTCAGTGATAAAATAACCCATCGGCCTCGGTCCGTCGCATTCGACAGGTATCGACAAGCCGATGGGTTTTCTTTTTTTATTCCCCGCCTGATTTCCCCCCCCCAATTTCTCCAATCTGCCAGAAAAAGAGCATGCCAACTTTCATTTTTCCCTGTTTTGATGCGCAGAACTAACTCCTATCCCTTCTTTACTTTCTTTTTGAAAAAAGAAACGCTCAGGAAGGGCTTCATTCGGCTTACTTCAATAAAAATAGTGTGCAAGAAACATTCTTGAACCTCTATTTTTTTGAAAATAAGACTCAGGAAGGCGTTCTTCAAGCCTATTTTAAAAAAAGAGACACTAAAGAAGGGGTCGGACGAAGCCTTTTTCATCCAGTCCCCGTTTTCTAACCTCCCGCACCATTTGAAAAGACGTCCGGCATGGCGTTGGCTCCCTTTACTATGCATACAAAAAAAGCCGCCAAGCAATCTGGAATCATGCTTGACGGCCTAAAAGCCATATTTATTATGAATACTTATTTCTCTTCAACTGCAGCTTGCGCGACTCTAATTAGATATTCATATTCAATGAGTTATCTACTATGCAGAAAACAAATAGCAAACAGTCTCGTGAATTTGATTTCTCTTATCGAATTTCCATCGAATATCCAAACTCAATAACAGTCGAAATGATAGCAATATATATTTGAAAATCAGATAACTACCGATATTGGTGTAAACATTCTGCGCTACTATGTGCCAATCATCATATTGACCACAGTATTCAATGTTACATATTTTGCCTCCTTTCTTTTAGTAGTTCTATAATTGCGTCTTTGTCCTTCAGATTGGAATCCAGACGGATAATTTGTGCATTCAGGCTATCTATCTGCTCCTTCAGTAGCTTGATAGTGCCGTTCAAGTTTTCCACCTTGGTCTGTTCGGCGGTAAGCTGGGCTGCAAGTCCGCTATCGCCAATGTTGTTATTGGCATCTCCCCCGTCCAATGCCACTGCCGCGAGGTATGCGGATATCTGGGGGTTGACCGGGCAGAACAAGGCGAAAAAATTAAAGTCCAACGCCTTGCAAGCCTTGACAAGCCGCTTGGTCTCCATCGTCTCCCTTTCCAGAAGGCGGTTTATATGCTGTTGGGGGATGCCAAGCCTGCGTCCAAGTTCGGACTTAGAAAGGCCGAGTTCGTTGCGGCGTTGGTCAATAGCCTGTCCCACATGTACGTCTTTTATATCTATATTCATGGGTCAAACCTTAAATTGCAATATTAAATCAACAATTATCAAACAAATATTTGGCTATATAAACCTTTTTGTGTTATTTTGCCGATGATACAAATTGAATTTGTGACTACAAAGTTAAACATTAATCATTAAACAAACAAATATTATGGCAGAAAACATGGAAAAAATCCGTCCCGCGCTTGTCGCACTCGAAGTTGGCGATGAAATCACCTTCCACATCTCCAGGCTGAAAAGCGTCCGGACCCAGGCCTCAGAACTTGGTGCCATCTACAACCGTCAGTTTAAGACGCGGACGGACAGGGAGAGACAGACCATCACCGTAATGCGTACCTTGTAAATCCTGAGGCTATGCAGTTCCTCCAGTTTTTAGACCGCCTAATTCCTTATGACACATTCCTGAATGACCTTGCGGCAAGGATTGTCAAGTACCTGAAATCCGACAATGCCGATCCGGAATTTATTAGTCAAAGGAAGGCTTATGAGATGTTCGGTCGCCGGAATGTCGAAAGATGGAGACGGCAAGGGAAAGTGGTATGTTATAAGAGACCAGGCAAAGTGGAATACAGGACGACAGACCTCCGCCTCCTGCAACGCACGGTCCAGGACTATTTCGATAACACTTCTTCTGATATAAACAGAAATAGTTTAGATATAAAGAAATAAGGAAACAATATAAGGATATGCCGGTGCTGTAATTCATGAGACATACGAAGCAGGCATACGATAAAACATTACAGCGGATGAGAGAATTAGTGCCAACATGCGACCCGGAAGGGGTTTATTCGGTCAAGCGTACTTGTGCGGAACTGGGTGTCAGTTACAAGACGCTTAGAAAATATAAGGAAAGCGGCTATATCAAGCCGCTTAATCCCGATAATGCCAGCCGTCCAAAATACTCCGGCCAGTCCATAATTGACTGTTGGAAAATCCTGACCACCTTATGATAAGCGAGTCAACAATCAACAAAGTCAGGGAGCTTGCTATAGGGGATGTATTGGAGCCGTATGTCAGGCTGTCAAGGAAAGGCTCGACCCTGATGGGCATTTGTCCGTTCCATGAGGAGCGGACAGGTTCTTTCTCTGTCAGTCCGGGAAAGAACCTGTTCCACTGTTTCAGCTGTAACCGTGGCGGCGATGCCATCACATTCATCATGGAGAAAGAGAACCTTTCCTTCATGGAAGCCATCGAGTTCCTGGCCAGACGGCACAATATTCCCATTGAGTATGTGGAAGGACAGGACAAGGAGCAAGTCGCAAAGATTCAGCACAAGGAAACGCTTCTTGCCATACTCGGCCATGTACAGGACTTCTTTGTAGGCAGCCTGCTGATGCCTGACAGTGATGAAAGCCGCCTTGCCCGTGAATATGCTTATGGAAGATGGCCGGAAGAGTTCTGTTCGGTTGCTGGTATCGGGTACGCGCCGCGTGACGGAGGTGCGTTCATGGAGTTCTGCCGGACAAAAGGACTGGACGAGGATGTACTTTTCGAGCTGGGTCTGCTCCGGCGCGGAGATGACGGTCGTGTCTATGCCATGTTCAGACACAGGATAATGATTCCCATACGCAACAGGTGGGGACGCATCATCGCTTATACCGCCCGTTACATCGGAAACAATCCGAAAGCACCGAAATACATCAATTCACCAAACAGCGCGGTGTATGCCAAGGGGGAATGCCTGTTCGGTATAGACCGGGCGAGCCGGGAACGCAGTGCGGAATACTTTATCATCGTGGAGGGGGCGCCTGACGTGTTGCGTATGCAGTCCGTCGGCTACGACAATACCGTGGCCGCATTGGGTACAGCATGGACGGACAGCCAGTTTGAGCAACTGAAAAAGTACACCACTTCATTATGCTTCATCCCTGATTCCGATGTCAGTGAAGGCAAACCCTTCGGACCGGGATTCGAGGCAGTCATGGCAAACGGGACAGCCGCTGTCAGGAAAGGTTTCCATGTAACCGTAAGGGAACTGCCGTTTGCCGAAATCCCCGTCGGTAAAAACGGCTGGGATGTGAAACCCGGAAAGAACGATGCAGACAATTTCATTCATTGCCGGGAGGATTACACTTCACTGAAAGAAAGGCTGTTTATTGTCTGGCTGGCACAGAAACGCTTTCTTGTCGCGGACTCTTTGGTGGAAGAACGGAAATGCGTGTCAGAGATTGCAGACCTGATGCGCTATGTGAAAGACCAACTGATATTCAATCAGTGCATTGATGAATTGGCCAGAATCTACGGGAAAGCCAAATTGTGGCGTGATGCCGTAACGCAAGCCCGTGGAGAGGCGCGGAAAAGGCAGGACAAACTTACGCCAATGGACGAGAGACAGCGTGAAGCGGAACTGCTTCGCCAGCATGGGCTGTTCATCAGGGAGAACTGTTATTACGCCACCGGGGATGACGATGAGGAGCCGTCAAGGATTTCCAACTTCATCATGGAACCGCTGTTTCACATCGAGGACGAGAACAACGGCACACGCATCTTCCGTATGCGCAACACCTATAATATATGCCGTGTCATTGAACTGAGGGAGTCCGAATTGTGTTCGCTAAATAACTTTCAGCAAAAGGTCGGCTCCGTGGGCAACTATGTGTGGCTGGCCAAGATAGACAAGCTCAACCGTGTCAAGGAGTATCTGTACTCCAAGACCGACACGGCGGAACGTGTGCGCAAATTAGGATGGAACGCCGCAGAAGGCTTTTTCGCCTTTGGTAACGGACTTCTTGCTGATGGAAAATTTCAAGCTGTGGATGACCTCGGCATTGTCCGTGGTGTCAGCGGAAAGGCGTACTATATTCCTGCCATGTCCAAAATCTACATTCATAACCCGGAGATTTTCCAGTTTGAACGTCTGATGATACACGAGAACCGTAACGGCATAAAGCTATACAACTATGTGAAACAACTGATGGAAGTATTCGGCGAGAACGCTACCGTTGCTTTCTGTTATCTGCTGTCCACCCTGTTCCGGGACGTAATCTTCCGCCGCACAAGGCATTTCCCTATTCTAAACCTCTTCGGTGAGAAGGGAACTGGAAAGACCACGCTTGCCACTTCATTGCAGGCTTTTTTCCTGCACGGCGTTGACCCTCCCAATCTCGGTGTCACTTCCGTACCGGCTATGAACGACCGTGTTTCACAGGCAGTCAATACGCTCGTAGTGCTTGACGAATACAAGAACGACCTTGATATCCGTAAGATAGCCTATCTGAAAGGGCTTTGGGGAGGCGGTGGCCAGACAAAGAAGAACACGGGTACGGACGGCATGGCAACACAGACCATTGTCAGTACAGGTGTGGTGCTTTGCGGACAAGACAAGCCCACGCAGGATATGGCACTCTACACCCGTGTCCTGTTTCTCGCCTTTTCCAAGACCTCGTTCAGCCAAAAGGAGAAAAGCCGCTATGAGGATTTGGTAGCCCTGTGCAACTTGGGACTGACACACCTGACCATAGAGATACTGAATCATCGGGAGTTGTTCGAGAAGAACTTTTCGGACACCTATTCCATTGTAAAACGGGAACTGGCCACCAAGATGGAAGATGAGACGATACATGACCGAATTTTCGGCAACTGGGTGATTCCTTTGGCCACGTTCCGCACGTTGGAAACCGTGCTGGATATGCCTTTCAGCTATACCGACCTGTTCGATACTGCCGTCAAGGGAATGCGCGTCCAGAACGAGCTTGCCCAGGAAAGTTCTGAGGTCGCCGACTTCTGGAACATGTTGCAAGGTTTCCAGACGATGGGCAAGTGCGTGGAGAAGGCGCATTACCGCATCCGTTACCTGAAGAGCTTCCGTCCGTTGGCTGCCAAGGAAGAAATCGAGTTCATGGAAGCACGTCCCATTCTTTACTTGAATATGGCAGCTGTGGCCTCCCTGTTCAATAGCCGTAACCAAAATGCCACGGTCAACCGCTCCAACTGGTCAACCATCATGTCCTACCTCAAATCGCACCCGTCATTCCTTGGGCTGAAGCAGGACAGGTTCACGATACTGTTGCCAAACGGCTTGCCGGATTACACGATAGAGATGTCAGGCGGCGAACAGGTCAAGAAAGTCAAGGCCAATCGTCCGAAAGCGTTGTGTTTCGACTACTTACAGTTGAAGGATATGTTTGGGCTTGACCTTGAAACGGAAATGGTTCAAGATGAAATGGATTTAGCAAATGAGGTCTCATGAAATGAAACAGTTCATTATTCCTCATCTTGCTTTATAATCCATGAGCCGTCTTTGCGACCGCCTTCCCTTGATATGATGCCTAATTCTTGAAAAGTTGTAATGCCACATTTGTCTTTAGGGACATTTCAGATATGGTTAGGCCTTTATTCTCACGGATTAAACCTAACGCAATCATCTGACGTTCAGTTATTTCTTTCGTGACATGCTTTTGTCCTCTAATATGTAAGACAAGTTTTACTATTATAAGATCAGGCTGTTTTACTGCAAAATACCCGGTTGGCCCAATGCTGAATAGTTCAAACTAAGGAAATAAATCAATTTAGTAGATATGAAAATCCAGCTATCTTTACCAAATACGGAAGAAAACTTGTATATTTGCAAAAAATCAGCAAATAACAAGGTTAAATATATGATTCTCGAATTTTGTGCCAGCAATTTCCTGTCCATAAAGGATGAACTTAAACTATCCTTCGTGGCCACTACCCTAAAGGAATCCCTTTCGGAACCTAATGATGTCATTCCGCTTTCCGACATGGGATTGTCACTCGTGCGCAGTGCGGTGATTTACGGGGCGAACGCTTCAGGAAAAACGAATGTATTGAAGGCCATCGCTTTTTACAAGCGTTTCATCATGGATTCGTTCAAGAACAGCCAGGCTGGCGAAAGCATAGACGTGGAGAACTTCCGCCTGAACATTTCCACCGCCCATGAGCCGACCACGATGGAGGCCACCTTCGCCGTCGGTGAATACATCTACCGTTACGGCTTTGAGGTAGACCCCAAAGCTATACATGCCGAATGGCTTTACCGCCGTATGAACAGGAAACGTGCCAAAGAGGTAGAGATATTCTACCGCGAAGGGGAAACAACCACCGTTCATGCTAAAAGCCCGTTGATACAGGATTTGGTCAACAAGAAAATGGTTCGCGGCAACGCGCTTCTTCTCTCCACTGCCGCCCAGTTCAACGAAACGACCGCCGTCAATATCCTGCATTGGCTTGGCGACACACAAGTCCTGTTCTGTAGCGAGGACGAGAAAATGTGGTCGCAAGCCATCAGGCATCTGGACGATGAAAAGATGCGTGAGCGTATAGTTCGTTTCGCCAAATATGCGGATTTGGGCATAGACAACATAGCCAAGATTGACAACCGCATCGTAAGCAGCCATCGTCAGTACGATGATGAAGGAAAAGCGACCCATAATGTAGCCTTTTCGTTTAACGGAAACGAATCCGAGGGAACCATCAAATATTTCTCCTTGGCATATCCTATCATAGATGCGCTGGACAATGGCAAACGTCTGGTGGTGGATGAGCTTGACTCCAAACTCCATCCGTTGCTTGTGCGCAAGATTATCACGCTTTTCAACTCGGCGGAGACAAATCCCAAAGGAGCGCAACTGCTGTTTACCACTCATGACACGTTCCTGCTCAGTGCAGGTCTGTTCCGCAGAGACCAGGTATGGTTCACTCAAAAGGATAGTTTCGGCGCGACAGAAGCCTATTCGCTGGCCGAGTATAAAGTGCGTGGCAGTTCACCTTTCGAGCGGGATTACCTGCAAGGTAAGTTCGGTGCCACGCCCATTATAGGTGATATGGAAACAATATTTACGGCGGAGGGATGACCATGGGAAAGACAAAAAAGAAAGACCATCGTTCCGCTTCATTGACACGCCGCCAAAGCACGAGAGAAGTAAAGCAGTCGTTTCTCATCGTATGTGAAGGTGTCCGCACGGAACCGGATTATTTCAAGGCCTTCAGAATGACCGCCGCCACGGTAAAGGCGGTAGGCCAGGCAATGAACACGACCAGTCTTGTGAGCAAGGCCATTAGTATCCGTGACGCCGACCAAAAGAAGAAGCGGACTTATGACCAGTGCTGGGTAGTGTTCGACAAGGACGATTTTCCTGCAAAGGACTTCAATGAAGCCATTACACTGGCCGAAAAAAACGGTTTCAAGGTGGCCTATAGCAACCAGGCGTTTGAATATTGGTTCCTGCTGCACTTCAATCTCTACAAAGGGGCGTTGCACAGGAACAGTTATGCCGACATGCTGTCAAGGCTTTCAGGAATACCCTATTCCAAGACGGAAGGATTCGGGGCTATTATGTATAACCGATTGCTCCACCTGCAACCGCAGGCCATTAAGAATGCTGCTACTGTCCTTGCCGAAATATCACATGGCAATCCGGCTATGGAAGAATCTTCCACTACCGTACATCTGTTGGTGGAAGAATTGAACAAGTTTATCTGATTATGCTCGTTAAGGTCATCCTATGGATGGCCTTTATTTTATGGCATATTTCAAAATATAATCTGCACACATTTCAGGATTGACGTTGTTGACAAGATACAAGTTGCATCGTATCAGTTACTTGCATCAAAAACGATGCGTTGACAAACGTTGACAAGCGTTGACGCTTTTGAAAATCCTATGAATTTTGTAGCCAATGGTTGACAAAAACACACGTATCTATATTTATTCTTATTTCTATAAGAAAAAAGATAAAGTATTGAATAATAAGCATTTCTGATAAGCTGTATAATCAAGTTTGTACATTGGCTTTCTTGTCAACCTTGTCAACGCTGAAATATATATGCCTATCTGTTTTTTAGATTTTTGTCCCGTTGCCATTTCATGTAAAGATGATTACCTTTCTGAACAGACGGACACATATTCCCTGAAAATCCTACAAACTACGTGGTATTCCCATGTTTAACCTGTTTCATTTTGATTTTCGGCATTGTATCTTTAATGCCAAAACAAAGTGGATATGGATATATGCAAACATTTTTCAGAGATAAAGCCGGAACAGTCGTATTCGGTAAGCGATGCGGCGCGTTTCCTCGGCATACACCGGTGTACCATCTATGATTACATTACCCATACGGAAAGGCCGTTGCCGTTCTTCCGGATGCAGGACAACCAGAGAATACAATTCCGTGGTGATGACCTGATTGCCTACAAGACTGCCGGCCTCCCGAAGAAAGGGCGCAAACGGAGATAGGATGAAAATTTCATAGCCTGCCACACCAATAGAGATATAGCAGGCCATGTTTGTATTCGTGGTCAATCTGCCAGCCCCCTGACCGCTTCAAGCAGCTTACAGACCATACCCTCCGCCGCTTCCATGTCGGCCAGTACATCCTTCATTCGGTAAGGTGCGCCATTTTTGCCGTGTCCGTTACCGTCCAGCCATAGATAGGCTTCCGAATCAGCGTCAAAACCCTCGTAATACTCTTCCATATCGCTTACCAGACTTTCAAGGCTGCGTCCTTGCATCGTGGCAGAAAAGAAGAAATCCTGTCCGGCAGGAGTGAATTGGGGTCAGTAGATTTTTAGTGGGGATATTTCAGATTAAAGATTAATTCTTTTACTTTGCGACATGGAAAACGATTATTTGAACATGTTGGCCAGTATAGTACTGCCTACACAGATATTGGATTACTTCTCCATAGTTGGGATATCCCAGACTTCAACGGAGATACATATTAGTCTGGACGAGAAGATGAATCCGGAACTAAGCGAGGACGTGCACTTTGAGTCCAAAGGCTTTATGGAAGCGGTAAGCGTGACGGACTTCCCGATACGCGACCATAAAGTAATTTTGAAGGTACGTCGCAGGCGCTGGACGGATACCCGCACGGGCAAGAGTTTCAGCATTCCAATAGACCTTGACATCGTGGCCAAGGGCACCCGTTACTCCAAGGAGTTCGGGGCTTTTTTAAAAGAGACGT
>NZ_NFJB01000032.1 GCF_002159645.1 Parabacteroides sp. An277 | reverse complement strand
AGATCCTGAACTTCTACAACAACCGTTCGTCCAATGCGATGGCAGAGTCTTTCAACGCTAAAATCAAACTATTCAGAGCAAACCTCAGAGGGGTTGCAGACAAGAAGTTTTTCTTATTCCGCATCGCAAACCTATATGCCTATCCCCACTAAATTTCTACTGAGCCGGTTTGCCGATATGCAAGGTTCCTATCTGCGGCAGATAGGGTCTGCCATCTCGGGCAGATATGGTTTGTTATCTGCCCGAGATAATAAAGGTGCTCTGCCGCAGATTACCGGAGGGATCTGCTCGAGATAGGAGAGGGCGTCTCGGGCAGAGGACAGGATGTTTCCGCCCGGGATGGATGAGAATAGCTGCTTTTAGAAGTTTGAGTGGGTTATAGTGCGGGGGTATGCCTTCTATAAAAGTTCTTTCCTTTAATTATGTAGTGAAACTCTACCATTGGTTATAATGTGTTCTTTTGGTTACGCATCAGGTCAATCGAGATGCTGAAACTTTTATTTATGGTGTGGCTATTCAGTATCTAGAGGTAAAACGGACTATTTGGCCTTTCTTCGGGAACTTTGACTGTCATTTTGTCTTGTTTAGATATTTGGCATTTTGTTTGTGTATTCCTCTGCGAGTTTATTACTGAATAAAGAATAGAAAGGAGAATTAAAGATATGAATTTTAATAACTTTACGATTAAAGCACAAGAAGCGGTACAGCAGGCGGTACAGTTGGTTACACAAAATAACCAACAGGCGATAGAGGGCGTACATTTGCTGAAGGCTGTCATTATGACGGGCGAAAGCGTGACGAACTTTATCTTCCAAAAGTTGGGTGTGAATCCGCAGAATGTGGTGCGGGTGGTGGATGCGCAAATCGCATCCTTGCCGAAGGTGTCGGGAGGCGAACCTTACCTATCGAATGAGGCGAACGCTATTTTGCAGAAGGCGATTGATTATTCGTCGAAGATGGGCGACCAATACGTATCGCTCGAACCCATCATCTTGGCCTTGTTTACGGAGAAGAGTAGTGCTTCGCAGATCTTGAAAGATGCGGGCATGACGGAGGCTGAATTGCGCAAAGCCATCGAGGAGTTGCGCAAAGGAAACAAAGTGACCAGTCAGTCGGCCGAAGATACCTATGAAGCTTTGAGCAAATATGCCATTAATCTGAATGAAAAAGCGCGGAGCGGTAAGCTGGATCCGGTCATCGGGCGTGACGAGGAGATTCGCCGTGTTTTACAGATTTTGAGTCGCCGCACAAAGAACAACCCAATATTGATTGGCGAACCGGGTGTAGGTAAGACTGCGATTGCTGAAGGGTTGGCTCATCGTATCATCCGTGGGGATGTTCCGGAGAACTTAAAGTCAAAACAAATATACTCGTTGGATATGGGTGCTTTGATAGCCGGAGCCAAATACAAGGGTGAGTTTGAGGAACGTCTGAAGGCGGTCGTTAACGAGGTGATTAAGTCGGATGGCGAGATTATACTCTTCATCGATGAAATTCATACGTTGGTGGGTGCCGGGAAAGGCGAAGGTGCGATGGATGCGGCCAATATTTTAAAACCGGCTTTGGCGCGTGGCGAATTGCGTGCGATTGGTGCGACGACGTTGGACGAGTATCAGAAGTATTTCGAGAAAGATAAAGCGTTGGAGCGCCGGTTCCAGATTGTCATGGTGGATGAGCCGGACGAGTTGGATGCGATCTCTATTCTTCGTGGATTGAAGGAAAAGTATGAGAATCACCACAAGGTGCGTATCAAGGATGATGCAATTATTGCAGCGGTTAAACTTTCAAGCCGGTATATCACCGATCGTTTCTTGCCGGACAAGGCCATCGACCTGATGGATGAAGCGGCAGCCCGTTTGCGGATGCAGATGAACTCTGTTCCTGAAGCGTTGGACGAGGTTTCTCGCCGAATCAAACAGTTGGAAATCGAGCGTGAAGCCATCAAACGGGAAGATGACAAGCAGAAACTGGAGCAACTGAATAAGGAGATAGCCAACCTGAAGGACGAAGAGAAGAAACAGAAGGCGCAATGGGAAAGCGAGAAATCGCTTATTAATACCATACAACAGGATAAGATTGATATCGAGAACCTCCGGTTTGAAGCCGATAAGGCGGAGCGTGAAGGGGATTATGGCAAGGTCGCTGAAATTCGCTACGGAAAGATTAAGGAGAAGGAAAACGATATCAAAGAGGTACAAGAGAAATTGCACAACATGCAGGGCGGTGCCGCTATGATTAAGGAAGAGGTTGATAGTGACGATATTGCAGAGGTCGTTTCGCGTTGGACGGGAATCCCCGTTACCAAGATGATGCAGAGCGAGCGCGAGAAGTTGCTCCACATGGAGGAAGAGCTGCATAAGCGCGTCATCGGACAGGACGAGGCTATCAAAGCCATATCAGATGCTGTGCGGCGAAGCCGTGCGGGCTTGCAAGACCCGAAACGTCCTATCGGTTCGTTCATTTTCCTCGGTACGACCGGTGTCGGTAAGACGGAGTTAGCGAAGGCATTGGCCGATTATCTGTTTGATGATGAGAATATGATGACACGTATCGATATGAGTGAGTATCAGGAGAAATTCAGTGCGACGCGACTCATCGGAGCACCTCCGGGATATGTCGGATACGATGAAGGAGGCCAGCTGACAGAGGCCATCCGTCGGAAACCCTATTCGGTGGTATTGTTCGATGAAATCGAGAAGGCGCATCCGGATGTCTTTAATATCTTGCTTCAAGTATTGGATGACGGGCGTTTGACGGATAACAAGGGACGGACGGTGAACTTCAAGAACACGATTATCATCATGACCAGCAATATGGGATCTTCACTCATTCGGGAAAACTTCGAGAAGATTACAGACAGTAATCGGCAGGAGATCGTCAACAATACAAAGGCGCAAGTCTTGGAACTCCTTAAGAAGAGCATCCGTCCGGAATTCTTGAACCGTATTGATGAGATTATCATGTTCACACCTCTTACGGAAGGTGAGATCAGACAGATTGTACAGTTGCAGCTTCATCAGGTAGAGAAGATGGTTGAAAACAATGGTATGCAACTTCAGTTTACCGACGAGGCTGTCGACTTCATCAGCCACGAGGGTTACGATCCACAGTTCGGTGCCCGTCCTGTCAAGCGGGTTATCCAGAACTATGTCCTCAATGAGTTGTCGAAGGAGATATTAGGAGGTAAAGTAAATCGTGAGCGTCCCATCATCGTTGATTGTTTCGGTGAGGGATTGGTATTCCGTAACTGATTCCTATGACTGCATATATGAAAGCCGGAAACCCCAAAAGGGTGAACCGGCTTTTTTAGTTTGCTCATTACTCAGCAGATAAGTTTATATCCAATGCCACGGATGTTGACAATCTGTACGTTCGGATCAGCAGATAGTTTTTTTCTTAGTTTCGTTATAAAGACATCCATGCTGCGGGCATTGAAGAAATTGTCATCACCCCAGAGGGCTAACAATACAGGGCGTCGTTGGAGCACTTCATTTTGATGCTCGCATAGCATCCGGAGAATTTCTGCTTCCCGATAAGAGAGCGATTCTGTATTTCCGTTGATTTCCAGCACCTGATGCGCTACTCGAAAACAATAAGCGCCAATCTGATAGGTTTCTTTTGGTTTGGTGATTTCTGCATCAATTGGTCGATTGAGCAATGACTGGATGCGCACAATCAGTTCTTCCATATCGAAAGGCTTTTTGAGATAATCATTGCCGCCCATTTTAAATCCGCTGACTACATCATCTGTCGATGAGCGCGCTGTCAGAAACAGAATCGGGATATGTTTGTCAATTTGCCGAATCATCTTCGCCAGTGTGAAGCCATCCAATTGCGGCATCATCACGTCAAGTACAAAAATATCCGGTTTGAATTGTTTGAACAGTTCAAAAGCCTTTTCCCCATTCGAGGCCAGCGTGATTTGGAAATCATTCCGGCTTTCCAAACTGTCCTTAATGATTTTTGCCAAAGCTATTTCATCTTCTGCCAATAATACGTGTATCATTTTTATTGCGGTATTAAGAGGGTGAATATTGAACCTTTGTTTTCCTGACTGCTTACGTGGATAGAACCGCCGTGCCGTTCGATGATTTCTTTGGCATAGCTCAATCCTAAACCAAATCCTTTCACATCGTGCCGATTTCCTTTCGGGATACGATAGAAACGGTCGAATATCTGCTTTTGATAGCGTGATGGGATGCCGATACCATCATCCTGAATGGTGATTTCCAGATTGTTTGTATACTTCTTTATCTGGATAACGATATTCACAGCTTGCCCAGAATATTTAACAGCGTTATCTATCAGATTTGCCAATACGTGTGTTAGGTGGAATTTATCTGCAAAAACCGTCTGTTCGCCCCATTCATCTGTTATTTGGAAACAGACGGACTTATCTGTTTGCAAAGTGAATTGCTTCGTCAACTGCTTCACAATCGGTCCTAATCGAAACGATTCTTTTTGCAAGCGGAAATTCTTGCGCTCTTCCACCGCCATGCTGAGAATCTTCTCCACCAATTCCGTCAGATGCCTCAGCTGTTGCTTGCAGATATTAAAGTACTCTTCCCGCTTGTTCATATTATCTACCAGTCGGAAGTTCTGTAAGGCGTCAATTGCGGAATAAGTAATTGTAATAGGTGTTTTTAGTTCGTGCGTCATATTATTGATGAAATCATTCTTGATTTGTGCGACGGTTTTCTGACGCTGAATTGTGCGAATCAGATAGAGATAGCAAGCTGTCGTTAGCAAAACGAAGAAGATAGAGAGTAGAAAAGCATAAAGCATCCGTCTATAAATAAGTTGATTGGCATCTACTACGAAACCCTGCAAGCCGAAGTCTTCATTCATGGTGATGCTCACACGGCGGGATTGAATTAGGTTTTCCAGCTGTAGGTCTTTCGGTTTGGAAGTGTCAATCAGCGTATCTTTCCCGAAAACGGCGTCCACAAAGTGCGGTTGATAAATGCCATTCCGTTCTAACACCGTGCCAAATACGCTATCCACCGTCAGGATACTAATCGGGCGGATAGCGGTTACCATCTCGAACATGCCTGCCGACGATGCCAGCCGTAGCACATCATAACTCTCTTTGTAATAATCCTTGGTGAAAGTCAGTGGCTCGTCGCGTTCGTTGGTCGGATTCAAAATCATATTCCGATAATAGCGCACCATCTTTTTGTTCTCTTGGAGGCTCAACATCCTACTGATACTATCCACGGCGATACCCATCGACATTTCGCCATGCGGCGCATTTTGCGTGGAGTCTTGTTCCATCTGGGTCAGATGAATGGCCAAAGTCTCGGCTATCGACTGCTCGAACAGTTGATGTACCTTGTCCGCCATCTGCTTTTTCTCCGTTTCATACGTATTCCATAGCCAATAGCCTTGCGAGATGAAAATGCCGATGATGGAAATGGAGACAAACAACAGAATGAAATGTCCTTGTATCTTCATAAATTTACGCCTATCTTTTCAGTCGTTTATGCTTATCTTTTTTTGCATTTATGCTTAACTTTTCAGGCAAATATAGTCTATTTTCGGAGGAAAGGTATAGGTGGTAACACTAAATAACACTAAGTAGCGGAGTGATAACGCACGCTCTGACTCGGTTTCCCTACTTTTGCTTCCAATCAATAATAGAACAGATGAAACGTTACTTATATATTATAGGTATAGGATTGGGATGCCTGGAGATGCTTTCAGCGCAAAGCCTCCGAGGAAAGGTGGTGAATGAAGCAGGGAAGCCGATAGAAGGCGTAACCGTGGTGTTGCAAAAGGCGGATTCAACCTTTATAGAGGTGAGCCTGACTGATACGGCAGGAATGTTCCAATTTCGGCAGGAAGTGTTGCCTTGCCGCTATATCTTGCAACACGTCGCCTATGAAACGCGGGAAATAGAAAAGGCTACACTTCCCGACACGGCGGATGTTTATGTGCTCAAAGAGCAAAATACCACCTTAGAAGACTTGGTCATCACGGCCGAAAAGCCTTATGTGCAGGTAGAAGAAGGTAAATTGAGTTATGATTTGACCGCCTTATCCGATAAAAAGATGGTGGATAATGCCTATGAAGCCATCACGAAATTGCCCGGCATCACCGAGCGAAACGGGGCATTATCGCTGGCGGGTGCCACTTCGCTGACGGTGATTCTCAATGGACGCCCCACGACCATGAATGCAGCCCAACTGGAAACTTTCCTGAAGAATACGCCGGTGGAACGGGTCGAAAGGGCGGAAGTGATGTATAGTGCGCCGCCCGAATATCATGTACGCGGAGCGGCCGTTAATGTCGTGTTGAAGCATGCGGCGGCTTATCACTTTTCCGGTGAAGTGGTTGCCCATTATAAGAATCAGTACTTCAATGCTGGTGGATTGAGTGGAAATCTACGTTATACGACGCCTAAGTGGGGGTTCGATTGGATGTATGAAGCGAAAGATGTCAAAACATTCACCCAAATGAAGACACGTTCCTTGCATACGTTCGGAAATCAACTTTATGACATTCAGAATCAAGAGGCAATGCGCGAAAAAGGATGGGATCATACAGTACGCTCGGCGTTGGAATATAATTTCTCGGACAAGGAACATCTGCAATTGGCTTACTTGGGTAGCTTCTCGCCTTCCGATAAAGGGAACAGCCATACAACGGGCAATTTCCAACTTAGCAACTTGGATAAAGAGACGGAAGGCCGACTGCATAACCTGTCTGTCGATTATGAAGGAGATAAAGGATTGAAAACCGGTATCGAATATACATGTTATCAGATGGAGAACGGCCAGCGGTTACACACCGATTATGCGGAGGGCAATGCCATCGAGTTGGAAATTGTCGGTGCTCAGAAGATAGACCGACTGGCGGTTCATGCTGACCAATCTTATGTGCTTCGGCGGGATTGGGAGTTAGGATTTGGCTTCTCTTATCAATATGCCCACAGCCGGGATGAGCAAATTTATCGAGAAGTGGTGGGCGACGTTGAGACCCGCGATACCTATGCCAACCTGCATGAGCACACCGCTAACGTTTATGCTTCGCTCGATAAAAAGCTAAAGACGGGAAGCTCAGTTTCCTTATCGGCTACGGGCGAATATTATCGGATTGGTGATTATGAGCGCTGGGCGGTATTCCCGCGGGCATCGCTCTTCTGGATGCTCAATGCGCGTAACTTCCTGCAGTTGGCTTTATCTTCAGACAAGCGCTATCCGGAATATTGGGCGATGCAGTCCGCCATCAGTTATATTGATGGTTATTCGGAATTACACGGAAGTTCAAATTTACGTCCGGCAAATACCTATGAGCTGAGTAGTACTTACATCTTCCGGCAGAAGTATATGCTGACGCTCTTTTTCAACCATACGTCTGATTACTTTGCCCAGTCGCCTTATCAATCGAGCGAACGGTTGGCATTGATTTATAAGATGCAGAACTGGGACTTTATGCGGCAATACGGGGCGAGCCTCTCTCTTCCGTTGGCGATGGGCGATTGGTACGATGCCTCTTTCAACGCCATCGCGCTATACATGCACGAGCGATGCGATGATTTCTATGACATTCCCTTCAATCGGAAGAAGTGGGTCGGTGTACTGATGTTGGATAACACCTTTAAAGTTGGCAAGCACCTGAGCTTTGAGTTGGGTGCGCACTATCAATCACCGGCTATTCAAGGCGTCTTCGATATAAACGGCTTGTTCAATCTTCATATCGCTGCCCGCTATACGTTCCTGAAAGGTCGGGCAACGCTCTCGGTTCATGCCGACGACCTCTTCAATACCGGTGCGCCCCGTACGGCTGTTCTCTTCAAAGGGCAGCATCTGGATATGGACAACAGCTTCTATAACCGCTCTGTCTCTGTCCGACTCTCTTATCGCTTAGGCAGTTATAAGGAAAAGAAACAGAAGCAAGTAGATACTTCACGGTTCGGACACTAAAGAGAGAGTGGATACCCTGTTTGAAAATGTTTGCCTGATACCCGATAGTTTACGTACGTTTGAACAACAATGGATTCTGCAAAACGGCAGAGTCCCTATTTTGAATCCACTGGGTCTCGAGTTGCCCGCATGGATGCGTGAAGGAAGCCCTGGGTCCTCGGACCTGGGGCTTCTTTTGGGGCCTCTTCTTGGATGGGGAACGGCCTCTTAAGCTTGAAAAACGCACTCATGCTTATATTTCTGCTGGTGACTTATAGGAGTTTTCGCCTATAATTCCTATCTTTGCCGATAGAAAGCAGTACAGGTATGGGGTATATACCAGTACTGGTATGGTAGTATAAGCAGTACAGGTATGGAATGCATACCAGTACAGGTATCTATGGATAAGGTATGTATCTTGGAAGGGATGATAAACGTATGTGAGGAGGGATGATATACGGATATGGCGGCCTTTGGGGTACGAAGGTTGGATGCAATAAAACATAGGAGGAAAAAGCATGGCACGTTATAAGTTGATGCGCAAGAAGAACCCGCTCAACAAGGAGAAGAGCGAGTTATGGTATGCCACTCCCGCGCCGGGGCGGCAGGTGAAGACACGGGAATTATGTCGCAATGCGACGGCCAATACCACGTTGGCAGACATTGAGTTGCAAATGGGCTTGGAGCTTTTGTTCAAGCACCTTCCGCGCTTGTTGGCGCGAGGGGAGAATGTCCAGTTGGGGCGGCTCGGCTCGTTGAAGTTGGAGTATGGGAGCGAGGGGGCTTGGGCGCCGGAGTTGTTCGGGCCGCACCTGATTCGCAACGAGCGCATCGTGTTCCGTCCCTCCCGCGAGCTGCGCGAGGCGGTGCAACAACTCCTTTCCTACCAAATCGGGGGGATTGTGGACCAAGGCATCTCGTTCGCCTCGATAAAGGATTACCGGGAATGGCAGGAGCAGCAACGGGAGAAAAAAGGGGACAAGGAATAGATATTTTTGTAAATTGGAAATAAGTTTTGATATTTAGAAACAAAGAGCTATCTTTACACCAAAAATAGAAAAGACTATGAGAATAATATCATTTGCAACAATTAGAAACTATACACAAAAACATGCGGATGCAGACGTCCCTTTGCGTGATTGGTATAAAAAGACAGAGAAAGCAGATTGGGCTTGTCTGGCGGATGTAAAGTTGACATTCAATAGTGCAGACTATGTAGGGAATGACCGTTTTGTGTTTAATATTAAGGGGAATGATTATCGGCTGGTTGCATTGATATTATTTGCAGCAAAAAAAGTCTTCATTCGTTGGATAGGCACTCATCAAGAGTATGATAAAATAGATTGTTCAAAAGCATAAAGGTGTAATATTATGGCAAAGATAAAGACGGAACAACAGTATAAAGCGGCATGTGCCCGGATTGAAGAGCTGCTAAAAGTAGTGAACAATGACACTCCGATAGATGACCCTAATTATTGGGAATTGGATTTGATTTCGGATTTTGTGGCAGATTATGAAGAAGAGCATTTCCCGGTAGAATCTCCTTCTTTGGTTGATGTAATTAAATTGCGCATGTATGAAATGGGTTTAACGCAGAATAAGTTGTCGGAGTTGTTGAATGTAAGTCCTTCTCGTGTTAGCGAATATCTTTCTGGTAAATGCGAACCGACATTGAAGGTCGCTCGTGAGATAAGTCGGAAACTGAATATTGATGCAAACATCGTGTTGGGCGTGTAAGTTTGAGTAACAAGAAGATGAAAGAATTGATTACTATCATTGGTCCGACGGCTTCGGGAAAGACGGCACTGGCGGCACAGGTGGCCTACCGATTGGGCACGGAGATTATCAGCGGGGACTCTCGGCAGGTCTACCGGCGTATGGACTTGGGGACCGGAAAGGATTTGTCTGATTATAGCGTCCAAGGTATTCCCATCCCTTACCACCTGATAGACATACGGAAACCAGGAACGAAGTACAATGTATTTGAATACCAGCACGATTTCCATGAGGTATTTGCAGCCATACGGGCGAAAGGGAAAGTACCAGTACTATGTGGTGGGACGGGCCTGTATATCGAGGCTGTCTTGAAAGGGTATAAGCTGCTGGATGTGCCACAGAATCCCATGTTGCGGGAATCGCTCAAAGGTAAGAGCCTGGAAGAGTTGACCCGGCTCCTGGCTACTTATAAGACGCTGCACAACAAAACGGATGTGGATTCGGCACAGCGAGCCATACGTGCCATCGAGATAGAGGAATACTATCGGACCCAAGACCCAGAGAAGCATGAGTATGAACCTCTTGATAGTTTGATTATCGGTCTTGATATCAGTCGAGAGGAACGAAGGGCGAAGATATCCCATCGGCTCTGGGAACGACTGGAGGCTGGCATGGTAGAAGAGGTGCGTGCGCTCTTGGACGAGGGGATTCCTCCGGAAGACTTGATTTATTATGGCTTGGAATATAAATATCTGACCCAGTATGTGATTGGACAGTTGGACTATGAAGAGATGGTTCGTCTGCTCGAAATCGCTATCCATCAGTTTGCCAAAAGACAGATGACCTGGTTTCGGGGCATGGAGCGCCGAGGTTTTGAAATCCATTGGATAGATGCATCACTCCCGATGGAAGAGAAAATACAACAAGTAATGGATTTAATATGATACAGCATATGTTTAGTTTAGCAGATTTACAGAACAAACCGCGTTTCTTCCTTCTGGCAGGTCCTTGTGTCATCGAAGGAGAGCGAATGGCTTTGGAAATAGCCGAAGAGATAGCGGGTATAGCCCAAAGGTGGCAGATTCCTTACGTATTCAAAGGTTCCTACCGGAAGGCGAACCGGTCGCGCTTGGATTCCTTTACAGGAATAGGCGACGAGAAAGCGCTGAAGATTCTCCGCAAAGTACATGAGACGCTGGGTATACCTACTGTTACTGATATTCACGAGACCCACGAAGCCGATATGGCAGCAGAGTATGTGGATGTGCTCCAGATTCCTGCTTTCCTTTGTCGACAAACCGACCTCTTGGTGGCGGCAGCAAAGACGGGGAAGGTGGTGAACATCAAGAAGGGACAATTCCTTTCACCTGCAGCCATGCAGTTTGCAGCTCAGAAAGTGCTGGATGCGGGCAATCCGAACGTGATGCTCACTGAGCGGGGAACCACTTTTGGTTATACCGATTTAGTAGTAGATTTTCGTGGGATTCCGGAGATGAAGCAATTCGGATTTCCGGTCGTCATGGACGCGACTCACTCCCTGCAACAGCCTAACCAGACGTCAGGCGTGACAGGCGGTATGCCGGCCTTGATTGAAACCATTGCCAAGGCCGCTATCGCTGTGGGGGCCGACGGACTCTTCATCGAGACCCATCCCAACCCTGCTGAGGCTAAGTCTGACGGAGCGAACATGCTTCCTTTAGCCTCCTTGGAAGGATTACTCCAGAAACTCATTCGGATATGGGAAGCTATACAAGACGATAACTCACCTAATATATAAGCCATGAGAAAGCAAAAGATACTTCAAGCCGCCGTCTGTTTATTCCCTTTGTTTGCCGGAGCGCAGACAACCCAAAAGCCCAATATCCTCCTTATCTTGGCCGACGATATGCGTGGAACGACTATTCATACTGCGGGAGTGGAGGATACCTATACTCCTTGCCTTGATGCGCTTGCTCAAGACGGTACGCTCTTTACGAATGCCCATATCATGGGAGGAACATCCGGCGCCGTCAGCATGCCCAGCCGAGCGATGCTAATGACCGGCAAATACCTGCATACCTTACAGCAAGAGGGCGCAGTCATCCCGCAGGAACAAAAGACCATAGGCGAGGCTTTGCAGGAAAACGGATACACCACCTTCCATATCGGGAAGTGGCATAACGATACGCAAGCTTTTAACCGATGCTTCAGTAATGCTAAGGCTGTCTACTTTGGAGGAATGTACGACCATTGGAATGTACCGTTGTTCGACTATCATGAAGACGGTGACTATTCCGCCTGTCGACCGATTGTGAAGGAATGGTCAAAGTCGAATAAGGTAGAATATCTTCCTGGTGAGTATGTCTATTCGGGCAAGCATTCGGTCGATATTTTCACCCATGAAGCTATCGAGTTTATACAGGCACATAAAGCGGAGGCTGCCCAACAACCCTTCTTCCTTTCCCTTGCTTATATGTCTCCGCACGACCCGCGGACTATGCCAGAGGAATACCGGGCACATTACCAGCTCGATAGCATCCAATTGCCGCCAAACTTCCTGCCGGAACATCCCTTTGACAATGGAGAGCTGAAGATACGCGACGAAATGTTGGCCGCCTTTCCCCGCACAAAAGAGGAAATTCGCCAGCACCTGTATGATTATTATGCAATGATCAGCCATGTCGACAAGCGGGTAGGAGAAATCGTTTCTGCACTCAAGGAGGCTGGTCTTTACGACAATACTATCATCATCTTTGCCGGAGACAATGGGCTGGCTGTAGGACAACACGGACTGATGGGCAAACAGAGTGTGTATGAACATAGCGTGCGAGTGCCTTTAATTATTAAGGAGGCAGGGAAAACACCTGCGACTTCACCTCGTCGGACTGATAAGCTCTGCTACCTAATCGATATATTACCGACTCTCTGCGAGTTGACGGAGACTCCGATACCCGATTCTGCCGACGGTCAGTCTCTCCTTCCCATATTGACGAAGGATGAATCCGTTCGGGATTACTTGTACTATGGATATCGCTTTTACCAGCGAGCTATTTCCGATGGTATTTGGAAGCTTATCGAGTATAATGTGGACGGGACACGTACTACACAACTGTTCAATCTCCAACAAGATCCTTACGAGATGTACAATTTGGCAGGCGAGGCTGCACAACGTAAACGGATCAAACAGCTTCGGCAACAGATGTCTCGCGAGTGCGAGACGACTCATGACCCTGTTGAACGATACTGGGAATAATTTGTATCTCCTGAATGAAGAACCCCAGAAACACAGCGAAGACTGCGTTTCTGGGGTTTCTTATTTCGATGAAACGTTACCCTAACCGACTGATTTGCTTGAGTCGTTCCTCGTTGATGATACTGATTTTCTTTCCGTCCATGGCGATTACATGCTCGTTGGCGAAGGTGGTCAGTGTGCGTATCGCGTTCGAGGTCGTCATGTTTGAGAGATTCGCCAAATCCTCGCGCGAGAGGTAAATACTTAGCGTAGCACCATCCGCTTCGAGACCGTAACTGTCCTTTAGGAAGAGAAGGGATTCGGCTAACCGTCCCCGGATATGCTTTTGTGTCAAGTTGATAGTCCGTTCATCGGAGATACCCAAGTCGGTGGAGAGTTGTCGGATGAAGAACATGGCCAAGTTCGGATTCCCATAGATGAGGTCTGTCACGATGTTTAGCGGAATCATACAGATGGTAGAGGGTTCAAAAGCCGACGCATTGGTCAGGTAGTTTTCGTGGGCGAAGAAGGCCCGGTATCCGAAATATTGGATAGGCTTGATCATCCGAATGATTTGTGTACGTCCGCCTATCCCGTCTTTATAGATTTTGACTTTCCCTTTGAGTAGGCACATCATGTCCTTCGGTTCATCCCCTTGATAATAAATGAGACCGTTCCGTTTGAACGTGCGGATGGTCGAGTTCTTACGAAGGATATCCCGTTCATTCTCATTTAAGACGCGCCAGACTTCAGCCAGGCTGGATGAGAAGTCAATTTCTTCTTTTCGTTGTTGCTTCACCACGGTTCTAAAAAAGTCACTTGTTGTATAACATATTTATGTGGCACAAAAATACGGTTTTTCTTCGATGGAATCAATACATAGAGACCTAAAAAGTTTGACAAAATGCACCTTTTTCTTGCTATGGACGATAAAAATGAGGGGTTGTACTTGTCTTGGGGCGAAGAATCCATATTCCGCGGCATTGTTTTTGATGCTTCAGGTAGTTTTGCAACGAACCGGGCTGAATGACTACTCGTCGAGCTGTCGAGGAGGCATGCAGAAAGGTTAGTTCGTCTGCATTTCGCCAATAAGCGATGCCGATGTGCGTGACATCGAGCCCTGGGATGCGCGTCACAAATGCGATGAGGTCTCCGTTTTGTATTGCTTGGGGGGTAAAATTCTCTTTGGGCAAATAGGCGGAGGGCGCCTGGCGTTCGGCACGTTGCTCGATGAGCCGGAGCGAATCTACCCACGTGGGGTGGGACTTCAAGGCTGGGTAAGCTGTTGGGTGTGTGGACATGAAGAAAAGTTGCGGATGGTAAGATTGGCTGTCCGCAAGACGGGAGGTCACGTCGGCTATCCGTCCTTTTTGTTGGTTCTCGTACACCCAATCAGACAGGTAATGAAGCCTGTCGAGGTAGGAAACGACTTCGCCCCGATAGCGAATTTGACGCAATGTCTCGACGAAACCGGCGAACGTGGGTGTGTTTTCGGCAGATTCCCAACTGAGGGCCAAAACCGTTTCCACGAATGTGGTGCAGTCGAAACGTTGCAAATCGACCACCACACCTTCCGGTTCCCGCTCTAGGGTGGCTGCCTGATAGGGCTTGTCTAACAAGAGTTTGGCGGTGCAGACAATCCGTTCTCCGTCTGCCGCTTCCACTGTGTGCATTGTGTGCAAATAGCGCATGCACAGGGCGGAATCTGTCGCCGTATAGTAAATTTCCTGCGCCGGGAGTTTCAGGATAGACAGGCTGAAAAGGAGCAGCAACTGGCAGCAGCGATACGCGGACCGGGCACAGGAGTGGGAGGCTCGCCGACATCCTGCAGCGTGCAGGAGCTTGGCGAACCCCCTCGCCGACGTCTTGCAGCGTGCAGGGGCTTGGCGAACTCCCTCGCCGACGTCCTGCAGCGTGCAGGAGCTTGGCGAACTCCCTCGCCGACGTCCTGCAGCGTGCAGGAGCCCGGCGAGCCCTCTCGCCACCTTCCTGCAGCGTGCAGGGACTCGGCGAGTTTGTATGCCGTCGTTTTTCATTCCTTTTTCGCTTCCAGCAGGGCTTCCAGTTTCACCAATTCGTCGCGGTATTGGGCCGCTTCGATAAATTCCAACTTTTTGGCTGCCTCCGTCATTAGCCGTCGTGTTTGCTCGATGGCCTTTTCCAATTGCGCGCGGTTCATATATTGCACGATAGGGTCGGCGGCGAGGCGAGGCGTCGGTTCCACGTAGGCATACGGTTCACCCTGCGTCGGCTGTTTTTCGCCCAAGATGGAGACGCTGTGCTTGACGACTTGCTTCGGCGTGATACCATGTTTCTCGTTGTAAGCCATTTGTTTCTCGCGTCGCCGGTTGGTCTCTTCGATGGTGAGCCGCATGCTTTCGGTGATGGTGTCTGCATAAAAGATGACCTTGCCATGGACATTACGAGCCGCGCGGCCGGCGGTCTGGGTCAGCGAACGGTGCGAGCGCAAGAATCCCTCCTTGTCCGCATCCAGAATAGCGACGAGCGAGACCTCCGGCAAGTCCAACCCTTCGCGTAACAGATTGACGCCAATGAGGACGTCGAACAGCCCCTTGCGCAGATCGTCCATGATTTGCACGCGTTCCAACGTGTCGACATCGCTATGGATATAGTTACAACGGACTCCCATGCGGGTCATGTAAGTCGTTAGTTCTTCAGCCATTCGTTTGGTAAGGGTCGTAACAAGGACACGTTCGTCGGCATCGGCCCGCTGGGCGATTTCTTCCATCAGATCGTCTATCTGGTTCAGGGTAGGCCGTACTTCGATGACAGGGTCTAACAGACCCGTCGGACGGATGACTTGGTCTACTACGATACCTTCGCTTTTTTGCAATTCATAATCAGCCGGTGTGGCACTGACGTAGATAGCGCAAGGCGTAAGCGATTCAAATTCTTCGAAAGTCAGTGGGCGGTTGTCCATGGCAGAAGGAAGGCGGAAACCGTAATCCACCAAGTTTTTTTTACGCGCATAATCTCCTCCATACATTGCACGGATTTGTGGAATCGTCACGTGGCTTTCATCCACTACTAAAAGGAAGTCTTTGGGGAAATAATCCAATAGACAAAAGGGTCGTTCACCAGCTGCTCGTCCATCGAAATAACGGGAATAATTCTCAATACCAGAACAGTGACCCAATTCACGAATCATTTCTAAGTCGTATGTGACGCGTTCATAAAGACGTTTCGCTTCATAGGGTTTACCTATTTCTTTTAAGAATTCCACTTGCTTACCTAAGTCTACATCAATTTGTCCAATCGCTTGATTGATGCGTTCTTGGGTAGTGACGAATAGGTTCGTGGGATAAATATTCAGCTTGTCTTGTTCATCTATCTCTTGCCCTGTGTTTGGGTCAAACGAAGAAATACGGTCGATTTCATCTCCCCAAAATTCAATTCGATACGCGACGCCATCAAATGTTTCTATCGCGGGGAAAATATCTACCGTGTCGCCATTTACCCGGAAACAACCGCTTGTGAAATCCATTTTATTATTGATATATAATGCCGCTACAAAACGACGAAGCAATTCATCTCGGTCTATGCGCATGCCTTGTTCCAAATGAACTACTTGTTCTGCAAAAGCACGCGGATCGGCCATGCCATAAAGGCATGAAACAGATGAAACCACAATCACGTCTCGACGTCCTGACAGTAATGAAGCGGTAGCTCGAAGCCTTAGTTTGTCAATTTCATCGTTGATAGCCAAGTCTTTTTCAATATAAGTATCTGTGGAAGGCAAATAGGCTTCTGGTTGATAGTAATCATAGTAAGAAACGAAATACTCTACGGCATTATTGGGGAAAAAAGCTTTGAATTCGCTGTAGAGTTGGGCCGCAAGTGTTTTGTTGTGGCTAAGTATAAGTGTTGGACGTTGGATTTCTTGAATCACGTTCGCAATAGTAAATGTCTTTCCAGAACCTGTAACGCCTAATAGCGTCTGGAAAGGCACGCCTGCGTTCAGTCCGTCGACAAGTGCGGCAATAGCTTCTGGTTGGTCTCCGGTTGGTTTAAATGGAGATGATAATTCAAAACGCATAGGTAGTGGGATAGAGATGAAAAAAGCCATACCTCGTGTGGAGGTACGGCTTTTTATGATTATGAATTAAATAGCTTCTTCAATTAGCAGTTTACAGATGCCATGTGAGCAATCAAATCCAATACTTTGTTAGAGTAACCGATTTCGTTATCGTACCAAGAAACAACCTTAACGAAAGTATCTGTCAAATAAACACCTGCATTTGCGTCGAAGATAGAAGTCAATGTGCAGCCTAAGAAGTCAGAAGAAACCACTGCATCTTCCGTGTAACCCAGTACACCCTTCAATTCGCCTTCAGCAGCTTCCTTCATGGCAGCGCAGATATCAGCTTTTGTAGCCGGCTTAGCCAAGTTAACTGTCAAGTCAACAACAGAAACATCCAAAGTCGGAACGCGCATAGAGATACCTGTCAATTTGCCGTTCAATTCCGGAATAACTTTACCTACGGCCTTAGCAGCACCTGTAGAAGACGGGATAATGTTGCCTGAAGCAGCACGACCACCACGCCAGTCTTTCATTGAAGGACCGTCAACAGTCTTCTGAGTAGCTGTTGTAGAGTGAACTGTAGTCATCAAACCGTTTACGATACCGAACTTGTCGTTCAACACTTTAGCGATAGGAGCCAAGCAGTTTGTCGTACAAGAAGCGTTAGAAACGAATTGAGTACCCTTTACATAAGTCTTTTCGTTCACACCGCAAACGAACATAGGAGTGTCATCCTTAGAAGGAGCTGACATTACAACATATTTAGCACCAGCTTGGATGTGAGCCTGAGCCTTTTCTTTCGTTAAGAACAGACCTGTAGATTCAACTACATATTCTGCACCAACTTCATTCCATTTCAAATCAGCAGGATTCTTCTCAGCTGTTACACGGATTTCTTTACCGTTTACAATCAGCTTGCTGTTTTCTACGTCAGCTTCGATTGTTCCGTCAAATGCACCGTGCATTGTATCATACTTCAACATGTAAGCCAAGTAATCAACCGGGCACAAGTCGTTAATACCTACAATCTGAATGTCGTTTCTCTTTTGAGCTGCACGGAATACGAAACGTCCGATACGACCAAAACCATTAATACCTACTTTAATCATTGTAATAAAACTTTTATGGGTTTATTAATATATTATTTTCTTTTTGTTTGGAATTCAACGAAAGTCTTTGTGTGAGTCCTTCGTTTTTTCCGACTGCAAATTTAGTTATGTTTTTTATTCCTGCGTTATAAACTAGTGAAAAAAGTATACCCGAAATCATTAATTATTCTTTAAATCCTTCGTATAGACTTTTTTCTTCTTAGAAGAGAACAATCCTATAATCTTTTTCTTTGCGGCGCGAATGCTCCAGCTGATGAGGATAGGTTGGATAATGTCCCACGCTACGGGAAGCAAGGATTTCCCTAAAGAGAAAATATCAGCGGTACTTAACGGAGAAGTACCTGTGGTATTATCTTTCTTAACAACTGGCTTTCCATCCGCTTTATTGGTTGGTTTAGTAGGAAACAATAATGATGACACGCCAGACAGAAACAAACTACCTGCATTCTCTTGTATATATGAAAATGTAGCATTGATTTTTTTTTCTTGTTCGTCGCAAGTTCTCTGGATACGTAGCTTATTTGCTTGCAATTTCTCCAGTGGTGTCATTTGTGTTTGTCCCATTTTTATTAGTGTTTTGTTTTTCTTCGTTGGCGGTCAATGTAGCAATGACGGCATTTACGATAGTTAGGCGGATACGTTCTTTATTGGTTATTACCAATATAATAATAACTAAATAAAGGAATGTTATCACCCCAAATCCTGCCGCTGCATTATCTAAGACTTCGCCGATAAAGAACCCCAATGCAAGAAAAATGAATAGAATTGCGAAGAAAGCCAGAAATAGCAAAATCAAACCGTAAGAGAGGAGCGCCACGATTTTGCCGCTCTTCTCATACGCGTTTAATTTCAACAGTTCCAGCTTGAGATCGATGAATGTGGAAATGTCTTTTCTTAGATTCTGGAAAATCTCGGAATCCTTCATTACTCAACGACTGTTTCTTCTACAGGTTTTGCTGCTTCTACTTTGCCTTCTTTGTATTTTGCCAAAGCAGTGTTGAAACCTTCTTTTACTTTGCCTACTACGTTGTTTAATTCATTCAGCAAATCTTCTCTTTTGTCTGTAGCAGCCAAGTATCCTACAGCTGCACCTACGGCTGCACCTACTACCAGGCCCAGCAGTAATTTTGAATCTACACTTTTCATAACCTTTTCTTTTTATTGTGTTTTTAATTAGTAACGTGCAAATATAAAGAATTGTTTAGACTAATCGATGAAATCTTGTTAAAATCTCAACATTTCTTTGTTTTTATAGCCGCCCAGTGTTCTTTTTCGGTATATGATTGGAATTCTAAGCCGTTTTTCCGACATTCTTCTGTGAGAACTGGAATGTCTTCCGTATAGAATCCGCTCATGAACAAATAGGCGTCTTTTTTCATGTTTGCGGCATAGTAGTGCATGTCGGCAAGTAAAATGTTGCGATTGATATTGGCAAATACAACGTCGAACTTCCCGAATTCAGCTATGCGTTCAGCTCCTCCGAGTGCGACTTCTATATCATCTGTATGATTGATGTGGATATTTTCTATCGCATTATGATAAGCCCACTCATCAATATCGATGGCTACGACACGTTGGGCATTTCGCATCTTGGCCAAGATAGCCAATACGGCCGTTCCGCATCCCATGTCCAACAATTCTTTTCCTGTTAAGTCGAGCTGGAGCATTTCTTGAATCATCAGGAATGTGGTGGCATGGTTTCCCGTTCCAAAAGCCATTTTGGGGTCAATAATTATATTATAAGTATATCCCTTTTCTGGTTCATGAAATGAAGCACGAATAATACATTCTTTTCCGATACGGATGGGTTTGAAGTAATTCTTTTCCCATTCTTCGTTCCAATCCTGGTCTTCGATGCGTTGGATTGTATAATGGAAGCGTATGCCTTCGATAGGAAACTGCTTTAGCTTTTCCTGTAAAGTGGCTTCTCGGTAATTGTTTTCAGGAATGTAAGCTTGTAATCCGTCAGCGTTTTCCTTGAAACTTTCAAATCCAATTTCACCTAGTTCCGAGGCTAAGACATCGCTTATGGTTTCTGTCTCAACTGATATATTATCGTAAGTGAATGTAACTTCGTAATAGTTCATTTCTTGTTTAATCTTTATTTGATAGGGCAAATATAGTAAAATATCTGAAAACCTCACCCTTTATCTTGCATATTTCCGATAAAATTGCGAATATTGTGTGTCTTTTCGGAAGTGGAATCCGAAATCGTTTATCTTAATTATCTAAAACCAATGCACATAAATGGATATATTAGTAATTACAGGAAGTCCTCATAAGAAAGGAACTTCAGCTTTATTAGCAGACAATTTTATATCAGGCGCGTTGGAAGCGGGTCATTCTGTTTTTCGGTTTGATACGATTTTCCATGTGACACAGCCCTGCTTGGGGTGTAATTATTGCCGGTCGCACCATCATGATTGTATTCAAGAAGATGATATGGAACTTATTTGGGATAAGCTTATAGCTGCTGATGTGGTGGCTTTGGTTACTCCTTTATATTATTATGGTATGTCGGCTCAACTGAAGAAGGTGGTTGATCGCTTTTATGCGGTGGAAGATTTATTGCAAATGAGGCGGAAAAAAGCTGTCCTTTTGGCCACTTGCGCGGATGTTTGCGTAGAGGCAATGGATGCTTTGGTGGCTCATTTCAAATCTATTTGCCATTATTTAAGATGGGATATAGCCGGACAAGTCCTTGCCTTTGGGGTTTCAGAACGAAAAGATATTGAAGCTTCCGAGTATGGCAAGTTGGCATGGAACTTAGCGGTGAGCCTTTAAAAAGCATTCTTGAAAAGAAAAGAATATGTAGATGAAAAAAACACATTTGTAAATCGACGAGGTTATAACTGTAATTGTCGGCGGTTATGCCTATAATTCTTGCGATTTACCGGTTTGTTTTTGAGGAAGAAAAGTCTGATGAAAAATATTTTCTTCAGGAAAAGATGAACCTAGATTTGGATTGTGTTGTTATTTTCCATAGATTTGTGAATATTTTTAGATTAAAAGATTATGGCTTTACAAATAGGAGACAAAGCTCCCGAAATATTAGGGATGGATCAAAATGGAAATGAGGTGAAATTGAGCGATTTTACTGGCAAGAAGTTGGCGCTTTATTTTTATCCTAAAGATAATACATCGGGTTGTACGGCAGAGGCGTGTAGTTTGCGCGATGGGTACGACGCATTGCAGGCGGCCGGATATGAAGTGCTGGGCGTAAGCAAAGATAGTGCGAAATCCCATCAAGGATTTATCGCTAAACAACAACTTCCGTTCAATTTAATAGCTGATACGGATACAACGTTGCAACAACAATTTGGTGTATGGGCTGAAAAGAAAATGTGCGGAAGAACTTACATGGGGACGTTGCGTACGACTTTCATTATTAATGAAAAGGGAACAATTGAACGCATCATTGGCCCGAAAGAAGTAAAAACAAAAGATCATGCAAACCAAATACTTAATAAGTAATGGCAAAAGAAGATAATTTATTTGAAGAACAGCCGGTTGAGAAAACAAGAACAACCGTGAATCCAGACAAGCTAAAAGCGCTTCGCGCGGCTATGGAGAAAATTGAAAAGAATTATGGTAAAGGGTCCATCATGAAACTGGGTGACGAGAACATCGAGAATATCGAGGTGATTCCGACCGGTTCGATTGGATTGGACGCTGCTTTGGGTGTTGGTGGTTATCCGAAAGGACGAATCATTGAAATCTATGGTCCGGAATCATCCGGTAAAACGACATTGGCTATTCATGCAATTGCTGAAGCTCAAAAGATGGGCGGTATTGCTGCTTTTGTCGATGCAGAGCATGCCTTTGACCGTTTCTATGCCGAGAAATTGGGCGTAGATGTAGAAAACCTTTGGATTTCACAACCAGACAATGGTGAGCAAGCTTTGGAAATTGCCGAGCAACTCATCCGTTCGTCGGCGGTTGATATCATTGTAATCGATTCGGTAGCAGCACTTACACCGAAGGCCGAGATTGAAGGGGATATGGGCGATAGCAAGATGGGGTTGCAGGCACGTTTGATGTCGCAAGCTTTGCGCAAGTTAACGGCTGCTATCAACAAGACGAACACGACGTGTATATTTATCAATCAGTTGCGTGATAAGATTGGCGTTATGTTTGGCAATCCGGAAACGACGACGGGAGGAAATGCACTGAAGTTTTATGCTTCGGTACGATTGGACATCCGTCGTATTGGCCAATTAAAAGACGGGGATGAGGTTAAAGGTAATCAGGTGCGCGTGAAAGTGGTGAAAAACAAAGTGGCACCTCCTTTCCGCAAAGCTGAGTTTGATATTATGTTTGGCGAAGGAATTTCTCGTACGGGTGAGATTATCGACTTAGGTACGGAATTGAATATCATCAAGAAGAGTGGTTCGTGGTATAGCTACAACGACTCAAAATTAGGTCAAGGCCGAGATGCGGCTAAGCAATGCATGGCCGATAATCCGGAATTGGCGGACGAAATCTCGAAGTTGATATTTGATGCTTTAAAAGGGTAAAATCGTTGAGCCGGGCGGCGTGGCGCATGTGTAGGGGGCTTTTCCGAAATGCGTGCGCCGTCTTTTTTTATTTAAGAATGATTTCGGATAAAGAGGCATATCGGGCGCTTTGCCAAACGGAAACATCGATTCCGCTCTTTTCGCGTGATTGGTGGCTGGACATTGTCTGTGGAAAAGATAACTGGGAAGTGATGCTTTGCTGGGAAAACGAGCGGATTGAAGCCGCGATGCCGCTTTATGTTCCTTGGCATGGAAAGGTAACGATGCCTTTTTATACGCAAACGATGGGTCCTTGGTTAGCTCCTGAAGCGGAAGATATGAAATATGCCACGTGTTTGGCTCGCCGACAAGCGTTATTGCAATCCTTCGTAGAACGTCTTTCTTCTTATACCTATTTTTATCAACATTTTTCTCCTCAAATTACAGATTGGCTTCCTTTTTATTGGGCTGGATTTATTCAAACAACGCGTTATACCTATTTATTACATTCTATATCGGAGACTGAACGGCTTTGGCAGGAGATGAGTCAATCTATTCGTCGACATATCCGTAAGGCGGAGAAGTTGGGAATAGAGGTACGGACGGATGTCTCGGCAGAGGAATTGCTGCGTATTCAGGCGCTTTCGTTCGGTCGTCAGGGATTAAAGGCGAAAGGTGGGGCTATTTTGAAACAATTGGTCGAAGAGGTACGGCGGCGCGGCGCGGGTGATATCTGGGGAGCTTATGACGCAGCCGGTCGGCTTCATGCGGCAGCATTGGTTGTTTGGCAATCGGCTTCGGCCTATTATTTGGCTGGAGGCGGCGACCCAGCCTGTCGTTCGTCTGGTGCGCACAGTTTGGTACTATGGAAAGCAATCCAAACAGCGGCTTGCCACACGGATTGTTTCGATTTCGAAGGTTCGATGCTTCCCGGCGTAGAGCGTTTTTTTCGCGAATTTGGTGCAAAACAGGTGCCTTATTTTGCAATAAAGAAAGGAAATTTGAGTTTATATAACAGAGCTTGCCTGAAATTAGGGCGTATTTTCCGTTAATCCATTAATTGATGTGAATATGAATCGTATCATTAACTACCTGTTGAGATTCTTGCTGGGCGTGGAAAGGGCGAGCGCCTATTGCGGGATGATTGGTTATACTTCTAATCCCAATTTCTTTAAGCGTTATAAACTGGTAATTATTCCTTCTCGTTTTTTTGATGCCGATATTTATGGGACTGCGGATTCCCTTCCGCGGTTGCCGTTAGTGGAGATCGAAGGCGTCCCTATTTTGTTTGGCTCGGCGCGTCAAGATGAAATGGAGGGGACGCGCATCGTGTATGCCGACATCATCGCCAGCGCTTATTTCCTGATGACGCGTTACGAAGAGATTCAGCATCGTGATATCCGCGACGAACATGGTCGTTTTCCTGGTCGCGAGTCGCTTCCTTTTAAAGCTGGGTTCATTCATAGGCCGGTAATCGAGGAATATGGTCAATTGCTTCGTCGTTGGTTACGCCAAGCTGGCGTGGAAATAGAAGAGCCCAAACCGATGTTCCGGAAGATTTGGTTGACGCACGACGTTGACGCGCCTTTTTTCTGTCGGAGCGTTCGGAATGTCTTGCGCGAAACTTTTCGGGGAGGCGGTTTCGTGCAGGCTTGCAAGTATTTTGCGGGGCCATTGCGGCGAGATCCTTATTATACTTTCCCCTGGATGCTGAAACAAGATCAGGCCGTGAAAGAGGTTTACAAAGATGGGCGCTGCGAGGTCGTTTATTTTCTGAAAGCGGGCGGGCATGGGAAATACGATCGGCCGCATTATTGGCTTCGCTCGCCCGACGTCCACGCGCTTCTCGAACTTTTAAAGTCGAAGCAGGTCTCGTTTGGGCTGCATACGAGTTATCATGCTGGCGAACAACCCTCGTTGATTGCTTCGGAGAAGGAAACATTGGATCATGTGTGGAATTTGGGGCCGGTTTCCATGAATCGTCACCACTACTTGAGCCTGCGCGAACCGGAAGATTTCGACAAGCTGATTCGTGCGGGAATCACGGACGACTTCACGATGGGTTATGCCGACGTGAGCGGATTCCGTCTCGGTACTTGCCGGCCTGTCAAATGGATCAACCCCATTACTCGTCAAATGACTTCACTCACGTTGCATCCGTTAGCGTTGATGGACAGCAGCTTGAGCGACCCGAAATACATGGGCCTGGATGCGCAGGAGGCGCTTTCGTACAGTCAGGCCCTACTGCATACGATTTATCTCCACGGTGGCGAAGCAGTTCTCTTATGGCACAATACGTCGTTCTCTTCTCTGGCGCCGCAGCGTTATCACCGTCAACTTTACATGGATTTGTTGGAAACGATATTAAGTAAAAAATAAGCGGTCTCTGATGAAAAGGTTGGGAAGTCGGAAAAAATTTTTTCGGCTCGCCGCAGCTTGTGGGAAGTCGGAAAAAAATTTTCCTGGCCGCCGCAGCCTGCGGGAAGCCGGAAAAAAATTTTCCTGGCCGCCGCAACCTGCGGGAGGTTGGAAAAAATTTTTCCTGGTCGCCGCAGCCTGCGGGAGGTTGGAAAAAATTTTTCTGGGTCGCCGCAACCTGCGGGAGGCTGGAAAAAATTTTTCCTGCTTGTCTGTAGTCGGGTAGGGGTCGAAAGAATTTCTATGAATTGCAATCGGATTTTGATATGAAGAAAATAATTACTATCGTTGGCGCGAGGCCGCAGTTCGTGAAAGCGGCGATGCTCAGTCGCGCCATCGCGGATTGGAACGAGCGGTGTGGCGAATCGTTTGAGGAGCGCGTCGTCCACACGGGGCAACATTATGACGCAAACATGAGCGCTGTTTTTTTTGAGGAAATGAAGATTCCGCATCCAACCTGGCGTTTGCATTGCGGCGGAAAGTCTCACGGGGCGATGACGGGCGAAATGCTCATACAAATCGAACGGATTCTTTCGGACGAACGTCCGGATTGGGTCCTGGTATATGGCGATACCAATTCGACGTTGGCAGGCGCGCTAGCGGCCAGCAAGCTTCATATTCCCGTCGTGCATGTGGAAGCGGGACTTCGCAGCTTCAACCGGGCGATGCCGGAGGAGCAGAACCGCCTCCTGACCGACCACCTCTCGACGGTGCTGGCTTGTCCTACGCTCGCCTCGGTGCAGAATTTGGCGCGCGAGAATATCCTCCAGGGCGTTCATTGGGTCGGCGACATCATGTATGACGCAGCCGTTTTCTTCGGCGAAAAGGCGCGAAATTCGTCGACGATTTTGCGGGATTTGAAACTGAAAAGCAAATCGTTTATCCTTTGTACCTTCCATCGCGAAGAAAATACGGACCATGCCGGACGGCTGACGGGTATCTGCGAAGCGCTGGAAGCTCTTGCGGATGATTTCCAGCCTGTCGTATTCCCCCTGCACCCGCGGACGCGCCGGGCACTTTCCGAATCGGGGTGGCTACCGAAACTGGAGGCTAATCCGGCTGTCGTACTGCTCGAGCCGCTGGGATTTTTGGATATGGCCTTGCTGGAGATGAAGGCAAGCCTGATACTGACCGACTCGGGCGGCGTGCAGAAAGAGGCTTATTTCCACCGGACGCCTTGTGTCACGCTGCGCGAGGAAACGGAATGGACGGAGACGGTGGCTTCGGGATGGAATCAGCTGGCCGGCACGGACCCGGCACGCATCCTGGCTTGTGCGCGAACGATGCCGCCCCTCCGGCCGATTAACGAATATGGCGACGGGCACGCGGCGCAGAAAATCCTACAACTCTTATGAAGCGGGTATTGATTGTGTGCGATTTGTTTCCGCCGGCATTCGGCCCGCGGATGGGGTATTTGTGCAAGTACCTGACGCAAATGGGATGGGAGCCGGTGGTCGTCACCGAACGCGTCCCCTCCGGCGGCTTCGAAATGCTGTCGCATACGTGCGAAGTGCATGCGGTAGATTTCTATCCGTCCGGACGATTGTGGCAGAAAAAGGCAATGTGGGCGGCAGTGCAACTGCTTTCGCTCTTTTTCGATTATAAAAATTGGAAGTTAAAACGGGTAGGAATGCAAATCGCCAGGGAGAAAAAGTTCGACCTCGTGCTCTGTAGCACCTATCGGACCTTTCCGCTCCGGGCGGCGGCTTCGATTGCCCGAAAGCAACAGATTCCGTTAGTAACAGACCTTCGCGACATCATCGAGCAGTATGCCGGAAGTGAATTCATTGCACATCGGATTCCGGGAATCCCGTGGTTCAAACCGCTGCTTGTCTCCTTTTTTCGGGAGAAGAATTTGCGCGAACGGAATGCTGTCGTGCGGCGGGCGGACGCGGTGACGACCGTTTCGCCTTGGCACGTAGCGGTTTTACAGCGATACAATCCGAATGTCCATCTCATCTATAATGGCTTCGACCCCGAGATTTTTTACCCTCAAAAAGTGCGGACGGAACAGTTTGTGATTACCTACACGGGCCGATTGCTGAGTTTGGCGATGCGCGACCCCTCGCTGCTTTTCGAAGGACTGCGCCAATTGCAAAAGGAAAACGTACTGACTCCGGCGAATTGCCGCGTAGATTGGTATGTGGACGACGCTTCGTGGAACCTCGTCCGGACCGAGGCGGCGCGTTGGGACGTGTCGCCTTTTATGTGCCGGCAAGATTATGTGCCGGCAGCGGAAATCCCTCGCGTCTTGAATCGTAGCTCCATCCTCTTGCTTCTGACCAATGAATCGACCGGGAAAGGACCGAAAGGCGTCATGACGACCAAGTTGTTTGAGTCGCTGGCCGTCCGCAAGCCTATCCTTTGCGTCCGCAACGATAAAGGCGTACTGGAACAGACGCTGCTGGAAACGGGAGCAGGATGCGCCGCGAGCGTCGTAAGCGAGGTATGCGTCTTCCTGAAAGCCCATTTTCAGACTTGGCAACAGACGGGATATACCGAAGCCGCCGTCCGCGACGATGCCTTAGTCCGTTTCTCCCGAAAAGAACAAGCCCAGCAGTTTATCCGATTGTTTGAATCTTTAGGTTAATCCGTATGATTTCCATTTTAATTCCTACCTACAACCAGCCTTGCCTCGAGCTTGTCGAAGAAATGCGGAGGCAAGCCGAAGCATTGTCCGCCCCGTATGAAATAATCGTAGCCGACGACGGTTCGACCGATACTGCCACGCTTCTCGCCAACCAGCAGATTGCGTCGCTTCCCCACTGCCGATGTCTGTCGCCCGGAAAGAATTTAGGTCCTGCCCGCATCCGTAATTTCTTGGCTGACGCTGCGCGGGAGCCTTACTTACTGTTTCTGGATGCCGATACGTTTCCTGTCCGAGACCATTTTTTAGTTGACTATGTCATAAAAGCCGCGGCAAACCGCGTGATTTGTGGCGGATTCCAATACGAGCGTACGACGCATCCAGCCATGTGTCCGCTGCGTTACCGCTATGGAATCCGGGTTGAAGAACGCAGCGCGGAGGCGCGAAATCGCTCGCCCTATTCGCAATTCATTAGCATGAGCTTTTTGATAGACCGCCGGCTTTTCGAGCGTGTTCGCTTCTCGGAAAGGATGCATTTCGGCTACGAAGACACCTATTGGGGCATGATGCTGGAGCGCGAGGGCGTCGAAATCCTCCACATCGATAATCCGGTTTGGCATCATACGCGCGACACGGCAGAAGGCTATTTGGACAAAATCCGGCGTTCGGTACGAAATTTGGCCGCGAACAGGGATTTGCTGCAGTCGCACGTCCGGCTGCTACGTTGGCAACAAAAAGTACACGCTCTCCGGCTGGAGGGCATGGTCGCTTTTCTTTTTACCTGTTTCCGGAAAAGGTTGGAAAGGAATTTGAAGGGCAAAACCCCTTCGCTACGGCTTTTTGCCTTTTATAAATTGGGTTATTTGTGTGTCGTATTAAGGGAGAGCAAGCCCGATTGAACGTAAGGCCTGCGGAAGTCTTCGGGTTTAAGAAGGGCATCATTCCATTGGAGCAAGTCGATATCCAACGAGATGATGCCCTTTTTTTTGTGCTCAGGCGTGCGGCCGAACTGTCGTTCTATTTGCTTGAATAAACCGGTCAGTTTGGAAGCCGAAAGCGGCGTGACCGCCTCCCCTAAGCGATTCAGAAAGAAATCGGCGCGCGGACAATCTACCGGACGCGTCCGCAAGACGGCCGACCAGCAGATACCCGGCAGCAGCTCTTCCAGCCGTTGGCAAGCCGCTGCCATGTTCCGCGCGGCGTCGTAGTTCGAGCCGATAGCAATCAGAATTCGATTCATTTATTTATACGCTTCTTGTTGCAGCCAATAATCCAGCATCACGAGGGAAGCCATCGATTCCACAATCGGGACTGCGCGCGGCAACACGCAAGGGTCATGCCGTCCGCGAGCCTTCAGGAGCGTGTCGTGGCCTTCGCGGTCCACCGTTTCTTGTTCCCGCAGGATGGTGGCAACCGATTTGAAGGCAACCCGGAAATAAATATCCTGCCCGTTCGAGATTCCGCCTTGGATACCACCCGAATGATTCGTGCGGACGTTGATTTTCCCCTGGTCGTTATAGAAAATATCGTTGCGTTCGCTCCCCCGGTAAAGCGCGGCGTCGAAACCGTCGCCATACTCGAAACCTTTCACGGCGTTAATCGAAAGCATGGCCGAACCCAATGCCGCATGCAACTTGCCAAAAACCGGTTCGCCCAAGCCTGCCGGAGCGCCGGTAATGACGCCGGTAATGACGCCACCGATGGTGTCGCCCTCGCTCTTTACCCGCAGGATGAGGGATTCCATTTCAGCCGCTTTCTGCCTATCCGGACAACGCACGGCGTTCGCCTCTATCTGGCTGTGGTCGTAATCCTTGTAGGAACCTTCCAAGCGGATATTCCCCACTTGCGACGTGTACGCGAAGATGTTTATCCCCTTGGCCGCTAAGATTTGTTTGGCGACAGCCCCAGCGACACAACGGGAAATCGTCTCGCGCGCGGAGGAACGTCCGCCGCCTCGTGGATCGCGTAGCCCATACTTGGCTTCATACGTAAAATCCGCGTGCGAGGGCCGATACACTTTCGCGATATCGTCATAATCTGCGGAATGCTGGTTGCGGTTCCAGACAATGAAGCCGATGGGCGTCCCCGTTGTCTTCCCCTGATAGAGGCCGGAAAGGAATTGCACCTCATCGTCTTCTTTTCGGGGAGTCGTGAGGCGCGACTGACCAGGTTTCCGCCGGCTGAGTTCACGTTGAATCGCTTCCAAATCGAGTGCGAAGCCCGGCGGGCAACCGTCGATAACGCCACCGATGCCCGGGCCGTGTGATTCGCCAAAAGAGGTGAGCCGAAACAGTGTGCCGAATGTATTCATCAATGACATCCTCCGCAACCGCATCCGCCATCATTCCCGGCATGGTCCGCGCAACCGCCGCCGCAACTATCGCATCCGCAACCACATCCGCCGGCTGGCGCAGTTAACGCAGCGATTTCCTCGGCAGAAGGATCGTGGACGTCTATCACCTCACCGATGAAATGCAAAGTTTCGCCTGCCAAAGGATGATTAAAGTCCATGACGATAGCCTCGTTTTTTACTTCCAGGACCGAGCCGTTTACATGCTGTCCGTCGGCTGTCATCATTGGGAGCGTATTCCCCTCCTTGACCATTTCGCTGTCGAACTTCCCGTCGATTTCGAAGATATGTTTAGGCAGTTCCAACACATTCTCTTCTTTGTATTCGCCGTAGGCATTTTCCGGCGCGATTGAAAAGTCAAATTTATCACCTGTTTCCAGTCCCAACAGGGCGTTTTCGAAGGCGGGAATCATCATGCCCGTTCCGTAGATGAATTTCAAAGGTACTTCACGCGTTGCCTTTTCCATCAACTCTTGTTCTTCTCCTTCGCCTACGATTAGGTCGTAAATGACCGCCACGAATTTGTTCGCTGTAATTTTCATCTTGTTTCTATGCTAAAAAATTAAAACTTAAACACTCAAATCATTGTGCCGCAAAGGTACGATATTATTTCTGATTAAAAACTTTTTCGAGAGCTGACATCGCTTTTTCGAGCGTCGAACGCGGGCAACCCACGTTCAGCCGCATGTGTCCTTCGCCGCCGGGGCCAAACATGCTTCCGTCGTTGAGTGCCAAGCCCGCCCGGTCGGTGAACAGCTTCACCAATTCTTCCTGGGGGAGGTTTAAATCCCGGCAATCCAGCCAGACGAGGAACGAGGCTTCGGGCAGATAGGCTTTTATCTGCGGGATATGTTGCTGCAGATAGGTATTTACGTAGCGCACGTTATCCATTACATAGGCTCTCATTTGCTGCAACCATTCCGCGCCCTGCGTATAGGCTGCTGTGGTTGCTTCGTATGCAAAAATGGTTCCGGCGTTGAACTCGCCAGCTTCGAGGAAACGGAAGAATGTAGTGCGCAGTTTGTCGTCTGGCACGATAGCATACGAACTGACGATGCCTGCGATGTTGAACGTCTTGCTCGGCGCCATGAAAGAGATGCTGCTCCGCGCCGCCTCGTCTGAAACCGAAGCAAATGGATAGTGACGGAAGGGCGGATAAGTCAGTTCGGCATGAATCTCATCGGAAAGCACCAAGATATGATGCTTTGCGCAAATGGAAGCCAACCGCGCTAATGTCTCTCGGCTCCATACTACGCCACCTGGATTGTGCGGGTTTGAAAGTATCAGTATCTTGCACCGCGGGTCGATGATTTCTTCTAATTGCGCGAAGTCCATTTCGTATCGTCCGTTTATCAGTTTCAAAGGATTGTACACCACTTCGCGTTCCATCGCTTCGGGCACCAAGCGGAAGGGATGATAGACAGGAGGCTGGATAATCACGCGGTCGCCCGGTCGCGTAAAGCATTGCAGAGCAAAGGCAATTCCTTTCACAATACCTGGGATGTACGTCAACCATGCCCGCTCGGCTTTCCATTCATATTTGTATTCCAGCCACGAAAGAATGCTTTCATAGTAGGCGTCGTTCGCAAAGGTGTATCCGAAAATCGGATGCTCGCATCGCCGTTTGAGGGCCTCTACGATGAAATCCGGGGTCGCAAAATCCATATCTGCCACCCAAAGCGGTATCAATCCCTGTTTTCCGCCGAACGCTTCTGCCATCCCGTCGTATTTCACGCAATCCGTTCCGCGGCGTTCGATTATTTCGTCAAAATTGTATTGTTTCATATCGTCCAATTCCTGTTTTTGCCGTCAAAAGTACGACAATTTTGGGAAACTTCTACTTCCTATGCGTTGCAAAGTGCTTGCGGGTTGAGAAATGGAAGGGTGAACGCCGTGGAAAATGGGATTGCGTGGACGCAATCCCATTTTCCACGCGATTGGAAGCCCATTGTGCGGACGCAATTCCATTTTCCACGTGATTGGAAGCCCGTTGTGTGGACGCAATTCCATTTTCCACGCGATTGGAAGCCCATTGTGCGGACGCAATTCCATTTTCCACGCGATTGGAAGCCCATTGTGTGGACGCAATTCCATTTCCAACGCGATTGGAAGCCCATTGTGTGTACGCAATGCCATTTCCCACGTTTTTCAAATCCCAAAAGGGAGAAAAGCGGGCGGTTGGCTGGCGGAAGAACGGGGTTTTGCCCGCAATTCTTCCCTCTTCATCCTTTATTCTTCAGTAAAAAGATGTATTTTTGCCCCCAGAAAAACGATAAATATTCAAAGAAACATGAGAAAAAAGATAGGAATGGTGATGGCGCTGGCAGTTTGTGCGGCTGGCGCATGGAGCCAGAACGGGACGAAACCTGTGGAACTGAAGGATATTACAGACGGCGTGTACCGCCAAGTGACGAACGTGGGTGAGATGCGCTCGCTGCCCGACGGCGAACATTATACGGCGATGAACCCGCAGCGGACGATGATTGTGAAGTATGCTTACCGTACGGGGACGCCCGTCGATACGCTGTTTAATGTGGAGACGGCGCGCGAATGCGGATTTAACTCGTTCGACAATTACGACATCAGCAGCACGGGGCATCATATCTTGATTTACTGCGATGTGGAACCGATATACCGTCGTTCGACGAAGGCTACGGTGTATGATTACGATGTACGTCGCAACTACGTGAAGCCGCTGAGCGACTCGAAAACGAAGCAGATGATTCCGACCTTCTCGCCCGACGGGCGGATGTGTGCCTACGTGGCCAACAATAATATCTGGATACGCAAGTTCGATTACGATACGGAAATTCAAATCACGAAAGACGGCGAGCTGAACAAGGTGCTGAACGGCGTGACGGACTGGGTGTATGAAGAGGAGTTTTCGGTGACGAACCTCATGGCTTGGTCGCCCGACAGCGAAATTCTCGCCTTTGTCCGCTCCGACGAATCTGAAGTGCCGGAATTTTCGATGCAAATGTATGGCGATGGGACCTATCCTTCCTATTATAAATATAAATACCCGAATGCGGGCGAACGGAACTCGACCGTCTCGGTGATGGCTTACAATCTCTCGTCGAAAGACACGAAGAAGCTTGACGTGCCGATGGACGCCGATGGCTATGTGCCGCGCATCACTTTCACGACCGACCCGTCGCAACTCGCTGTGATGACGCTCAACCGGCAGCAGAACCGGATGAACATGTATTACGTGAATCCGAAGAGCGGTGTTTCCAAATTGATTTTGAAGGATGAAAACAAATGCTACGTGGACTCGGAATGGCTCTCGTCTATCCGCTTCTATAAGAGTGGCTTTACCTATGTGAGCGAGCAGGATGGTTATTCGCACGTCTATCTCTATTCGCCGACGGGCGTCTTGCTTCGTCAAGTGACGAAAGGAAATTGGGACGTGACGCGCCTCTTGGGTTACGACGAAGCGACGAAGACGACCTATTATGAATCGGCCGAGGAAAGCCCGATGCGCCGCTCGGTCTATAAAATCGACGCGAAAGGCAACAAGACGAAACTCTCTACGAAGGAAGGTACCAATAGTGCCACCTTCAGCGCCAACTTCGCTTATTACGTGAACCGCTATTCCGCCGCGAATACGCCGATGCAGATTACGGTAAACGAAACGAAGAAGAACCGCGTCCTCCGTACTTTGCAAGATAATGCCGCGCTCACGAAGAAGCTCTCTGCCTTGTCTTATTCTCCGAAAGAGTTCTTTACCGTCACGACGGCTTCCGGCTACGAACTCAATGCTTGGATGATCAAGCCGAAGAACTTCGACGCGAATAAGAAATATCCTGTCATGATGACGCAATACAGCGGACCGAACTCGCAACAGGTGCTCGATTCGTTTGGCTTCGGCTGGGAATATTATTTGGCCGAGAAGGGCATCTTGGTGGTCTGCGTGGATGGACGCGGTACGGGTGCCCGGGGCGAAGCTTTCCGTAAATGTACTTACATGAAGATGGGATTGCTTGAATCGCAAGACCAAGTGGAAGCGGCGCAGGTATTGGGCAAACTGCCTTACGTGGATAAGGACCGCATGGCAATTTGGGGTTGGAGCTTCGGTGGCTATAATACATTGATGGCATTGACCGTAGGCAAAGGCACGTTTAAAGTCGGAATTGCCGTCGCGCCTCCGACCGATTGGCGTTATTACGACACCGTCTATACCGAACGCTTCATGCGCACGCCGAAAGAGAACGCACAAGGATATGCCGAGACATCGCCGCTTCTCCGTGCTAAAGAGATGCAAGGCAAACTACTTTTGATTCATGGCTCGGCCGATGATAACGTGCATTTCCTCCAGAGCTTGCAATACGCTGAAGCCCTCGTGCAGGCCAACAAACAGTTCGACATGCACCTGTATAAAGACCGCAACCACGGGATTTATGGCGGCAATACAACGTTCCATCTCTATACCAAAATGTCTAATTATTTGTTCGAGAATCTCTGATGGCAGTACATATAAAGAAGCCGGATTGGTTGAAGATCCGGCTTCGTGGAAATGAACATTTCACGGAAACGAAGCGCATCGTCGAATCTCACTGCTTGCATACGATTTGTACCAGCGGACGATGCCCGAACATGGGCGAATGCTGGAGTCGAGGGACGGCCACTTTCATGATTGGCGGCGACATCTGCACCCGTTCGTGTCGCTTCTGCAATACGTTGACGGGGAAACCGCTTCCGTTGAATCCCAAAGAACCGGAAGAGGTGGCGGAAAGCATACGCCTGATGGGACTAAAGCACGCCGTCGTTACGTCTGTCGACCGCGATGATTTGCCGGATTTAGGGGCATCACATTGGGCAGCGACTATTCGAGCCATCAAGCGTATCAATCCTGCCACGACGCTCGAAGTATTGATTCCTGATTTCCAAGGACGCTTGGAATGGGTCGATGAGGTGATTGAAGCCGCGCCGGAAATTATCTCGCATAATATGGAGACCGTGCGCCGCATCAGCCCTGAAGTGCGCAGCGCGGCGAAATATGAGACGAGTCTGGCAGTCCTTCAGCATATTGCCCAGCGAGGCATAACGGCCAAGACGGGCATCATGGTCGGATTGGGCGAGACGGAGGCGGAAGTGTATGAACTGATGGATGACGTGCTGGCCGTGGGCGTCTCAGTGCTGACCATCGGGCAATATCTTCAGCCCTCGCGGAAGAATATACCCGTCGCGGCCTATATTCATCCTGACCAGTTCGAAATCTATCGCTTGAAGGGATTGGAGAAGGGTTTCAAACACGTGGAAAGCGCGCCCCTTGTTCGTTCTTCTTATCATGCCGAAAAGCATGTTTAGAAAAAAAACTCACAACCTTTCTTGATGTATATTTGTTTTATTATCGAAAATTAATTACGCAAAACAATGAACCGGGTCAAGAAAGGTTGGGAGAATCAAGCCATCGGCCTTATGCCGTGGTTGCTGTTTTTGTTTCTGGATAATTATTTATCCTACCTGACAGCTTTTGTGGTGGCGGTCGTAGTCTGCATTGGCGGTATGTTCTTTTTTCATCTGCGTCGGAAAGACAATATGTACGCATTTATGCTGATGCCTTCGTTGCTGACGTTTTTGCTGTATTCCATCTGTTTGGTATTTTTGCCCATTCAACCGGTCTTACAAGTCAATACGCCGTTGATAGCAGAGATTTTGTTGGTGATTGTGCTCATTTTCTTTCATGCTACGCAAAAGGGTTTTCTTCATCATATTCGGAGTAGCAAGATGCCAGCTTCGCGGCGCACTTATATTTTGACGACGCTCAACGAGTTTTATTTCGTGGCGCAACTCTTTCAGAATCTCTATACGCTCCATTTATTCATGGTTATATTTTATACCATTTTGCCAGAGAACGTGCAAGATGTGCGCTGGACTCGTTTCCTCTATCGCGATAGCGGCATCATTATCGGCTTGCTGGTCATGGTGTACGAGCAAATCCGCTTAAGGTTACTCCAAGGACGATTGAGGAAAGAGATGTGGTTGCCGGTCTTGAATGACCAAGGAAACGTCATTGGTTGTATCGCTTATTCCGTCAGCCGGCTCTTGCCGAAGAAATATTACCATCCGGTGGTTCGTGTCGTTTTGCTTTATAAAGGCATGCTTTACCTGGTGCCGCGCCATCCGCACGCCTGGGTTTCCGCCTCGTTATTGGATTATCCTTTCCAACGCTACGTGTTGTTTCGCCAAACTATCGCTGCCACAGTACGCCAGGCGCTCGTCAAACTGAAAGACTGCCTGCCGAATGTAACGCCGCGATTGCTGGTACGCTATACGTTCGAGAACGAGCAAGTGAAGCAGCAAGTCTCCCTTTTTGTCATTAACCTGCGCGAAGAAGTTCAATTGGAGCTGTGCAAGACGGAAAACGGAAAACTCTGGTCTGTCCGCCAGATTGAAGAAAATCTCGGCGCTGGCATCTTCTCTGAGTATTTTGAGAAGGAATATGCCTATCTGAAAAATACCATTTTGCTGGCCGAACGCCTCATACCATCCCAATCGACGTCAATATCGTAGTCAATGTCTGAATCAAAACCTTCCAAATTTCCTTCTTCTTTTCATGTCGTTCAATTAAAAATTAAAAGTTAAAAAGTAAAAATGAGCACGAAATGGCACACAGATTATACAGATTAGACAGATTTTCACAGATTTATTTCTTAAATTTAACCTATTAACCGCGTAGCCTAAAATAAAAATCGGTGGTCATCTGTTGAATCGGTGTCATCCTTTAGATTTGCGCAAA
>NZ_NFJB01000031.1 GCF_002159645.1 Parabacteroides sp. An277 | reverse complement strand
GGCAGTACTATACTGGCCAACATGTTCAAATAATCGTTTTCTATACTGCAAAATAAAGGTTTGTTCTTCAAACTAACAAATTTATCCCCACTAAATTTCTACTGAGCCCCTATCTGCGGCAGATAGAGCCTGCCATCTCGGGCAGAGGACAGGATGCTTCCGCCCGGGATGGATGAGAATAGCTGCTTTTGGAAGTTTGAGTGGGTTATAGTGCGGGTGTATGCCTTCCTTTGAAGTATCCATTGGGATGTTTTTGGCAACGTCCGGAGGTCAGCGAGGAGATGGAATTGGATTGCATGCCGCAATATTTGCAAGTATACTTCTCTTTCTCTGTTCCTTCGTATAGTTTATGCCTTCCTTTGAAAGCTCCATCTGGATGGCGTTGACAGCGTCCGGAGGTCAAAGAAGAAACACTGGCAAACTTCTGTCCACAATATTCGCAATAATAATTCTTTTTATCGGCGGAGGCACTACATAAGAGTGTAAGGGTCAAAATAACCAACCAACTGCCAGCTTTTCGTTTTTTCATATCTATATGCTTCATAAATGTATGGAATAAGTTTCTGCAAAGGCCTTTACTACTTTTGTAATGTCGATTATTAACTGGTCTGGAACCATTGAAAGCTGGTTTGTGTGAATAAGAAGTTTAGGCGAAGCATTTTCTTTTTCTCTATGAATATGAATCCAGAAACGTTTTTGCGTTTTTCTATCCCATTTTACTTGAAATATGTTTTCCAAATCAATATTATAAACTTTTGGATAATGTCCGCAGGCTGCAATTATTATCGGAAAGTTTTGGAAGAAAGGTGAAGCAAACATCTGCTTCCGTTCTTCTATGGAATGTTTTGTCGCTTCTTTGTCTGTATCTTTACTAAACAAAGCCGTTTCTGCACTAAAGTCGGACGAGAAGCAATGCTCGTGAAAGTCTATATTTCCATTTCCTTCTCTATTTAAAATAAAGTTTAAGAGCTTTTGATATTGAAACCAAGTGCGGCTTGTGCCTCCTGATTCATGTCCTTTCATATCCACTTTATACTTTTGCCCTTTGTATGGGTAAAGCGGATTCATACATTCAGGATTGCCACGCCAAAGAGGAATATCGTCTTGCGATACTTTTTGTTCGATGTTTTTCTTCCAGGATTCTACATTCTTGTTAATCTCAGAAGCGTGTTGGATTGCGTTTTCATTCGTATCAATCGCTGCTTCTTTTCCTAAGATTAAGATCTTTGCGTTCGGATTACCATAACCGATAAAAGAAGATGTTTGATCCACCAAGGCTTTAAATTCGTTAGAATAAATCATGATATTATTATTTTATGAGAAACATGCCCCAAAATTACCTATTTCTACACTCATTTGAAAATCCAAATCCTACAAATTTCTTTTTCCCAGAGAATCTTTGTACATTTGCCAATCATAAAAACTTAGAGGATTAAGCAGAATAGAAATGGGAAAATATTTGTTTTTAGGAGACGAAGCGATAGCCCAAGCGGCCATTGATGCTGGACTTTCGGGCGTATATGCCTATCCGGGAACTCCTTCGACGGAGATTACGGAGTATATTCAAGCCTCTTCGGTAGCGAAGGAGAGGAACATCCATTGTCAATGGAGTGCAAATGAGAAAACAGCTATGGAGGCGGCGTTGGGTATGAGTTATGCTGGAAAACGTTCGCTTTGTTGTATGAAGCATGTGGGTATGAATGTGGCGGCCGATTGCTTTATGAATGCAGCGATGAGTGGTATTAATGGGGGAATGATTATCGTTACGGCTGATGACCCGTCGATGCACTCGTCTCAAAACGAGCAGGATAACCGTATGTATGGTAACTTTGCCATGATTCCAATGCTGGAGCCTTCGAGCCAGCAAGAGGCATACGATATGGTGTATGAGGGTTTTGAATTGTCTGAGAAATTAGGTTATCCGATTCTGCTCCGTGTCACGACTCGCATGGCGCATTCGCGCGCTGGAGTGGAAACGCGGGAGTTGAAAGATACGCTTCCGATGCATTGCCCAGAAGATGGACGGCAGCGTTATATCCTTCTTCCGGCTTTAGCACGTCAACGTTATCGGAAACTGATTGCGGCACAAGAGGCGTTTGAGCAGAGTTCGGAGGCATCGTTATATAATGTATATTATGACGCTCCAGATAAATCATTGGGGATTATTGCTACGGGTATTGCATTTAATTACCTTTCTGAAAATTATCCGGAGGGATTCAAACATCCGGTATTGAAGATTTCGCAATATCCAGTACCGACTGAAAAACTTGCCCGTTTGGTAGACGAGTGTGAGGAGATTTTGGTATTAGAAGAGGGTTATCCGGTGGTAGAGCAACAATTGAAAGGACTGTTGAGTAAAGGATTGAAGGTGCACGGGCGTCTGGATGGTACATTGCAACGTGATGGCGAGCTTACACCGGATGCCGTAGGTAAAGCCTTAGGATTAAACATTACGCAATATTATGCTACGCCAGAAGTGGTAGAACAGCGTCCGCCTGCCTTGTGTCAAGGATGTGGACATCGTGATATGTATCAGGCGTTGAATGAAGTGTTGGCAGAATACGAAGGCGCGAAAGTATTTGGTGATATCGGATGTTATACATTGGGAGCACTGCCTCCTTTCCGGGCGATAGATACTTGCATTGACATGGGTGCATCCATTACGATGGCTAAGGGAGCTTCGGATGCAGGCGTCTTCCCTGCCGTTTCAGTAATTGGCGATTCGACTTTTACCCATTCAGGTATGACTGGTTTGTTGGATTGCGTGAATGAAAACACGAACATTACCATTGTGATTTCAGATAATGAGACTACGGCGATGACGGGTGGGCAGGATTCGGCTGGTACAGGACGTTTGGAATCTATTTGTACCGGTATTGGCGTCGACCCAGCGCACATCCGTGTTATGATTCCACTCAAGAAAAATTACGAAGAGATGAAGCAAATCATTCGCGAGGAGATTGAATACCGGGGTGTTTCCGTCTTGATTCCTCGTCGTGAATGCATTCAGACATTAACCAGAAAGAAAAAAGCAAGTAAGAAATGAAAACAGATATTATATTATCAGGTGTAGGCGGACAAGGAATCCTTTCCATCGCCGCTGCGATCGGAGAAGCCGCTTTGAAGGAGGGTCTTTATATGAAGCAGGCGGAAGTGCACGGTATGAGCCAGCGCGGAGGAGATGTACAATCGAATCTGCGCCTCTCGGATCAACCCATCGCTTCGGATTTGATTCCGTTGGGTCATGCAGATTTGATTATATCTCTCGAGCCGATGGAGAGCCTTCGCTATCTTCCCTATTTAAATAAGGAAGGATGGCTTGTGACCAATTCGCAACCTTTCATCAATATTCCGAACTATCCAGAGATGGAGAAGGTGAATGCGGAATTAAATAAGCTTCCACATAAAGTAGTCTTGGATGTAGAAGCTATTGCCAAGGAAGCAGGGTCGATCCGTGCGGCGAATATCGTTATGCTCGGTGCGGCTACGCCTTTCCTCGGATTGGAATATGAGAAGATTGAAGAAGGTGTTCGCAGTATCTTCGCTCGTAAAGGCGAAGAGATTGTGGCGATGAACCTCAAAGCCCTGAAGGCAGGATATGAAATAGCACAAAGTAAAGCATAAACGTATGAAAAAGTATCTATTGACAACCTTTTGTCTGCTCTTTGCCTGCGTGGCTTGGGCACAGACAGACGCAGACGACATTGTGAAGGTGGGTGACGCGATGCCTTCTTTCACTATTACGCACGACGACGGGACGAAGATTGCCTCTTCGGAATGGAAAGGTAAGGTGATTCTTGTCAACCTCTTTGCCACTTGGTGTCCGCCTTGCCAAAAAGAATTGGCAGCGGTCAAACAAACGTTGTGGCCGAAGTATAAGGATCACAAAGACTTTGTGATGTTGGTCGTTGGCCGTGAACATACGGATGCCGACCTCAAGAAGTATAACGAGAAGAAGGGATTCGAGTTCCCACTCTATCCGGACAAGAACCGCGCTGTCTTTAACTCGTTTGCCAAGAATCTCATTCCCCGTTCTTATCTGATAGGGAAAGACGGTAAAGTATTGTATGCCAGCAAAGGTTATACCGATGAAGAGTTTGCTCAATTGATGCAAGCTATCGACAAAGCGTTAGCAGAATAAAATGGATTGTACGAATATACATGTCGTTTATTTTTCGCCCACCCACACGTCGGCCCGAATCGTGCATACCGTCGCGGAAGGGATGGGCGCTGTTTCGTATGCGGAATCGGATTTGACTTACGAGAAACCTTCCCGCATGGAAAGCATCGAGGGCGAATTGACGCTCGTGGCGGTCCCCGTGTATGGCGGTCGCGTGCCGGATGTCGCGCTCGAACGGTTGCAGATGCTCCGGGGAAAGCAGACGCCAGTGGTACCGATTGTCGTGTATGGCAATCGAGACTACGACGATGCGTTGTTGGAACTCTCGGACGTGCTTCGTAGCCAGGGTTTTTCCCCGGTGGCGGCGGGGGCGTTCATCGGGGAGCATTCTTTTAGCTCGGCGGAATACCCGGTAGCAGCGGGTCGTCCGGACAAGGCGGATCACGACATGGCGTTCCTTTTCGGCCAGCATATCCTGGAAAAGGTACATGCGCTGAAGAGTTGGGAGGAAATGAAGCCGCTCGCGGTGAAGGGGCATTTCCCTTATAAGGAGAAAAAACCGGCACAGCCTGCCGCGCCGCTTACCGACCTCGACCTCTGCACGCAATGCGAGCACTGCATCGCCATCTGCCCTACGGAGGCTGTTTCGGTGGTCGACGGTGAAATCTACAGCGACCCGCAGCGGTGCATCAAGTGTTGCGCCTGCGTGAAAGAGTGTCCGGAAGGGGCGCGCACGTTCCCCAATCCGTTTGCCGCGTATCTTTACCAAAATTTCAGCGCACGCAAGGAACCGGAATTGTTTATTTGAATGGAGCATGGAGAATGCAGTAGGAAGAATCAGGGCGAAATCTCTTTCCTGCAAAACCGCAGGAAGCTTTCGCGATGTGCGAAACGTTGCTGCAAAACTGCAGGAAGCTTTCGCGACGTGCGAAACGTTGCCGCAAAATCGCAGGAAGCTTTCGCGATGTGCGAAACGTTGCCGCAAAACTGCAGGAAGCTTTCGCGACGTGCGAAACATTGCCGCAAAATCGCAGGAAGCTTTCGCGATGCGCGAAACGTTGCCGCAAAATCGCAGGAGCATAACCGAAAATCCTTCATTCATCATTAAAAACTGATTTATGCGTTATTATTCGATCATAATCCCTGTATACAACCGCCCCGACGAGGTGGATGATTTGCTCCGCAGCCTGACGGCGCAACGTTATCGGCGGTTTGAAGTCGTGCTCGTCGAGGATGGCTCAACCCGACCATGCCGCGACGTGGCGGAGCGATATGCCGAGCAGCTCAATATCCGTTATTTCGCGATACCGAACGGCGGGCCAAGCGGGGCGCGCAACTACGGCGCGGCGCAGAGCCAGGGCGATTATTTGCTGATACTGGATTCGGATGTCGTGCTTCCGGAAACCTATCTGGAAGCGGTAGACCGGGCGCTGGACGAGAATCCGGCGGACGCGTTTGGCGGTCCAGACTGTGCTCATCCTTCGTTTACGCCCATTCAGAAAGCCATCAGCTATGCCATGACTTCGTTTTTTACGACGGGCGGCATCCGGGGCGGGAAGAAGAAGCTCGACAAGTTCTATCCGCGCAGTTTCAATATGGGCATCCGGAGGGATGTCTTTCAGGCGTTGCAGGGATTTGATACGACCATGCGTTACGGAGAGGATATTGATTTCAGCATTCGCATCATCCGGAGCGGATACCGGACGGTCCTTTTCCCCGAAGCCTTTGTGTACCACAAGCGACGGACGACATTCCACCAGTTCTTCCGCCAAGTGGAGCATTCGGGCGAGGCGCGCATCGCCCTGACGGTAAAATATCCCGAGACGCTGAAGCTGGTGCATTGCCTGCCAGCCCTGTTTGTGGTGGGGACGTTCTGTTTGTTGGTGGCGGGTGTGTGGTGGACCGGCTTATATGCCTTGTTACTGTTTTATATGGTTCTGATATTTCTCGACGCGACGTGGCAAAACGGCAGGAACGTACGGATTGGACTTTTGGCCGTAGTGGCCTCTTTTACACAACTGTTTGGTTATGGAATTGGTTTTATACGTGCCCGATTGGGATTAATTCATTAAAAAAGATTATGACAAAAGATATTGCAAAAGAAAAAGCCGTGGCAGACGATTTGCGCTACCTACAGCTACTTTCGCGCAGTTTCCCGACGATAGCGGACGCGAGCACAGAGATTATCAACTTGGAAGCCATCATGAACCTGCCCAAGGGGACGGAGCATTTCCTTTCGGATTTGCATGGCGAATACCAGGCGTTCAATCACGTCTTGCGGAATGCCTCGGGGGCCATCAAGCGAAAAGTGAACGAAATATTCAATAACACTCTGCGCGACGCGGAGAAGAAAGAGCTATGTACCCTCATCTATTATCCGGAAGAGAAACTTGTGTTAGTGAAATCTGTTGAGAAGGATTTGGATGATTGGTACATGATAACGTTGAACCAGTTGGTAAAAGTTTGTCGTAACGTTTCATCCAAATATACACGTTCGAAGGTTCGGAAAGCGTTGCCGCGCGAATTTTCGTATATTATCCAAGAATTATTGCATGAATCATCTGTCGAACCCAACAAGTCGGCGTATGTGGATCAGATTATTCGTACGATTATTTCGACCGGACGAGCCGATGATTTCATCATTGCGATGTGTAACCTTATCCAACGGTTGACGATAGACCTGCTCCATATCATTGGTGATATTTACGATCGTGGGCCAGGCGCCCAAATCATCATGGATACGCTTTGCGATTATCATAACGTCGATATCCAATGGGGAAACCACGATATGCTTTGGATGGGTGCGGCTGCTGGAAACTTGGCCAGCATGGCGGGTGTGGTCCGGATGTGCCTTCGTTATGGAAATCTTGCTACGCTGGAAGATGGATATGGCATCAACCTCCTTCCGTTAGCTCGTTTTGCCATGGAGACATATGCCGACGATCCGTGTGAGCTTTTCATCCCGAAACTCAACGCAGGCGAAAGTAGTTTCGATGCTAAGACCGTCCGTCTCATTGCACAGATGAACAAGGCGATTTCCATTGTGCAATATAAACTGGAAGGCGAGATTATCCGCCGACGTCCGGAATTTGAAATGGACGATCGTCTGTTGCTTCATCGCATCAATTTGAAGAAAGGGACTATTTGCCTGAACGGAAAAGAATATGAGTTGAAAGATAAAAACTGGCCGACGTTGGATTCTAAAGATCCTTATCGCCTCTCGATCGACGAGGAGGACATGATGCAACGTATCCAACGGTCGTTCGAAGGAAGCGAGAAGCTCCGCAAGCATATGCGTTGCCTTTTCCGCCACGGAAGTTTGTACAAGGTGTGCAATTCGAACTTATTGTTTCATGCCTCCGTTCCCTTGAATCCGGATGGAACGCTCAAGGAAGTAAAGGTAAATGGAGCCTATTATAAAGGAAAGAACTTACTCGATAAAGTAGATCAGCTTGTCCGTACGGCTTATTTCGATACAGACGATTCAGAAGAAAAGCAATTTGCTATGGATTATATCTGGTATCTCTGGTGCGGAAAGGATTCACCGCTTTTCGACAAGAGCCGGATGGCGACTTTCGAACGTTGTTTTATTGAAGACAAAGAGACACATAAGGAAGAGAAGGGAGCTTATTATGCTTTGCGTCAAGAGGAAACTGTCTGTGATAGATTGTTAGACGAATTTGGCGTTACGGGTGAACATCGGCATATCATCAATGGTCATGTTCCAGTACGCTCTATTCAAGGCGAGAACCCAATCAAGGCGAATGGGAAGCTCTTGGTGATTGATGGTGGTTTTTCGAAGGCGTATCATTCGGAGACGGGCATCGCCGGTTATACGTTGGTCTACCATTCGCGTGGTTTTCAACTTGTCCAGCATGAACCGTTTCAATCGACGGCGAAAGCGATAGAAGAAGGACTTGACATTCGTTCGACAACGATTGTGGTCGAATTAAGCGCGCATCGTCAGATGGTAAAAGATACCGACAAAGGAGAGGAACTTCGCCAACAAATCCACGACTTGGAGAACCTTCTCTTCGCCTATCGAAACGGACTGATTCAAGAGCGCGAACGGGACGCGCGTTACTTTGGTAGCCGGTCATAAACGTATGACGCATCGCACGTTTCTTTTCCCTCTTTTGGGCGTAGGCATCATTGGGTTGTTTATGGCTTGTCTTGTCTATGGGGCGGTCCATATTCCGCCGGAGGCTGTTTTTCGTATTTTATGTGGTGAAGAAGTGGGCTCGCCAGCTTGGACACACATTGTCTGGCAATCACGCCTTCCCCAAGCGATCACGGCATTGTTTGCTGGAGCAGGATTGGCGATCAGTGGCTTGTTGCTTCAGACATTGTTCCGCAATCCGCTGGCGGGGCCTTCTATTTTAGGAATTAGTGACGGGGCCAATTTGGGAGTCGCGGCGGTATTGCTTTATGCGGGCGGGACGATTAGTCAAGTTTCCGACTTCCCAATTACGGGTTATTTAGCTGTCATTTTGGCGGCAATGGTTGGAGCATTTCTTATCTTAGGGTTGATTATCTATTTCTCTTCGAAGGTGAAGAGTAATGTAATGCTGCTTATTATTGGTATTATGATTGGTTACATGACCTCTTCGCTTATTTCAATTCTTAATTATTATGCTGCAGCTGACCGTGTCCATGCGTTCGTCATGTGGGGCTTGGGAAACTTCTCCGGAGTGTCGATGGAGCAATTACCTTATTTCGTTTCAGCCTCTGTTGTGGGCTTGTTTTTTTCTTTGTTACTTATTAAACCTCTGAATGCACTGTTGTTGGGCGAAATATATGCATCGAATCTCGGAGTTCGGGTGAAGCAAGCACGCATCTATATTCTCTTTTGTACAGGATTATTGACGGCTGTTGTAACGGCCTTTTGCGGCCCTATTTCGTTCATTGGATTGGCTGTTCCACACATGGCTCGTCTTTTGTTAGGAACATCCAATCATCAGCAACTCGTTCCTGTCACTATTCTGTCGGGAGCTTGTGTAGCCTTGCTTTGTAATTTGTTGATGGTTGTTCCTGGAAGTGATACGATCCTTCCGCTTAATGCTGTTACGCCGATGCTTGGTGCGCCGGTCATTATTTACGTTATTGTTAACCGGAAGAACATCCAATATTTCAATTAGCCCGGTTTGAAGAAAGATAAATCCAAATGTGAACTTATACTTTAAAATCTTGCTATTATACTATCGAGCAAAATAGCTCTTTTTTTCAGTAGAGACCTTAATGTTTAGTTGCTTATACAGTAGTTATGATTTAGCAAAAGCAGTTCTTTAAATCAGAAATATCTTAGGCGTAAAATGGAAATTTGAGAGTTGGAAAATGTCGATAAAATAGGATATTTTATCGATATATGTAGCCTCTTTTTCGATATGGTTTGCCGTGAAGCAGAAGGTCATCTATTTTTGTATTCAAAATAAAAGCAAGAATTTATGAAACGAAATATGCTTTTTAATTTATCGTTATTTCTTGGCATATGTGCAGTGACAGCGCAAGAGAAACCTGCACAATGGACACTTCAAACGTGTCTTGAATATGCATTGGCAAATAATATTCAAATCAAACAAAGTCGAATTGATGAGTTGTCGGGACTAGAGGATACGGAATTGGCCAAAGCGCAGCTATTCCCTTCGTTGTCGGCCGACATTACGCAAGGTTATGTAAACTATCCTTCTTCTAACGCAGCAGAGAATCATAGCTATAGTGGTAATTATTCTATCAATGCGAACTGGACGCTTTTTGATGCAGGAAGACGTAATAAAGCAATCAAACAACAGAAGCTTCAAAATGAGATGGATCGTCTTACCACAGAAGAAAACGAAGATGAAATCCGGATTGCTATCGTTCAAACCTATCTTCAGGTAATGTATGCTATGGAATCTGTTGAAATCAACAAAAATACGGTTGAGACGGCCAAGGCCGAACGAGATCGAGCAGAAGAATTATATAAAGCCGGCTCTATTTCAGCGGTGGATTTGGCTCAATTGGAAAGTCAATATAGTACAGATAAATATCAACTAACAGTAGCTGAAACTACTTTGGATAATTATAAACTCCAGCTCAAGCAACTTTTAGAATTAGATATTACGGAAGAAATCCAACTGACAATGCCTGAGATTGCTGAATCGGAAGTCATTGCTCCTTTACCTGAAAAAGAAATTATCTATGCTACTTCGCTTGCTGTAATGCCGCAAGTCCGGAATCGAGAATTAGCTATCCAATCTGCTGAATTGGAGAAAAAACGGGCAAAGGCGGCTTATTGGCCGACTCTTTCGATGAATGCAGGAATTGGTACAGGACATTTATCAGGAACAAATTACAGTTTTGGCAATAAAATTTGGAATAATTTCAATGAAAGTGTTGGAATCTCGATAACTATTCCTATCTTTGCACAGCGGGAGAACAAAACAGCGTACAATAAAGCAAAATTGGCTATCACAACAAGCCAACTGGATTTGTTGAATACACAAAAGGAACTTTTACAAGAGGTCGAAAGTACCTATTTAGATGCGACTTCCGCACAAAGCCAATACCTATCGGCAAGCGAGCGGCTTGCTTATGTAAGGCAGAGTTTTACACTGACGGAAGAACAGTTTTTCTTAGGAATGAAGAATACGTTGGAGATGTTGACTGAGAAAAACAACCTGTTGAATGCACAACAAGAGGTTCTGCAATCGAAATATATGGCTATCATGAGTATACAACTTTTGAATATTTTACAAAAAAAGCCCGTCAGTATCCAAATATGATGGGCAGATTCACTCCACTCTCTTTTTTTAGAAGGTTTCTGCGACGTGAGTCGCGGAGCCTTTGATTTGAAACATTAATAGACAAAAATCATTAAATATATGGATAAGAAAACAGGAATCATTGGACTCGTTGGAGTCATTGTGATCGTAGGAGGTGTTTTTGCCTTCATGGGCAAAAAGTCCAGCAATGGAATGAAGCTGGAGACAGGAGTCGTCGGTCGTACATCTATCACAAATGTAGTAACGGCAACCGGCACTGTTGAACCTGTCACGGAAGTCGATGTGGGTACTCAAGTGTCCGGTATTATCGATAAGTTGTATGTAGACTACAATGATGTGGTGAAGGCAGGGCAACTAATTGCTGAAATGGATAAGGTGACGTTGGAAGCTTCACTACAAGCCTCGACGGCTCAATTAGCACGCAGCAAATCGGAATATGAATATCAACAAAAGAATTACGATCGTTATAAACTTCTGCATGAAAAGAAGTTGATTAGTGAAACAGATTTCGAGACGGCTACGTATGAATACGAACAAGCGAAGGCTAATTACGAAGAAGCGCAGGCTTCCATTGTCAGCGTCCGGCGCAACTTGGAATATGCTACTATTACAAGTCCTATCGATGGCGTTGTTATCAGTAAAGCTGTGGAAGAGGGACAAACCGTAGCAGCTGGATTCGAGACGCCGACCCTCTTTACAATTGCGGCAGATTTGACCAAAATGCAAATCATTGCAGATGTGGACGAGGCGGATATCGGTACCGTGCAAGACGGGCAGCGTGTCAGCTTTACCGTTGATGCTTATCCGAATGATGTCTTCGAAGGGGAAGTGTTGCAGGTGCGTTTAGGTGAAAGCAGTGACGATAGCAGTACCTCTACTTCTTCCAGTTCGACGGTCGTCACGTATGAAGTTGTTATTTCGGCAGAAAATCCGGATTTCAAATTGAAACCGCGTTTGACGGCTAACATCACGATTTATACGATGGAACGTGAGGGTGTGCTTTCTATTCCCAACAAAGCGCTTCGCTTTATTGCTGACCCGCAAGAATTGGAACCGTTGGGTCTTACGGTCGATAATCCTGACGCAACGGCTCCGGAAGGGCAGAAACTTGTTTGGGTAAAGGATGGAAATCGGTTAACTCCGAAGAACATCATGGTTGGTTCAAGTAATAATAATGTAACGGAAGTAATCGACGGCCTGGAGGAAGGTGAAGAAGTGGCGGTTGATTTGGCCGTCGATGCTCCCGTTCTTTCTTCGAATAGTTCACAAGAACGCAGTCCGTTTATGCCGGGACCTCCGGGAAGCAATAAGGATAACAAGAAGAAATAATGGTTGACTATATGAAAGAGATTATTAGGCTGGATAATATCAAACGTAACTTTATTGTAGGAGAAGAGACAGTCCACGCATTGCGTGGCGTCTCTTTCACTATCAACGAAGGTGAGTTTGTAACGATTGTAGGTACTTCGGGGTCTGGGAAGAGTACGCTCTTGAATATCTTAGGTTGCCTGGATACTCCGACAAGCGGGGAATATTACCTTGACGGTGTATCGGTACGCACTATGGGCAAGAATGCTCGTGCGACACTCCGCAATCGCAAGATTGGCTTCGTGTTCCAAAACTATAATCTGTTGCCCAAAACAACCGCCATTGAGAATGTGGAATTGCCTTTGATGTATAATCCGGCCTATAACGCGGCGCAACGGAAGGAGAAAGCCATTCAGTCTTTGGTAGCGGTCGGATTGGGAGACCGCCTTTTGCACAAAAGTAACCAGATGTCCGGCGGACAGATGCAACGTGTCGCTATTGCCCGTGCGTTGGTAAACGACCCGGCGGTGATTTTGGCGGATGAGGCGACCGGTAATCTGGACACGCGTACCAGTTTCGAAATTCTGGTCCTTTTCCAAAAGCTCCATGCAGAGGGGAAGACGATTATCTTCGTGACGCACAATCCGGAGATTCCGCAATATACTAGTCGGAACATTACGCTTCGCGACGGGCATATTACGGCCGACGTCTTGAATCCGCATATCTTAAGCGCTGCGGAAGCATTAGCTAAGTTACCTGTAAATGAGGATTAAATTATGAATGTAGCAAATTTATTTAAGATTGCTGTCCGCGCTTTGTCAAACAACAAGCTCCGCGGTTTCCTGACGATGTTGGGCATCATCATTGGTGTCGCCTCGGTTATTACCATGTTGGCTATCGGGCAAGGTTCGAAGAAAAGCATCCAACGCGAAATCAGCGAGATGGGCTCGAATATGATTATGATTCAACCAGGTGGTGAGATGCGGGGCGGCGTGCGGCAGAGCGCCGAAGACATGGAGACGCTCAAGCTCGAGGATTATGAGGATATCGTGGAGGAAACGCGCTACGTGGCGGCGGTGTCTCCCTCAGTCAATAGCAGCGGGCAGGCGATTTACAGCTCGAATAATGCCCCGACGACGGTCTATGGCATCTCGCCGGATTATATGGAAATCCGGCAGTATAAAATAGAGGATGGCGATATGTTTACCGAACAGGACATCCTCACGGCTGCCAAGGTATGCGTAGTGGGAAAGACTGTGGTCGATAATCTGTTCCCGAATGGTGAGAATCCGGTTGGGAAGGTGATTCGCTTCGAGAAACTCCCCTTCCGCATCGTAGGTGTCTTGGAAAGCAAGGGATACAACAGCATGGGGATGGACCAAGATGACCTTATCCTCGCACCGTATACGACCGTGCAGAAGAAAATCCTTGCCATCACGCACTTGCAAGGTATCAATTGCTCGGCGTTGGAGGAGAAATATACCGACCAGGCTATCGAGGAGATTTCCGAGATACTCCGCCGCAACCATAAGCTGAACACGACCGACGAGGATGATTTCACCATTCGTAGCCAGCAGGAGTTGAGTTCGATGTTGACGAGTACTACAGACATGATGACGGTGTTGCTGGCTGCGGTAGCGGGTATTTCGCTCCTCGTGGGCGGTATCGGGATTATGAACATCATGTACGTCTCGGTGACGGAACGCACGCGCGAGATAGGTCTTCGTATGAGTATTGGCGCAAAGGGCATCGATATCTTGGCGCAGTTCCTTATCGAATCCATCCTCATCAGCGTAACGGGCGGGCTGATTGGTGTCATTTTCGGCGTAGGCGCGGCTTTGGTGGTGAACTACGTGGCGCACTTCCCCATCTACATCCAGCCTTGGAGCGTGTTGCTTTCGTTCCTCGTTTGTACCGCGACCGGAATTTTCTTCGGATGGTATCCCGCGAAGAAGGCCGCACAACTTGACCCGATCGAGGCGATTCGCTACGAGTAATGCAGATGCGGGAATGATTTCGCGGCTCGCGAAAGGCTCCTCTTCTGGAGCGACGAGGTTTCGCGGCCCGCGAAAGGCTCCTCTTCTGGAGCGACGAGGTTTCGCGGCCCGCGAAAGGCTTCTCTTCTGGAGCGACAAGGTTTCGCGGCTCGCGAAAGGTTCCCCTTCTGGAGCAAAACGAAAGAATAGGTTTATTTATAAGGCTAACATAAAAAGAAATAAGTATTATGAATATGGAAATGCACATACAAGACAAGGAGAAGGCGTACCGCAAGATTGAATGGTTCATCCATGCAGTGGCATGGGGCATCGTATTTATTATTCCGTTCTTTTCGTCGGGGCGAAACCGGGAGGTTGTGGCAATAGAAGACTATGCGCTTTTCGTAGTCGGACCGCTCTCTTTTATGGTGGTGTTTTACGTGAATTACCTCTTTCTCATCCCGCGTTACCTGTTCGAGAAGCAGACGGGGCGTTTTTTCTTGTTCAACCTGTTGCTCATCAGCGCGACGGTACTGGTAACCCACCAAATCATGCAGCTATTACCTCCACCCGATAAATTCCACCACATGCCTCGTTGGAAACCGGACGCGCTCGACGTGGCTCTCTTCCTTTTGCGTAATGCGGCGATGTATGTATTGGTTGCCGGGTTGAGTGTGGCCATCCGTATGACAGCGCGCTGGTACGAACAAGAGGCTACGCGCAAGGAGTTGGACCGGAGCCGCGTGGAGGCCGAGCTGCGGAACCTGAAGAGCCAGCTCAATCCGCATTTCCTCTTCAATACATTAAATAATATATATAGCCTCATTGCGTTCAGTCCCGAACGGGCGCAAGAGGCGGTGCACGACCTGAGCCGGCTTCTGCGTTACGTCCTTTACGATAGCAACCAGCCCTTCGTTCCCATAGAAAAGGAGTTGGATTTCATTCGGAATTATGTCGAGCTGATGCGTATCCGCTTGCCGGAAAGTGCGCGCTTGGAAATGAACATCGACGTGCAACAGTCGGGACTCACGATCGCTCCGCTCCTTTTTATTTCGCTCATCGAGAATGCTTTCAAGCATGGCATTAGTAATAGCAATCCCTCGTATATCCGCATCCAGCTTAAAGAAAATGAGGATGGAATAGATTGCTATATCGAGAACAGCCTCTTCCCGAAAGACGCAGCAGACCAGAGCGGGTCGGGTATCGGGCTGACTAATCTCAAGAAGCGGCTCGGACTTATTTATCCGGAAAACCATTTATTGGTATGCCATCAGGAAAATAATGCGTATATTGCGGAACTTTATATTCGAATCAAACATGAAGACAAAATTGACTTGTAGTATCATCGACGACGAACCGCTGGCTGTAAGCCTCCTGGAAAGTTACGTCCTCAAAACGCCCTTTTTGGAGTTGAAAGGGAAGTATAACAGTGCTGTGCTGGCCATGAAACCACTACGCGAGGAACCGGTAGAGCTCCTGTTCCTCGACATCCAAATGCCCGAACTGAGCGGCATGGAATTTTCCCGGTTGCTCCCGGCTGAGACGAAGGTTATCTTCACCACGGCCTTCTCGCAATATGCGGTAGACAGCTATCGGGTCAATGCGCTGGATTATTTGCTGAAGCCCATCAGCTATGCCGATTTCCTGCAATCAGCCCAAAAGGCGCTCGATTGGTTTGAAAAGACTAAACCGGAGATAGACCGTATCTTTGTCAAAACGGAATACAAGCTTGTCCAAATAGACTTGAACAAAATCTTGTATATCGAAGGACTCAAAGATTACGTGAAGATTTATCTCGAAGACGAACCATACCCTATCCTCTCCTTGTTGAGCATGAAGGTCGTAGAAGATATGTTGCCCGATTCGCGGTTCGTCCGCGTACACCGTTCGTTTATCGTTCAGCCGGAAAAGATAGAGGCGATTGAACGGAACCGCATTGTCTTTGGAAAGGAATATATCCCCATTTCAGACAATTACCGGCAGAAGTTCTTCGACTTCTTGGCCGGACACAGTATCCTATTGGCTAAATAAGGATTGGAGCAGCCGCTCAAGACGACGGTTTAAAGCCCAACTATTTCCTTCGTAGTTGTTGACGAGCAAGACGACTGCGTATTGTTTGGTTACCTGGCGGACATACCCGGCATAACAACGGACACGTCCCATACTTCCGCTCTTGAGCCGCACTTCGCCTGTCCATGCTTTTTCGCGGAGGAAATTGCGCACCGAGCCCTCTTTACCTGCTTCTGGGAGCGAATGTAGAAAAGCTGCCCGGTGGGAGGATGAGGTTGCCATGTACGTGAGCAAGTCTGTCAGGAAACGGGCCGTCACTTGATTCACGGGCGAGAGGCCGCTTCCATCTACCATATATAAAGGAGACACATCCAACCCTTTCTTCTCCCAATAGGAACGGACGATAGACACGCCGCGCGCGAACGATGAAATCTCTTCCCCTTTTCGCTTGGCATACCGCAGGCCTAATGTCTTGAGGAGTGCATCGGCATAGAGATTGTGGCTGACGTGATTCGTCTTGGCTACGATTTTCTCCAGTGTAGGCGAATAGGTTGTGATAAGTTCCGTGCGTGGAGCTATTTCCCACTTCCCTTGTACTTGCAAAAGACGATGGCACGAGGAGGCATCGCGCACGGAAATGCCCTGCTTGTTTAGTATTTCGCGGAAATAGCGCGCCAGGAACAGGGCTGGTTCCGGTATGTCACCCTTCAGCCGATAAGAATCGCGATGCGCCGGCACGACACCGTAAAGGTAGCGTTCCTCGGCAAAAGGCATTCCTACGATAAACGTGCTGTCTGTCCGTACTGCTGCTGCGCGTAGGTAGTTATGAAATTGTATCTCTTGCGCTGGCGAAGTCTGAAGGAGGCGTGGACGTGTCCCGGCGGCTCCGCTCCGCACGTATAGCGAATAAAGATTGTCGAAGACATTCAGCGCATAACTTCCCGCCCCGTAATAACTTCCCAAGTCTTCCCGCAGCCACTTCATCGAGACGCCCTCCGTATCAAACAAGCTTTCGTCTGAAATGATGGCTCCTTCTATCCGGCGAATCCCTTTGTCGCGAATTGCCTTCACCCACTGAGCTACGAAATCTTTCGATTCGGGTGCGAAATAGGCTGAACCCAGCGTCGGGTCGCCATGTCCTTTGATATATAGATTGCCGTGCAAGATGCTATCGCGGATAAATCCATCGTAGAGCAGCTCGGTCGGGAAGCGGTAATCTTCGCCCAAAAGTTCCAACGCCGTAGCGGTGGTCACCAGTTTCATGACCGATGCCGGCGTCACTTGCAAGTCGGGTGCATACACGCAAAGCGGCGTTTCGCTCCCGACCTCGTGGACCATACATCCGAACGATGCATACCGCATGTCCGGATGGTCGAGCCACTCCTGTACTATCTCTGAATCTTGTCCCCACACAGATCCTACCATGCTCCAAAGCAGGAGCCATAGCCATATTTTCTTCCGTCTCATTTAGAATATTTTATCATTTATGTTATCTTTGCGGAAAACAAAGATAGAAATAATATGAATACCCTGTTTGATAAACCGTTTACTTTCGACCGCGTCGTGCGGGCGGGAATCAGTATTGCGCTGATAGGCTTTGTGTTATATTTGTTAGTGGTTCTCCGGAATGCCCTTCTCCCGTTTCTGGTGGCTTGGCTGATGGCTTATATGTGCCAGCCTTTCGTGAAATTCTTTCAGTATAAGTTGAGGTTCAAGCATCGTATCTTGGCGATTATTGCGGTGCTTTTTTCGATTGCCATCATTTTGGGTTTGTTAACGGTCATGGTCATTCCTTCCATCTCGGAGGAGGCGGATAGGCTGCTCATCCTTTTGAACAATCACCGACCAGTCCAGGGTGAAATCCCTTTAATTCCCGGGAGCTGGATTGATTATCTCGAAGCGCATATCGATGCCAACGCCCTCCGCGAGTTGATCAGCCGCGAGAACATCCTCCAGACGATTAAACAGATTGCTCCCAAGGCTTGGCAATTGCTTACCAGTACCTTTTCTATATTGGTGAGCATTACGATTATTTTTGTCGTCTTCCTTTATTTCATTTTTATCTTGTTGGACTACGAGAAAATCGCCAGCGGATGGATTCGGTTGATACCCGAACGGTATCGCCCCTTCATCCAGCAGTTGGCCGACGATGTAGAGGTGAGCATGAACCGTTACTTCCGCGGACAGTCGCTGATTGCTTTTTGCGTGGGTGTCTTGTTGGCCATCGGATTTAAAATCATCGATTTCCCCTTGGCTATCTCGTTGGGGCTGTTTATCGGTGTCCTTAACTTGATTCCCTATCTACAGACCATCGGTCTCATTCCTATGGTGCTCCTCAGCCTGTTGCGCTCGGCCGAGACGGGCGAGAACTTCTGGATTCTGTTTGGACTCTCCCTCTTGGTGCTGGGAATTGTGCAGGTTATTCAGGATTTGTATCTTACGCCGCGTATCATGGGAAAGGCGATGGGCTTGAATCCGGCTATTATTCTGCTCTCGCTTTCCGTCTGGGGCACGTTGCTGGGTTTTATCGGACTGATTATCGCCTTGCCTCTTACGACGCTCTGCCTTTCTTATTATAAACGTTTTATTTTAATGGAAAACAACGACATCCCAGACCCGCAATAAAGCCCGTGCCCGGATATCACAGAGGCGCGGACACAAAATAGAGGCCATCTCAAGTTTATTTTGAGACGGCCTCTCCCCGAAGAAATGATGGATTATTAATTAACTAGGAGAGATATTTTGTTTCCATCGTATAATTCATTTATTGATATTTTCTAAACCTTTTAGAAACCTTCGCTGGCGCCGGTTGAGACTTTCTAAACCCTTTAGAAACCCCTACCTGCAGGATTCCAGTTGTGAAATTAGGCAATAATTTGAACTATGCAAGCCTTTCAGTTGTTTTTTGTCCAATTGTTTTGCTGCGCCGAACAAACCCGGAGAAAAAAGGCCTCGGAGAGTCCCGTAAACCGCGTAAATGCAGCCATAGAAAATGACGGAAATAAATTCAAAACAGCCTCTCCAAGCAACTCAGATCCGAGAAAACCGAGAAAAAAACAAGAAAAACGCATTTTTTTATTCAAAAGCCTTGCAGATTCAAAAAAACTTCTTACCTTTGCACCCGTAATCGAAAAACGACTACAAAAGATGATTCGCTAGCTCAGCTGGTAGAGCACAACACTTTTAATGTTGGGGTCTTGGGTTCGAACCCCAAGCGGATCACTGGGGAGTAAAGACAAACTCCTGACAAAAAAAGACAAAGCTCTCTAATCCAAAAGGTTAGGGAGCTTTTTCTTACCTTGTAGCGACAGGAAAATGACCTTAAAAAGCCACCCTATGAAGATTCGCCGTTACTAAATCGTTACGGTATTCCGTCACCATAAAAACCGTAACGATTTTGAAGGTAAGTCGCTCATTTGTCGAATATTGGCATTCGATTGTCACCGTAACTTTGGACAGAGAAAATTACTTTTGCAAACTATAAAATGTTACGGTATGAAATCGACATTCAAAATTCTCTTTTATCTGAAGAAGAACGAGCCGAAGAAAAACGGTCATGTGGTTATCATGGTACGCATCACGGTGGACGGCGACCAAGTGCAGTTCAGCAGCAAGCTGGATGTTCATCCCGATAATTGGGATACGAAACTCGGGCGGGCAGTTGTCAATAAGCAGAGTGCGGAGAAAAAAGAAAACCTCAGAGTATCCTCACTGAACAAGACACTCGATGAAATCCGGGCGGCTATGCCCTGCCCGAAAAAATCCGCAATGCCTTTTTGGGATTGGAAGAAAAGGAAAAGACGCTGATAAGTTACTTTACCCAGCATAACGAACAGTATGCCAAAAAAGTCGGCAAGACCGCCACACAAAAGACCTACTCACGCTATGAGCTGACTAAGCAGCGGATGATAGAGTTCCTGAAAAGCGAATATAACATTTCGGATATTCCCATCAAGGAAATCACTGTTACCCACATCGAGAACTTCTATCTGTATTTGAGGGAACAATGCGAGGTGAGCAACAATACGGCCATGAAGTTTGTGCAGCGTTTCCACACGATTTTGTTGTTCGCGCAGAAAAGTGGCCTGTCTTTTCTTGACCCGTTCAACAATTTCCGCTTCAACTTCGACAAGACCGACCGAGGCTATCTGACGCAGGAAGAAATCGACACGATTTACCACAAGGAGTTTCAGTCGAAACGGTTGGAACACGTGCGCGACGCCTTCATCTTTAGCTGCTATACCGGTCTGCCGTATTGCGACATCTATACGCTGACTGCCGAAGACATCAAAATTGGAGTGGACGGTAAGAAGTGGATTATGAAGGACAGAGGGAAGACCGGAGTGGAATCTCTTATCCCCTTGCTGCCCATTCCTTTGGAGATTCTTGCCAAATACGAAGGCAAGACAAAGAATGGTAAACTTTTGCCGGTCATCAGTAATCAAAAGATGAATATTTGGCGGAAATAGCGGCTATTTGCCAGATAAACAAGCAAATAACTTATCATCTTGCACGTCATTCGTTCGCGACCGAAATTTGCCTGACAAAAGGTGTACCCATTGAAAGTGTGTCGAAAATGCTCGGCCATACCAATATCCAGACCACACAAATCTATGCCCGTGTCGTGGATAGGAAGCTGAGCCATGACATGAATGTATTGGAACGTAAATTAAGAACTATGCAGGGTGGAACACCGCAAAAGGTGGGCTAAATCCATTATATTTGTCTCACAATTAAAAACGATACCCCTATGTTACACAGAGGAAACATCACCATTACCGGGCTGGAGGACATCAACCGCCACCCCACAGTCAGCGTCAAGTTGGAGAACGGCAACGTATGGCTCACCAAGCACGAGCTTGCCCGCCTGTTCGGAGTATTCATCCAGACGATAGATGCCAATATACGCTCCATCTTCAAGTCGCGTATCTTGAACGAGAGCGAGGCGACCATTACGGAGAAACAGGACAAGCTATACGTTACCTATTACAATCTGGAAGCCGTCATCTTTCTCAGCTTCCGCATCCATACCTATTGCACGAAGCTGTTCCGTGAGTGGGTGCTCAACTCCTTGTGCGAATACAAGCGGCTGAAGGAAAAGCAGCCCGAAGTCCTTGTCGTGTTCAACGCTTCGGACAACCAGACATTCATTTCATACAATTAAGTAACAGGAAACATGGCAACAAACAAATCGCAGATAGAAAAGTGGATAACGGCGCAGAAGAAGCACCGGCTGTCCGACACTCATGTGCAAATGGCACGTGAACTTGGCCTGAATCCCGAAAAGCTCGGCAAGATAGACAACCACCGGCAGGAAATATGGAAAGCCCCCTTGCCCCAATTCATCGAGAACATTTATTTCAAACATTTCAAGAAAGAACGCCCCGATGTGGTGAAGCCTTTGAAGCAAATCCTGAACGAACTGGAGGTGAAGAAGGAAGCAAAGAAAAAGGCGAAGGAGGAACACCGCAAACAGGAAATGGAAAATGTTCCGAAGCAGGATTCAATGTCTGCCCTTGAAGACGGAATGTGAAAGCCGTATCATTTCCGGCTGCAAGCCTGTCCCCGTTTCTTTTAGAAAGAAGGACACCCTTACAGCCTATGGCAAAACCGCAGAAACATACTGTACGGTCAAGCGTAACGCATGGAACCGTCACACATTTGCCCGTATAATACCTTTCCTTTAGGTTTTGCCGGATAAGGAAGGCTTTCAGTATTTGCGTAGCCGCTTTTTCAGAGGGCAGAGTTCATCGCTTCGTAATGGTCGCCGTCATGCACGCTCAATGCCGCCACAAGGCTGTTCAACGTGCGCACGGCCTCCAGCCGTTGTTCCGTCGAGCTTTCCTCCGGATGGCTCAATACATCGATGGCACAAGTCAGATGCGCCTTTGTCTGCTGCAAGGTGGACACATCTTGAATGGGAAACAGGTAGAAAAGTCCTTCATCGGAAGAACGGACGATGCCCTTCAGGGCGGTAGCTTGTAATTCCATATCTTTTCAGGTATTAACAAATGACGTAACGCTGCCGGCCACCGCACCCAAAGCATCGCCAAACGCTTAACACGAAGTGAACCGGCAGGTTACGTCAAGGTATAACCTACCCGGTCCATTTACCTTCGTGTTTTGAAATTGGCGATTTCTGGATGCCGGTAAATGAACAACATTACCACGATGCTATTTGCACCGCTGGCACAAAGGTAAGAAATTAAAGCCAATAATCCATTGCCATCCTTAAAAACCTCCTTCGGAAAAATCCATTGCGGAGAGAAATCAATGTTCCTACGGTATGTTTCCCTTGCCGCTTTCATTCCCCATCACTCCACAATGTGCTATTGAAAGGTTGGATGGGCTGACTTATTACGTGCGCAAAGGTAATTTCGGGTTTTGACGGACAAATCAAATTTTTTAGGCACAATCTCCACACTTCGCAGGCTCAGGTAGTATTCCACCGAAAAAATTTGCTTCTGCAAAACCCTATCCTTTGCCCCGCTTACGAAATAAGTCAGCTCACCCAACTCGTCAATGCATAAAAAAAATGTCGTGATTATGAAAGCAACAAGAGAAACAAATGGAAATAAGTCGCTTCCCAATCTGCCTCTGCATAAATTCTTGGGAGTGGCGGCAAGGTTCATCCTTGCGGCACTCTGCACATCCTTGTACGGCGGCTCTCTTTGGGTGTGGTTCATCGGGTCGTGGCTGGTGTGGAACTTCCTTGCGGGTGTAGTACGTTTCCTGTGGGGCTGCCTTGTGTTCCTGTTGGCATTTGTTTCGGTTGTCGCTTTCATAGTCTGGGTATTAACACTCTAAACTCACATCATCATGGATACAACAAACATTTCAAAGAACGTTTCGTTTACCGGACACCGCTCCGGCAGGATAAGCCAACCCATGCTTACTCTTTTTACAGGCATGGTGACGGAAATCAAAAGACTGTATGCTTTGGGCTACCGTAACTTTCTCTCAGGCATGGCGGAAGGCAGCGATTTGATTTTTGCAAAGGCAGTCTTGACGGTAAGAAACGAATTAACCGATATACGGTTGGTAGCTGCCATCCCTTTCCGGAAGCAGTCCGCACGCTATTCCGACACGAACAAGAGGCTTTACATCAGTCTGTTGGAAGAAGCGGACAAGACGGTTATCCTTTCAGAAAGCTATCACAAGGGCTGTTTCCACCGGCGCAACGACTTTCTGGTGGAACATGCGGCAATCATGCTCGCTTATTGGGACGGACTGCCCTATGGCGGCACATACTATACCATAGGAAAGGCGCAGATGCTGAACAGAATAATTATAAACCTTTATAAATAAGAACGCTTATGAAACGGTACAGCAAGACTATCGCACAGCAGTGCAAGTATTATGAAGTGGAGGACATTTTCGAGTACATGGTGGAAACCTACATCAACGGCAACCACAGCACCTTTACCCGGCTGTTCAAGGAACTGGAGAAGGACGCACGCAGGCTGTTCATCGAATACCTGTTGTGGGAAGTCAATCCCCAATACCACGTGGAAATACTGAAAGCAACCATCTAAAGAATTACGGTATGGACAAGATAATATCCCAAATGACGAAAGAAGAAAAATTGCAGGCTTTGGCGGACTACCATGCCTGCAAGCGTGAGCGGCACATCATTCTCCGCTATATCCAGGCACTCCGCCGGGAAGATGCGGAACAGACCGCCTATTTCGAGAGCTTCGGCGAAAGCGTGCATCAAATTGTGCTGAACGTGAATACCTATGAACGCAGGCTCATTTTCGGCTATGTGAACAGGCAGTTCAACGAATACGGATGGATAAGCGGCATGTTGCCCGTCGTGGAAGAAATCCGGCTGGACAATTCCAACGTGATACACATCGGCCAGTCCGTGAACGGCAGGTATGTCGTTACGGTGGGCTGGTGTACCGGCACGGCAGGAGGCGGCAGCCGCCCTTCGGTATGGGAGGAACCCATTACCGGTTACAAGGAAGCGGTAGCGAGCGGCATCCGCCAGTTGGAAAGAATCTATAATGATGCGGAACGCCGCTCCCTGACAGACAGGGGGAACTACAACCCGAAGTATATCCGCAGGCTGAAAGCCGGATTACAGGAGTTGAAGCGCCGCTATACCGCTCCGCAGCAGTTAAGTCTATTCTGATTATTCACACATATAACACCAAATGATTATGGACGTAAAGATTGAAAGCATGATTTTCGGGTGGGATGAACGCATACCCGATACGTTGATTAAATTCATCAACTCCGTGACACTCACAAAGGACGAGCAGGAACTTCGCGGACTGATGGAAGTAATCCGCTGGAACTCGCCGCATTTGCCGTTAGAAGTCATCGGATTGAATTTATAATTGCCGAGTGGCTTTTTAGTAGAGAGAGTAACGTTATATCCTTAAAACTTATATCTTTGCATCCGGTTTAATATTAAGAATATAAAGCGAAAGACATGAATGAGATTTGGCCGGAAATAGTAGAAGCGTTGTTGCCTTATTTTGCGTCGGATATTGCAGAAAGTACCTATCAGGAGAAAATAGAAGAATGTCTGAGATATCTCGGTTGGAAGAAAACAAACGGCACGATGCAATCACAATATGTGTTGCCTATCGGAAACAACAATACCGTGCGTCCGGATATTGTCCTTTTCAAACCCAATATCGAGAGTCCTGTGCTTCCCATAGAAGTGAAGCGCCCTTCCAATGTGCAATGCGAACGTCAGGTGACGCAACTGATGACGTATGTGCGCCAATTGAATTTGAAAGTCGGTCTGTATGTTGGAGAAAAGATACAGCTTTATTACAATTCCGATAACGGCGATTTCACTAATGTATTCACAGCTGAAATACAGAGGGAAGATGTCAACGGTTCTGTCTTGTGCAACCTTCTGGCCTTTTCAGATTTTGATTTAGACAAGTTGGAGGATTTCTGCAAAGCGCAATACCAACAGATACAGGCACGCGATAACCTGCACCGACGCATCACCGAATTCTTTTCTGAAAGTAATGCCGTGCAAAACGTCCTGTCTTTGCTCAAAGATAAATTCGTGCCAGAGGGATTTGATGCCAAAGCCATAGAGGAAGAATTTACCCACCTGAACATTGTTATAAGCTATCGGAATGATAATGTAGCTCCGTCGCAACAAGTGGAGCCAATCCCAACTCACACGGATGTTCTGTATCAGGCAACACAAACTAAGTCGGGCAGAGATAATACGCAATTCTCTTTTAATGGCAGTAAGTTTTATGGAAAAGGACGCTTTGTCTTAGAAGTGATAAGACATTATGTAAAAGAGCATCCGCATACCACCTATGATGATTTGCGCAAGCAATTCCCGGACGAACTTCATAGCAAGTCGCTTGGAGTTGTCCGTCTTGAAACGGATATACGAAAAGAAATCACCTTGCGCCCTGATAGAAAGCGACGTTATTTTTTGAAACCCGATGAAATAATAGTTCTATCGGATGGAACTAAAGTCGTGGTCAATAATCAATGGGGAACGCTATTCCCAAAATTCCTCAAAGCCGCCCAAATGATATACGATGTAAAAAGCGATACCCCTTATCAAGGATAAAAAAGCCCCTGCAAACCATTTCGCTTGCAGGGACTAATTCTAAATCTTACTCAACGAATCGGGCGACGGTTATTCCTCCTCCTTCTTCTTCGCGTTATTCGTTTTCCGCGCCTTCAATATCCCCTTCTGCCTATCAATCACCGCATTTACATGGTCAATAAACGTCGCATATTCCGTATCGCCGTTTATCATCGCAAGTGCATTGACCGTATCCACCAGCGAGCGGTAGGCAGCATCGGCAGCCGTGCGGCTCTCCTTCACGATGCCCACCTGACGGGCTGCATCTTCCTCCGTGCGCATAGCGGCAGCGGCGAGGAACGCATCTTCTTTCGTCTGCAAATCGGTAATCCAGACATCCAGATTCAGCGCGGTGCGTTTGGCAGAATCAAATGCAGAGAGGTCTTGCAGGAGGTTGTGCAGCACGCCGCTTTCCTCGGTCTGTGCCAGTGAAGTGGGGTCGCCATACTTGTCGAAAAGAGATTTTGCTTCGGAGGCTCGGGCAGCGATGTCGGGCGTGGGATGGCTGCACATCGCCTTGACGTAAGCATTGGCGGCACGCCACGACTGGTCGCGTGCGGTGTCGGCATCGGTAGCCGAAGCGGTGGCAGGGTTCGTGGCAGAGGCTTTCAAGGCGGTGTCGAAGGCATTGAAGGCAGTCTCGAATGCAGTGACGGCTGCGGTTTGGACGGACGGGGTTTCTTCACCGGGCAGGTTCTCGGTCTCGGCGAGGACGAGTTTCTGGAAGCCGAAGTCTTCTTCCACGCGGAGGGAAGTCAGGCTGATAGTCTTAATCTTTTTCATAATAGTTCGTTTTTGGGTTGTTGTCTGCACAAAGGTAGGGATTTCCGTCCGCATCTCCGGCAATAGTTGCAGAAAATTATAAGCGCCGATTGAGGTCTCGGACAGCGGTTGCGGAAGATTTTTAGCCTTGTCCGAGGCTCGGACAGGAGTTGCGGAAGTTTTTTAGGGCTGTCCGAGGTCTCGGACGGTGGTTGCGGAAAAAAAGAAGCACCGTCCGGGGCTTGGACAGTGCTTCTACAAAATTTCCGGGCTTGTCGTCAGCCGAACGAGCCGTCGCTACCTTCTTCAACTTCTCCGCCAGCTGGGTCTTGCTCCTCCGTGTTGGGCGCAAGCTCAATCCATTCCAGCTGGTCGCTGTCCACGAGGGCGCGGGTGTACGTACCGCTCGCTGTACGGGTGCGTTCGGGGATGAACTCCACGCGGACGGCTTTCACTTGTTTCTCGAAATCAAAGTCTTCGAGGTTTTCCACGCCCACGGTGTCGAGGACGTATCGGAAATAGCCCAGCCCCTTGATGTGGACGCTCTTGCCCTGCGCCATACGGGTGTGCATCACGCCTGCGATGTCGCCCAGCACGGCTTGCACGTCCGAGTTGCTGACCGTTGATATTTTCGCCAGGTCTTTGGCAATGGTTTCCGTTTCCACAGGATTGCCCTGCACGATGGCGCGAGGATAATAGACACCGCGCGCCTTGCTGAATGATTTCTTCCAGAATGGCATAGTCTTTCGTGTTTTACAAGTTCATGAATTATTGACTTTTATGTTGCCCGTGGCAATATAGTATATCGGGAAGGTGAATATAGTATATTGACCGCCTCAATATAGTATATTGCGCCGGACGGGACAAAGGTAAGAGAAAATTACAATAATTACAAGAGTAATGCATTCATATTTCTATCTGTCCTGTATAATCTTTTTATCGATTAAATTACAATTTGAAAAATATTCGTGATATTGTTGGTTGCCTATATTGATAATAAACAGATAGTTTTGACAACGAGTGATTCCTGTATATACTAGTTCATCGGAAAATTCGTAAGGGCGTGCGTTAGTTAAATTTTTTGTAGCTTTTAGATTATTCTCCACGACCAAAAATAATACCGGGCTTTCCCAACCTTTAAAAGAATGTATAGTAGACAACTTAATAGTTCCTCTGTTCATCCAAAAATTGGCTTTCCTGTTTTTTCTTATTTTTAATATTTCTGTATTAGTTTCAAATCCGGTTTTAGCTTCAGGGCATAATTTCATAAATTCTTCTCTAGTTTCAAACATAATATTAGTTTTCTCTTTGCTTTCTATTCGCAACATATAATCCAGCTTGCGTAACATTCTGATTCGAGATGACAAAATCGTCACATCATTAGAATTAAATTTATGTTCCTTAATTTGGCGATAAATATAAGCAGCAATAGTGTTATCTTCTATGATATTTTCTTCTATTGGATAATAGTGATATTCAATGTAAGGCTCATCAAATAGAGATAACATTGCATTGGTTTCTATTTGTTGTTCTATTACATATTTATCAGCAAAGAAATGTTTTTGAAAATCTGTCACTAATAATGCTATTTTTTGAGATAAGCGATAGCTTTTATTTAGTTTCCTATCCCAAGCTCCTGTTTGCACGGGTATTCTTGGCATTTTGTTATTATCCAACTCTCGTGAATAAATATTTTGCTTTTCATCGGCAAATGCTACAATCTCTGCATTTTCACTGGCAAAGTATTTCATAATCATTCTTATCCAGTTTTCTTGATAGTCTTGAGTTTCATCTATTAATATAGTTTCGTATTTAGGTAATTCATTATTGTGATTTTCAAAAAGATGTATATTTGAGTATACATGTTTTTCTGCCAATCTTCCAAACTCTTCAGAAGACATATAGCTACTATTTCCTTCTTTGTCTTTAAGAAACTCAAACTCTAGTCCGACATTGTTCATATTATTATTAATAAAATCATGGTAGTTGCTAATATGGAAGAACTCCCAAGCGAACTCTTGACGAACCGCATTGATTTTATCGTGAATATAATTTCGAAGTGTTATATTATAGGTTAAAATGAGCACATAGCTATGTGTTCTTTTATGGGCATTTACGGCTCTTTCTGCTAGTACTAATGTTTTGCCCGAACCAGCTACACCTTTAATTCTTTTTCTTGCTCCTTCTTCGCTTTTTACTAATGATTTTTGCTCATCTGACAACTTGTAACCAATTCCTTCTTCTATTGTATGATAGGATGGCTTTAATATACGTGCAAAACTATTATATAATTCATCGGTAAAATAACGGCTCTTTTTGCTTACCCAACGTTTCTCAAAAATAGTATCCATTACTTCTTTCTTCAAAGCATCATTTCCTATTATTGTGAAATTTCGGCTTAAAAAAGTTTTGTATTTATCTGTTGGATTTTCTCCCATGCAAAAACTCTGCACATATTCTGTTGTATGACAATGAAAGTACACGGCGCAATTAACAACATACCAATATTTATAGTCTTTCAAGCGCAAACTTAATAGAGAGTCTATATGTAAGTCATACAAATTCTTTTTATATTTCAGGACTTGATTTAAAGGATTGTTTTTATATACTGATTTATTACAATTTACAATCCAATTACCCTTTTCATTCACATGGTAATTTGACAAATCCCAATCTTTTACTTCAAAAATCATAATACCTCCCCCTTTATGCATTACTATGATGTCTGGTAAATCTCCATTTAGAAAGGGCTGAAAAAATACTTCATATTCATCATCATAAGCATTTAATAGGAAAGACAATAAAGCCTTTTCACCAGGAGTGGCTTCTGTTTTCCGTTTCCTAATAGCTTCAATAGAAGGGTATAGAATTGCCATACTTCATAATATTTTGAGTTATATGCAAAAATACACATTTTTGGTAGCATATGATATATTTGATTTGACTTCTTCATACAGTAAGTGGTTTAGAATGAGAATTACTCAGTACAATTATATACTACAAAGCAGCTTTTCATCACCCAGCTCAAGCAGAACCGCATGGGCAGCCGCACCATCGACGAGGGCAGCATGGACGAGAAAGGGGGCATGAACTACTCCGAGTATGTCGCCATCCTCTCCGGCAATACCGACCTGTTGGACAAGGCGCGTCTGGAGAAGAAGATTGACGGGTTGGAGGGCGAGCGCAAGGCGTTCCTGCGCAGTAAGGGCGATTCGCGCATCCGGTTGGAAACCCTGTTGGCCAACCAAGCCTCCAACAGCGACATCATCGCGAGGGCACGGCAGGACATGGCCGACTTCGAGAGCCGCGTGCAGTACGACAAGGAGGGCAAGAAGCTCAACCCGTTGAAGATTGACGGGGTAACAAGTGGTGACCCCAAAGTCATTGCCGCCCGACTGCACGAGATAGAGGACAAGGAGCGCACGCACGGCCAGCCGGTTCCCATCGGCTCCCTCTACGGCTTTGAAATCGTGGTCAAGACAGACACCACCGTCAAGGAGGGATTGGACTTCTGCGAGAACCGCTTCTTCGTGCGCGGCACGGGCAAGCTCCTGTACAACTACAACAACGGACGCTTGGCAGCCGACCCGCAGACCGCCTGCCGGAATTTCATCAACGCCTTTGACAGCATCCCCCGCCTGATAGAGAAATACACGCGGGACAATGCTGACATTGAAAAGGAAATTCCCGTCCTGAAGCAGGTCGTGGATGAAACATGGAAAAAAGAGGATGAGTTGAAGCAACTCAAGGCCGAGCTTGCCACGCTTGACCGCAAGATATTGCTCTCCTTGAAATCCGTCGATGCGCAGGAGGCCAACACTGAAGGGGTAACGGAAATCCGGCCGGAGCCGCAAGCTCCATCGGTGGCGCAACCCGCTCCCTCAATGCCCGGCGACCCTGCCGTCCCGGCAGCATCCGAACCATACGTCCACCGTATGCCCGACTACATGGCACATGCGGCGGAGCGCAAACCGCCGGTGCTGTCAGCCATGCCCAAGACCATCAGCATCAAGGAGCTGATGAGCGCGGGCAAGGAAAAGGTCGTAATCGGCGGCATCCCCCAACCGGAAGACGGCACGGAGAAGCCGCAGGAAAAACCGAAATGGAGAATGAAGCTCTGAGCGGGGTTCAACAAAAAGGCTTGGCAACAACCGGTATATGCCGGATGGCTGCCAAGCCTTTTCAATTCAAAGAACTATCTATCTTCGCTATCTAAAAAACGTTTCAAATCATAGTACATGGAGCGCGTCTTGTCTTTTTCATCTTTGGCGGACAGAAAATCAAAACCGCATTGTTGGTAAAAACCGACGGCGTCCTGATAGGCATCTACCGTGATGAAACGGCAACCGGTTCTATTGCCATGAGTGAAAGTATATTTGATAAGGCGGATAATATCTCTGCCTATGCCTTGCCCGGCATATTCTTCCGATACGGCCAGTCTGCCTATTTTCACGGCTGGATAATCTTTGCGCCGTTTGGGATTGGGCACACGACGGCTCAACCGGTTCCAAATGCTACGCTGTTCCGGGTCAAAAGTGATTTTATCGTTCAGGAGGCTGAAATAGGCCACAGTCCTGCCATTGGGCAAATCCTCCCATAGATAAGTGACAGCCATCAAGTCGGTCAGGTACTTTCGGGCATCTTCAAATAAAAAGCCGTTTAAGTCATCATCCTTGCACTTAAACGGCTTTATCTCGCTGTCCGCTTTCAGCGGCATGAAATAATAATCTTCAAGAGCCATGTTCGTATCAGAATGCAAATGCGGCTATGGCCTTGAACTTCTCATAAACTTTCTTTGCAGCCTCTTTCTCTTCCTTGCTTTCCGGCTTCAGGTGAGCCATTTTTTCTGCAAAGCGTTTAGCATCCTTACCGGTAACCACCGGCGTTTCTTTAATCGGTCGAGCCATAATCTTTAGTTTTTAATTCATTGCAAAGGTACGGATAATATCATTGAAAATCAAATTATGAGGTATATTTCTTTGATAATGAGCGGTGCGTTCATGCCTTTTGCCGGGCGGAATAATTGAATTTGCAAATTTTGGAGAATAAAAGTTGCGAAATACATTCCCGGATTGCAAAAAGAATGGCTTCACAGCGGTAGGCAATATCCCTGAACGATGCAAATCCAAGATGCATTATCCACAATCATCTGAGAGTTCTTTATCTCCTGTTTCTTTCTCCCTGTCGTTTTCATCCGGTTCTTTGGGCATCGGATAGGTTTCTGACAATTTGTCCTTCCGTGCCTGACGCTTGATTTCGTTCTCGTCGAAATTGTTGCGGATGAACTCGTGCAGGTCTGATTCCTTGTAATAGGTCTTATGGTATATCGAATGGAACTTCAACGCCCCGTTGTTCCGGTATCGCTGGAGCGTGCGCTTGCTGATGCGCAGCAGTTGGCACACCTCCTGATTGTCGTACAGCCGTTCCCCGTTCAGGTAGTTCAGGTGTTTCTGCCGGTTCTCCGCCTTGTCCAGCTTGCGCGATATGCGGTACAATTCGCCCATGATGCGCTCCATCCATGCCTCAAATTCTGTCTTGTCCACTAACATGGCCGTTCCTCCTATGATTTTACACCTCGCCCAGCATGTAGCTGTTCGGTGTGTCGGGTGATTTTACAATGATTTCCTTCTCCCGCATAAAACGGATGTAGCTCTTGGCCGTGCGTTCCTTCACATCGAACGCCGCCTGAAGTTCTTCCGACAGCTCCATGTAACCGATGAAGCGTTTCCGACTGAACAGTTCGCGCGCCACCGCCACGAGTTCCTCCTCCTTGCGCCTGTCCTTTTCCTCTTTCGGCTTCTCGCCCAGATAGGCGTGCATCGCCTTGCCCTTGTCCCATGCGAACTGCATGAGCGGCACATCCAGCGGGCTGCCGTCACGCACTTTCAGGGCTTTCACCACCGACACGGCAGGATTGCTGTCCTTTTCGATGGAGAGGATGGCAGCAGCCTTGCGTTGCAGCTCGCTGCCCAGATGCCCCCGCAGCTTCAGCCCGTTGGGGATGAAGTGCAGCACCGTGACGATGCACGTGTTGTAGATGCCCGCCAGCCGGTAGAGTTCCTCCACGACGGCAATGCTCTCCGCCTCGTCATTGGCGCAGCGTATCAGGTCGGCGATGCCGTCAATCACCACCAGATGGATACCTCCGTACTGGTAATGGAACCTGTCCATGCTGAGCACGATGGACTTCAGCCGCTCCTTGCGGCTCATCCCCGTCAGGCAATATGCCTTGAACCACTCCGGCATCGTGTCGCGCCCGCAGCGGCGCAGCAGGGTACTTACGTTCTTGTATAGTTGCACCTCGCTCTGTTCGGTATCGTAGAACAGCACCGCTTTTCCTTTCGGGTTCCCTTCGATGGAAACGCCCAGCGTGTCAATACCTTCCGCGTTTTCCGGTTTCACAGCCCCGGCAATCAGGGCTGCCACATAGTTGCTTTTCCCCGTACCTTCCCCGCCGGTGATGCAGAGCAGGTTCCCTTGTGTTCCGAGCGGCACGCCGTTCACCGATACTATCGTCTGTGCCACAGGTGGCGGGTTGTTGAAATCCAACTCGCATGATTTTAATGCTGACATATCTTCCTTGTATAATGAATCCAAATGGTTTAAGAACAGTTTCAATAAATCATCATGCGTGTGTCCCAACGCAAAATAGTCCGTTATATCCTTTTCTTCTTTTGTCCCTGCCAGCGGAAGTAAAAGGCGTTTCAATGCAAACGGCTTCAATTCTTCCTGCCGTTTGGCAGAAACTTCTAACCCGGTTTTGTCCATGTCATATAGCAGAATGATATGTTTGAACCGGTAGGAGAGCAGCATCAGCACAGATGTAGGGATGAGCGTCGTTTCCGAATTGAAACAGATGGCATGGAATCCGTTTGCCGCAAGGCTCATCACATCTTTCTCACCGCCGGTAATGAACAGCAGGTCGCCTTTGGAGGGCAGTTGGTCAAGTCCGAAGCAATAATTGTCGCCCAAATCTCCGGCATAGAGGAAACGCATCTCCGAGCGCGGGCGGTAGATTTTAATGTATTTGTCGCCTGTATAGCCATACATCGGTTCCTGTGCCGTTTCAGTCAAGGTATAGGTTCTCCCTTCCTGATTGACGGAACTGAACGAATGCAGAGGCCGTACATTATATTTATTTAATGTATGCTCGGTGATTCCGGATTTGCTCCAAAATATCCGGTCTGTTTCATTGAACGCCCTTGGTACGATATTATACGGGCGTATTTTCTTTATCACCTGTTCCGGCGTGGGCGGACAAATCACCTGAACGGAAGATGTGTCCGTACAATTTTCGTAACCGTCCGCCAGCCCCAAATGCAGGTCATGGTCGATGATTCGCATGATTTCAACGAAGTCCTTCGCGTTCCTGCAACTCAGCCCCGTCATTGTCCCTACCAACTCGAAGCAGTCCCCGGAATATTCCTCGTTGCCGAAATCCTTCATCTTATACACCGAATGTCGCCGGTCATAATATACGTTGCACGATGCCTTCGTATCCTTATACAAAGGATTCAGGAACTTCTTCCCGATGCGGAACTGCACCGGCAGGTAATGTCTGAACACCGAAAGCCCCCTGTCCGTTGCCTGCAAAATATCCTCCTTATTCATTGTCTTCGTCCTTTGTCACGTCCAACAACCGGTTCTTCTTGTAAACGTCTATCAGGTGCGGTTCGCACGTGATAACCTTTTCCCGTACCTTTTTCTCTATTTCCGAGAGCTTGTACAGGCACTTGCGGCAGAACACCGAATATTCCACCAGTCCGTCGCTCCTTAACCGTTGCAGGGTGCGCGTGCTGATATGGAGCATATCGGCCACTTCCTGACTGTCCAGCCATACATCGTCGTCAAAGTCGCAATCCTGCAACTTGTGCTCGTTCTTGGTGATGAACTCAGCGATTTTCGCTATCTGCCCTATCATCTTTTGATAGGCGGCACTTTCCATTACGATAACTTCTGTCATAATCCTAATTATTGAAATGTTTGCCGCAAAGTTCCCGATAAGCCAAAATCCGCATGGTATACTATACGTGTACTACACCATAATTTTTTTGTTTTCCGCCAGCAGATGGAACTCTATAACCATTTTGTATGCCATATAAGCTGTATTGGAATTTAAGTTTTTATGGTTATAACCCAAATTTGTAAACACTCAGAAGTCGAATTTTCGGACATGACCATAAATTTGAGATATTTGAAAAATCATATTTTTAATGCTTTCATAGTCTGTTGTTCAAATAGAATTGCTATTTTTGTAACCGCAGTAAAGTTTACTATTGTAAATATTACAACCGTAAACTTTACGGGTAAACAATATAAAAGTAACATTAGATAGAAAAGATGAAGTTTTACAACAGGGAAAAAGAACTTGCCGCATTGGAAAAAGTCCGCCGGACTGCCTTTTCCAATCATTCGCAAATGACCGTACTGACCGGCAGGCGCCGGATTGGAAAAACCAGTCTGATTTTCAAAAGCTGTGAAGGTACACCAACCGTTTATCTGTTTGTCAGCCGGAGCAATGAAGCCGACCTTTGTATGCGCTTCACCGCTGAAGTGCGCCAGTCATTGGATGTTTATGTGCCGGACTTCACGAGTTTCAGCGAAATGTTCCGCTTCCTGATGGATTTGGGAAAGCGGATGCAATTCAATCTGCTCATTGATGAGTTTCAAGAATTCTACTATATCAATCCGGAAATATATAGTCTGATGCAGGACACTTGGGACAGGTACCGCAAGGAAAGCCATGTGAACCTGATTGTCAGCGGCTCGGTCTATACGCTTATGAACAGGATATTCAGGGATGCGAAAGAACCCTTGTATGGCCGTGCGGACAGCATCGTGAAGTTGTTCCCCTTCACGACTCCTGTATTGAAAGAAATACTGGCAGACCATAAACCGGAGTATACGAAAGACGATTTGCTGGCGTTATACACCTTCACCGGCGGCGTTCCAAAATATATTGAGCAATTCATGGACAACGGCTGTACGGATATGGAAAGTATGGTCGATTTCATGTTGCAGCCGGAGTCTTCCTTCCTCACGGAAGGCCAGGCACTGTTAATACAGGAGTTCGGCAAGAAATACGGGAATTATTTCTCCATACTCTCCGCCATATCCAATGGTAGGAATACATTGCCGGAAATGGAGGCCGCTTTGGGTGGCATCAGTTTGGGAGGGCAACTGAAAAGGCTGGAAGAGGATTATAATCTGGTTAAGAAAAAGCGTCCGATACTTTCCAAAGAGAGTTCCCAGTCTGTCCGCTATGAGGTATCGGATATGTTCCTGCGGTTTTGGTTCCGCTATTTCATCAAGCATCAAAGCTACATTGAGATACAGAACTACGAGCGGTTGGCGAACATTATAAAGGATGATTATCCGACTTTTTCCGGACTTGCGCTGGAAATGTATTTCCGCCAGCGGATGATGGAGAGCAAGGACTTTGCCGAAATAGGTTCTTGGTGGCAGAGGAAAAACAATAAAGAACAGCATGAAATCGACATCATAGGGTTATATGCGGAAGACAAGCGTGCGCTGGTGGCTGAAGTAAAACGGCAAGCCAAAAACTTCAAGCCGGAATTGTTCGCGCAAAAGGTGGAAGCTATCCGCAAGAAGGTTTTGTTCAACTATGAGATTGAGAGCAGATTGTTCACTATGGATGATATGTAAACCACAAGGTTTGGCAGGATGCAACCATTTTTCAAGTGCAAGGTGCAAGCCTATCCTATATATATAGGCTCGCACCTTGCACTGAAGGAAGAAAATCAATAAGATAATAATCAAAGGTTTGGAAATTCAAAAGTGATTCCTTACCTTTGCGGTATCCAAAAACGGATGACAAACGGCTGCCGATGGCAGACAATAGGCGTTCTACAAAATCGTTACTAATTCGTTACGGTACGATTTTTACAAGGATTAAAGAGCTTGAATATTAAAGAAATAGGTCGCTTTGGGACAAGCCCAAGCGGATCACTAAAAGAAAAGCCAAAAGGCGACAACAAAAAGGCAAGTCCTACAAAATCAATATTTTGTGGGACTTTTTTGTTGCCTTTTGGCTACCTTGACCGCCAAAAAGAGGGCATTGACGGGCTCAGTAGAAATTTAGTGGGGATAAATTTGTTAGTTTGAAGAACAAACCTTTATTTTGCAGTATAGAAAACGATTATTTGAACATGTTGGCCAGTATAGTACTGC
>NZ_NFJB01000030.1 GCF_002159645.1 Parabacteroides sp. An277 | reverse complement strand
ACTTTTTTGTGAGAAATTTTAATTATACCTCATTCCAAGATAGTTACAAACCTACTTTTTTACAACTATATCCCCTCCCGTTTATAACGGGATTCGATTCCGTTTATAATTGGATTCCTTTTCGATGTTCGTTTATTTCATTTCTAATTCCTATGAGCTTTCTAATGATACCTCCTACAAATCTTTTCCGCCACATTTTTTATCTCTTCGCGCAACCACATAGGAGCAAGTACTTCGATATCGTCTCCATGCGAAAGAAGTTCTTGTTTGAAATCATAAGTGGGTCTTAAGAGATATTCAAATATGGAATAATCGTCTGTTTTCTCTATTTCTTTTTGTGTATGATGTAAAGGCAATGCGCGTACATATTGATTTTGATTATTATATACTTTAATTCGAACTATCTCTATCTCACACTCTTCATCCACAATAATTCCAAAGCTGGCATCGAAGTAAGCTTGCGGATTGAAATCCTGAGGGTAAATGAAAGTCATATCCGTGAGTGCTAAAGACTGAATACGATCGAACGCATAAATACGCAAACCTTTATGAGCCAAATTCCGAACTACGACATACCAACGTTGTTTAAAAACCTTCACACAATAAGGCTCAGCCTCAATCTCTTTAGGTTCATCCCACCAATAACTTTGATAAGAAAAACGAATCACCCGCCCTTCACGCATAGCCTCTATAACAGGCGTTAGAAACACTCTTCCAGAAGGTATATTTTCAAATAAAATTCGTTGCTTTAAAGGATAACTTTCATGAATTAAGTTGTTGACAGAAAACGTATTCAATAACCAGTTTCTCAGGCCATCCTTTTCTAAATCATCTACATTTTCAATAGAATAATAATAGCCACCACGCCTATTACATATTATATTAATGTCAAAAACCTCCTCGATTTTATCAATCCAATTATGAAACGTACGAAGAGGCAAAGGCTTACCTTCGCTCATATCCGTACGCATCCAACGCGCATTAATTTCATTGAACGTAATACCCTTCGCTCGATAAATCAATTCGATTAACCAAATATATCTACTGAATAACTCTTTTGCCATAACTCGCTATTTAGGATTATTTCTATTTTCACGCTATCCATTCAAGAGCACTCCCTCACTCAAACGGAGTACTTTCTCATGTTCTCCGACAATCCAAACCAAATCACCCTCTTCGAAAGATACAGTAGGAGCCGGATTTTTAAGGGAAGTCGTACCTCGTTCAATACCAATGACCAGACAAGCCGCTTGATCTCGAATGCCCGAATCTTGTATCGTCCGCCCAATGAGCTGCGACCCCTTTTGAATTTGGAATTGCTCGATATTCACTTCCTGCTGATGGGTGACACGGCGTTGGAGATACGATTGATAACGCTCGTCTACATACGTGCGGAAATGTTCCAAATCGTCGTCTGAACCCACCACAACTATTTTATCAAACGGGAAAAGCCGCTCGTTGCCACCTGGAATATTAATGCGGATATCGCCTCGTATAATTGTTACTACATTAATATTACATAGTTTTCGAAAGTTCAACTCCTTTAAAGTTTTACCTGCACTTGGTGAATTTTGTTTTACTTCAAAATCAGCCAAATGAAGATCACGCTCTAATAAATGATTGGCAAAATTAGGATTAATAGTAGCTTGCTTCTCCTGTTCTACTTCACGAGCTGTCAAATTCGTAAAGAAACGACGTTCCATCAAAATAGATTGCTTCTTAAGTTTTTTAGAAAGCATGATAGAAACAATTACCACACAAGCCAATAACCACATATATCCCACCGCCACGTTGAGTAAGCGCGCCACTGGTATCATTACAAGCGTCGCACATAACAACATACGCAAAACGATAAGAGAAACCAGCGGTGCCCGATTAAAGAGATTGTCACGCCACAATTTCTGGAACTCAGGCGAATGATTCTTCTTCATGATAATTGCACGCAAAATAGGAGAAATCAACGCTAATATCAGAACTAAAGAGACAATTGACCCTTGCCAACCCGGAAGACGAGACATTATCAGCGGAGCAACATATTGCAACCAAACAAAAATCAACACAACAGCCACCGAGGTATAAATCGCGACAATACGCAGTAAGGACTTTAAAAGGTAATGCCAATCACTCCGTTGATGAATTGTAGTAGAACCTAAAGCATAACGCTCCAAAAAATTCCGCCAACGCGTAGGGAAAAGACGATTGATTCGTTCGTAAGCAGGTTCCGCAAAACGAATCATATAAGGAGTAAAAAAGGTCGTAATTACCGATACAGCTACTACAATTGGATACAAAAACGAATCTGTTACTTTCAAAGATTGCCCTAACGAAGCAAGGATAAAAGCAAACTCTCCTATCTGAGCAAGCGAGAAACCGGATTGCACAGCAATCTTTAAGGGTTGACCTGAAAGCAATACGCCAAATGTTCCGAAGCTAACCTGCCCAACCAGCACAATAAGAGTTAATAAAGCTATCGGGAGTTTATATTCCCAGAGTAATTGCGGGTCGATCATCATACCTACCGATACAAAAAAGATTGCTCCGAAAAGGTCTTTCACCGGTTTAACCAAATGCTCTATCTTTTCTGCCTCCAGTGTTTCAGCCAAAATGGAACCCATGATAAAAGCACCTAATGCAGAAGAGAAACCAGCTTTAGTTGCAACCAAAACCATGCCCAGACATAACCCCAAACTAACGACCAATAACGTCTCATCATTCAAGTATTTGCGGAAAAACCGAAGAAATGAGGGAATCAAGTAAATCCCCACCACAAAACAGAACAAGAGAAATACACCCAGCTTGATAACGCTATCCAGTAATTCCAAACCTTCGACCTCCTGGCTGACGGCTAAAGTCGAGAGCAATACCATCATCAACACGGCAAACAAATCCTCGGCCACTAAAATTCCCAATACGACACCTGCAAACCGCTGGTTACGAAGTCCCATATCGTCGAACGCTTTATATATTATGGTAGTCGAAGACATCGACAACATTCCACCCAGGAAAAGAGCATTCATATGTCCCCAACCTAAAGCAAGTCCGGTCGCATATCCCACTAACATCATACCTGCAATCACTGTAACAGCTCCTGTCACCGCCGTACTTCCTATCTTTACCAACTTCTTAAAGCTGAAATCCAAACCCAAAGTAAACAATAGGAAAATAACACCTATATCCGCCCACGTATCGATATTAGCTGTATCTGCCACCGTTGGCAAGAACTCACAAGCTGGTCCTGCCAAGATACCCGCCACAATATATCCCAAGACAACAGGCTGTTTGAGCCATTTAAACAACAAAGTCACGATTCCGGCACATATCAAAATAAAGCCCAAATCGGAAATCAACGTAGATACTTCAGACATGGTTATATGTATTTTTTCATTGGCAAAGTTAAGTATTTATTTTATTTTTGCGGCGTTAAAATAGCAAGGCAAGATGATAAAAAAACATCCTATACAAATACTCATTGAGCAAGGAGAACACCAACAACTTGACTTTAAGTTTGAAGTAAGCGATAGCAAAAAAATCGCCCGTACGTTAAGTGCTTTTGCCAATACCGACGGAGGGCGATTGCTCATTGGCGTGAAAGACAACGGAAGCATTTCTGGCATCCGAAGCGAAGAGGAATATTACATGATTGAAGCCGCCTCCAACATGTATACCCAGCCGCAAGTCGACTTTAGCGCCAAACGATGGGATATCAATGGTAAAACCGTATTGGAAATCTACATCGCCCCAGGCGAAGAACGCCCTTACCTTGCTCCAGACAAAGAGGGGCGGTACAAGGCATATATCCGTGTGGCCGATGAAAATATCCTCGCCAACGAAGTGCTGGTACTCGCTTGGAAAAAGAGCCGCTCTTCGAAAGGAACATTGCTGAAATGGACGCAACCTGTCAGACATCTTCTTCTCTATCTGGAAAGCCACCCTTATATCAGTCTCAACCAATTTTGCCGTATCGCTCACATACACCTACGTGCCGCCCGTCAAATCCTCAGTGATTTACTCGGCATGGGGGCTTTCGAGTATGTCGTAATCGACAAACACATTTTCTATAAGATGAAAGATGACGCATCCATAAGCATACAAGATTTTAATGACGCCTATAAACAATCTCCAATATAGTTATAAACGGCATTATTCATAGGCCTAAATTGAATTATTACTATTTCCTATCTTCCAATAAGATAATTTTATCAAGAAAGATGCGGTTATCCCATTTTTTATCCGTACATTTGTATGCTTCCTCATAGAAGAGGGGGCATGAATGTATTAACGCAATGTCTAACTTAATTTTGATATCAAACATGAATACGTTGCAATTTAAAAAGAACCTATTGGGCATGCAGGAGAATATGATGAATTTCGCCATGATGCTCACAGCTAATCGGGACGATGCGCAAGACCTGACGCAAGACACGACGTTGAAAGTGTTGGATAATCAGGAAAAGTTTGTCGACAATGTAAACTTCAAGGGTTGGGTATTAACCGTCATGCGGAACATCTTTATCAACAATTACCATAAAATTGTAAGGACACAAACAATTGTAGATCAAAACGTAGACCTTTACAATTTGGATGTAACTACTGATTCAGGTTTCAATTCGCCGGATAGTTCGTACCAAATCCAAGAGATTTCGAAAGCCATCGAAGGGTTGAACCACGACTTAAAGATGCCTTTCTCGATGTATGTAAGCGGTTACAAATACAGTGAAATCGCGGAAAAACTCCATTTGCCATTAGGCACCGTGAAGAGTCGTATCTTCTTTGCCCGGCAAGAATTACAGAAAACTTTGAAAGATTATCGTTAAAAGTAGATACATAACAACTTTTAATTGCTTTAAAAAAGGGCGGTGCTTATCAAGGCACGGCCTTTTTTTGTATCTTTGCACCCTAAAAATTAGGAAACGAAATAAAGACAACATGAAGAATATCCGAAACTTTTGCATTATCGCCCATATCGACCATGGGAAAAGTACCCTTGCCGACCGCCTGTTGGAATTTACCAAAACAGTTGAATCAAGGGATATGCAAGATCAGGTATTAGATGATATGGATTTGGAACGCGAGCGTGGCATCACCATCAAAAGCCATGCCATCCAAATGAATTATACATACAAGGGAGAACCCTATATCCTTAATTTGATAGATACGCCGGGGCATGTCGACTTCTCTTACGAAGTCTCCCGTTCGATTGCAGCTTGCGAAGGTGCGCTGCTGATTGTGGACGCCTCCCAAGGCGTACAAGCCCAGACCATTTCGAACCTGTATATGGCTCTCGAAAATGATTTGGAGATTATCCCGGTGTTGAACAAGGTTGATTTGCCAAGCGCCATGCCGGAAGAGGTAGAGGATGAGATCATCGAGCTTTTAGGGTGCGATCGAAGTGAAATCCTTCGTGCCAGCGGTAAGACGGGTGAAGGCGTGGAAGCACTCCTGCAGGCCGTCATCGAACGCATTCCAGCTCCGCAAGGAGACCCCGAGGCACCACTCCAATGCCTTATCTTCGATTCTGTTTTTAACTCTTTTCGCGGGATTATCGCCTATTTCAAAGTCGAGAACGGTGTTATCCGCAAGGGAGACCACGTGAAGTTTATTGCCACCGGAAAGGAATATGATGCCGACGAAGTAGGCGTATTGAAGTTGGAGATGTCGCCTCGCGACGAGGTGCGGACAGGCGATGTGGGGTATATCATCTCTGGTATCAAGACGTCGAAGGAGGTACGCGTAGGAGATACGATTACGCACGTAAACCGTCCGGCTGCAGAAGCCATTGCCGGATTCGAAGAGGTGAAACCAATGGTCTTCGCCGGTGTCTATCCTATCGAAACGGAGGATTTCGAAAACCTGCGCTCTTCACTTGAGAAGCTACAACTGAACGATGCCTCGCTGACCTTCCAACCCGAAAGTTCGGCAGCGTTGGGGTTCGGCTTCCGATGCGGATTCTTAGGGTTACTCCACATGGAAATTATCCAGGAACGCCTTGACCGCGAATTTAACATGAATGTGATTACAACCGTCCCGAACGTGTCTTATAAAGTATACGATAAGAAAGGAAATTGCAAGGAGGTACACAACCCGAGCGGTCTGCCCGACCCGACGCTCATCGACCACATCGAAGAGCCTTACATCCGGGCCTCGGTCATCACCCGCACCGCCTACATCGGTCCCATCATGACGCTTTGTCTGGGGAAACGGGGTGTACTCGTGAAGCAGAATTATATCTCAGGAGACCGCGTGGAGATTATCTACGACCTCCCGCTGGGCGAAATCGTGATTGACTTCTACGACAAGCTAAAGAGCATCTCGAAGGGTTATGCCTCGTTCGATTATCACTTGTATGACTATCGCCCCAGCCGATTGGTAAAACTGGACATCCTCCTGAACGGTGAACCGGTTGATGCCCTCTCGACGTTGACGCATGTGGACAACAGCGTACCCTTCGGTCGGCGCATGTGCGAAAAGCTCAAGGAACTCATCCCACGCCAGCAATTCGAAATTGCCATCCAAGCTGCCATCGGCGCGAAAATCATTGCCCGCGAAACCATCAAGGCCGTCCGCAAGGATGTGACCGCCAAATGTTATGGTGGCGACGTTTCTCGTAAGCGCAAACTTTTGGAGAAACAAAAGGAAGGAAAGAAACGCATGAAGCAAATCGGCACCGTGGAAGTTCCCCAGAAGGCATTCCTCGCTGTCCTGAAACTGGATTAATGTATTTATAATTCTTTCGAAATGAAACCTATTGCGACTCAAATTTTCTGCATTATCTTAGGGCTGTTTTACATATGTAGCCTTTATGCACAAGATAATTGTACGGCGTTGATACCGATGCCCAACTCTCTCGTGCAAGGAGAGGGGAAACCGTTTAATGTGCGTGCCGGAGGAACGGCTATCTATGCCAATCATCCAGATTTAGACTTTGCCGCTTCCACGTTGCAACAGATCTTGGAAGAGCAAATGCAAACAGAAATTCCTTTGGTTGAATCCTCCTCGGCCTCCATCCGGCTCCAAATCAATCCGGAAATGGAAGGCGATGAGCACTATCGTCTGGAAGTGAAAAACAATGGGCTGACCATCCAAGGGAAATCACCCCAAGCGGTTTTCTATGGCGTCATGACCTTGCAACAAGTGCTGATAGGCGATGTTTGTGCGACGAAACAACACCAAATCCATCCGGTGACAATCGACGATGCACCCCGCTTTCCTTTCCGGGCGTTATTGATTGACCCCGCGCGCCATTTTATCCCGATAGAGGATGTCAAGTTTTATATCGACCAGATGGCGCGTTATAAATATAATGTATTGCAACTCCATCTGACCGACGACCAAGGGTGGCGTATCGAAATCAAAAAATATCCGCAATTGGCCAGCCCACAGCACTACACGCAGGACGAATTACGGGACTTGATCCAATACGCAGCCTTGCGCCATGTGGAAATCATCCCCGAGCTGGACATGCCGGGGCATACCGTCGCTATCTTGGCGGCATATCCGGAATTGGGCTGTACCTCTTCGCAACAAATTGCCAAAGAGGTGGGGAAAACAACGAACCTCATGTTATGCGCCAGCAATGAAAAGGTATATGAAATGTATCAAGATATTCTCGCTGAAGTAGCGGAGCTGTTTCCATCGAAGTCCATCCATTTGGGCGGCGACGAGTCCGTTATCGATACAAATTGGGGGACATGCACACATTGCCAGGCACGGATGAAGGAGCTGGGATATACTCGAACATCGCAACTGATGATTCCATTCTTCAACCGTATGTTTTCCATTTTGGAGCAAAAGGGAAAATCGCCCATCCTTTGGTGCGAATTGGATAGCATCTTCCCGCCAGTAAAAGGCTATTTGTTCCCCTATCCGAAACAAACAACGTTGGTCAGCTGGCGCGGGCAACTCACTCCGGCTTGCCTGGAGTTTACGTATCAGTCCGGAAATCCGCTTATCATGGCGCCGGGCGAGTATGCCTACCTGGATTATCCGCAATACAAGGGCGATTTACCCGAGTTCAACAATTGGGGCATGCCCGTGACGACGTTGGAACGGTGCTACGAATTCGATCCCGGCTATGGACTCCCGCCCGCAAAGCAGGCGCATGTCCAGGGTATCATGGGCACTTTATGGGGAGAAGCGATACAGGATATCAACCGGTTAACCTACATGACCTACCCGCGCGCTTTGGCGTTGGCAGAAGCAGGATGGACGCAAATGGAACACCGGAGCTGGAATTCTTTCACACAACGGTTGTACCCGAATCTGACTTTCCTCATGAAAAAAGGCGTTTCGATACGCGTTCCTTTCGAGATTGCCCGGTAAATCCTTTATTTACCATTCCAATACGGAAATAGTAAAGCAAGGTTCTTGTTTTACCATCCCGACACCAGAATGGTAATGCGTGATTCACAATTTATCATTCCAGCACCAGGATAGTAATGCGTAATTCACAATTTACTATCCCAGTATCAGGATGGTAATGCGTAATTCACGGTTTACCATCCCAGTACTAGGATGGTAATGCGTGATTCACAGTTTATCATCCTAGCACCAGGATAGTAATGCGTAATTCACGGTTTATCATCCCAGTACCAGGACGGTAATGCAAGATTCCTGTTTTATCATTCCCATATTCAAATGATAAATATAACTTGCTTTTTAGCCTAAATAGGCGTATATTTGCCCTAAAAAAGATATGGAAAAGATACCGTTGAAACAAATTACGCTGGATGATATTTATGTCTCGGTCTTGGAGGCACGAATTGTAACGGATAGCGATGGCAAAATGTACTGGCAGACGAACGACCGGCAGATAAAGCCAACAGGTAGCTTCGTGATGGACGCGATTGCCCGCGTGTGGGCCCAGGATATCCGAACGCAACCGGAGGAGATTGCCAAAGCCATGGGACGCCCCTTGCGCCACCTCGGCATTGTATTCCTGTTTCTGACCGGCCAATCCATGCGCGAGTTTATCAACGAGTACCGACTGCGGATGATATGTGAATGGCTCACGTGTACGGATTTGCCGCTGCAGGAAATCGTAGCGCGCACGGACCTTTGCACAAGCCCCGCCCTCTCCCGCTTCTTTACAGTCCGGATGAAATACACGCCCCGTGAGTATCGAAAAAAATACCGCCCGGCCAATTTTCGCGAGCGGTACCGATGGAAATGAACGGGCCGTTAATCCAATTTATGAATCACCAGTCCCGAACGCAGCTTCGGTTCGAACCAAGTGGTTTTGGGGGGCATGATATTTCCCGTGTCGGCAATGTCCATGAGTTGTTGCATCGTCACGGGATAGAGCGCCAACGCCAGTTTCATCTCCCCGTTGTCGACACGCCGTTTCAGCTCACCCAAACCGCGGATTCCGCCTACGAAATCGACGCGTTTATCAGTGCGTAAATCCTGGATGCCCAAAATATCCCGCAAGATAAGGTTGGACGAGATGGTCACGTCGAGGACGCCAATCGGGTCCTTATCGTCATACGTTCCTGGACGGGCTGTCAACGAGTACCAATGCCCTTCCAAATATAAGGAGAAGTTGTGCAGCGCCTGGGGCTTATAGATAGCTGTCCCCATATCCTTTACGTCGAAGTTTTTCATCAACTTACACAAAAAATCCTGGGGCGAGAGCCCGTTCAAATCCTTTACGACACGATTATAGTCGATAATCGTCAATTGCTTATCCGGGAAACAAACTGCCATGAAATAGTTATATTCCTCGTCGCCCCGGTGGTTCGGATTCAACCGCGCCTTCTCGTCGCCCACCAAAGCCGCCGCGGCCGAACGATGATGGCCATCCGCGATATAGAGAGCCGGAATCTTCGCGAATATCTCGGTAATGCGACGTATATCCTCGTCGTCGTTTATCACCCAAAACGTATGCCCGAAGCCATCCGTCGGGGCCAGAAAATCATATTCAGGTTCGGTCGCCGCATACTTTACGACAATCTTATCCAGCTCCTCGTTTTCGGGATAGGCGAAAAAGACCGGTTCGATATTGGCATTGCAGACGCGGACATGTTTCATCCGATCCTCCTCCTTGTCGCGGCGCGTGAGTTCATGCTTCTTAATCACACCGTTCATATAATCCGGAACGTAAGCACACACCACCAATCCGAATTGCGTCTTGCCATGCATGGTTTGTGCATACACATAGTAACATTCCTTCTCGTCCTGTACCAGCCAACCTTTCTCTTGGAACAGCCGGAAATTCTCCGCTGCTTTCTGATAGACTTGGGGGGCATGTTCATCCGTCCCGACGGGAAAATCAATCTCCGGACGGATGATATGATAAAGGGATTTCTCATTTCCTTTCGCCTCTTCACGCGCTTCATCTGAATTGAGGACGTCATACGGACGAGACGCCACCTGCTCTACAAATTCTTTCGGAGGCCGTAACCCTCTGAATGGTTTTATGGTTGCCATGATATATAATAAGGTATTAAAAAACGCAGAGACACAAAAGCACAGCGTCCGTTCGGACTGCTCTCGGTGCCTCCGCGTCTCTGTGTCTAATGATTATTTATTAACTCTAAATTTCTCGCATCCTTCTTTCAGGAATCCTTCAATCTGCTTAGCCGCCGCTATCCCCGCATTGATATTGGCTTCAGCCGTCTGAGCCCCCATCTTCTTGGGAGTCGAAAAATAACGACCGGCAAATTTAGCCGCAAATTCCTCATTCGCTACCGGCATGATATCCGTTACATATTTCAAATCCGGACGCTCTTCCATCAAGCGAATTAATTCCGGTTCGTTAATTACTTCCTTACGAGCTGTATTGACCAGCAGACCGCCCTTCGGCATCTTCCCCACTAAGGCAGCTCCGATGGAATTCTTGGTCTCTGCCGTAGCCGGGATATGCAAAGAGACGATGTTACAGGTCTCATACAACGCCTCAGCCGAATCGACCGCAATGACACCCTCTTTTTCCATCGCTTCTTTCGGACAGAAGGCATCATATGCATAAATCTCCATCCCGAAACCTTTCGCGATGCGCGCCACGTTACGGCCTACATTTCCAAATGCATGGATACCCAACTTTTTCCCCTTCAATTCGGAACCGGACGTGCCATTATAGAAATTGCGGACCGCCATCACCATCATACCGAAAGCTAATTCAGCAACAGCATTGGAGTTCTGCCCCGGCGTATTCATCACACAAACACCATGCGCCGTGGCAGCGTCCAAATCCACATTGTCGTAACCCGCACCCGCACGAACGACAATCTTCAATTGCTTGGCGGCATCCAAGACCTCCGCATCGACTTTATCGCTACGGATAATCACGGCATCTACATCCTTCACGGCATCCAAGAGTTGGGATTTCTCTGTATATTTTTCCAACAAAATCAATTCGTCACCCGCTTGTTCTACTACTTCGCGGATACCTTTCACGGCTATCGCAGCAAAAGGCTTTTCAGTTGCTACTAAGATACGTGCCATAATCAATGTTGTTTTTCAAATTCTTTCATAGCTTCAATCAATACTTCCACACTGCTTTTCGGCATGGCATTGTAGAGAGAAGCGCGGAACCCACCTACCGAACGGTGTCCCTTAATACCTACAATTCCCTTCGTAGCGGCAAAAGCATTGAAATCAGCCTCCAATTCCTTATATTCATCGTTCATCACGAAGCAAACGTTCATAATCGAACGGTCTTCGGGCACTACAGTACCTTTAAACAATTTATTACGATCGATTTCATCATACAAAATAGCCGCATTCTCTTTGTCTTTCTTTTCCATGGCAGCAATACCGCCCTGTTCTTTATACCATTTCAAAGTCTGAAGAGCCGAATAAATGGGCAATACAGGCGGTGTATTAAACATCGAACCTTTGTCGGCATGTGTCTTATAATTCAACATGGTAGGAATCGGACGGTCTACATGCCCCAACGCATCGGTACGTACGATAATCAACGTCACACCGGCTGGTGCCAAATTCTTTTGTGCACCCGCATAAATCACGTCATATTTAGAAACATCTACCGGACGAGAGAAAATATCCGAAGACATATCAGCCACTAAACGCACCTTTACATCCGGGTCTTCCCGAAGTTCCGTACCATAAATGGTATTATTGGTAGTAATATGGAAATAATCCGCATCTTCCGGTACGGAATAATCCTTCGGAATATACGTATAATTCTTATCCTTTGAAGAGGCAACGACCGTCACTTCGCCAAACAATTTGGCTTCCTTAATGGCTTTCGATGCCCACGTACCCGTATCTAAATAAGCCGCTTTCTTATTCAACAAATTGTAAGGGACCATGCAGAATTGCATACTGGCGCCTCCGCCCAAGAAGAGAACCTCGTAACCAGCCGGAAGATCCAACAGCTCTTTCACAAGCGCTTGTGCTTCGTCCATTACGGCTACAAATTCTTTACTACGATGCGAGATTTCCAAAATAGACAAACCCATTCCCGCAAAATTTTCTACCGCTGCAGCTGTATTCTGAATGGTATACTCGCTCAGGATAGAAGGACCTGCATAAAAATTGTGCTTCTTCATGTGCAATACTATTTAATGATATAACATTTTGTCAGTTCTTACACTGACGTCTTTGTCGCGTCGAAAGTAAGTATTATTTGTGAAACGACAAACTTTTTCCACAAAAATTTTCGTTTCAGAAGCGATTTCCCCACAATTTGCGCATTTGTTCTATCAATTTATGCTCTGCGGGATTCTCTTGCCCCTGCCAAAAACGTTTCTGGGAAACCTCCTTAGGCAAGTAATCCTGCTTTACAAAATGATTCTCGAAATCGTGGGCATATTTATATTCTTTCCCATAATCCAATTCTTTCATCAATTGGGTCGGCGCATTTCGCAGATGAAGCGGCACGGGCAGATTACCTGTCTTGTCCACCTGTCCTAATGCTGCATTGATGGCCATATAGGCTGAATTGCTTTTGGGGCTACATGCTAAATAAATGGTGGTTTCAGCTAATGGAATGCGTCCTTCCGGCCAACCTATTTTCTGTACCGTATCGAAACAGGCATTGGCCAAAAGCAAGGCGTTCGGATTGGCTAATCCGATATCTTCGGCAGCCGATATGCAAAGGCGACGAGCGATGAACTTGGGGTCTTCACCTCCAGCGACCATGCGCGCCAACCAATAAATCGCCGCATCTGGGTCGCTTCCCCGAATGGATTTGATAAAAGCGGAAATAATATCATAGTGCATCTCGCCCCCCTTGTCGTAGGCAGCCGGATTCTCTTGCAAGCGTTCTACCACTTTAGAGTCGGTTATCTCGATGGTTTCATTCTCCTCGGCAGAGATAACCAGTTCCAATATATTAAGCAACTTTCGCGCATCGCCTCCTGAATAACGCAGCAGCGCGTCGGTCTCTTTCAACTCAATATGTTTTTCTTTCAAAATCAGGTCTTCCGTAATGGCTCGATGCAATAATTGAAGTAAATCTTCTTTATCCAACGATTGAAGGACATATACCTGACAACGTGAGAGAAGCGGACGGATGACCTCGAACGAAGGATTTTCGGTTGTGGCTCCGATAAGTGTCACGACACCCGTCTCGACGGCGTTCAAAAGCGAATCCTGTTGCGATTTGCTGAAGCGATGGATTTCATCGATAAACAAAATGGGAGAAACACTATTGAAAAACCGGTTGTTCTTGGCCTTTTCTATGACATCCCTTACCTCCTTCACGCCCGAATTAATCGCGCTCAAAGTATAAAACGGAGCCTCCAACTTTTGCGAAATAATATGCGCCAAGGTAGTTTTTCCCACGCCCGGTGGCCCCCACAAGATAAAGGAAGGAACCCTTCCCGCCTCAATCATTTTCCGAAGCACGGCGCCTGGTCCCACCAAGTGCTTCTGTCCTATATACTCATCCAGCGTCTTCGGACGCAATCGTTCCGCCAATGGTTGTGTCATATCCCTAAATGTTTTTGCAAAGATATGGAAAAAGAGGGTTCGATATACCTTTATTATATATGTATAGCCTAAGTATCTAAATTTATCTCCAAATAATTTCCATTCCAGAGGCAATCGCAAAAGATAATCCGGTTGTCGTGCGCTCCGCATCGCTTCGTAACCTCCTCCATCCGATTGTGTCCTACTATTTGGGTAAAGCCATGCAATGGATCCGTTAATTCCGCCTCGTCCGCCCAAAAGATGCCACCTATTTTACCTTCTTCTCCGCCTCGTAAGTACCCTAACTGGCATAAAGCGGGTATTTGCGCATCGGTGGGATGGTTTAGTTGCTCGGCAATAGACAAATTCATATCGCCTTGAAAATCTTTCACAAACCATTCATGTGAAATACCGGCATGGGTAAACAAATAATTCCCCTTTTGATAGGCATATTGAAACAATTCCATATTCGAAAGAAAAAGCAACGATGCCTTCTCGCCTATCGAAAAATCAAAACGGGAAGCCACCACAATATCCGTACAGAAATAATGCAAATCATGATTGCCCAGTAACAACACCACATCCTCCGGCCGTCTTTGTTTCAAATCCATAATCTCACATAAATTTCGCAATAAATATTTTCGAGGCACATATTCCCGCGGATCTAAATAATCACCCAAGAATACGAACTGAGCATCCGGATGTTGCTCGACGATTATTTTCCAATAATCCAATCCATGTATATCTCCTATGACAACTGTTGGTTTCATTCCTCTTTTGCTTTTGTCAATGCAAAGATGAGAAAGTATTCTGCCATAATAAAGCATAAATCGAAAAAAATATCAGTTATGTCCTGTTTTGGCACATGGACGCATTTTCTTTGCAACAAAAAGATAAAGCGATATGGGATTCAAAGAAATTACAGAAAAGATTCAAGCAGAAAATAAGAAACGGATAGAGGCTTGGAGAGCGGGGGCTCCTTCCGTAGAGGAATTATTATGTTTACAATTGTCTGGTTATTCTTCCAAACAAATCCATCAAACAGAAAGAACACAATTGAAAGAGCTTATATTACAAACGAAGGATAAGCTTCCTAAAGCCCAAAAGATATTGCAAGAACAAACCGAATCGGGTATTAAAACTATCTCTTATTACGAAGAAGATTATCCGCGGCATTTTATGGAAAATTTGGGTGCCAATGCTCCTATCCTAATTCATCTGCTAGGGAATGAAGAATTAATTCATAGCGACAATTGTGTTACGATTATTGGGGCTCGAAAAGCCAACACGGAAGGTTTGAATGCAGCTTATCGATTAGGCTATCGGTTCGCTTCGGAAGGCCACCCCATCGTAAGTGGATTAGCGTTAGGTTGCGACACAGCAACTCATCGCGGATGTCTTGATGCCGGTGGAAAAACCATCGCCATCATTGCTTCGGGGTTAAACGTGACGCATCCGAAAGTGAACAAACCTTTGCAGAAAGAGATTATCAACAAAGGCGGATTGATTTTATCGGAACATCCCATCGGTGTAAAAGCTAATCCGACACGATTGGTCGCTCGTTGTCGATTACAAGTTGTTTTATCACAGAAAGTCATTGTTGCCCAATGCCCTATTGTAAGCGGAACCATGTATGCCGTACATTTCGCCCAAGAATATGATGGCGATATTTACGGCTGGGAAAATGATATTTATGCCGTGGAATATGAGAAATATAGTGATATAAGTTCAGGAAATCGGTTCCTGTTAGAGCATGGGTTAGCTATGCCTATAACCATAAAATAGTGGAGCCTACAAGCTCCATTTCTTGTCTATATAGATGTCTGTCGTTTTCCCGTTTTCTGCGGTGATGACCTCATCGGGCGTTCTGTTTTCCAAATGATTCCGCACCATCTCTTCCGAACCGCCATAATAGGTAATTTTCCAAAACAAACCGGCGACCAATTCTTGTGGAGTAATCTCTACACCTTTGCGGACATATACTTTCATGCCGACGATTTCCGGCCAAGATAGATACACGGCTATCGGTCCGCATGACCCTCTTTTCTCGCGCACAGAACAATTCATATCAATCATAGGAACCATTCTTTCCCATCGGGATGCCACGTAAATATGGCAATCGGAAGGTACCTTCTTTAAATTCTGTAACGATTGGTAGATAGCACGATAACCTTCCCAATTTAAATTCTCCGCCTGCTTCGGTTCATTATGCGAATACAAGGCTTTAAATGCAGGAAGTATCTCGTCGAAACCATATTGGTTCAATAATGATTTGAATGTTTTCATATCTGTCTATTATAAAATTCCCCAAACCCACCCTTCGTTTGTTTATAGTTAATACAGCGGTAATAATTGATGCGATTGCTCCTTTCGAAGCCGAATGAAAAATAAACCTGTACACTTTACTGAGCTTGCGCGAATGCATACCTCGCCTACGCTCCGAAAGCCATAAGATTTTTGCTACCCAATGGGCTCGCGACATGTATTCACCCTATAAAAAACGACGCCTTCTATTTCTTCTAAAGCAAATCAACAGTCCAATTTATGGATTGTATGCGCATATCCAATAATCTCAGTTCTTGAGACAAGGAATCTATCTGTTTGCGTAGTTTGGCCACATCCAGAAAACGAATGTATTTAATCTCATTGCGCGAATAACGACTCTCACGTTCTGTTACATAATTCAGCACTTCCCGAAGCGCTGTAATTCGTAAAGTGAGTGCATCCTTTTTCGCAATCATCTGTGTCAGATTCAGACCTTCATGTTCCGTATGCATATTCGTATAATTGATTCGATAAATCAATTCCTCCAATTCCGGAAATTTCTTTTCCAGCTGCGCCAATACTTCCTCCGGATTTTCCGAAGGTTCATCTCCTTCCTGTACCTTCGAACATTCTTTCAAGCGCGATTTCAATTGCGCAATGCTCTTTTGTAAATCAGCCCTGAGGCTGAGTGCTTCTGCTAATTTCATAAATCATCCTTTCTTTTTTAATTACACGATGCAAAATTATTTCGTTGTTATGCCAGAACACAGCACACTTATATTTTATTTTTCATTCTCTGGATAATTCCATAGCTTTTCAAAGCAACTTACATTGCAGAAAGTAGTCCATTGATTCCTTATCACCTTTCCACCTTGGGAATGGATATGTCCGAACAGATGATAACGAGGTTTCGATTTCAAAACCGTATCATAAAGTAAAGGACAACCCTGACCTTCATCCAAACAATCTAATGCCGGACCATGCGTAATCAGAAAATCCATACTCTCAGGAATGATTCTCGGTTGATGCAACCAAGCTCTTGCCGGAACAGAATAAAAATGAAGCCCGTCAAACTCATATCCGCCATCTTCTAAGAACACCACACCCTTCGGTATGAACTCTTTAGATCTCTCCGGGAACAAATCGAAAAACAATTCATGATTGCCAGCTACAAATATCCGCAACTTGGCAGGAAGGGAAGCATACCAGGACATGAAATCCCGAAATTCATCGACGGAGAAAGTATTGATGCAATCCCCTGCACAAATCAAAATATCCACTTCCGAGGAAATATCCAGATAACGATGCCTTCCATGCGTATCTGAAAATGCCAGAATCTTATGTCCTTTATAATTTATCATCATATCAATACCACAAATCACGAAAATACTTCACAAACAATTCCAATCCTTCTTGTATCTTTTCCTGGTCGTCTTCTTCCCGATATGCCGTACAGGAAGAAAGGCACTCGAATGCATATTTCATCTTGCGCAAAATACGCAACCATTCCAAGTTTCCTTTTTCACCATATTTGTCGGCCAAGCTTCCGGGCGTAGCCAATGGCGCATAGTATTTGATAAACTCACCCAAGCGCGGAGCGATAAAAGCAGCTATCGTATTATCCAAATTCCACATTTCATCTTCCGGATAGCTACGCATTTCCGCCTTTTTCTTCTCTCGATGTCGATTCCGTTTCATAACCTTTCAGGAGCGAGAACACGGTTCTGCTATCCTCGCTCCTATTCCCTGTTTTTTTTAATGATTACGCTTCCGACACAATCTGTGCCATTACTTTCTTTTTCTTTGCTTCGACCATATTGTCCCACAACCGGGAATCTTGCAATTTAGAAGCTGGTATATGGTCTTTAAATCTCTCAAAGAATTTACTATCGAGCATGGTTTCGCTCAATTTGTAACTATTGATAAGCCTTTCCCAATCCCAATAATCGATGAAAAGCTCTATTAATGGAATACTCCATTCCAATGCATCATTGTTCGACAGTTCTTTCCAATCCCAATAATCTTTAAAACGTTCGATGTTTTCAGTTGCCATCAACGTTTCTTCTTCCCGGCCGGAAAGTTTAGACCAATCTATCCGGCGTTTGAACTTATCCAACATGGAAGGCGTCCAAGTGATACGCCAGTTTCCAGAAACTTCTTCCCAATCTACTTTGTCTTGATATTTCTCCAACATTTTCTCCGTCCAAGGGAAATCTTCCGACAGTTTTTTCCAAGCTTCATCTTCCATTACTTTTTCCATAAAACTGTTTTCAAATGCTTTTGTATTCATATCCATCTTATTTTTTAATTGTTTCTTTATTCTGATGCAAAATTACGTCCCGGTTTTGCCAAAACGCGGCATAGGATATAATTTTTATTCCGCCGCTTTGAAATTATAGACCGGTTTGATGACATTGACAATCGTTACCGTATCTTGTATGTTCCGGATGATTTCCTCTTGCGGCTTATAGACCATCGGGGATTCGTCGCGGGTATCTTCCACAACGCTTTCGCTGTAAATACCCTCCATCGAATGCATGTAATCCTCCATCCGGATTCGGGCGAAAGCCTGACTACGACTCATAATTCGTCCGGCACCATGGGGCGCGGATTCGTTCCAATCGGTATTGCCCTTCCCGATGCAAATCAGCGAACCGTCCCGCATGTTCAGCGGTATGATGCACTTTTCTCCCGCCCGGGCAGAGATGGCTCCTTTGCGCACCATATTCGTGTCGCTTATATAATTATGGACACTTTCAAACGACAATCCTCGATATTCTTCCGGCTGCATGGCTACATGCCCTCGTTCCGATAAGTAATCCATGAGAAGTCCGCTTATCATGCGTCGGTTAATTGCTGCCCATCGTTGGCAAAGCCGCATGTCATGCAGGTAATCTTCCCGGAAATCTTTTTCTAAATAGGAAAGTTCCGCAGGGATGACGGGCTTGTACATCTTGAACGAATTATGCAGCTGCCGGATGGCTTCTTGCAATTCCGCCTTGCGCCCGGCTTGCTTGTATTCGTCAATCATCCGGGCTTGCCTTTCCATCAGTTCCGCCCAGCCAGATTGGCATTTTACAGCCAACTTCTGGTAAATCTCGGCCACCTGTTTCCCTAAGTTGCGACTGCCCGTATGGACAACCAAATAGAACAGGCCCGCGTCGTCCTTGTCTATTTCGATGAAGTGGTTCCCACCGCCCAACGAACCGATGGATTTATTCAGCCGTTTCGACTCCTTCAATTCCCGGTAACAGCGCAACTGTTTGATGAGACCCTTCGCCTCGCTGTAGGCTTCCATATAGGGATGGGGCAGCGGGCGATAGGTCTCGTCCCGATAATTCCTGCCGGAAGGGATAGTCCGCAGGATAAATTCATTCAAGGCATGGTAATCTATCTGCCCCAAGCAAGCGAACGGCTGCACCAAGATACCGCACCCGATATCTACGCCAACGATGTTCGGGATGACCTTATCGCCCAGATTCCCCGTAAAACCAATCACGCATCCGGCACCGGCATGGACATCCGGCATAATCCGGATTTTGCAATCCTGAAAAGTCCCGATAGACAACAACCGTTCTATCTGTTTCAGCGCCTCCTCTTCGATATTTTCCGTAAATATCTTTACATCATGCTGCCCAACCATCCGCTGGATTATATCTTCTTTCTTCTGCTGACCATCCATTTCCATAACGCTATTTTCTTTTTTCATTCTGAATTACACTGCAAAATTACGCCCCTGCTTTGCCAAAGCATGGCATAGCTTGAAAAATTTTTTTCTACCTCTACATTTTTAACGGGAAAGGAATCGAAATTATGGGAAAGCGCTTCCTGCACGTCCGGAGAGGAATCGAAATTGTGGGAAAGCATTTCCTGCGCGTCCGGAGAAAAATCAAAATCGTGGGAAAGCATGTCCTGCACGTCTGGAGAGGAATCAAAACTGTAGGAAAATATTTCCTGCACGTCCGGAGAGAAATCAAAATCGTGGGAAAGTATGTCCTGCACGTCTGGAAAGGAATCAAAACTGTGGGAAAGCATTTCCTGCACGTCCGGAGAGAAATCAAAATCGTGGGAAAGCACGTCCTGCGCGTCGAAAAAATAATCGAAATTGTGGGACACGGCTCTTTCATTTAAATTGGATACCGCAGGCCTCGCTCCGCTTCGACCTACGGCTACTTGAAAATTGCACCTCTTCGAGGCACGATATAGGTAATAAAACGAGGATGTGTCAAAATGCTATCTGAAAAGCTCCCCTGCCCTTAGGGGAGCTGGCTCGCGTAGCGAGACTGAGGGGTTCAATATCTCATAATAAGTAATAACCCCTCACCCCTGCGGGGAGCTCCCCTAAGACAGGGGAGCTTTTCAGTTACTTTCAGATAACATTTTCTTATTTATGACACACCCTCATTTTCAAGTAACCGTAGGTCGAAGCGGAGCGAGGCCTGCAGCTACAAGCGTTCCGAACCAGTTCCCTTAGGATCTACAAGGTCACCGTTTTTTTAAATGAAAAAGCCGTGATTGTGGAAAAGGATAATTTGCAATTGTGGAAAAGAATCCATACATTTGTGCTATCATTTGTCATTCAAAATTTTAGATATATGAAAAAAGCTAACGACATCTCTTATCTCAACAACGCCCGCAACGGCGAGCATTACCAGCTTTACTCCTCGCTATTGAACCTCGTCACGGAAGAATTGGCCGAGAAATATGGGCTGACCACCTACCGGAGCCGGTTTGCGACGGCTTTCGCCAAGGAAAATAAGGTCTATGTGGGCAATCAGGGGTACATCCAGACGGAATCGGTGCTCGAAAAAAGCACGGCAACCAACCTGCGCTTCCGCGCGCTCGACCTCGCCATCCAGAGCAAACAGTTGAGCCTGGACGCTGATGAGGCAGCCGCTGCCAAACGCCTTGTCTTCGAGATAAAAAAGTACCGGAAAGCAGCGCAAAAGTCGCAAACAGACCAGATTGCCATGATGAAAGATTTGGTGGACACGTTTGAAACCGAGTATACCGAAGATATGGCGACGGCGGGCGTAACCGACCTGCTGAACGACCTGAAGACGGCGGTAACGGACTTTGAAACGGTGCTTTACGAACGGGCGGACGAACAGATGGCCCGCAGCGAAATGGAGACGATGAAGAGCATCCGCCCGAAGGTGGAAAGCGCGTTCGACGACCTGGCCAACCTCATCACAGCCCTCTACCTGGTGGCAGCCTACATCGACAACGACAGCGAAAAGGCCACCGAACTGGAGACGCTCATCGACGCGATAAACACCCGTATCCTCCACTTCCAATCGACCCTCTCCCGCCGGGGCGTTGGCACCACAGAGAAGGGAAGCGAAGAAGAGACGGACCCGGAAGAACCCGAAACCATCACCCCGGAAATCACCGCCGTCTACCAAAAGGAAGGGGGCGACCCGGAGAATCCGCTACTCCTCCAGCGAGGCGAGCAAATCGCCTTGAAATATAAAGGATTTACCCTGAAAGGACAGGACGGCACGCTGGAACACGTCATCGGACTCATCAATGATCAGGATTACACCGAATGGATTAAACCGGAGACTATCACCAACGTCACGGAGACCAGTTGCGAATTTACGATGGTCGATGACTTGACAGAAGGCAAGTATACAATCCATATCGAGACCTACGACGGCGGCAATCCGCTGGTAGTGGAATTTGCGGAGATGATTACGTTGAGATAATAATAGAAAGGAAGGGGCAGCTGGCGGGGCTGCCCTTTTTATTTATTTCGACTTTAAATCAATCACACCGGAGTCAATATCTTGCATAATCGGTTCGATAATCTCCTGCATTGCTTTCAATACTTTGCCATTTGTCATGTCGCGGAGGGTATTGATATCGTCCCAACGTCTATATTGATTAAAGTTTTGCCATCCGAAAGGCCATCCAGAAGATGGCTTTTTCGAAAATCTAAAATAGGATTGTTGCTTTAGTGGGGTTATTACGGTTTCATAATAAGAAATTCCATAATACCATTCATCTTTTGGCGTTTCATGTCTGAAACAAATAGCCCAAGGACGATATTCTTCTTTGTAAATCCATATCAAACCTTCTCCATCTTCACCTCTCCATGCTGTTTCAGTATAATTGAACTTCCAGCCTCTATTTTCAACCCAAGCTCCTAATTGTTCCAATAAATTCTTTTTAATTACATGGAAAACCTCATATTTAGTAGCTAATATAGCCAACGTAGCCTCTACATTTCCTGCATTAGTCAATAATGCTATTAATTCTCTATTATTATTCTCGTTCATATTTTTACCTGTCAATTGTTCAATTAAAGATTTATATTGTCGAATTGTTTCTCTTACCAAAGGATGGCATGCTGCCAATTCGATACAACGCTCTAACCATAAAAGCATCTCATGGTTATACCCTACAAGAAAATAATCCTGATTCGGTTTTAATTGTTTATCTTCTTTTTTATTGGAATATTCTGATGCATCGTGCCCGTTTAAAGTCAAATAGAGCAATCGGAAATTATCAGCATATTTCTCTTTAGCAAAATTAAAATATCGAATTAATTGATTTTCTTGGTCTCCTGCATAAATCTTATTCTCAATAAGAATCGCTTTATCTTTTGAAGTAATCAAAATATCTATCCGACCACCCGTTGTAGCATCTTCATTCTTAAAACCTATATGATATTCTACCTGAACCTCAGCAGAGGCTGTATCAAAATCAAAATCGCTTAACTTTAGGATAGATAGAAATGCTTTCAAAAAAGCATCCCCTACGCCATGGCTACCTTTAGGATTCAGTAATTCCGCTATAAAAGCAGAATGAGTCCGCGTTTCATTCGCTTCCAAATTCAGAATACTAAACACATTAAAGTATTCGCCTCTTTTTCGGCAATCCTCCTGTTCCTGTTTATCCCTAACGACAATACGAGAAACTTCTCTCAACAATATTTGTAACGTATCCATTGATTATTCCTTATTGTTTTTAGACTTATATTCTTTAAGCAAACGGTCAATGATACCAATCATCGGCTTTAGGTCACTATACGCCTTTTCCAAAAAAGTTTTTCTTTCATCATAAGTCATGTCGGCGAAAGGTTTATCAGCGATATATTGCTTTTGAAAAGCAGTGTGTTTGTCTCTATTATTTATCTTTCCATCAATAGATTTCACTAATTGATTATATTCTTCATCCTCCAATATATATTTTTTGAATGAAGCAAGATTGTCTTCTATATGTAAATAGAGCATATATTTTTTTTCAGACATTAATTTATCTATTGATAATGGTAACCATTCAAAATGGATTTGCCAACCCCATTCTTTATAATGTATGAAATAGAATCCGTCGCCTGTTCTAATGGCATTGTTTATGCCTATCTGTCGAGAGCCATTGAACAAATCCAAGAAATAAGATTGAGTTATCTTATCAAAATCTTCGCACGCATTACTTTCTTTAGCCACTTCTTCCTTTATCTGACTAAGTCTTCTCATTAATTCATCTAAAGAATTCCCAACTTTCGTGAGTTCTTTGTACTGTGAGGAAATCGATTTATCTGCCTTAATGCCTAATTTATTATACAATTCTTCTCTCATGACTTTATTTATTCTATCTGTTTTACATAATCCTAAAAATCCCTCTAAATAATCTACATACTGCTTAATGCCAGTTATCAGCATCTCTTCCTTATGCTTTAAGTTCGGCAATACTTCTTCTTTAAGCCACGGAAGAATATCTCTACGGTAATTCATGGGGATAAAACGTCCATTATCACTGTCCGTCATTCCCAAACACTGTTTAGCCTTATCAGTTAAACTATAAGACTCGACCTTCTTACTCCCATCACTTGTCAAATAGATGACATAGATATTCTCAACTGGATTTCCATGTAGTTCTACATTTTTAATATAGCGTTCAAGCTGTTTATCTTGATCTACCGCCCAACGAATCTTATTCTCAATGATGACCGCATATTGCTCATCCTCTATTAATCCATCTATATACTCCGTTCCATATCGAATACTCGGTTTTGTTATTTGAAAAGAGGCTTCTGGACAATAATCCTTAATAATTTCAAGAAAAGATTTCAATATAGGATAACTGCCATCTTCTCCTTTATACTTCAAGAACTTAATAAGAATTTTCGTATGCGCATTTTCATTTGCTCCCAATTCATCAATAATATTGAAATGATAAGGCAACTTTGCTTTCAATTTTTGCAATGTTTGAATTAGTTCAAACCAATCTATATTCTCTTCCATATCTTAAAAATTTATTCGTCAAACGATATAACTCGATCACAACATCGGTGAATGATTCTTTTCATTCGGATTCCTCATACTATTACAATTAGCCATGGCTGTCAAGTGATATCCACAAAGGTAAGCAAAAACTTCCGAAAACATAACTATAAATCTGGACAAATACAGGCTGCTTTGAAAAGATTTACCGTTATAATTTACTCAACAACAATTTAACTTCTACCTCTTTACTATCGTTATCGGTTTGGACGGTGCCGAAACGGATATCTTCATACTTCAAAAACGAACGTACCTTTGCTTGAAACTCCCGGCACTCCGCCTCAGCCAATGGATATTTAGAGGAAACGATGACGCAAACGATGGCATTATCATAGCCGTCCCTATCGAGTTGTTGATATTTTGTCATAGAATCCGCAATATAAGCCAACCGCCCTTCGGCATTGCCTGTAATTGAGGTATAATCATATGACATTCCTTTCTCTATGGACATTAAAAATTCCACATCTTGACGAGTAAAGCTGCTTCCCGGGACCGTGAGCGATTCGACCAGATTCAGGCGCCTGCCCATCTTTTTCAGGTATGCTTTCCTACGCTCTTGCCGATATGCCCGTTTTCTCTTGGAACGGTTCTTCCTTTTCATTTGATGAAGCCAATAAGCCAATATTCCTTCCGTGAAACACAGTTTACCCTGAATGGTTGAAATGTATTTGCGTGGTGTCTGATGTTTAATGATGCTTGTCCGCAATTTTTCCAAGGCTATTTCATATTTATTTTGTGGTTTATTTTATCCCAGCATTCTTTCGAAAGTATTTTCTATCTCCTTTTCCGAAAATCCATAGAATGTGATTTCCCAAAGGCAATGGGCAGCCAGTTCGTTTGGAGTAAGGTGAATACCCTCTTCCACAATGATTTCTTTAGACAAACCCTTGTTCCAGTAATTGCCCGACAAACCAGAAACGCCAACCCATTTATCTTCTCCAAACATTCCACCATGCCATCCCACTTGAATTTCCCCTTTAAAATCTGGTTCGGGTTCCATTAACCGGAGCCGGTCGTATGCTTCGCGAAAGGCATACACAGAATTATCATGCCCTTTTATCATTGCTTTTAAATAAGGCAACAACTCCTCAAAACTAACTCGCATTACCAATTCTTTCAGTGTCATAATCTACTTTCTTTTTGAATGATGATGCAAAATTAGACACTGCTTACGCCAGAACGCAGCATAGCATCGAAGAAAATACAAGATAATGGTGCAAAAAAGAAAAAGAGAATGTGCCGTCCTAAAAAACAGGGGCATATTCTCTCTTTTAGGAAGATTACTCAATATTCTTCCGTATTTTCGTCAGGTATTGTTTAATGGCATCCGTATCCTTGTTTTTGATATCCTGCAAAAGGATAGATAGTTCTTCTTGGATACGTTCGATTTGATGCGGGACATGCGGATTGAGAAGGATTTCGGTCAAGAGGTAATCGTCCTCGGAAAGGAGGCCGCGGGCAGTTTTCATGTGCCGCTTGAAGGTCGTGCCCGGTGCATCCTGATGCTTCATAGTCGCCGCAAAGACCATGGTCGAGGCGAAAGGAATACCTAGCGAATAAGCCACCACCTCATCATGTTCCTTAAATGTGTATTCCCGAATATTCAGATGCAAACGGCTATAAAGATCTTTGAAAAAAATCTTGCCCAAGTGGTCTCCTTCGGAAATGATGATGGCATTTTCTTTACTGAGGTTGTCGAGATTGGCAAAGGTCGGACCAAACATCGGGTGGGTCGATACATACGGGAAACCACATGTCTCGTAAAACTCTTTCAAATGTGTCTTGACAGAGGCAATATCCGAAATGATGCAATAAGGAGGCAAAAGCGGAAGCACGGCCCGGAAAGCATCCAGCGTATGGTTAAGCGTCACGCAATTGATCACGAGTTCTGGAACAAAGTCCTTCACCTCGTCAATACTTTGCATCCGGAAAGCGTTATAAATAAAGCGCATTCGTTTCGGGTCTTGTTCGAAAACAGCGACTTCGTGGTCGAAACTAAGTAAATCCGTAAAAAAGGAGCCCATTTTACCGGCTCCGAGAATAAGTATTTTCATTTCTGTATACTATTTGGATAGGTTTATAAAAAACACAGAGACACCGAGACACCGCGTTTTTCTCATCAATCTGCCGTGTCTCTGAGCCTCTGTGTTCATATACTTTGCAATCAAGCCTTTTCTTCGTTCATGATAATCATCTGCTGACGAACAGATTCCTCATGAATCTCTTTCAACATTTCACGAATGAATTCAGGATTAAGTTCCATTTGCTTGCCCATATCCGAACGGTTCTCCAAGATTTCGCTATAACGCGGCGATTGGAGAATAGGCATGTTGTGTTCCTTTTTATATACCCCAATTTCGCGAGAAACACGCATCCGCTTTGCCAACAACTCGAGGATTTGCTCGTCTATTCCGTCGATTTGACGACGCAATTCCGCCAAGCTTTCTGTCGTTTGGGTTGAATCGCGAATTACAAGAAGATTGAGTACATAATCAAGTACATCCGGTGTAATCTGCTGGAAGGCATCACTCCAAGCCGCGTCCGGATCACGATGTGACTCAATCATGAGTCCATCGAAATTCAAATCCATCGCCTGCTGGCAAAGCGGAGCAATCAGTTCCCGCTTTCCTCCGATGTGGCTGGGATCACAGAAAATAGGCAAGTCCGGCATACGACGGCGCAATTCAATAGGAATATGCCAAAGTGGAAGATTACGATAAATTTTCTTGTCATACGAACTAAAACCGCGATGGATAGCACCCAACCGACGGATACCCGCGTTGTAAAGACGCTGGAAAGCACCAATCCAGAGTTCTAAATCCGGATTGACAGGATTCTTAATAAGTACCGGAATATCCACCCCTTTCAAAGCATCCGCAATTTCCTGTACGGCGAAAGGATTGGCCGACGTACGAGCTCCAATCCAAAGCATATCGATTCCTGCTTTAAGAGCCTCAAACACATGATCCTTAGTAGCTACTTCCGTTGTAACGTACATGCCCGTTTCTTCTTTGACACGTTTCAACCACGGTAAACCAATCACGCCAATACCTTCGAAACCTCCGGGTTTGGTACGTGGTTTCCAAATCCCCGCACGAAATATCTTAATACCTTTCGAGGCGAGTCCTTTAGCCGTTTCAATTACTTGCTCTTCCGACTCGGCGCTACATGGTCCTGCGATGACGATGGGACGTTTCGGGTTGATACCCGGTAGCAAAATTGATTCAAATTCCATTTTTTCCATGATAAATATTCTTTTATTGTTTTATGATTCTACTTTTTTCGATTTTGAATGCGTGTCAACGCTTCCGACAACATTTCTTGATTGCAACAAAGCGATATACGAATGAAACGATTGCCATTAGAGCCAAAAATGAATCCAGGCGTCAAAAAGACATTTGCATTGTATAAAATATCATCAGCGAGAACTTCACTTCCTGCCACCTCATCCGGTATACGCCCCCAAAGGAACATCCCCACCTGGTTTTTATCGTAACGACAGCCTAAAGCATCCATAATTTCACCGGCCAACGCCCGACGACTTCGATAGATGGCATTCATCCGTTCATACCATTCGCGCGGAGCGTTCAATGCTTCAACGGCAGCATATTGCATCGGCTTGAATTGGCCAGAATCGATATTACTCTTTACTTTCAATATCCATTGCACGAATTGCGCGTTTGAAGCCAACATCGCCATGCGCCAACCTGGCATATTATGCGCCTTGCTCATCGAATTCATTTCAATGCAGATATCTTTCGCGCCAGGAATGCTCAGAATGCTCAACGGATGCTCGTTCAGAATAAAACTATACGGATTGTCATTGCAGATGATGATGTTATGCTTCCGTCCGAAGTCTACCAGCTTCTGATAAAGTTCCAAACTTGCATTGGCTCCGGTTGGCATATTCGGATAATTCGTCCACATTAATTTAATACCAGAAAGATCCATACGTTCGAGTGCCTCAAAATCTGGTTGCCATCCTAATTCTTCCCGAAGATCATACGGCACGATTCGCGCCTGAACGAGATGGCTCACCGAACTATACGTTGGATAACCGGGATTGGGAACCAACACTCCGTCTCCTGAGTTTAGAAACGCTAAAGAGACATGTAATATTCCCTCCTTAGAACCGATCAACGGTTGGATTTCGCATTTCGGATCCAAATCCACTTGAAACCATCTTTTATACCATTGAGAAAAAGCCATACGCAACTCTGGAATACCTACATAAGGTTGGTATCCATGCTCATTAGACTGATGTGCATGATAACAAAGAGCTTCGATAGTCTCAGTAGAGGGAGGCAAATCCGGACTACCAATTCCCAAGTTAATAACATGCTTTCCCGCCGCATTCATTTCGGCGACCTCTTTCAATTTACGCGAAAAATAATATTCTTGGACGTTCGAAACACGATCCGCCGGCACGATATTATTATAAGCCTTGTCTTCCTTCTTCATATTCACCTAAAATTTTAAGATCTTTTGTCAGCGGACGAATCGCATCGAGCGCTTGGCGATATTTGATATAATCACTAAATGTCAAGTTAACGTAGAAAAGATATTCCCACTCCCGCCCAATGATAGGTAACGATTGAATTTTAGAGAGATTCATATCGTAGAACGAGAGTACCGAAAGGACACGCGAGAGACTCCCCGCTACGTGAGGTACGGCAAAGACCAAAGATGCTTTGTTCTTGATACTATCACGCATGACCTCATCGGCTGTCCAACGATCTGCTATCGCTACAAAACGGGTAAAATTCCGTTTATTGGTTTCGATGCCTTCTGCAAGCACCTCCATTCCATAAATCTCGGCCGCCAACTTACCACAAATGGCGGCATGCCCTTTGAGATGCTGCTCTGCAATCCAACGTGCGCTATTGGCAGTATCATCCTTTTCGACAATCTTCGCATGGGGAAGCGTATCCAGAAAGTCTGTGCATTGCATGAGGGCAATCGGATGAGAATTTATCTCAATGATATCCTCTAACTTCGTCCCTGGCAAAGCCACCAACGAATGTGATATCCGCAATTTGTATTCCCCGATTACTGAAAATCCGCTCTCGCGTATCAACTCATGATTCTGCAAAAGACTTCCAGCTATGGTATTCTCAATCGCCATTAACCCCAACACACTTGGGTCTTTTTTGATAGTCTGGATTACATCGCGGAATGTATTACAAGGAATCGTTTCCACCTCGTCTCCTTCGAAATATCGACGAGCAGCGATATCATGATACGAACCGGCAATGCCTTGAATAGCTACTTTTCTTTTCATCGTTCTTGAGAGTTTGTTTTCAAAATAAAAAAGTCCCACCGGATTGCGGCAGGACTTTATACTTATGATTGATATTTATGATTCATTTTATGGATTCAAATCTTCACATACAAACTCCTGCCTTCACTTTGCTAAAGTAAAAGTAATAAAAGTAATATGTAAAGCTAAATCGTGTCATTTTATTCGTTTGTTCTTTTATCTGGCGCAAAAGTAATACTTTTTCGACAAATGCAAGCAAATCGTGACAATTTTTTATGTTAAATCAGACGATTTTTTGTCCGACTTGCAGGCGAAGCATCTTCTTGGGTACGGCTTCCTGGATATGCTCTATCAATATTTTCGAAAGCGAATGACGGATGAAATCCTTGTGCGTGACGAAATAAATCTCGCGTGTGGGACGCGGAATAGCAAACGGACGTACCAATTCACGTTGCGAATCACATAGCTGAAGCGTAGCAAGCTCGGGGATAAAGGTCATACCAAAACCGCTTTCTACCATGTGCATAAAGGTCTCCAGACTTCCCATATGGTAAGCCGCCTGATGAATCTTCACCTTTTCGCGTTGGCAAAAACGCATAAGCTGGTCACGAAAACAATGTCCTTCGTCGAGGAGCCAAAGCCGTTCGTCGCTGATATCCGTCGTGCGGATAATGTCTTGCTTGAATATAGGTTCATGGCGCGATACGTATCCGAAAAACTCTTCGTAATAAAGGCGCGTACCCAACAGGTTGGCCTCCGTCGGTTCGTTAGCGATAATGGCGGCATCGATTTCTCCTTTCGCAAGGGCAGACAAAGTGGGTACCGTTTGCATCTCTTGGATGCGAATATCCAATTCATGATGTTGTTCGGCAATATGTTGCAAGAAACGCGGAAGAAGATAAGGCGCAATAGTAGGAAGTACGGCCAACCGAAACGACCCCTTCAAGGATTGCGTCTCTTCCGTCACAATATCCTTAATCTGAGCCGCCTGAAGCAGTACCTTCCGAGCTTGTGCAATGATTTTCACACCTGTGGCCGTCGGGCGGACAGGAGGTATCGACCGGTCGAAAAGCTTTACCCCCAACTCGTCTTCCAGCTTTTGAATCATCATGCTAAGCGTAGGTTGTGTCACATGGCAATGCTCTGCCGCTTTGGCAAAATGGCGATAACGGTCTACCGCCAAGATATATTCCAATTGTTGAATTGTCATCTTCTTTTTATGCGCCTATTTAGTTCGTCTGCAAATATAAGGAATATTTCAAATCCATCTCGCGAAGAAAAGAAAATTCAACCCGAAGAAAAATTACCCGATAAGGCAGGAAAACCTCCTTCCTTACCGAAAAATTCTATAAATATCGACGATATTTCCTTATCTTTAGGCTAAAGATATACAAATATCAACGATATTTACACAAACATCGACGATACGTAAAGAATAGAAAACGGAAATAGAAGTTTTTAGTACCTTGCCGAGAAGTTTTCTTCGGTTGTAGACCATTTTTAAGGGTAAAAGGATTTCCAAAGATGTATTTTTCAGAAAAAAGTTGTATTTTTGTCTTTGTAAAACGGAAATGTATGATACCATCTATATTAATAGTAGAAGACGATATTACGTTCTCTTTCATGTTGCAGACATGGTTGAGCAAAAAAGGATTTCAGGTTCGCGCATTCTCGTCGGTAGTCGATGCGAAGCGGGATATGGCGGACCATGCTTATCAATTAGTCTTATCGGACTTGAGACTTCCGGATCAAGATGGTATTGATTTGTTGAAATGGGTGAAAGAGGAACGTCCTGATACGGCGCTCATTATGATGACAAGCTATGCGGATATCCAGACCGCCGTACAAGCCATCAAGCTGGGTGCAGCGGATTATATCTCTAAGCCGCTAAATCCGGAAGAACTTTTGAAGAAAATTCAAGAGACCATCCAATGGCCTGGTGCAGAGCCGGACGAAGCGCGCGAGGACGCATTGCAGAATCCTTATATAGAGGGAATCAGCCCAGCGGCTGTTTCGCTTTTCGAACATGTGCGATTGGTAGCACCAACGGAGATGTCGGTACTGATAAACGGTTCGAGCGGGACGGGTAAAGAATACGTAGCGAGGCGTATCCACGAGCAAAGCAATCGGGCAAAAGGACCTTTTGTAGCAGTCGATTGTGGAGCCATTCCGAAAGATTTAGCCGCATCGGAATTCTTTGGACACGTTAAAGGCTCGTTTACAGGTGCGATAGATAATAAAGTAGGTGCTTTCGTGGCTGCACAAGGCGGGACGCTTTTCTTGGACGAAATAGGCAATCTAACCTATGAGGTACAAGTACAATTGCTCCGCGCCTTGCAAGAGAGAAAGATTCGCCCCGTAGGTAGCAATCAAGAGATTGCGATAAACGTTCGCCTCGTCTCGGCTACCAACGAGAATTTACGCCAAGCTATTGAAAAGGGGGATTTCCGTGAAGACCTTTATCATCGTATCAATGAGTTCACAATCCGTATCCCCGACCTTCGCGAACGACAAGAGGATTTGCTCCTCTTTGCCAACCATTTCCTTGATTTGGCCAATGCCGAATTGAAGAAAAATTTAATTGGTTTTGACGACGAGACCATTCGTCTTTTCCAATCCTATTCATGGCCTGGAAACCTTCGGCAGATGAAGAACGTTATCCGCTATGCGACCCTCTTGGCAAAAGGACGTTATATTACATGTGCAGAATTACCCGACGAACTACAGGAAAGCCAACGTACGAAAGCGCAACCCGTCTCCCAACTCAAAGACGAAAGTCATGAAATCGATCTCATCCGTAAAGCCCTTATAGAATGTAATAACAATAAGACACGGGCAGCCCAACTTCTGGGCATCGACCGCAAAACATTATATAACAAACTGAAGTTGTATCATATAGAATAAGAAAGCGTGAAAAACTTTGCCGCCATCGATTTCGAAACCGCCAACCAAGAAGCGAGTAGCGTATGTAGTGTAGGCGTAGTGATTGTACGTCAAGGCGAAATCATAGAACGTATTTACCGACTGATTCATCCCGAACCAGATTACTATCTGTATTGGAATACGCGCGTCCATGGTTTGCGAACAGAGGATACCATTTCAGCTCCCGTTTTCCCCAAAGTATGGAAAGAAATAGCGCCCAAAATCGAAGGTTTACCCTTAGTTGCTCATAATAGTCCCTTCGATGAACGATGCTTGAAAGCTGTCTTTAAAACATATGGGATGGAGTATCCTGATTATACGTTCTATTGTACTTGCCGAGCTTCGCGCCGTACATTTGGTAAAAAACTTCCCAACCATCAACTCCAAACTGTAGCTGCTCATTGCGGATACGACCTGACGCAACACCACCATGCTTTAGCCGACGCCGAAGCCTGTGCATGGATTGCCATGCAGATTATATCATAAAATTATACGTCACTTGTATATTGGAAATTCTAATGGATGGGAAAACCCCACATACCTAAGAAGGATTTTCCCATCTGTAATGCCCAATAGTTTTATCGATTGACAACAAAATTCCGAATTTGGCATTCATGACCTGCCGATGCCGGATTCTTCTTTCCAGAAACACGCAAAACGAGCCGATGCTTACCAGATTTAAGTTCGGTTGCAAACATATATACCCAAGGAATATATAGATGTCCGCTCCATTCCGTAAATGTATCTAATTCCTGGAAATCACCTCCATCGATGCTATAAGTCAAAATACCAGCAGAAGGCCCTGGCGTACAAAATATACCGATAGCTCGCCCCTCAAATTCCAGAGATAATTCATCGCCCGGTTGCGTAGCTTCAAGCATCGGTACATCTACAAACCCGCGACGTTTCTCGAATGTGTTATCTGGATGCCAGGAGTCTATGTATTTCCAACCTTTTTGTAGGGTAGCGGCTCGTAAATCGATAAAATCACCTCCAAAATAACTACATGTATCGAGCGGTTCCACGGGAATCTCATGTGGTATGACAGATGCATCCAATGCTATATTCCGCCACATGGCATCGAAAAGATGGTTGATAGCTGCAGCGTAAAATTTATGTCCAAAAGGAAGCGGATGCGTACCACCAAACTGTTCCCAAGTAAATTCACCAGAGCTCATACGTTCGCTTATTTCCTGTGCCAAATTAATAGACGGTATTAGATAATGGTTGGCCACTCGCTCATGGTTTAATATCACATCAGGCTGTTTTCCTTTCTCAAGGAGAGGAATAAACGGATCATAAATAAAATGTAGCATCACGATATCCATCTCTGGATTGTGGAGCAAGGCGTGACGCACCTCGCCTTCCATACCACGTACCTGTTCGGATGGCGAGAAATGATTGGTATCATCATTGACAGCAGCTTCTACAAAGAGTAAATCAACTTTACCTTTGGAAAGCACATCATGTACCAAACGAAAAGCACCAGGCGTTGTACCTGTCGAACCAATCCCAGCTTCAACAAATTCAAATGTTGTATAAGGGAAACGTTGCTTCAAATCTTTCTCTATTTCATCCTTCCAACCTTTCATCTCTGTAATTGAACCTCCCAGAAAGGCCACACAACCTTTTTGTTCTCGTTCAAATTTCAACAGCGAGTTTTGCAAACTTCCTCTAATGTTACAATGAATATATTTCTGATAAGCGGGTTGATTACGCAAGATAAAATCAACTATCGGCTCCGGATTTTCCAAGCTATGCGGATGATGATCACAACCTGGTTTAAGGATAACCTCTACCGGAGCGCCTAAAGCGCGATAACGTGTACGAACTACCTCCATGTTTTCTTGATAAGGAACCACTTGATCGCTATCGCCACATACGGCCAAGATAGGAATACCTGCTGCAGCAAGAGGTTTCAGATTGTCAATAGGATTGTATGAAAAAGTATCCATTTCGGCATCCGTCATTTCCCAATTTTGCAACAAATCTTGCCAAAGTTTCGCCTGTTTTCGCCCCGGCCAACTAAATACATCGCACACCGGCGCATCCAAATAAATGCATGCCACCTTTTCTGGATTAGCAATCGCCCAATTAAGGGCATAAAGCCCTCCGCGACTGAACCCTTCTAATGTTACTTTATCCGAAAGTGCATATTTCTCACGTACAAAATGATAAAAATCGGTACCCAATGCAACAGCACGCGGATTACCATAACAATGGGTAACATCTAAATACACGATATGAAATCCCCTCGCCAGTAATGATTTGTCTACACTAGGAAAAGCATCGAAAAACGCAGGCCGCCAAATCCATGGATTTCCTTCAGCGGCTTTCACCGGTTCTACTACTACAACTGTCCGGCCTTCAAATTCAAAATCATGCCGTATCCCTCCGTTCCATGTTTGTTCCTGGGCATACATAACCCAAAGGCATGTCCAAATCAACATGCTGATGAATAAAACTCGTCTCATCTTTTTGTGCTACATTATTATATAATATTATTTCTTGTCAGTACGAAAAGGCTCTACGGGTAAAGAATTTGTTCCTTGCAGATTACCCACCGTCGCATCATCAAAACAATAGCGCACGGCCATGGGATGCTTAATTGCTTTCGCCCAAACCTCTATTACATCATCGCCTATAATCCGCGCATGAGCTTGCACAAAATGTCCCTTCTCGTCTGCTATCTGAAATCCGTTGATAACTTTTTCCTTACATACAATAGGTTGAGAAAAACGTATGCGGATTTTTGCCTTCTGGATTTCCATGGCTTCAAAACAAGGACTTTCAAAAGGAATCTCCTTGCGACCATACTTATCGCCTAAGGCCAGGTTGGCCAACCGAATACCAACCTCTTGTTTACGCGCGGGATGGATATTATTGAAATCTCCCACATCGTTCGTAACCACCAAACCAGTATATGGAATTTGACGCGCAATCTCCGCTTGTGCTTCGCGAATTAACGCAGGTCCGTTATTCTTTGATTGATAATTGAACGGGGCTATCTGCACCAAATAGAACGGAAAATCCTGTTGAAAACCTTTGCGCCACGAAGTTATCAAGGTTTTCATTAAATTGAAATAGGACTGCGGATCATCTCGATTTGATTCGCCTTGATACCAAATGGTTCCTGCAATGCGATAAGGAAGCAAGGGATGAATCATACTGTTGTAGAGCGTCCCGGGTTCAACCGGCCACCAAGGGCACTTTCGTTCCTGCTGAATACGAGGAAAATCTACCATCTTAGGAAGGCTTGATTTCGGTATCCACACCTCCGCTGCACTACCTCCCCAAGCAGATACAATCAACCCGATAGGTATTTTCAAATTTTCATATAAATGGCGACCAAAGAAATAAGCCACCGCACTTCTTCGTTGCATCACATCGGGAGAACAACACTCCCACGTAGCTTTGCAATCGTCTTGCAAGGATTGGCTACCTCGCTTTTCTATACTAAAAAAACGCAGATTCGAATAGTTGGCTGCTCCAATCTCTTCTGCTTGGTTTACAATGCCATTAGCAGGACTAAATTCCATATTAGATTGTCCACTGCAAAGCCAGACCTCACCCAGCATCACATCCACTAAAGTGATACCCTCCTCCTCAAAACCTGCCTGAAAAAAGTGAAGTGTATAAGGTCCTCCATAAACTTCTGTCTTCAACTTAAGACTCCATCGCCCCGCATCATCTACTACGGCTGAAATGGTGTCTTGGGAAGCCCAGCTACCAACAGCACATACTGTCGTCCCGGCTTCGCCCCATCCCCACACAGGAACAGAATCCTGTTGTTGTAACACAATATGGTCTGAAAATAAAGAAGGTAAAGAAATTCGCGTATGAGTTTGTGCATTTGTCGAAACAAATCCACCACCTCCCACAATAAGCGAAAACGTAAGTAAAAAGTGTTTTAACATGAAATATTTCTCCTTTTAATAAATAAGTTGGGGCAAAAATAAACATTAACGGAAGAAAAAACAATAAATTATTTTATGATATAGATGCACAATATTACGGTCAGACTCCGCACGACAACGATTCTCGTTCCGACGCGCCTTCTACATATATAATTATATAATAAGGTAGAGAGAGTATAGGGAAATGACAAATAACCAGAAACAACATTTCTTGCTTATTGTCGACTGACAATGCCTTAGATGGCGGCTTCAGGCATTTGTTGAAGAAAAGAAGCATGGTACTTTTATTTTAAAGTATTATTTTTGCCTCATAATTCGAAAAACACTTGTATCAAATGAGGAAAATAACGACAATAATTTTATTAACAGCCCTTGTAGGTTCGTCGGCTGCCCAAACACGGACAGATATCTACCACGACGGGTGGATAGACTTCAATAAAAACGGGGAAAAAGATATATATGAAGATCCGAAACAACCTATAGAGAAACGAATCAACAATCTATTACAGCAGATGACCTTCGAAGAGAAGACATGCCAGTTGGCGACGCTTTATGGCTATGGTGCCGTATCGCCCGATTCGCTTCCCACGCCTGCATGGAAAACAAGCATCTGGAAAGATGGCATCGGTAATGTAGACGAACAGTTGAACGGCGAATGGAAACGTACCTTGTGGGAATATCCCTACTCGAACCATCCCGTGGCCATGAACAAGGTGCAGGCGTTCTTTGTAGAAAAAAACGATATTGAAATAGGAATATATTAAAAATAAGCTACTTATAAGCATTTCTCAAAAAACGAGGTAATGACTTGGAAACAGTCACAAATTCTGCAATATGCGGTAAATTTCTGTCAAACAACTCTTGTCTTAGCGTAAAGATACGGAAAAGCAACCAAATTCTATTACCGTTTCCCATATTTCTTTTCAAATAATTCTGTATTCTTCTCTCCCCATGCAATCATAGCATCGATGATGGGAATAAGCGTCATCCCCAACGGAGTGATAGCATACTCCGAACGAGGAGGCAGTTCAGGGTAGATGGTCTTCGATACGAGCCCGTCCTCTACCAGTTCCTTCAGTTGCAAGTCGAGCACACGAGGCGTGGCTTCGGGAAATATCTTGTGCAATTCACTGGGACGCAGGGCACGGTGGCGCAGTTCGTCCAAGATGCATGACTTCCACTTGGAATCAATCAGGCTCATGGTCAGCCGCAAGGGACAGTCCAAATCTACGGGTATCTTTCTTTCGTACATGGTTTTATCTTTATTGAATGTTACGCCTGCAAAGGTAAGGATAATATATCGTAACGGGTATATACCGAATAATTTTTCAGTATATGAATAATTTTTCGGTACTTGTGCAAACTGGAGGAATCACCTACCTTTGCAGCATCAAAACAAGATAATCAATTAAACATTAGCATCATGAGAGCAAATATCGAAGAGTACAAGGCAGTGGAAGAAGCTGCCATGAAGTTTGTGAAAAGTGTGGCAGAAGGCAACAGCAAGTATGCCCGCGAATTGTTTATTGACGAAGCCGTCTTATTCGGCTACTTGGACGGGAAGCTGGAGCACGGCAGCATCGAGCAGTTCTACCACAATGTGGACACCGTAGGCGCAGGCGATGACTTCAAGGCACGCATCGACGTGGTGGACGTAGAAGAGACCCTCGCCGTGGTGCGCGTGCTGGAAGAGAAATGGGGAGGCCGTATCGACTTCACCGACTACCTGCTGCTGATGAAGATGGACGGCGAGTGGCGGTGCGTGGCGAAGGCGTACAATCAGAATTCGAATACCATTCAAAAGTAAGGAGGAAGCGTCATGAAGATAACAGTTATTACGGGAAGTCCACGCAAGCATGGCAACAGCTTTGCCATGACGGACGCATTTATCAGGGAAGCGGAGACACTCGGCCACACGGTGCGACGATTTGATGCCGCACTGATGAAGATAGGCGGTTGCCGTGCCTGCCAGACCTGCTTCAAGACGGGCAAGGCTTGTTCGTTCGACGACGATTTCAACCTTATCGCACCTGCCATTATGGAAGCCGATGCTGTTGTATTCACCATGCCAACCTACTGGTATTCCATCCCGGCACAGATAAAGGGTGTGATTGACCGCCTGTTTTCATTCGTGGTGGGCGGAAAGGATATCGCCGGAAAGAAATGCGGACTGATAGCCTGCTGCGAAGAAAACGACGTGACGGTAATGGACGGCATCCGTATGCCGCTGGAACGTTCTGCCGCTCTGCTGAAATGGGAGATGGCTGGCGAAGTGCTTATTACCGGAGTATTGAACGAAGGTGACATCAACAAGACGGACGGCTGCAAGCAAGCGGCTGAACTGGCGCATAAATTCTGAACGTATGAAGGTATTGTTGATTAATGGCAGCCCGAATCAAACGGGCTGCACCTATACCGCCCTGCACGAAGTGGAAACCACCTTGCAGGCAAACGGCATTGAGACGGAATTGCTGTATTTAGGCAAGAAGCCCATAGCGGGTTGCATCGCCTGTGGAGCCTGCATGAATACAGGACATTGTTTCCGCGACGACCTCGTGCAAGAGATACAGAAACGGCTGGATGAATTTGATGCCATCGTCATCGGTTCTCCGGTTTATTACAGTGCACCAACGGGGCAACTCGTTTCGTTCCTGAACCGCCTGTTCTTCGCCACGGAGAACCGCATGGCGGGCAAGCTCGGCGCATCAGTAGTATCGTGCCGCCGTGGTGGAGCCTCCGCCACCTTCGAGCAATTGAATCAATATTTCACTATTGCGAATATGCCTATCGTAGCATCGCAATACTGGAACTCGGTACACGGCTTCACACCCGACGATGTGCGCAAGGACAAGGAAGGCTTGCAGACCATGCGCATCTTGGGGCAAAATATGGCGTGGTTGCTAAAGTGCATTGAAAGCGGACGGAAGAACGGCGTTCGCAAGCCGGAATATGAACCGAGAATGCGGACGCACTTCATCCAAGACAAATATGAATAACCAAACTTAACAAGAAAACTTATAGATTTTTGAGTAGAGGATGTTTCCTGTCCGATTTTGAATTTAACCAATGGGAGGATAGCAAGCGGTTTTGGTCTGCCCCAAACACAAACTTGCTACCCTCCCGTTGGCATCGTTTATAATCTCATGCCCTTGTCTCTCCTAAGCGGCTTAACAGTCCTTTTAATGGATGAGAACAGCCTGCCAAACTG
>NZ_NFJB01000003.1 GCF_002159645.1 Parabacteroides sp. An277 | reverse complement strand
TGACGTAGTCTTGGTTAGACCAAGGCAGAAAAACGAAAAACGCAAGTGGCTAACTTACTGATTCCGTTACAATAAAGGAAAAGTTTAATTTTAGTATAAACACAATAAAGAATTATTTATGCCAAACAAGACAACAAATTCCATTTGTTTGCTATTGGTGGCAGCTGCATTGAGCGTAACAGGTAACATCTATGCAGAAATTGCCCCGGCAAACCCGAGTGCCCTCCGTGCTCAGCAGGACGGCACAGTGACGGGTAACGTAGTGGATGCTTACGGTCCAGTCATCGGCGCATCCGTAATCATCAAAGGCACCACCACAGGTTGTATTACCGACATGGACGGTAACTTCACCTTGGAAGGCGTAAAGAACGGCGATATCATCGAAATCTCGTACATCGGGTACAAGACGCAGGATATCCCTTATACCGGCCAGCCAAGCATCAACGTCACCATGGCGGAAGATTCGGAACAGCTGGAAGAGGTCGTCGTAACGGCCTTGGGTATCAAGAAAGACGCCAAAAAGTTGGGTTATGCCGTTAGTACCATTGCAGCCGATGACTTGAACAAGACCGGTAGTGCTTCCATTGCCACAGGTTTGTATGGTAAAGCAGCCGGTGTACGTATCGCGTCGGCTCCCGGTGGTGGTACCGGTTCCGTATCAATCTCTGTCCGCGGTCTCTCCTCTATTACGGGTAACACGCAGCCGTTAATCATCATGGATGGTGTGCCCATCCGTAACGGTAACGCCAACAACGATGGTTATTGGAGCAACCAACGTATCGATTCCAATGGTATGGTGGATATCAACCCGGAAGATATCGAAAACATCTCTATCTTAAAGGGTGCCGCCGCATCTGCCCTCTACGGTTCGGAAGCTGCCAACGGTGTTGTCATGATTACCACCAAGAAAGGGAAAGCCGGTTCGGGTACCAAGATTGACTTCAGTGCCAATTTGACCTTTGATAAGGTGGCCTATATGCCTGAAATCCAAAAGGAATATGGTCCTGGTTATGATAACTTCGGTATCGGTAGCAACGCGGATCCGCAGGCTTTGACAGGTTTCCGTCAAACTCGTGTAGACCGCAATGGTAATCCAATTACTACGCCTAACCGTGAGTCTGCATATACTTGGGGTGCTAAATATGACCCAACTAAGACGGTGACTTACTTCGATGGAACAGAACGTGCATGGGAACCGATTGACCATAATCAATGGGCAGATATCTTCCGTACCGGCGTAACGCAGACCTATAACCTCTCGTTAACGAATGCTACGGAAAAGAACAATGTACGTTTCTCGTATACATTCAACGACAATAAACCGATGCAGTATAATTCGCGTAATAGCAAGCATGTATTTAGTTTGAATGGTACTTTCAATGTAACCAATACCATTAAGTTCAACTATACCGCGAACTATACGACACAAAATATCAAGAACCGCCCCTACCGTATTTCTCGTTTGACAAACAACTATAGCGGTATGTTTGGTGGTTTTACGGATGTAGCTTATATTCGTGACCATACCGTTACCAGTTTAGGATATGTAAATACCATTTCGGCTATCAATGGTGGTGATGTTAACACATTGACACCAGATGAACAATTCCTTTACACGCCGATGGGTGCTACCTCATTGGTAAGTGAATACTTCTGGCAAGTATTTGCCAATAACCAGTTGGAAGACCACCAGCGTTTCATTGGGTCTGTTAACCCGACTTGGGATATTATTCCGGGCTTGACGTTAAGCGGACGTATCGCTACCGACTTGACTGTAGATAAGATAGAAACAATGAACAATACGAAAACGGCACACGTGTTCTCTACCAACGGACAATATGCTGACGAACAATATGGTTTAAAGAATAGCCGTTACTCGATTGTCTATAGTGATATCATGTTGATGTTCGACAAGACTTTTGGCGAAAAGCACAACGTAACCGCCAACTTGGGTTGGAATGCGCGTCAAGAATCTTACTATCTGTCAAATGTCAGCACCAACGGCGGTATGACGCAAGAAAACTGGTTCCACTTGGATGCTTCCGTATTACAAAAGAACGCCAGCATGACGAAACAAGAGTTGCTCCGTACGGGTGCCTTCTTGACGGCAAGTTATGGTTACGATAGCTGGGGTTATGTGGAAGGTTCTATCCGCCAGGAAAAGACCTCTACCCTGAGCCACGGCAATAACTCTTTCTGGTATCCATCAGCCAGCGTCAGTGTATTGTACACCGAACTGTTGAAAGACAAGAATCCGTCTTGGTGGGATTATGGTAAAGTTCGTTTCTCGTATGGTATTGTAGGTAACGCGCCGGAAATCTATAGAGCCAACATGGTATATACGCAGGAATCAAAACTGCATGGTAATAACTACATCATCAACTTTGTACCGACTGGTATCGGAAACGAAGCCATCAAACCAGAAACCAAGTATGAGTTCGAGTTGGGTATTGAGAACAAGTTCTTGAACAACCGCTTGGGTATGGAATTTAACTTCTATGCCAATACCATCAAAGACCAGATTCTACAAACAACGGCTGCTGCCTCTATGGGTGCACAGTCCATGTTGATGAACGTCGGTGAGTTGGAGAACAAAGGTATTGAATTGAATGTCTATGGTACGCCTATTGAAAACAAGGATTGGAGATGGGATTTGCGTGCCAATATTGCTTGGAACAAAAATAAGGTAACCAAGTTGGCAGAAGGTTTGGATAGACTTCAACACTACAGTGCGGATGGTGATGCTGCCGTATTGGAGTCGCACGTAGGCGAACCAATGGGTGATTGGTATACCTATACATGGCAGACGGATGAGAATGGTAACTATATCGTAGGTGAAAACGGTCTCTATATTTCGGATAAGACAGAACGCCACAAAGTAGGTAATGCCATGCCTAAATTAACGGGAGGTTTCGGTACCAGTTTGAGTTATAAAGCCTTTACCTTGGATATGCAATTCGATTTCCGTATTGGCGGCGATGTATTGAACTTACCTTGGCAGTATATGATAGACGCTGGTAACGTTACAGATGCGATTGGAGTACGCGATGCCTCTACAGGCGGTATCTTCTACTACAGCGATACAGAAGATGTATCCGACAAGGCTTCTATCCATATTGTACCGGCAGACCAGATTAGCAACTACAAGCGTGGTGAAACGATGGTAAATGGCCATTATGTATGGGATAACGGTTTAATTCTTCCGGGTGTAAAGGAAGATGGTACACCCAATGATATTATCGTAACGCAATTTGAAGCAAACGATAATATGTATGGTTGGGGTTCTTCAGGTGCCAGCCAGACATATGCAGATGCGGTTCAAAAGAATACGTATGTAAAGTGTCGTGAAATCAGTTTAGGATACACTTTACCAAAGAGCTGGACGGAGAAGTTCGCTTGCAGTAACTTGCAGATTTCTGCATTTGCCCGTAACCCGTTCTATATTTACCGTTCGTTGAAGTTGTTCGATGCAGAAACAACAGCTGGTACAAACTGGATTTATCAATCCGTAGTAGAAGGTTCAACGGCAAGTTCTCGTTCATTTGGTTTCTCGATTCGGGCAAGTTTCTAATTAGTTAATTAAATCATTAAAAGAAGAAAGACGTATGAAAAAGATACTTTCATTATTAGCAGCAGGGGCGATGTTGATGTCCATTGGCACGTCATGTTCTGACTCGGAGTATGATGAAAAATACCTCGACCCCTCCAAAACAACGACGGTAGGAATACCTCAGGTGTTTACTGGCGTGATGTTTAAAGGTAGACAATGGATGGACCTTCTTTATTATCGTTATTACTCACAGTCTACGACATCTGGATTATTTTCAGGCGTAGTAGGTGATAACAATACCAGAGGTCGATTTATGGGAGCCGGTGAAGGTCGTTATAACGACCGTTGGAAACAGTTCTACGACATGGTAACGCAACACCGTTTGTTGGAATACAACTACAACAATCTTTCGGAAGAAGAAAAGCCTACTTATGCTATTTTCTTCCATTTGTCTCGTGCCATGGTAGATGCCCAATTGCATGAAATGCTTTCTCTGTTTGGCGATGTTCCTTTCAATGGGGCGGGCACCATCTGGATTGATGGTGATTATGACCGCGCTAAACAAGCTTGTGTATATGACGATGATGTGACACTTTACAAGCAAATCTTAGCCGATTTGAAAGAAACGGGCGATTATTTGGCCAGCGGAAATATTGATGGAGACGGATTGATTTATTTAGTACCACAAGATTATACCATCGCAGCCGGTGATCCGGTCGTATGGCAAAAGTGGGTTAATTCTCTTCGTTTGCGTATTGCGTTGCACTTAGCAACTAATGGTGATTGTGTATCGGATGCTCATGCTGCCATCGCAGAAATCTTGAATAATCCGAGCCAATATCCGTTGATTGAAAGTAATGCAGATAATATGGGTGTAGCTGCCAGCACACAGTCGGATGATTTCAACTGGGGTAAAAGTATGTCGCAAGCATTGCGTACGGGTTCGTATGCTGCCGCTTCACAGACTATTTTGCGCGTAATGAATGTACCGGAAGGTGGCATTCCCGATGCTAATACAGACCCGCGTTTACAAGCCATGTATGACCCGAATCCGGATAACGAATACGTAGCATTTGATTTGACTATGAGCAATGCCGAAATTACAAACTTTGAGGCTGAAAAGCATCAGGAATATGTAAATAGAGGTATCTTGACTGCTAACTATTTCTGTGAAATCGATACACAACTGATTGCCGGTTATGATACTTATCAAGGTAATGAAAACGTATTCAGTTTATGGATTGGTGCTGCCGAAGTAAGTTTGAGCAAAGCAGAAGCTTATTTGATGGGATATGGCGTAGCGGCAGATCAAAATGCAGCTCGCGAAAACTTCATCAAGGGTGTTGAACAATCCGCAGAGTTCTACTGGGATACAAAATTGAATAGTACATTGTATCGTGTACCGGGTAATGATAGCTATCGTGGATTCCGTACATTGACAGAACCGACTGATGCTGAAATCACCGCATATGCAGAAAGCATCTGGGAACCGACCCAACAACGCGTGTGCGAACAATTGTGGTTGAACTTCAGCTTTATGAACGAGTTGGAAGCATGGAACGTAGTTCGTCGTACCGGTTATCCCGTAGTGAACTTCTCTCGTGATACGCAAACTCCGGCTTATGCAACACCTCCGGGACGTTTGCCTTATCCGAGTGATGAGGTTACAAATAATTCAGCTAATTATCAAGCTGCTATTGCAACTAATTACGATGAACCGCTGGGTTATTACACCACATTGTTCTGGGCTAAGAGCGATTATTATCACATGATTGACTAATAATCAATCTTATAATCTATCTATAGACTTTAAAAGCCGAGGGTGTAAAAACCCTCGGCAATATAAACAAAACATATATAAGTGCCTTGGTTGGCATTTATATAACAAGGGGGATAACCCAAAGCGATCTTTATTTCCTGAAAGGACAAGTGGAAGCAGGACGGTATAACCGTCCAACCATGCTTAACCGCGGGTGACACGCAGTGTTACCTGCGGTAGGATAGTCCATCTGTTCCGACCTCGAAGGGGTCGAACTGCATCACAATCCCCGTTCGACCCCTTCGAGGTCGAGGGGGATGGGGATAGCCTCCCCGCAGGTAACGCTAACGCGTCACCCACGGTTAAGCATCGTTAGACGGCGCTGCCGTCTGCAACCGATAGACACACCTAAAATAGGACCATAGGATTTACTTGTCCTAATCCTTTGAAGAAAACTTCTACTGAAGAATGCTTATTCGGCCGCAGGGATTGCGCCCCGTAAGCGTTATGAAATGTGTTTTTAGAGGGGGCGGAATACGCATCCCGCCCCTTACACAAAACGAGTAAGCATTCCTCAGGAGAAAAACCTCCCTTGGGGAGGGGGTGCAGACGCCCTATAGGAAGGGTGTTGACACCTATAAGAAGTGTCCCTGACACTTCTTATAAGTATCCGAGACACTTCTTATAAGTGTCGGTGACACTTCTTATAGGTGTCAACAGCCAGTTTGATTGCAAATTGTTAAATTGTATAACGTGTTAATTATAAGAGATATGCCAATATTTAAAGCTGTTTATAAGAAAATGTCAGAGCTGTGGTATCCGCAGGCTGTGACGATAGGTTCGCCTGTTACGATGGACGAACTGTGTAAACAAATCGCCATGATGACGACGGTCAGCACGCCGGATGCGAAGGCGGCTATCGAAGCGATGGGCATGGTGATGGGTGGTTTTATGAACTCGGGCCGTAGCGTGCAAGTCGACGGGTTGGGTACGTTCTATTATACTTGTACATCCAAAGGGCAAGGTGTAAAAACAGCGGATGAGGTGAATGCGAAACAAATCGCAGGCACGCGCGTTCGCTTTGTTCCTGAATCAAGCCGGAAAGGCAATACGGTAAAACGTGCTTTGATTAGCGAAGATTTGGTATGGACTAACATCAAAGATATTAGTAAGCTGGACGGTACGGCTTCCGGAAGTTTGGGTTTCACCAGCATCCTGTGCGGCGCAACGGGCCAGACGAACGGGCATCTGAAGCGCGGCGCCATCGCCTTTGCCAATGGAGGCGGTATCGAATGCAAGGATGCGACGGGCGAAGCATTTGGCAAAGGGTACCTGCGGAACACGCTGGACGTGGACGAAGAGCTGGAAATCCGCACCTCGACCAACGATTCGCTGATATTCGTAGTGCCCAACGATTTGACAGAAGGCAATTATACGCTGCGTATCGAGACCTACATCGGCGAAAACGGCAAGTTGCAGGCAGAGCCCCGCACCGTCGAGTGCTCGATACCCATCGTATTAGAATAAAAAAGAACAGATAAACACTTAATAGCCACGGCCGCAGCGATGCGCCCAAGGCACTTTATTTAGATTTTTTTCGGAAGGCGGTTTACACTGAGCCGCCTTCCTTTTAAACAGGACTATTAGCTTTATATATCTAATTCAAAGGCCGCAGCGATGCGCCCAGGTAGATAGTTATTAATTACAACTATAAATCGAAGCGGCTCCGAGCGCGGGGCCGCTTTTTTTGCGGGATAGAAAATGGCACACCTTCCTACTATCACATGCGATACCGCAGGCCTCGCCGATGGTTGCGACCTGCGGCTACCTGAAGTTCGACCCCTTCGAGGTCGAAGGGATGGGGGGATAGCCTCCCCGCAGGTAACACTGCGTGTCACCCGCGGTTAAGCATCGTTAGACGGTGCCGCCGTCTACTGCATCTATATTAACCAACGGGGGAAAACAAAGCGATCTTTATTTCTTGAAAGGACAAGTGGAAGCGGGACGGTGCAACCGTCAAACCATGCTTAACCGCGCGGCCGAAGCGGAGCGAGGCCTACGGCAACTTTAATAAACTGTAGGATGCGGATTGAATCCGCCCCATTTGCTTCCTTGGGATTTGGACAGATTCTATCTGCCCCTACGAACCATAATATATATATTCGAAGCAAAACAACTGGCCATAGGGGCAGCCCCATGTGTCTGCCCCCCATAAATTCTTATAACAGGCCTCGAAGAGGACAGATTTTTCATGTAGCCGTGTCAGCGTGCTATATACACGACGCAGGCACATGTTCTACCAGGATATGCGCCCAATAACCCGTCTCTTCACTGATAGGGCATAGATTCAAGTAACCACCCGTGATGCGATGCTCCCGGAGTTGGAGCGGATACCGGCGGAGCATCTCGTGATGCCGCGCAAGGACCTCGCCCGGTTGTTTGTGGAAAGAGAGGAAGAAAACGCCGCGCGCCTCCGGAGCCAAGTAATGTTCCGAAAGATGGAGAGCCAAGCCGCCCATCGTCTGCCGCATATTGATTTCCACACAAGGATGGATGCGCAACGGAGAGACCGCATCCGTACGATAAAGGAACATATCGACTCCCAAAGGTCCCCGATAAGCCATGCCATAAATCTTGGCCAGCACCCGGCACACCGCCTCCCGGACACGCTCGAGGGCCGAACGATCGACATCCGCACCCAATTGCTGGAGACGGAAATCCTCCGACCCCAAGAGATTGCCCGAATAGGCACCGGTACGCACCGTTTGAAACAGCGAAAGCCCCCGATAGGTCACCTGCCCTGCCCCATCGGAATAAAACTCCATCGCAAAATCCTTCAGCTTATCATACAACGGCTCGATGCTCACCGTGCCCTGCCGACGAATAACCGCCTCCGCCCACTGCCGCTTTTTCGCATCCTCCTCCCATTCGGCCACCGAAAGGGGCAACAGCCCCCGTCCGGACGAAGAGAAGGGCGCTTTCAGCAGGAACCTCCCCTGCTTCCCGTGGAGCCAATGGCTTATCTCCTCGAGCGAAGAGGCAAAGAAAGGAAGTGAAGGTAACGCCTCGGAAGGCAAACAGGCGTGAAGAGACGCCAAAGCGCGGCATGCCGTCTCCCGGCTCACCAACCGACGATACACCTCCGTCCACACCGGCACCTCGACAGGCAAGCGATATTGCTTCACCCACCGCTCGAACCGAGCCAACACATTCGGTGCCAGCCCCCAAGGAGCCGCCACGAAACGCTCTTCGGGAAAGAACCGACGCGGAGAGACCAGACGAGGCAAACCCGGGAACAGACACCGCATCAGCTCCGCAAAATCCTCGTCGACCGGCGATTCCGCCCATACCACATCCGACGAATCCCCATACCAGAGCGGAAGGCAAGCCAGCTCCGCCTCCATGCGGCGCACAGAAAAAACCGGCGTGTAATTACGCCGGCCGATACCTATCGCCTCCTCGTTTCCGGGATTAAAATAGATAAAAGAAGAGAGTTGCATTTATTTATTCCAAATTTTCGTCAATGGCATCTATCTTTTGCACAATCAACTCCATTTCCTCCCGCAAAGAAGCGATTTTGCGTTCCATCTCTTTGATAAGCCCGCTGCCCCCCTTCGAATGAACGCTCAAGAAACCAATGTTGTTCTCGTAGGTCTGGAGCTCGCTCTTCATCCGGTCGTAACTCCGCATCAACTTCTCGCGCTCCGTGTACAACTTGCCTTTGCCCTTACCGGCCATTTCGCTGAGGTTCGAGCGGAACGAACGAATCCGGCGGTCCTGACGGTCCACCTTCAAACGGTCGAACTGTGCGTCGACAGCCTGATGGAAAGCCTTGTAAATTTTGTCCTTATCCCTAAAGGGAACAAAGCCGATAGTATTCCACTCCGCCATATAATCTTTCAAGAGGTTAATAGCCTCGTCCGGCTCGAGCGACTCATCCAGCGACTTCACCTTTTCAATCAATTCCTTCTTCGCCTTGAGATTCGCTTGCTCTTCCGACTTCTGGGACGAGAGCGTCTGCTCCCTTTGCGCGAAGAAATAATCGCACGCGGTAATGAAGCGCTTCCAGATAGCATCCGAATGGCGGAACGGGACTTGCCCGATGGCCTTCCATTCCTTTTGCAGCGCCACGAACTTATCCGTTGTCTCCTTCCAGTCCGTACTATCCTTCAAGGCTTCCGCCTGTTCGCAAAGCGCCCGTTTCTTTTCCAAGTTCTTTTCCATTTCCACCTTTTTCTCCTTAAAGAAAGCCACTTTCCTGCTAAAGAAAATATCGCATGCCGCGCGGAAACGTTCGAAAATCTTGGTATTGAACTTCTTCGGCGTAAAACCGATGGTACGCCACTGCTGTTGCAAATCAAGCACCTCCGAATTCTTCTTGTCCCAGTCCTTGAAGGTCTTGAGCTTCGCATAATCAATACTTTCAATCTGTTCGCAGATAGCCGTCTTGGCCACCAGATTCTCCTGCTCTTTCGCCTTCAAATCTTCGAAATACTGCTGGTGGCGCTTATTAATCACAGCAGACGCCGCCTTGAAGCGAGCCCACAAATCTTCGCGCAAATCCTTGGCCACCGGACCAATCTCACGCCATTGTTGATGCAGCTTCTGGAGCTGGTGGAAAGCAGAAATCACATCCGGCTCCACCTCCAACTTCTCGACCGTTTCACAAAGAGCCGTCTTCAATTCCAAGTTCTTCTTGAAATCGTAATCGCGGAACTGATTGTTTATCTTAATTAAATCATAAAATTGCTCGCTATAGTTCTGATACTCGTGCCACAATTCGTTCGCATGCTCTTCAGGCACCTGCTTAATCTCCTTCCATTTCTGTTGGATAGCCTTGAACTCATTATAGAGTTTATTAAAATCATCCTGGCTGGCACAAAGCGCCTTTAGCTGTTCGATAAGCTGGAGTTTCAACGCATAGTTCGCCTCCTTCTGCTTTTCCTCCTCGGCCAGCATAGCCGCCTTCTTTTCCTTATAGATAGCCAGCAAGTCTTTGAGTTCGGCTTCCGTTGTATCTTCCGGAATTGCAAAATCCTCTTCCGCGCCGCCCTGACTGAGGAACGCGCTCTTTTGCGCTTCGACCTCGTTATGGCGAATCTTATAATAAGCCTGCTTAAGCGCTTCGACTTCGCCACGCACGTTTTCTACCGGAGCTTCGACAAGCGACTTCAGCCGACTCAGGATTTCGTCTTTCGTTAATTTACCCGCAGATTCTACCTCTGCTTCTTTTGATTCCGTAGCGACGTCCGCCACCTGTGGGGTTGCAGCTACTTGTTCATTAGTTTCGTTCAATTCAACGGTATTTTCACCCGTCAAATTCGTTTCAAGAGTGTCCTTCATACTTTATCGTTTTAGAGAGGATTGTTACATTCCCTGTTCTTGCATTCAAATCAAATACAAATTAAGCTAAATAATTTTTTATAACCATACATTTGACGGTTTTTTTTCGTAAAAATCACTAAAAGTACCGTTCTGATAGGGAAACGCCCCCTTCCTGGAGTGTCCCCAAGAACGATTCCTTTACAAATCGAGCTTCTACTTTTCAGTTCCATCCGTCGCGAGTACCTGAAGCGTAAGCTGATTCTTCTATATAATTATATGGTTTCCCCGTTCACACGAACGGACGGCACAAATATAGCGAATTATTTCCTTCCTGCCCAGCCTTTCTTTCTCTTCCAGAGGAAAACCACCCTCAACACCCTTTTATTCCGGACGAATGACAATGACGCGGGCCGTATTCACTTCGTACTCGAAACCATAACTCTTACGCAAAATCTCCAAGACCGAACGCAAATTGGAAGAAGGCAAAGTACCGCTAAACCTATCGCCCGCCAAATATTCGCACGCTTGCCATTCAAAACGGACATTATACGCCTCCTCAAGGATTTTCAACAAATCGGCAAAAGGGGTATTCTGGAAATAAAGCTCTTTTTGCAACCAATGAATCGGTTCGTCCTTTTGCTTTTCTACCGAAAACGTACCCGTTTGCTTATCGTAAATAGCGGTTTCGTTTTCAAACAACTCGATATACTTATCCGAAGAGGAAAGCAACACATGTCCTTTCTCTAAAATAACCTCGATGTTATCCTGGTTTTCGCGCGAACGGAAATTGAATTCCGTACCCAACACTTTCAATTGGATGTTCTGCGAAGAAATAATAAACGGAATCTCTTCATTCCGGGCAACTTGAAAATACCCCTCCCCTATGAAACCGATGCGACGCGTCCGCTTGTTGAAATCAGCCGGATTATAAGTCAACCTCGAACGGACATTCAAATTAACAGAAGTCCCGTCAGGCAACGTGATATTGGCATGTTCACCCGCCTCGGTTTGCACAATCATCTCTTGCGTCATGACGCCCCTCGCCTCTCGGTAAAAATAAAAAGTAGAAAACAAAAGGATGGGAAGCAAAAAGATAGCCGCATAACTCAAGATACGCCGCCAATTTATAACTATATTCTTGATCGTTTTCCGTTCTATTTCATTCCAAACAGCGTTATAATCAATCTCCTTTTTAGGCATCATCCATGGACCGGATTGGAACCCCTCCCAATCTTCCCGCATGATTCCCTCCAAATCCTGAGCGTTTCCTGCCGCCATCTTCGCGCGAAGCGTCTGAAGCTCCTCTGGAGTCAACTCATTCCTTTTATATTTTTCTATTAAATCCTTCATCTTTATTCCTCATATATACTAATAGAGACCCTATTCTCCAAAATGTACCGAAAATCCACAAAAGTTTATGTTTTTATAACATACAAAAGAGAAAAGAAAAGCCCTAATAGATTTTTGGAAAGCAAATACCGGCGCAAGCTTTTCAATGCTAACGAAAACTGATTACGAACGGTTTGTTCGCTTAACTGAAGTTTTTGAGCCGTCTCGGGCGGAGTCAATTCGTCGAACAAACGGCAATACACAATCTTTTGTTGCGTCACGGGCAATTGACGAATATATACCAATAGCATCTCCCGGAACTCTTCAAATTCCAATCGGGAAGAAGCAGATTCCGTTTCCAAACAAACCGCTTCGTGATGCGCTACGACATACTCTTCAAACAAAGGCGAATTTACGACCGAATGGAAACGATTGATGAGCAAATTCTTTGCTATCTGAAACAAAAAACTGGCAAGCGATTCCTCCTGCCGTATGCTCTTTCGATAGGTCCAAAGCTTCGTGAACGTATCTTGTATAATCTCCTCCGCATCCTCTTTCGACTTCGTATATTGATAAGCAAAAGCATACAAACGAGCACAATACATACGATAAAGCGCATTAAACGCCTTCCGGGAACTATTTTTCAATTCGCGTATATATTGCTGTTCTATGGGTTCATTTTGCTCCATGGCTTACTTTCATTACGCGTGCAAAAATAAGAAAAAAAGAAGAATGAATGAAAAAAAGTAAAGAATTTACGGTACAAAAAGAGACCAAGCTTGTCTTTACTATCAAACATTATATTGGGGAAACACAATTTTAAATTAACTTTATTGTATGGATAACTGTATGATTAAACGAGCTATTTTGCCGGTTTCTATTTGTTTTTGGCTAACTGGCGCGGCATGGGCTCAAGAACAAAAAGTTTCCATAGACCTGAAACAACGACCGTTGACGGAATTATTCTCTACTATAGAGAAGCAAACTCCTTACCGTTTTTCCTATCGCGATGTCGTATTGCAAGGGAAAGGGAATGTAACAATTTCGGGACAAAACGTATCCACTCGAGAAGTACTGACCAATGCCTTGCATCCATTAGGTTTAGATTTCGAATTGCAATTCGAAAAGAACATTGTCATTTTCAATCGCACGAGTACCAAAACCACCAAACCTTCCGAGCAACCCAAGAAGATAAAAGGAACTGTTACGGATTCGAACGGTATTCCCATTATCGGCGCGAATGTGATGGTAAAAGGCACCACGAACGGTACTATCACCGACCTCGACGGAAACTTCTCCCTCGAAGTATCCGAAGGTGATGTACTGGAAATCTCCTACATTGGCTATTTAACACAAACCCAACGAATAGGGAAAGAAAGCACGCTCGCCATTACCCTATCGGAAGATTCGAAGCAACTGGATGAGTTAGTAGTAGTCGGATACGGTACGCAGAAGAAGGTAAATTTGACAGGAGCCATAACAGCTATTAAGACTTCTGATTTGGAAAATATACCCGTCTCTAATTTGTCTAATTCTTTGGCTGGCCGTGCACCGGGTGTAACGATTACCAATAATTCAGGATTTGCCGGCGCCTCTTCTTCTATCCGTATCCGTGGCAGCTTTGCTGAACCACTATATGTAATCAATGGCATAATTAGAGATAAAACAGCATTTGATGCATTGGACCCAAACGAGGTAGAAAGCATTAACATTTTGAAAGATGCCGCCAGTGCTTCTATATATGGTTCGAAAGCAGGTAATGGTGTCGTATTGGTAACGACTAAAAAAGGTTCTATCCAGAAACCTATGTTTCAATATAAAGGCTCTTTTACAGCAGCCAGTCCGACCCGTGATTTGCAAGATTGGACAGCTACAGATGAACTGACTTTCTTGAATCGGGTAGCTACTTATAAAAATAGTATATTGGCGACCCCGGACCCCCATTTCCAAATCCCTTATGGCGAAAATTACTTCGATTATTTTAGAGATAAAGATGGATATAATCTAAATGACCTTATTTGGCAAAACCCGTGGAATACGGAACACAACATTAGTGTAAATGGTGGCAATGAAAGAATCACCTATTATATGATGGTCGGTTACCATGGTGAAGAAGGTTCATATCAAAATACAAATTATAATCGCTATAACTTTCGTTCAGATATTACAGCTAAAATTACAGATGCCTTTAAAGTTAATTTTAATGTAAGTGGTAATGAAAGGGATTACAAACGTTTTTATTGGCCGTATGATTATGATCCGGAGAGTATGACGCTTTCCGATTTTTATAGAACTACATTTAATGGTTCAAGACTTCGTCCTTGGTATGTAGATGAAAACGGAAATCCTTCCGAAACAAGAACGGATTACCCCGTCGTAACAGGAGGTTCTCATTTCGGCGAATTGGTCTTTGGCGATAATTATGAAAAGACAAAGGCACGCAATGTGGAAGCCATCTTACGTTTAGACTTGGACATGAGCAAATACGTAAAAGGATTAAGTACAAGCGTAATTGGACAGTACAATGTATCTGATAAAAACAGAAAACGTTTCGCAACATTCAACAGAAGCTATATTTTCCAAAGTGCTTCTACGGATAATATCTTCATTCCGGGTCCTGTAGACCCTAATCAAATAAATCTGCATAACTTAGGACATGCGTATGAAAATATCCAGGAAAATGTTTGGTTGGACCAATCGTATCAATTTAACTGGATGCTGAATTATGACCGCGCATTTGGGAAACATCATATCACGGGAATGATTGCTTATGAAATATCCGAATCGCAATCTAAATATTTAACCGGTACAGCCGAGGATTTGCTTACTTCATCGATTGATCAAATATTTGTAGCTTCCGACGACGTAATCCATCAGTATTTTAGTGGAAGTGAAGAGGAAATGGCACGCGTGGCATGGGTCGGTCGTTTCAATTATAATTACGATGACCGTTATATTGCTGAATTTTCTTTTCGTGAAGATGGCAATGCGAAATTTGGACCGGGGCATCGTTGGGGTTTCTTTCCTTCTGTTTCTTTTGGATGGCGTATGTCGAACGAGGAATTCATGAAATCAATTGAGTGGTTAAGCAATTTGAAGTTGAGAGGTTCCTATGGCACGACGGGAGATGATACGGATATGAGCGTAAGTGACGGAAATCTGGCCTTGTTCGGATGGAGGAACAAATTCCAAAGCGCAACAGGCTATTTGTTTGGAGATACTTATTATAGTGGTATCGCTATCGGTTCGACACCCAATCCTTATTTGACATGGGCTACGCTTAAGCTATATGATGTGGGACTTGACTTCGGTCTTTTCAATAATACTTTAGTAGGAGACTTCAGTTATTTCCATAAGCGCAAAACGGATATATTGCAACAACGTGTCGCCTCTGTTCCGGATACCTATGGAAGAGGGAAAGCTGCCGAGAACTATGCGGAACAGGCTTGGAATGGTTTTGAGTTAAGCCTTCAATATAGTAATCATATAGGCGAAGTAAATTATTCGGTTAATGCGAATTTGGGATATGTAAAAGATAAATGGGTAAAATATGATGAAGCCACAGACTTACCGGCTTGGAAAAGTCGCATCGGCTATCCCAATGGGTATCTCACAGGTTATATTTGTGAAGGCATCATTCGTACCCAAGAGCAATTGGATGCCTTGCCTGAAGGTTTCACACAGTTTGGAAAAGAGCCGCGTTTAGGACAATTATTATATAAAGATATCCGGGGAGAGAACGAATCATGGGGACCCGATGGCAAAGTCGATTCGAATGACTGGGATTATCTTTCGCGTAAGTCCGATCCGCGCATCAACTATGGCTTTGGCTTTAGTGTGGAATGGAAAGGTTTAAGCATTGAAGCTCTTTTCCAAGGTGTCGGCGGGTATGACCGTATGATAAAGACAAACAATGGGGATGGTGTCTTCCAAGTAGAAGATAGGCCCTATTTTGATTTATGGGCAGGTGACGTATGGACGCCTGAGAATCCTGAGGCCAAATATCCGGCGGCTACGGGTGAATGGTCAGAAAACTATGGGGCTGCGGGTTCTACCTTCTGGATTCGAAATGGTGCTTACCTACGTTTAAAGAACTTGAACATTGCCTATACTCTGCCCAAAAACTGGTATTCGGCATGGGGTGTAAATGCCATCCAAGTTTTTGGAAATGGCACAAATCTCTTTAGTATTGATGGCATGGAAGAAATGGATCCGGAACAAGACAAGCTAGATTCCTACCCTATCATGCGTACATTTACCATTGGTTTGAATATAAACTTCTAATAAAACATCGTAAAATGAAGAACTGGTTTAAATATATTTGTTTGGCTGCAGCATTTTGTGGCATGACGTCTTGCTCAGACGTATTAGACATTAAAGATATGAGTAACTATAGTCCGGATGATGTCTGGAATGATGAAAATCTTTCAAATGCTTACCTCACGAATATCTACGCTTCTACTTTCTCTGGTTGGCCGCTTAATTGTGGAGGTCTGTATGCTGATGAAACGAGTGGCATCCTGACATCGAATCTGGTACAACCGAATAATAGCAATTGCAAGTATTGGCCTTATTCTACTATTTATAAAATCAACGTCATGCTGGAAGGCTTGGAGACAGGCGACCTTCCGGAGAAGGTAAAAGAGGAACTGAGAGGCCAAGCCCTGTTCATGCGGGCCTATCATTATTTCAAGGCTTTGGTTTATCATGGGGGAATACCCTATATTACTCATGTGCAAGAGGAAGGAGTGGACGATTTATATGTCCATCGAAATACTTCTTCCGAGTGTTTTGATTTGATTGTGCAGGATTTGGACAGTGCCATCGCTGTACTCCCCGAAAGATATACAGGAACAGACTATGGACGTATAGACGCCTCGGCCGCATTGGCGTTGAAGGCAAAGGTCCTCTTGTATAAGGCAAGTCCGCAGTTTAATCCCAAAAGTGGATATGACAATCCGTATGTGGATGAGGCTTATGAAGTAAATAAAGAGGCCTATGAGACGTTGTTGTCTCGCGGATATGGCTTGGTAGATGACTATACGTCGGTTTTTGAAACAGAGCGTCACAAAGAGGCCGTCATTGCAGTGGTTTATGATGGCAATAATAAGAAAGATGGTCGTAATGAACAGACTTGCCGTCCGCTTTCGGAATCGAAAGATAACACCGGGGGCGACCAAGCTATCTGGGACCTCATTGAAGCCTACCCCATGAAAGATGGAAAGCGTATTGGCGAATCGGAGAAATATCCGTATGATTTGCAAACTTACTGGCAAAATCGAGATCCTCGCTTTGAGGCTTCGCAGGTTTGGAATGGTTCTACCTTTGAAGTAAGTGCTATTGCGGGACGCAGACAATACACTGTGCATAATATCGCACGCATAGATGACGAATTCTATCTGACCAATACATATAACCGAACAGGATTTTTCCCTCGCAAGGGCATCATGGAAAGCAATCCGCGGGAAGAGGTAACAAACAATAGCTACGATTGGCTTGAAATGCGCTTTGTCGAGGTGATGTTTAATTATGCAGAGATTGCCTGCGCAAAAGGAAATACGGAGGTAGGATATGATGTCTTGAAACAAATCCGTGCACGGGCTGGTATCGAACCAGGAGACGACGGATTGTATGGTTTGGACGCCGGTATGAATACGGAAGAGATGCGTCAAGCACTTTTAGATGAAAAACGGATTGAGTTTGCCTTCGAAGGACAGCGTTTTTGGGACTTGCGTCGCAACCGTATGTTATATGTTCTGAATGGTATGCATAAATATGGTTTGTTGGGCACATATAAAGGTGAAATCACACCCGAAGTACAAGAGGCAGCCAACCGATACGAATTATTGCCCGAAGATTTCACTTACACGATACAAGAGGTATATACCGTAGGTGAAACAGAAATGCACGTACCAGATACCTATTATTTCTTCCCTATCCAACAAAGTTCGATTGAGCAAAATGCGAATTTGGAACAAAATATTGATTGGGGCGGATCATTCAATCCGGCTTTAGAGTAACTATTTTTAAACGAGGAAGTCTTAGTATACTTTCTAAGACTTCCTTATTATTTTAACTTTCACTCAAAAAGAATAAAATGAAAATGAGAAACTGGACAACCTGTCTTTTGGCCTGTAGCTTGATATTCTATGGATGCAAGCAGACTTATGTGGATGAATTATCTACATCCTATGCGGATGTAAAAGTAAATCAAGATGGATTTATTTGTGAAATTACAGATCTCCGGACTGGCAAAAATTATGTGCCTCAAGGAAACCCATCTCCTATACTAGCACTCTATAATGGAGAAGAATATATTCATCCTACGAATTTACAAGTAGCAGAAGGGAAATGGATATTGACGTTTGGAAATCAAGCTAAAGCTATTGTAGCAAAGGAGGTGAAGGGAGATTATCTCCACCTGCGCCTAGAATCGCTAGAACCTCGCGAGGGAATCGAAGCTGTGGCTTGGGGGCCCTATGCTACGACCCTTTCCCAGTACATTGGAGAGACGGTAGGTGTAGTAAGGGATTCAGTCTTTGCCATCGGAGTCCAACCACTGGAAATTAGCACCACGGAAGGTGTGCCGCATTTAGGCGATGATGCCACGGGAGAAGTTTATGTCAATCCACTTCCTGGGCAAGAGGTCCTGGATGAATATAAGGATAAAATCGGACAAAAAGTAGAAGCTATTGATGTAAATCAGACAGGCGATTTGCCAGAATGTATTCGCCAACTCCGGGGGAATGCCGCCGTCGCCCGTCCGTATGGCAGCGATATTCAATTTTTTGCTCGTGATTGGCGGAAAGAAAGGATAGCAGATTTATATGACAGGAAACAATTCATTTCTGCGTTGGACCAAGATTTCATCGGAACCTCCATCGCACTTTTTGCGGTACCATCGGATGAAGCATTACATGTCATTGGGAAGATAGAACAAGCAGAAGGATTGCCACATCCTACTATTGATGGTGAATGGATTAAGACACGTGCTAATGTGAACCCTGCTTATATGCTTTATGAGGGTGCAGATCTGGATCAAGCCTTGGATTATGCTGATTCGTGCCAGTTTGACTTGATTCATATTGGTGATATCTTCAAAAGTTGGGGACATTTTGATTTACATACTCCTCGCTTCCCCAAAGGAGCTTCGGACATCAAAGCGTTTACTGACAAAGCGCACGCACGGGGCAAACAAATTGGCGTACATACCCTAACGATGTTTACTTCCACACATGACCCTTATGTGAGCCCTATTCCATGCGACAGTCTTTGCATCGCAGGCAGTTCAGCCTTGTCCAAAGCGATAAGCGAAACAGATACAGAGATTGAAGTAGATGAAATAACCTATTTTCGCTATTTAGGTGAAACCCATTCAGCCAAAATAGGAGATGAAATCATTGCCTATCGTGCTCTATCGACTGAAAAACCTTATAAATTGCTCGACTGTACGCGCGGGCAATTCGGAACTAAGCCGACGGTACATAAAGCGGGCGAACGGATAGACAAATTAGTAAATAATTGTTATAGCGGTTTCTTTCCAGATATCCATTTACAACAAGTTTATGCTAAAAGATTAGCACAAGTATGCAACGAAACAGGCATTGATCTCATGGATTTCGATGGGTATTATGGCGGTTCGCCTACGGGACACGGCGTGATGGGTGCGTCGATGTTTTTAAAGGAATGGTTTGATGATTTGCAAGACAAGGGCATTATCTCCTGTGGTTCGTCACCTTTCCATTACTGGTGGCATATCTATTCATTCATGAATTGGGGCGAACCATGGTATGATAACCTTCGAGAAAGTCAAGTAAATTATCGCTTGGAGAACCAACGATACTTCGAACGGAATCTGATGCCTGGCATGTTGGGTTGGTTTAAGTTGGAACAAACGTATCGCCCGGAAGATATTGAATGGATTCAAGCCCGTAGTGCTGGCTTTGATGCAGGTTATCTTTTGCGAGTCGATGAAAGCATTGAGAAGAATGGATTCAAGAGCCGCCTATTTGAAGCGATTCGCGAGTGGCAATATGTGCGGAATCATCATCTGCTAACGGCCTCCCAGCGGGAAAAGATGAAAGATCCCAAGTGTGAATTTCATTTGGAGAAGTCGGACAAGGATACTTGGATGCTCTATGAAGTAAAACTAGATGGCAACCACGTATTTAAATATCGTTCCGTACAGACCGGAGAACCGCTGCAAGGAAAATTCACCTTTGACAACCCGTATGAAGCACAACCTGTACAATTCTATGCCTATGTAGAGGCAGGAGAAGATCCTCATGCGACTATTCAAAATCCCATCATACAAATCGAAGGGACCTCTTTCACCTTGCCTGTTACCCTGAAAACGGGAAACAAGCTCTATTGTGATGGAAAGTATCTTTATGCTTGTGATGAATATTGGAAGTCATTTGCTAAATATGACTTGCCTCTGACAGCCCAATGGAGTCAAGGTATTAATAACATAGTAGTAGAATGTGGATTCTCTTCTTCCAAATCACCTTCTATCCGGTTCGAATTTAAGTCGCTGGGGAATCAGGAGATGATAAAATAAATGCGAAAGGGGGAATTGAATCTAAAATAATTCCCCCATTTTATGTTTGGATAATAACCTATTTTTGAGATTTATCTCCAATAGATGAAAAAAGTGGATTTTTTTAGGTACAAAATACCAAAAACCTGGTCTTATCTTATGTTCTCATAAAAGCAGAAACAAAAAAACTAATTTTATTAACTTATTACTCATTGTATGGTACACATGAAGAATCATTTTAAATCGATACCAATTTTGTTGGTACCACTGTGTATGGCGACGCAAGGAGCGTTAGCCGAAAAAACACACAAGAGTGAAGCGCATCCTTACAGTAAGACTTCGAACGTTATCGGGGGGGGTGAATCGCTGATTTTTAATCAATTAAACAGCAAGAAGGTTTCTGGAACCGTTTACGATGAAGCCGGGATTCCTGTCATTGGCGCGAATGTGTTGGTCAAGGGGACTACAGATCAAGGAACCATTACGGACATGGATGGAAAGTTCACTTTGGAGGTTCCAAACAACGCAGTGTTGGAAATTTCGTATATTGGTTACCTTACGCAGACCGTGCGCGTAGAAAACCAAAGTACTTTTAAGATTGTCTTGAAAGAAGACACGAAAGCCTTGGAAGAAGTAGTGGTGGTCGGATTCGGTACACAGAAAAAAGTGAACTTGACAGGGGCTGTTTCAACGGTCGATTCGGAAACATTTGAAGACCGACCCGTACAAAATGTAGCGATGATGCTTCAAGGCGTCATGCCGGGATTGAATATTACCAAAACGGATGGTACCATGGACGCGGCGCCAACAATTAATATCCGCGGTACCACGACTATCGGAGAGGGTTCGAGTGGTAGTCCGCTCATCTTAATCGATGGTATGGAAGGAGATATGAACATGCTGAATCCTCAGGATATAGAAAGCGTTTCGGTATTGAAAGATGCAGCAGCTTCTTCTATCTACGGTTCACGTGCCCCATTCGGCGTTATATTGATTACGACTAAGAAAGGAAAAGAGGGAAGATTTACCGTAAACTATAACAATTCCTTGCGCTGGAATACGCCGGTGAAACGTCCACATACCGTAGATTCGTACCGGTTCGCGACCTACTTCAACGACGCCGCCATCAACGCGAAAGCAACCGGTAAATTCACCCCGGAACGCATGCAGCGTATTCGCGATTATATGGATGGGAAGATTACAACTGTCAACATCCCGGACCCAAACAATCCCAGTGTATGGGCGGACGGATACGATTACGCTAATGCTAACGTGGATTGGTGGGACGTTCTCTTCAACAAATGGACCTTTTCGCAAGAACATACAGCCAGCATGATGGGCGGAACAGACAAATTACAAGCGTATGCTTCCGTAAACTTCTTGGATGCGGGTGGTATGATGAAATTGAGCGAGGATACGTATCGGCGTTATGCTACCAATTTGAAATTATCGGCTCAGCTATCCAAGGTGGTGAGTGTAAATTATGGAGTACGTTATTCTCGTTCGGATTATGACCGTCCTTACCGCATGGGAAATATCGGTGCGTTGGGATATCAGACGTGGCCCGTCTTGCCGGTCTACGACGATAATGACTACTTCTTCAGTTCGCCTTCGCCTGCTTTAGGCATTGCGGAGGGAGGTCGTGATAAGACCAACTTCAATATCATGACGCAGCAGTTGGCTTTGGTCATCAACCCGTTCGAGGGATTGGTCATCAATGGCGATGTCAACTATTCATTTACAAGTCAACACAACCATTGGGATACGCAAAAGACATATAACCACAATGTCGCAGGGGATCCGATTCCGAATGCGGACAATACCGAGGTGCGCGAATACTCCAACACCTATAGTTATATGAATCCCAACCTCTACGCAACCTATTCTCATGCGTTTGAAAGTGGACACAACCTCAAAGTCATGCTCGGATTCCAGTCTGAACAGTATTGGAATAATTCCTTCGAGGCGCGCCGCAATGGTATCATGGTGCCCGGCATGGACGTTATTGACATCACGAATGGAACGGACGGTAGCGGTAAGATTACGCCTCCGACAGTAAGTGGTGCTCGCAATGAATGGGCTGTGTTCGGGTTCTTCGGCCGTCTGAACTACAATTGGAAGGACCGTTACTTGGCGGAAGTGAACTTGCGTTATGATGGAACTTCCCGTTTCCGTCAGGACCAACGCTGGAAATGGTTCCCCTCTTTCTCGGCTGGTTGGAACATCGCGCAAGAAGATTTCTGGGCGGATTGGACTGATTATGTCAATGTATTGAAATTGCGTGCTTCATTCGGTACGCTGGGAAATCAAAATACAAGTTCCTGGTATCCCACTTACCTCACGATGCCGGTCGGGACAGCTAACGGGGGTTGGCTCGTGAACGGCGTGAAGCCGAATACAGCAGATGGTCCAGGTATCATCAGTTCGACTATGACATGGGAAACAATTAAGACTCTCGACTTTGGTTTTGATGTGTCGGCTTTGCAAAATAGGTTGAACCTGAGCTTCGGATGGTATCGTCGCCAGACGTTGGATATGATTGGCCCGGCACCGGAGTTACCGGGTATCTTGGGAACGGCTGTGCCGAAAACGAATAATACGGACTTGGAGACGAAGGGTATCGAGCTGACCGTCGGATGGAAGGATCAGTTACCGAATGGCTTCGCGTACCAGGTGGCGTTCAATCTTTCGGACGATCGCACGAAAATCACCAATTATCCCAACGACACGTATGACTTGAATAAATACTACACGGGGCAGACGATTGGCGAAATTTGGGGGTATGAGACAATCGGCATCGCTAAGACACAAGAAGAGATGGATAATCACTTAGCCTCTTTGCCTAACGGTGGACAGAATCCGTTGGGTAGCCAATGGGAAGCGGGTGATATTATGTATAAGGATTTGAATGGCGACGGTGTCATCAACAATGGAGCCTACACGAAAGACGACCATGGCGATTTGAAGGTCATTGGTAACAATACGCCTCGCTTCCGTTTCGGATTGAGTTTGGCAGCGCAGTGGAAAGGTTTCGACGTCAGCGCGTTCTTCCAAGGCACGATGAAGCGCGATTATTGGGAAGGCAGCTATAATTTCTGGGGTTATGGCGACTGGATTTGGCGCTCCGTAGCGTTTGAACAGCACATGGATTATTTCCGTAACGACCCGGATCACCTCATGGGAGAAAATCTGGATGCGTATTACCCGCGTCCGGTGGATGGTACGGCTAAGAACCATCAAACTCAAACGCGCTATCTCCAGAATGCGGCTTATATCCGCTTGAAGAACCTATCGGTAGGTTATACGCTTCCGACATCCCTCTCTGAGCGCGTGGGCATTTCGAAATTCAGGGTATTCTTATCTGGCGAGAATTTGTGGACAGGGACAGGCCTGAGCAGTATCTTCGACCCCGAGCAGTTGGGCGGCGGAACGGGTAGTATCGGTTACCCCTTGTCTAAAACGATTTCGGCAGGTATTAATGTAAACTTTTAAATAGGAAAGGATTCAACATGAAACTGACAAATAATTTTTTCAGCCTTATTTTGGGCATCGGCATGGTGACATTGTCTGCATGCAATGATAAATTGGATATCGTGCCCCCGTCGAGTATCACGCCCGAGGATTATCTCTTGGAGGAATCGCAGTTGGAGGCATATACTATTAACCGCTACGGACAGTTGCCCGTGAATGACCCGTTTGCCAGCGATAACCAGACGGACGTACAGGCGGGTATGAGCGTGCCGGCCAAATACACCAAGGGTGAATGGAAAGTGGATGCCACAGGAGGCGACTGGGACTGGGGCGAAATGTACCATATCAATTATTTCTTGAACAACGTAGTGCCGCGGCATGCCCAAGGGGAAATATCAGGTGACCCCGATATGATTAACCATTACATTGGTGAAATGTATTTCTTCCGCGCGCTTCAGCACTATAAAAAGTTGGTAGCTATTGGCGACGCGCCGATTGTGACGCGGACATACAAGGATGAAAAGGCTGAATTGGTCGAGGCCAGCAAGCGTATGCCGCGTACGGAAGTGGCCCGCTTTATTATTCAGGATTTGGATTCGGCCATTATGCTGATGAAACAGGAGTCTCCTGATGGCAAGCGGAACCGGCTTAGCAAACCCGTAGCGCAGCTGCTGAAGTCGCGTGTGGCGCTCTTCGAAGGCACCTGGCTGAAGTATTTCAAAGGGACTGCTTTTGTACCAAACGGACCGGGTTGGCCAGGTGCAAGCAAGGATTACAACCAGGGCTATCAATTTCAGTCTGGTAGTATCGACAATGAAATCAACTGGTTCTTGGAGCAGGCTATTCAGGCTGCCGATGAAGTGGCGTCTAACTTTACATTGACATCGAACACGGGTATTCTCCCACAAGGCGTAGGCGAATCGAACCCATTCGTGGAGATGTACGGGGCTATCGATATGTCTATTTATGATGAAGTGTTGCTTTGGAAGGCCTACGACAAGGGTTTGGGCATTACCAACAATATTCCCGTGAACTCCAGCACTTCCAATTTGGGTGTCGGCGTGACGAAAGGGATGGTCGATACCTATTTGATGAAGAACGGTCTGCCTTGGTATGCTCCCGGCAGCGGTTATCATGGGGATGAATCGATTGCTGATGTCCGCACAGACCGCGACGACCGGGCGTACCTCTTCCTCAAGGAGCCGGGACAAATCAACATGTGGATCAATACGAATATGGGTACTCACGGCGCTATCGTGGAGCCGTTCTTGCCGAATATCACAAGTGGGTCGGAGCAGTTCCGGTATAATACGGGCTATACCAACCGCAAGGGCGTCAATCCGGATAAGGCCTTGTGTGATAACTGGGGTGGCTACAATGGTTGTATCGTGTATCGTGCCGTAGAAGCTTACCTGAACTATATCGAGGCTTATTATGAGCGGTATCAATCGTTGGACAGCAAGGCGATGGATTACTGGAAGCGTATTCGGGAACGCGCCGGCGTGGATACGGATATCCAGAAAACAATTGATGCAACCGATATGAGCAAGGAGGCGTTGGCAAACTGGGGTGCCTATTCCGCAGGTGCATTGGTGGATAAGACGCTGTATAACATCCGTCGCGAACGTTGCTGCGAGTTTATGGCGGAGGGTTATCGTATGGACGATTTGCGTCGCTGGCGTTCGTTGGACCAACTTATTAACCAACCGTACCACATCGAGGGTATGAAGATATGGGGCGAATATTATCCGGCTCAATATGCAGAAGCAGCGAAGACGGATAAGACTTACGAGCTGATTTACGGGGTTGATAATCCGGAAGCGAATGTATCGTCGCCCGAGTTGAGTAAGTATTTGCGTCCTTACCAGATTGCGCGTACGTTGGCATACGATGGTTTCACTTGGAAAATGGCACACTATCTGAATCCGATTGCCATCAAGCATTTCCAGCTTACTTCGGAAGCCGGTGGTGATTATGCGGATTCACCTATCTATCAGAATCCGGGCTGGCCATTACGGGCTAACGAAGCGGCAGAGGAATAAAGTGGTTTATTTCGATAATAGTTGTATATTTGCAACAAACATACTAAATAAGAGGCAAGTCGCGTGTCGGCTTGTCTCTTTTAATTAAGTGGATTATGAACAAGAGCATATTTTATGTATGGGCAAGCAGCGTGGTCTGTTTGTTTTTAGGGGGCAGTTGCCAACCTTCTACCGGCGTAGTGAACAAGGAGGAGGGTTTGCCTGCCTATGAAGGTGTGTGGACGGCGCCTCCTGCGCATATACCTACGCATCTCGTGCCGGATGGGGCAATTAGCGGGAATGGGGATATCGGGATGGTGTTGGGTGGAAAACCGGAGGAATCGGTGTTCTACTTTTCGAAAAATGATTTCTGGAAATCGAAGAAGGGTTATCCGGATGGGGGCGTGTGCTATGTGGGGGAATTGCATATCGCCGCGCCGTCGTTGGCGGGTGCGGATTATATCACACGGGAGTCGATTGCGGATGCAACTATCCATACCTCCTTTACACAGGCCGACAGCTTGGCGTTGCACATGAAAGCCTGGTGTGCTGCAGTGCAAAATCAGGTGGTGATAGAACTGGAAGCTGTGAAAGCACCTATCGATTTAGTTTGTTCATTTCGTTTAGGTGAAGGAATGGATTCGCAGAACAGCCAAGGAAAGGAGGGCCAGACGCAATGGTTCGTCCGTAAATTTGAAGGTGATGATTTGGAATGGCCCTCTGCCGTAGCAGTTGCGATAACGTCGGTGGATAAAGAATGGGATGGGTCGAGGCTTTCATTGAAGAAAGGTGAAAAGGCGACGTTGATACTTTCGTTTTGCTCGAACCACGACCAGCGGAATTATCAGGAAGAGGCCGTGAATAGAGCGGAAAATATAAAAGGAGAGAAACAGTTGGCGGAACTGTATCAAGTGCACCGGGCTTGGTGGTGCGATTTTTGGCAGGCTTCGCAGGTGACGTTGCATGATTCCTTCTTGGAAAAATACTATTATGGTTCGCAATACCTCTTAGCTTGCTGCAGCCGCGATGCGGAGTTTGCACCGGGCTTGTGGGGCACATCTTTGACGATGGATGCGACGGCAGGTGGCTGGGCTGGCGATTATCACTTGAACTATAATCACCAGGCGCCTTGGTGGGGCGCATATTCTTCGAACCATGTGGAGCTGACGGAACCTTACGATACGCCCATCTTAGAATATATGTCTCGCGCGAAAGTGCATGCCCAGGAGTTTTTGCATCAGAAAGGGGTATATTACCCTGTGGGCATTGGACCGAAGGGTTTTTGCTCCAGCATGTTTCCCTTGACGCCGGAAGCGATGATGCAGCAATATGGCACGCCAGACAATAACATTGAGGGTGGCTATATGTTTTTGGGACAGAAGAGCAACGCGGTTTTTGCGACGGCAAACATGTTTATGCGCTATTATCATACGTATGACCGCGCGTATGCCGAGAAGGTATATCCCTTCATCCGTGAAGTGGCGGACTTCTGGGAAGATTATCTGGTCTACGAAAATGGACGGTATGTAAGCTATGCGGATAACTTCTGGGAAGTGGGTCCGTGGGAAGGTAAAGATTGGAAGCGAAATTATGGCGATATCAACCCGACGGTGTCGCTGGGATTGGTTCGGATGCTGTATAAAGGGATTATTGATATGAGCCAATTTCTGAACATAGACCAAGAGCGGGTAGTGAAATGGAATCATATATTGACGCACCTCAGTGCCATTCCGACTGTTGAGGAGAATGGGGTGATGAAAATAAAAGCGTGTGAAGGTGGAAATGGTTCCGGAAGTCGCACAGCGCCAGGTCTGGGGCGTGTTATGATGCATGGCTTGCTTTTCCCGTCTGGCGTATGTGGGGTAGTGACAGACTCTGCCTTTGCGAACGTGCTTCGGAAGGAAATTGAGCGTTGGGACGAGCCGGAGCAGACCGGTTATGAGTGGTATGACTCGCATTGGGATAACCTGAGTAATGGAATAGAGACCTATTTTACCTCGGCTGTTCGTACGGGCTATGATGGGAATAAACTATTGGAAAAGTTGAAAGAACGCATCCAGCAGACGGCCTACCCGAATTTATGGATACCGCAAGGTGGTGGTGGCATTGAGTCATTGAGTGCAGTTCCCTCTTGTATCAACGAGATGTTATTGCAAGGTTATGAAGGCATGATCCGCGTTTTCCCGGTTTGGCCGAAAGAGAAACCAGCCAGCTTCCGGGATTTGCGCACGTATGGCGCTTTTCTGGTTTCCTCTTCCTGCGAAGCGGGTCGGGTTAAAGAAGTTTCGATTTTCAGTGAACAGGGTCGCCCCTGCAGGGTAGAAAATCCATGGGGCGAGGAGACGGCTTGCCGTTTGGTTCGAGCCGATGGAAAAGAAGAGGTGCTGAAAGGCGAAGTACTCTCGCTACAATTATCGAAAGGCGAAAAAGTGATATTACGACCTGAAAAATAATATTTTTCTTATCCCAAAAACTTGGTTTCAAAAATAAATACTAACTTTGCAAAGGAAGCCTTTGCGTGTGGGAAGCATCGGGGGTGTCCCGAAAGTCCGCGCAAGTTGCGGGAAGGTTTCGGGGGTGTCCCGAAAGTCCCACGCAACTTGCGGCAAGGTTTCGGGGGTGTCCCGAAAGTTCCACGCAACTTGCGGCGAGGTTTCGGGGGTGTCCCGAAAGTCCCACGCAACTTGCGGCAAGGTTTCGGGGGTGTCCCGAAAGTCCCACGCAACTTGCGGCAAAGTTTCGGGGGTGTCATGAAAACATAATTAAATAAATAATACAATGGAAACAACAAAAGTAAAACAAATCACGAAGTGTCTGAATTTATTGAGTAAGAGTCGTAATGGTGAGCATCATAATTTTCACATGAAAGTGACGCGCATCGTAACGGAGGAACTGGCGGAAGCTCAGCATCTGACAGCACAACGTACGCCGTATGTAGCGAAATACTTGATAGAGGACGAGGTCTATAAAACGAATGTGGGCTATGCTTCGACGAAAAGTATTTCGGAAAAGAACAAGGAACGGAGTAAAATCTTTCTCTATTTGAAAACTGAAATAGAGAACGGGACGCGCCTGCGGTCGGCGGACAAGCAAGCCGCGGCCGAGCTGTTATCGTTTGTGTTGAAACCTTATCGCTCGGCAGACAGGAAATCATATATGGAATATACTTCTGAGGTGTATAGCTTGATCCAGGACTTGAAACGGGAGGAGTATACTGAGCCGTTGGCTACGTTGGGGCTGACGGAGATAGTGACGGAACTGGAGACGGTGAATAATGAGTTCCAAACCCTGTTTGATGCCCGCTCCGGCGAGAAACATTCTCGCAAGGTGAAGGTAAATATGAAGACGATTCGTCCGGAAGTGGATGCGGCCTATCATGAGTTGGTCACGACAATAAATGTATTGTATTATGCCAATGAACTGACAGAAAAGTCGGACGAGGTACGGACTACTTTAGGGAAACTGATTGACACGATTAATTCCTATATTATAGAACTGAATGATGCTATTACCCACCGTGGCGATGGCTCGAAGGTGGATATTCCCGATGACCCCGAACCTAAGCCGGAAGAGGCAGCGATTACAGCTGTCTACCAAGTAGAAGAGGGGAATCCGGATAAGCCGAATGAAATTAAAAAGGGCAAACGGGCACGGATAGAATGGACAGGGGGCTTTGAGCTTGTCAATGAGACGGGGGATGGTCCGGGGGATATTATTCTCCGAAGCAACACCGATTGGGATGATACGGTTCCGGCAGAGAATATTCTGGAACGGTCGAATAAGTATTGCGAATTTATCATGACAGAATACCTCACGGAAGGAGACTATACCATCCGTATAGAGACTTACGATGGGGGTAGCCCGCTCGTGGTGGAATATCCGCAAACTATCAAATTGTTGATGTAAAGAAATAGGCGGGGATAAAGGTCCCCGCCCATGTTGTATGATTTAATTCTAAAAACACTTTTATAAAATGAAACACATGATGTTGACTATCCTGCTTTGCTGGCTTCTTTTCCCGGCGGCAAAGGCAGGAGAGACACTGGTCTTGCGCACCAAGGCCACGGAAATCACGCTGGATGAGAAGGGCTTCTTCAGCTCTGTCCGCGTAGAGGGAAAAGAAATCTTGGCGGGTAGTTATCCACTCGTGGCAGCCTGTACGGAACAGGGGATTTGGCAACCCGTCCGGATGGAGGCTGGCAAACAGCAAATCAAGCTCACCCTACAAGACGGGAAGCAAATGACGCTCAAATATGCAGAAGGCGACGACTGCGTGACGCTGGAAATCGCACGGGTACCTGAAAACTATGACGCGGTACTGCTCTGTCCCCTCAAGGTATCGATACACGAGACCGTGGGAGATGTGATTGGGGTAGCCCAAGGAGAGGGACTGGCATTTGGAATGCAGTCATTAAACATTAAAACCACGGCGGGCGTCCCGACAGAGTATATCGAGATGTTTCAAGCCCTCTACCCCAAAGAGGGAAAGCAGGCAGAACTGTCGGTTGGCTCAGTGCCGGTAGCGCGACTGGCGGCTGTTGATGCGGGCGATGGAACGTGCTTCCAGTTTGCTGCGCGGAAGCGGAGTGAAATGGAATACCGCCAAGTGCAACAGGTGGCTCGCTCGCTGACATTGCCCGTCGAAGGGAAGGATGGAGAAATTGCTGGCGCGAAGATTGCCCTGTTCGGCAGCCAAGCCTCCGAGGTGCTCGACCGGATTGGCGAAATCGAAATAGCACAGGGATTGCCACATCCCCTGTTCGACGGCGAATGGGGCAAGACGTCGCAGAAGGCCATGCGGTCCTACCTCATCTCCAACTTCTCGGAAAATGACTTGGACTTTATTCTCGATAAAGCCGAGATAGCCGGATTTAAGTATGTCTACCATGCTGGACCCTTCCGCGACTGGGGACACTTCCAATGGGATAGTGCCTTCACTACGGCTGGAGACGAAGGGGTACGGCGCATGGTCGAGAAAGCCGAAGCGCGAGGTATCAAGATGGGAGTCCATACCCTCACGAATTTCATCACCACAAACGACGCCTATGTTACGCCCGTTCCCTCTGCGCATCTGTTGAAACAGGGCACGCTGGCATTAACAGAAGATATCGATGCCGGACAAACCGAACTGAAGGTCCAAAAGTCTGACCTGTTTGAAGTCCCGCTGACACTGAATGCCCTACAAATTGGGCAGGAGCTTATCACATTTGGCACCTATGAAGCCGCAGGCTCGGAAATCCTGCTTAAAAACTGTACCCGTGGAGCGTTCGGAACGACAGCCAATGCTCATAAAAAGACAGAGCCCCTCTATAAGCTGTGGGACTATCCCTACCGGACGCTGTTCCCCGACTTGACGCTCCAAGATAAAATGGCGGACCGCCTGGCTGAGATTTTCAACAAGACAGGTCTCGCCCAAATCTCCTTTGATGGACTGGAAGGATGTATGTATACCGGACAAGATGACTATGCTACCGCACGGTTCGTCACTCATTTCTACAACCAAGTAAATCATAATGTACTAAATGATGCCAGTAACCTGAATCATTATACTTGGCACATCCATACGCGTATGAACTGGGGGGAACCGTGGGGAGCCGCAATGCGTGTAGGGCAGGTAGAAAATCGCATCAAGAACCAAGCCTTCTTTAAACGGAACCTATTCCCCCGGATGTTGGGATGGTTCCTCATCCGACTTGCCGATCGCCGGTTCGAATGTACATCACTGGAAGACTTGGAGTGGGCTTTATCGGAGTCAGCGGGATTCGACGCCGGATACGCCATGAATATCAATGTCCGGACACTACATCGACACGGTCAGATAGATAAACTCCTTGAGGCCATACGTAATTGGGACACGCTGCGGGAAGCCCATGCCTTTACAGAAGCACAAAAAGAACGCCTGAGAGACCCGTTGACGGAATGGCATCTGGAGAAACTCGATGCGAAACACTATGAACTTTACCCATTGCATATCTCGAAAGCCTATCAATGCAGCTTAAATGAAATGCAACCAGGTCAGCCTGGCGGGGCTGACTGGGCTTTGGATACACCCTATGGCGGCACATATGCTATCCGACTGAAAGTAGAATGGGAAGGGTCGATTCGCAATCCGTCGTTCCGGACTCCTACAGGAGCAATCCAATTCCCGTGTGAAATTAAAGCGGGACAATATCTGTTGTATGACTTCCATGGGAAAGCGCTCATAACAGATAAGAATTACAATACACTGCAGGAAGTGGAGCCTTTAGGAAAGGCAGATATCCCGGCTGGCAATTCAGCCCTGTCCTTTTCTTGTGAACCGCACGGTGAGGACCTTCCTGACGTAGTTGTTCAATTCATCACGAAAGGGTCGCCCGAAGCGATTACATTGCCATAAGATAATCCATCTACATCAGAGGATTCTCCATTTTCCCGATAACACAGGTTTCTTATCTTTGCGACCTGGTTATCGGGAAAAATTTTACCTACAAAAACATATAAATATGAGAAACATACTTTTAGCATCTTTCTTAAGCCTCTCTTTTTGTGGCATAAGCCAAGCAGATGAACCGGTGATGCAGGTTCGCCTGAATGCAGATAAGGCATTAGTCTATAGTCTCAGTTTCGAAGGGAAAGAGGTTATTCAAGAGTCGCCCCTCGGCATGAACGTGGATAACGTCCTTTTGGGGAGCGAAGTTGTCAAGTTCAAGGCAGATACGCTGGATGAGAATTATATCGTCTATACTGTCCGCCAGAAGGGTCGAAAGCCTTTTCGGTTGGAGACGAAACTATTCGATGACGGTATGGCGCTCCGCTATCATCTCCCGGCCGAAGGAAAGCCGATTTGCATTTATGATGAGCTCACCAGTTTCCGGTTCCCTTCCGGGACGCATGTCTGGTATGCCAGCGGTCCGTTTCAATATGGATGGATTCAGGCTTATCAGGACAGGCGTACGGACGATATCACAGGCGAGTTGCTAGCGCCCCCGGCTACGTTCCGGACACCCGATGGCATTTATGCAGCCCTCACGGAGGCTAATCTTTTTCATTATCATGGGGCTGTCCTCCTGGGTACGGCTCCCAATAGCGTAAAGTTTGGGTATGTGGAAAATAAAGGTCATGTCGAGACCGGAATCATTACGGGGATGCCCCCGATGAAATATGCGCATGAAGTGGTGCGGGACCTTCCTTGGGTCGTATCGCCGGAAGAGGGAAAACAGCAGGTGGTGACTCCCTGGCGCGTGCTCATGCTCTCCAAGGATTTGAACGGGTTGGTGAATAATGGAATTATCGCCCAAGTATCCGACAAGCCCGACAAAAAACTGTTTCCTAAGGGAAGAGAAACGGAATGGATACAGCCTGGCCGGGCGATTTTCACTTGGCTGGTCGAGGGCGGCGTGGAGCGTCTGAGTGTGCAAAATCATAAGAAATACGTGGATGGTTATGCGGAATTGGGCATCGAGACGGTCGTAGTCGACGATGGCTGGGAGCATTGGCCGGAAACAGAACCCAACGCGCAGGGTCGCACGAAGTGGGACATGTTGCAAGAGCTGGTGGACTATGCCCGCGCGAAGGGAGTGAATATCTGGGTATGGCGTCCCTCCTCGCCGCGATCGGGGAATCGGACAGATATTGGTTTGGTCGATGCAGAGGAGCGTAAAAACTTCATGCGGAAATGCGCGGAGATTGGCGTGAAGGGGTTGAAGATTGATTTCTTTCATACCGAGAATCTTTTTACGGTGGATTTGATGGAGGCTATCTTGCGAGATGCGGCGAAGGAGAAACTAATGGTCATTTTCCATGGCGTGAATAAACCGACGGGGGATTCGTTTACTTACCCGAATCTCCTCGCCAAAGAGGCTGTACGTGGACTGGAGTGCGTCGGCGGGGAAAATTCGTGGGCTCCCGGACCGGCTTGGCCTTATCACAATACAGTATTGCCGTTTACCCGTTGGTTGGCGGGTCCTGCCGATTATACGCCGCTCAATTTCCGGGCTTTTTGTCCTCCCTCGGTGACCTTCGGACATCAATTAGCCACTATTTATATGTTCACGTCGCCCATGCTCATTTTCGCAGCAGATATGGAGGACATGTTGAATTGTCCGGCTCGGCAATTTATTGAAGAGGTTCCCGTGACCTGGGACGAGACCGTCGTACTTCCGGAAAGCCAGATAGGGGAATTGGCGGCCGTTGCGCGTCGTAAAGGCGATGTCTGGTATCTCTCGGTACTTAATGGGGAAAAGGCGAAAGACTTCGCTTGTCGGCTGGACTTCTTGCCAAAAGGAAAGTATAAAGCTATGATAGCGGGCGACAAGGCCGGAGAGCGGAAACAAATCGAGGTGAACGAGGCGAAAGTGCGTGGTGGTTCGGTATTCAAGCAAACTTTACCGAGCGGTGGCGGATTCGTGATGCGTATCTCTAAATAAACAACAGCAAAATATTAACTAATTTTATTGCATCAAAATTTTTCATAGCTCAAAATAATGTAATATCTTTGTGCCAAGAGAAATTAATACCCTTTCGGAGGCGTTCCGAAAGTTTCCTGGATTTACAGGAAGGTTTCGGAACCGCTCTGAAAGTCTCCTGGATTTACAGGAAGGTTTCGGAATCATTCTGAACGTCTCCTGGATTTACAGGAAGGTTTCGGAACCGCTCTGAAAGTCTCCTGGATTTACAGGAAGGTTTCGGAACCGCTCTGAAAGTCTCCTGGATTTACAGGAAGGTTTCGGAGTCATTCCGAAAGTCTATCGATTTCTCTGCTTGAAATGTGAACTATGCTAAAAAGTTCGCTATTTAATAGGAGCTTTTTAGAACTCTTGGGAAAAGCTAACCAATAGTTGGAAGCTTTGCTATGAAATGATTGTTTATCCAAAAAAATTTTGAATGGAAGAAAAACAACTATGGAAGTTAAAAAGATTCCTAACTGCTCAACACTTTTAGGAAAACTTAGGAACGGAGAGCACTATCTTTTTCATAAGAATGTGCTGGGTGACGTGACAGAAGAGGTTGCGGAAGCAAACTATCTGACAACGCCACGGACACTCTACGCAGGAGAATTTCTGCGGGAGGAGGCTGTATACAATGAGGACAAAGGGTCTACGTATACGTCTCAAGTAACTACTACGGATGTCTTGCGTGATGAGGCTTTTCTCTTCCTGCGGCATACGGTGGATGCCCACTTATATTGCAAGGATGAGGCCAAACGCGAGGCTGCTACGCAATTGGCTTATGTATTGAAACCTTTCCGACAGGCTAATAACAAAACCTATTTGGAGAATACCTCACAAATCTACAAGTTGATCTTGAAATTGCAAGAAGACAAGAATGCGGAGGCGATTACGACATTGGGATTGGATAGCGTCGTGGCGGATTTGGAGGAGAGCAACGAACTGTTTAACTCGACCTTCAAAACACGCTCGATGGAAAAATGGGGACGAAAAAGCCTGTCGAACATGAAGAATATTCGTCCGTTGGTGGACGATGCCTTCAAAGAACTGGTGAATTACATCAATGTGTTGTATCAAGCCAACGAAATTGCCTACCAAGACGAGGCGATGCGCACGGCTCTGGGTAATCTGATAGATAAAATAACTACTTATATTGCGGAGCAGAATGAAATCTTGGTTCGCCGAGGCACAATGGGTGCGTCAGAAACTCCCGAGCCGACGCCCGAACCTACACCTCAACCTGCCACACCGGTGATAAAGCGGATATATCAAAAGGAAGGTGGCAATCCGGACAACCCGAACGAGATAAAACGAGGGGCTTTGATTGCAATTGAATGCGAAAATGTACATCTGTTGGATGCGACCGGCGAAAATCCGGGAGATCTTATTTTCCGGAGTATCTCCGACCTGGATGACAAGGTGGCAACCGAAGACATTACGAAAGCAACCCCTACTCTCATCGAGTTCTACATGATTAATGATTTGACTGAGGGGAACTATCAATTCCGGATAGAGACCTACTACAACGGCGAGGGAAATCCTCCACTGGAAGAACCGGTCGTGATTACGTATCCGGAAACGCTGAAGTTGGTATAAAAATATTTTGTACTTCATAAGCGTAGGGGAGCTTGAAATATCCTATCCATGTGCTTTCATAAGAATGGCGGGAGGGTTTCAGCTCCCTTTTTTCCATCCTTTGAATCTGTTGTGATAGATTAAAGTGTAAGAAAAATCACTAATTTTCGGGACAAATAGCCCCAAAAACAGTCCTTTAATACAGACAGTATCGAAAAAAGCAGATAAAATAGAAACACTTAAATAACATACGTATGAAAAAAATTCTTTTGGCTTGTACGTCGGCTATCCTTCTGATGGGAAGTTGTGTGGATAACACTATACGTACGTTTCAGACAGACTATTTCAAAATAGATGTCGATAACCGGGGATATATTGTAGGCATGTGGAACGGTACGAAAGAGGACCGGAATTTCAGCCCGACAGACCAACCCTCTCCGCTTTTATCCCTTTACAACAGCCAAGAGAAAAAATACTATTACCCGCAAGCCGCAAGCTGGCAAGGAGACCATTACCGGTTGGAATACGCCAACGGAGCCATAGCCGACGTCCGACTGGAAGCCAAAAGCAAGTACTTCAAACTGACGTTGGAAAATCTGGAAAACCGAGACGGCATTGATGCGGTCCAATGGGGAAACTATTATACCAATATCGACAATTTGCTGGGCGAAATCATCGGCGTAGCGCGCGACACCTCTTTCACCGTGAACTATGCCATTGGTGCATTGGCTTTAAACGACAATACGATAGGCGGGGAAGCCCGTTACACTTCCGACACCGGTTGGGGAGGATACATCGTACATTCACCTAACCATGTGCAGTATCCCCTGCCCGTCGAACTACACGAAGGGCAACAGATGACACTCGGAGGCGACGGTATCAGTGACGTAGCCTTCTACAACCGGAAAGAGCCATACTTCCGAATGCTCTATGGCGCGACGGCCGGTGTCGACGAGAATGGACGTATCAACATACGTTATCAATCCCGCGATAGGCGGAAAGGCGATTTGATTTATTCGCCGGAAGGAACGCCCGTGTTCGTAAACAATGAACCCAACCATTTGCAGCGGCAAGATGTGGCGGGAGTCGATTATATTGGCTCCTCTATCGCCTTGTGGGGAAGTCCGGATAGCCTTGCGCTCATGGACGTGATTCAAACCATTGTCCGCGAAGAGGGTTTGCCCTACCCCACTTTCCAAGGGAAATGGGTGAAAGACCCCACCTCGTTTATGCCGGACGTGCTAACATACGGAAACCTCTACGACAGTATCCCCTCTTACACGAAACAAATGGGATTGAAAGTGATATCGGCCTACGACCAGGGCTTCTTGAACCCAGACTGTGCCAATGGCGGCTTCGTTGATGGAAAAGAGGAAGAGCGGAAACCCTTCCACCTGACCAGCGGAGACCTCTCCCACCGAGAGTTTGCGGCGCTGCTGGCAAAAGACGGACTTATCTTCGGACGAACTACTATTACCAATTCGATGGCGCCCGGGACAAAAGACTGTAGCCCTATCCCTTCAGATAGTGCCTGCATCCAACATCGCCGATACCTGACGGCAGACCTGTCGGAAAAAGACACCCTCATCTACATAGACGACCCTACTTACCTGCAAGAGATTGCCTGCTGGGAAGGGCACTGCAAGGAATTGAACATGGTCAAAATCGGAAAAGAATTGATTCATTACTTAGGGGTATCGAAAGAGGCACCCTACCGACTTCTGAACGTCACGCGCGGCTATTGGAATACCCAACCCGTAGCGCACCGGAAAGGGGACGCCGTCGACAAGCTGCAGGTAACGGTAGGATGGGGCTACCAAGGATTGGTACCGAATTTGGAACTTCAGGACGAACTGGGGAAACTGTATGCCGACATGGCTAAGCACAGCGGAATCGGGTACTACGACCTCGATGGTCAGGAGTTCTTGTTCCATAGCGGCTTTGGAACCTATTCCGTGAAACGATTCTTCCGGAATATGTTTGAACAGGCAAAGAAATATGACTTGCCCGACATTCGCTTTACCGGCGCCACACTCTCTGAAGGCTCCTGGCATTATCAGAGCATATGGAATGTGGGCGGCGGCTTGAATATGTATGACGCGGATAAGCGCGTATGGGGTAGTACGACGAGCCAGGGAAAAGATCTCAGAGACGTAACGTATGCCAACTTCTTCCCCTCTTCCTTTGGAGGGAATTTCCCGATTACGGCCACATCGACCGTCGAGCAGTATGAGCATATCGAGGCGACGGCTGTCGGCTATGGCGCAACGTATAGCCTGAAAATTGGACAGAAAGATGTGGAAAGTTGTCCGCAGAAATATGCAATCTTTAATGTAATTCGTACATGGGAGGAAGCTCGTCGTGCCGATGCGTTCCCGACACATATCAAGAAGTTGTTGCAAGACCCGAAACTCAGCTGGCGTCTGGAGAAGAAAGCCGATGGAACGGGTTGGACGTTATTCCAAATGGAAAACGGAAAGAAGGGACGGGCGTATGATTTGCAAGCAAGAGGCAAGTAGTTTTGATAAAGACAGTAATAAAGAAAAAACAGATAATAATTCGTATGAAAAGAAGAAATTTTTTGACCAATATGACGCTTATTGGTGCAGGTATTCCATTGGGTGTCTCATCGGTAGCCGTTACTTCGTGTACCTCTTCTTCCTCTCAAAGTGCAGGGGAAGTGGCAAAAAGTTATACGCCGGAAGAATTGGGCATGTTTTCTTTTGTGGAGGTGGCTCCAGACGGAAAACCTTTGAAAGCCGCTTTAATCGGATGTGGAGACCGGGGAACCGGTGCAGCGACACAATTTTTGAAAGCCGAACCGAATGTTTCCATCATTGCGTTGGCTGATCTCTTTCCTGACCGGATGGCGGGTTGCCGGAATGTATTAAAGGATTGTGGAAACGAGGTGCAGGATGCGAATTGCTTTTTGGGGTTTGATGCCTATCAGAAGGTGATGGCAATGGACGAGGTGGATGTCGTTTTGTTGTGCACGCCGACCCATTTCCGGCCGGAACATTTCAAAGCGGCAGTGGAAGCGGGCAAACATATCTTCATGGAAAAACCTTGCGCCGTGGATCCGGTTGGCATTCGGACGGTCATCGCCGCTTCGAAGGTGGCAACGGCCAAAGGTTTGACCGTTATTGCCGGGACGCAGCGTCGCCATCGCAAGGATTATTGGGAAGCTTATGTACAGGTTAAGAACGGTTTGATAGGCGATATCGTTTCATCGTCGGCCCATTGGGATCAAGGGGCTTGGTGGAATAAGGCAAAAAGGCCGGAATGGAGCGACATGGAATATTGCATACGGAACTGGTTCAATATCAAATGGCTTAGCGGCGACCATATACTGGATCAGGCTGTCCATAATATAGATGTGGTAACTTGGTTTATGGGAGAGCGCCCGATGCGTGCTGTCGGTTTTGGAGGCAGGGCACAGCGTCTTACCGGCGATATTTATGATTTCTTCAGCGTGGATTATTATTATGAACATTCCAAACGGATGTTGGCGACTGCTCGTCAAATAGATGGTTGCGAGGGGAATATCTCTGAGCAGGTTTATGGCACGAAAGGGGTCGCCTTTTTGAATAATGGAGATGATATTAAAATTGCAGATTATGTCGGTAATGTTTTGTGGAAATATGATTATCAGAATCATCCGGTAAAAAATCCGTATGAACAGGAGCATGTTCATTTGGTAGGGTCGATTCGGTTAGAGAAGAAAATCAATCAGGCTGAGGATTTGGCTTATTCGACGCAGGTCGCGATTTTAGGCCGTGAATCTGCCTATACGGGGAAATCGATTACATGGGATGAAATCATGGCTTCTACGTTGCGATATGGACCGGAAAAATATGAGATGGGTGCGATGCCTTTTTATAAGGAAGGTGAAGTTCCTAAACCAGGAAAGGCTCCTGTGGCTTGATAAATTTGACATAGCGGATATTGTTGTGTAGATTGCCAGTTAAAACGAGAACAGTATGAAAAAAAATCTTGTCATTATTTTTGCATTGTTTAGTCTGTATGCCAGTGGAAAGATAAAGCCTGTTTTGCATTATAACTTTGGAAAGGCCGGGAATGTTACGTATGCCGTCGCTCCCGGCCAAATCCGGCCTGTGGTGGGTGAAAATGTTTTGCAAGCCGTTGGAAAACCTGTTTTTTATGCCGATGCCCCGGGCGATAAGAAATTACGTGGGGAAGGAGGTATTCTGTTTAAAGGGGAAGAGGACGGGTATCGTTTCGAACAGGCGGTGGGAACACCCAAGGAGAATCAGGTATTGGAAATTTGGGTGAAACCCAGTCGGAATCAAACGCAAGGACAAACACAGGTTGTAGTGGCGAATGGAAACGGGAAACAGGGATATGTAATCGCGCAAAAGGATGACCGCTGGCTATTGGTTTCCGGTGGCGCGGATATTGTCGAAATAGGTGAGGTCGCCAAAGAGGTTTGGACGCATTTGGCGATGGTCGTGAATGCCGGCAAAGGTTCTGTTTGGTTGAATGGAAAATCTATCAATATGTTTCATCCGACCTCTGCATTTGCACCTAATTTTTCTGTTGCGGTTTCGGAAAAGGGAGATGAGGCTTTTGAGGGAGAAGTATATGAAGTCCGATATAGCACATTTAAAGAAGGAGCTTTTGACCCGGATACGGATTTTTTGTTGGATTATAAAAGAATCAAGAAAGAGAACGAGGTGCAGACCGAAAAGCGAAAAGCGTTGATTGCCGCAATCCAAAAGCCCGGATTGGGCAAGGTCTTTGTCTCTTCTTTTTCATCGGAGCGACAACCGAACGATTGGTTGATTCAGCCGGTAGAAGACCCTTGCTGTATGCAGATTCAGCAAACAGATGATGCTTTGAGCACGGTGTTCCAAATTAGCAACGGGTTGATTTCCCGTACATTTTATGTAGGAGCGAATTTGGCGTGCATCGGATATAAAAATTTGTCGAATGAGGCTGAATATGTACGGGCGGTGAAACCGGAGGCACGGATTCGGGTGGATAGTGTGTGGTACGAAGTCGGAGGTTTGAAAGGGCAACCGGAATATTCTTATTTATTGGAATCTTGGATTCCTGAAATGGAGGCTTCCCACCAAGCATTTACCTTGAGTAAAATCGAAACGGGCAAACCTTTGATGCGGTATTCGTGGAAACCGAAATTCAATGCGTTGGAAACGGATTGGCCGGCAGAGGGGTTACGTATAGTCATGACATACGAGCCGACGGAGCAGATGCCAGACGTAAAAGAACTGGAAGTAAAGGTGTCGTATGAAATATATAAGGGAATCCCGGTTATGGCCAAATGGGTCGAGGTGTTGAACCACGGGAACGAATCAGTGGTATTGGATGAGATTGAAACGGAAATTGTTGCCATGAATCAAGATCAGATTAACCGGATTCATGTAGAGAGCGATTATTCGTTTGCCTTGGTGAATGCCGATTTGCGGGGTAGCGCGCTGATGCATTACAATGGTACGCCTAAAAAATATCATGTCGGAAGTTCCACGACTACGTGGCGCGTTGATCCGGAATATCATACATGGGCCAGCCATAATCAGGCAGAAGATAAGTTTTTGGGATTTCAACACCGGAATCTGTTAGTAAGTACGTTGCCGATGGGGCCGAACGTTGTGGTGGACAATCAAAATCCGTTTAAATCCTATATTACGTTTGAATTGTTGCAGGATAGCGACGACCGGGAGCGGCAATCGCTGGGACATCGGCGGATGTATAAGAAATTAGCTCCTCAGGTTACGGAATCGTTGATATGTGGTGGAATAACTTCGCATGACGAGCAGCAGCTAAAAGGGTTTATCGACCAGTTGGCGGAATTGGGGTTGGAGCAGTTGGACATTATGGCATGGCCCGGCATCAGTCATGATAATTTGGATTCGACCTACATTCAGCATTGGAGGAAAATAGCGGCTTATGCGCGGGAACGTGGTATCGTGATGGGGGGATATGAATTGCAGGTGGCCTCGCGCGGACGTGGAGAAGCGGTCGATTGCGTGGATCCGGAAACAGGCAAACCGGGTAGCCTGTTCGGGCAAAGTGTTTGCATTGCGAGTGATTGGAAAGATATTTATTATCCGAAGATGTGGGAATTTTTTGATAAGACCGGTTTCATGACGTATAATATGGACGGGCCTTACCATGGAGATGTATGTGCTTCGACGCGACATCCTCATCACCGTGGGTTAGAAGATTCGCAGTGGGAACAATGGAAAACGCAAGTTGGCGTCATTCATGAATTGAATCGTCGAGGAATGTATGTACCGATTCCCGATTGGTATTTCTTGAATGGACAGAATTCGACCGGTATGGGATATCGTGAGGCAAGTGCGAATTTGACACCTCAGCAGCAACTTCTGTTAGGGCGACAGTATATTTATGACGGGACGTGGCATAAGTTACCGCCAATGGGATGGATGACCTTGCAATTGGTCGGTTTTTATACCAATGACCCGCGTGTCGGGTTGGAGCCCTTATGTGAAAATCTGGAACGTTATGAACAACAATTGATCCAATACCTCGCGAGTGGTTGCCATCTGACAATCCGGGGAAACCGCCTATATGATACGCCGGAAACCAAGCAGATGGTATCGAAATGGATTCATTGGTTTAAAAAGTATCGGGATATATTGACTTCGGATATTATCCATGTGAGCCGTCCGAACGGTCGTGATTTGGATTGTATCATGCATGTGAACCCATTCATTCAGCATAAGGGGATGGTGGTTGTGTTTAATCCGACGGATCGTGATATTACAAAAGAAATGCGTTTGCCTTTGTATTATACAGGCTTGAAAGGAAAGGCTATTGTTATGGCTGAAGACGGGAAGCGTAAAGAATATAAGTTAGATGATGAAGCCCATCTGTCATTGCCGGTTTCTGTGAAAGCGCAGGGAACGACATGGTTTTTGATAGAATGAAAATAGGAGGCTTTTGTGGAATGATAAGAAATTAAAAAAAGCAAGTTATGGTGAATTTGCGAGATTGGTTAAGAAAAGGATTGATTGTTTTTTGCAATCTGTTTTGTTTGTGTTCGTGGGTAATAAACGCGGAGGAAAAGCCGGTGAAAGAATTTTCCCATCCGGAACGTATCCGTTACGACGGTTCTTGTTTGACGATAGAAGGTGAAGATCGGTTTATCTATAGTGCGGCATTTCATTATTTCCGCTGTCCGGAAGAATTGTGGAGAGATCGGTTTCGGAAGATTAAAGAAGCCGGATTCAATACAGTGGAAACGTATGTCCCTTGGAATTGGCACGAGCGGACGATGCCGGCGGATGTAAATGATACGGCACATTTTGATTTTTCAGATTTAAGACGATGGCTTTCGATGGCACAAAATGAGTTTGACCTGTATACAATCGTACGACCGGGTCCGTTTATTTGTGCGGAATTTTCGGGAGGTGCATATCCGCGTTGGTTGGCGAAATTTCGTCCGGATGATGTAAAAGGGTTGTGGCTGAGAAGTGCGGATCCGCAGCATGTCCGTTGGTGTGTCCATTGGTTTGATGCTGTTTGCAAAGAGTTGGTAGATGAGCAAATTACACGAAAACCAAAAGGGGAAAAGGGCATTATCTTGATTCAAATCGAAAATGAATATAATGCGCATGGCTGTGCCAATAAATCCGAATTCTTAAAGGCATTATACCGGTCGGCACGTAAAAGCGGGATGGATATCCCTGTTTTTTCCTGTTTGACGGGTGAATGTCGCGGGAGCAGCGATAAAGAATTGTCGCAGATATTCGATTGCGATAATTATTATGTAGGCTTGTCTGACGCTCCGAGTTGTGCTTATCGGATGGCTTCATTGTGTAGGCAACAGCCGGATGCTCCGGGATTTGTGACAGAGTTGCAAGGGGGATGGTTTTCATTGGTCACGGGGACATTGAGCGAAAAACATTATTCAGATGCGCGGCATTTTCAAACAATCGGTCTGATGACGATACTGGGAGGAGGAACGGGTATTAATTATTATATGTTTTTCGGAGGAACTCATTTCGCCGGTTGGGGCGCTCGAGGCATGACAACCTCTTATGATTATAATGCAGCGATTCGGGAATGTGGCGGCGTAGGCGAAAAGTATTTGGCTGCGAAGGGATTGGGTGAATTTATCCGGCGTTTCGAACCGCAACTGACCCGGACGACTGGTGGCCCTTGTTCGTTACAAGGTGCTCCCGAAGGATTATTTGGAGGTGTTCGTGTGGCAGAGGATGGCACTCTGTTTGTATTTTTGCACAACACCAATCAGGAACAGGCTTTAAAAGGGTATGTGACATTAGTTCCGGGGAAAATGGCGCGTCCCCGGGAGGCAATGTATAATATTGACCAGAATGGGAAGAAGGTACTGATGCGGGTGGATAGCGACCAGCAGGAAGATTCATTAAGTATTGCGCCGATTCGGGTAGAATATGAATTGGATGCATTAGGTTCGAAAGTGTTGGTTATTCCGGCAGGAAAATCGGCCCGTGAGGGCAGTTGGTGGCCAAAGCATCAACCTGCAATCAAACGTCCGGCATCGTTACCGGAGTCTATCCGTATCGCGTCGGTTTGGAGAAAAGAAGACGATTATGCTAAAGCCCGTTGGATGGTTGTGCCGGAATTGCCTTCGTTATCGGATGTAAATGTGAATGATTTCCGTTATAGTTTATATCGGGCCAAAGTCTATCTGACAAAGCAGCAAACCGAAGACGAAAAGTATTTATTGTTTAATATGTTTACGCGCGATATAGTGTCTGCGTGTGTGAATGGGAAGATGGCGCGTCGATTGTTCCCCGACAAGGCCGATGCACAGACATGGACTACGCGAAATTGCTTTGACCGTATCCGGCCGGACGAATATGATAATCGTTTTGATGTTTCCGGCATGTTACAGGAGGGAGAGAATGAGATTCTTGTCGTTTATGAGAATTTAGGCCATGCACATGGCTATGTTCCGATGGAAGAGTTGGCCGGGATTCGGAAAGCCGGTTTATCTGTTTCCGAGACAGTGCTGACTCATCCGTTGGAATGGGAGTTGTCTGTGGACGTAGCCGGGGTGACGGAAAAATGGATTTCGCCCGATTGTACATCGAAAGGTTGGACGGTTGTACCGCTTGATACGAAATGCGAGATTCCTCGGAAAGGGAATGGCGTGCAACCTAAAGCTATGCCGGATGGATTGTTTACATGGTATCGGCTTGAATTTGATTTGCCGAAAAGCAATCCGGCAGTTTGGATTCCGTGGTTGATGCGGATAAATGCATCTGGAAATGGATATATGTGGCTGAACGGACATAATATCGGGCGGCATTGGGAAGCCGGCCCGCAACGCGAATATTATTTACCGGAATGCTGGTTGAATTTCGGTAAAAAGAATGTATTGGTATTCGGTTTTAGGCAGACAGCCAATGGTGCGAGTGTGAAAGCAGTCGAGATTGCTCCTTATCCGGATATGGCTGAAAGAAGAGATTAAATAAAGATATACATAAAACGACAAGGAGATATGAAAAAGCATAGGATATTATTATGGGGCGTCTTTCTTGGATGGTCAATAGCCGTTTCCGCTCAAGAAAAGGGTTGGACGGCAGACAACGGAGATGGGACGTTTACGAATCCGATTATGTGGGGGGATTGGCCCGACCCTGATGTGATACGGGTGGATGATACTTTTTATATGGTTTCGACAAGCATGCATTATGTGCCGGGATGCCCGATTGCGCAGTCGCATGATTTGGTAAATTGGGAGATGGCTGGTTATGCTGTCGAGCGGTATGATGAAGATCCGCGGTATGACATGCAAGGAGGTACCCTCTATCTGAACGGTGCTTGGGCCAGTTCCATCCGTTATTACAAGGGGAAGTTTTATGTCGCCTTTTGTACGCCTTACGGCTGGGGTACAGAGAATGGACATTTCTCGGTTTGCGAGGCGGAAAAACCGGAAGGTCCTTGGAAGCGGACTATTTTCCCGGAATATTTGTATGACCCGGGATTGTTTTTCGATGATGACGGGAGAGTGTACGTCGTACATGGGCAACATACCTTATATATAACGGAATTAAACGAGGATGTCCGCTCTGTAAAAGGCAAACCGGTTCAAATCTGGAATAAGGGATTTGATAACAGCCGGACATTCGGAACAAAGTTTGGCATGGAAGGGTCGCACATGTATAAGATCAATGGCTATTATTATATCACTTGTCCAGCCGGAGGTACGAAGGGGTGGCAAGTTTGTTTACGTTCCAAAAACATTTATGGGCCTTACGAACATAAGGTGATAATAGATGATGATAGCTCGTATCCACCAAATGGTTTACATCAAGGAGGTATGGTCCAGTTAAAGAACGGAGATTGGTGGTTCATTATCATGCAGGATAGAGGGCCGATAGGGCGTGTCCCTCATTTACAGCCGGTGAAATGGGTTGATGGATGGCCGATGTTGGGTGTGGAAGGAAAAGATGCAATCTCTTATGAGAAACCGGAGGTGGGTAAAAACTATCCTCTGTCTGCTCCCGCCACTTCGGATGAATTCAATTCCAAAGCGTTGGGTTTGCAATGGCAATGGAATCATAACCCGGATATGGAGAACTGGTCGTTGAGTGAACGGAAGGGATATTTGCGGTTGCATGCGTTGTTGGCTTCTGATTTAAAGAATGCGCGGAATACATTAACCCAGCGTGTACAAGGCCCTAATTCAGAGGGAACCGTGGAGGTTGATATTTCGGGGTTGAAAGAGGGAAATATTGCTGGTATGGGAATATTCCAATTCCCGTATGCTTACGTTGGCGTTGAAATGTACGCAGGAAAGCCTCGTTTGGTCTTATGCCAAGATGGGAAGATAACGGAATTAGAGGCGAACATACCGACAAATCGGGTATGGATTCGAGCTCGTGCGAGAGATAAGGATTTTACTGCCCGTTTTTATTATAGTTTGGATGGAGAAACATTCCGTCCCGTTGATTCGACCTTTTCTATGGGGTTAGGGCTGGCTTGGACAGGAAATCGTTTTGCTCTTTTCAATTATGCGACGAAACCGGAAGGTGTTGGAGGTTTTGCTGATTTTAATTGGTTTCATTTTAATTTGAAGTAATATGGCTAGCTGGATGAACAGGATAAAATGGATGATATGTTGTCTATGCTGCATTGCATGGTGTGCAAAGGCGGATCGTATCACTTATAGTTTGAATACTGACTGGGCTTTTTATCGTGGAGACTACCTGAATGGAGAGCAGGTGGGGATTGATGATTCTCAATGGATACCGATATCAATTCCGCACATTATGCAATTGGAGAAGAAACATTGTGGCGGAGATATAATCTACGATGGCATAGGTTGGTATCGGCGTTATTTTAAGATGCCATACGGATGTGAAGATAAGCGGATTTTATTGCAATTTGAAGGGGTAATGAATTCGTGTGAAGTGTATTTGAACGGGAAAAAGATTGTTGAGCATAAGGGAGGGTATGTTGGTTTTAGCGTAGATGTCTCTCCCTATATCGAACGGCATAGTGCAAATAATGTGTTGGCTATTCGTGTTTCCGCCGAATATGATTCATTGACCCCACCGGGCAAACCGCAGGATCGTTTGGATTTCTATTATTACAGTGGGATTTATCGGGATGTAAAGATGGTCGTCACAGATAAGTTGTACATCACGGATGAGCTGGAAGAAAATAATGTGGCCGGTGGTGGTTTGTTTGTTACTTATCCGGAAGTAAATGCCAAACAGGCAACAGTTCGTTTGAAAACACATGTCCGAAATACTTTTCAAGAGGCTCGAACCGTCTGTTTGCTCTCTTCAGTGCGGGACACTTCCGGCCAGGTTGTCGCCCAAAAAGAGATGAAATTAACATTGAAAGACGGGGAAGCAAGGCTTGTGTTGCAGGATATCGAAATAAAATCTCCGCAGTTATGGCATCCTTATCATCCGAACTTATATCAATTGGAATGTGAATTATGCGACGAGGAAGGACTGGTATTGGATCGACGGGTCGAACAGATAGGGATTCGAACTATCTCATATTCTACTGAGAAAGGCTTTTTCATTAATGGAGAACATCTTTATTTGGTAGGTGCGAATCGTCATCAATCTTTTCCGCATGTGGGAGATGCAGCCTCCAACTCGATGCAAGAACGAGATGTAATCGATATGAAACGAGGTGGGTATAACGCTGTCCGGGCGGCTCATTACCCACATGATCCTGCTTTTCTTTCGGCTTGTGACAAGTATGGTTTGTTGGTTATTGAATGTATCCCCGGTTGGCAGTACTTTAATGAGGAGCCGGTGTTTGCAAATCGATTGGAAGAGGTTTGCCGAACGATGATTCGACGAGATAGAAACCATCCTTCCATTGTTTTGTGGGAAACGGCTTTGAATGAAACGACTTATCCCTTGCAGGTGGTGGAACGTATCTACCGGGCTGCACATGAAGAGTATCCGGGCGATCAGATGTATACGTCGGCTGATTATTTTAGCCATGAAGAAACCGAGCCGTTTTACGATGTATTTTATAAGCAGGTTGGACATTTCCCGAAGGATGGAAGTGTGATGACGAATGAACGGGATAATTTGATTTCAGTCAAGCCTTTGTTTACAAGAGAATGGGGGGATGGTGTAGGCGAGAAGCCACGTGTAAGCCTTCAGGAAAATGAATATGAACAGATGCGTCAATGTCGAAGTCGTCTCCGTCAGTTGAATGGTGATGGATATTTTGATTGGTGTATGTTGGATGCGAATCCTCGTATGGGTGGCCATTTTATGTGGAGTTATAATGATTATGCCAGAGGAGCAGAGGAAGTAACCATGTATTCAGGGGTGGTTGATGTGAACCGTTATCCAAAATTTGGTTATTATATGATGCAAAGTATGCGTCCGGCTTCTGTTTCACAGGCAGGGTTGTATGAAGGGCCAATGGTTTTTATCGCTTCATTTAATTCGGGGCAGTATCCTTCGGCAACATCGGAAATTATGGTCTTTTCCAATTGTGATGAAGTACATTTGTATCGAAATGGTAAATTGCTTGGCAAACAAACCCGTAAAGAGCGTGCTTCGGTGTATCCATGGATTGTGCAGAAAGGAGGAAGTCCGAGCTTTGTGTTCGATGCCGGTTCCTATGAACCGGGAGCATTGCGGGCCGAGGCCTGGTTGGATGGCCAACTTGTAAAGACACACGAAGTCTGTACTCCCGGAGAACCGGATCATCTTTCGATTGAGATTTTAGATCCGCAAGTACAACCTGTTGCCGACGGAAGTGACATGATTCCGATTTATGTAAAAGTTTGTGATAAGCAGGGAACAGTTGTACCGACTTCAGCGGCTGAGATTACCTTGGAGGTTTCGGGTGAAGGACATTTAATAGGCGACGGCATCAGGCGGATTGGTGTGAATCCGCAGAAGGTGGAAGCCGGTATTGGCTATGCGTTAATTCATACGACCCAAAAGGCTGGACAGATTAACATCAAGGCGGTTTCAGAGGGGTTGAAACCGGCAGAATTATCGTGCCACACGATTCACTGTGAAATGCATATTTTGCCCGATGGTAACCATGCTCCTTTTACTGGAGACGAAGAACAAGGTGTTGTGGTGAAAGATACGAAATGGGACAAGGAGATTCTTTCTCATGAAACTATCGTTATTGATTCGATATGGGGAGATGTGGGTTCGAAGGAATATCCATTACGTCATACGGTCGATGGGGATGATTTTAGTTGGTGGATTTCGGAGGCAGATTCTTTTCCTCAAACAGTTACGTTTGTTTTACCCCATATAACCAAGGTATATGGAAGTCGTATTCGTTTTCAAAAGGACAGTTCATCGTATCAACATCGGGTAGAGATATCAGAAGATGGACAAACGTGGGAAACTTTGTATGAAAAGGAATGTACGGGTTGGGATTTTAAACCGGTGCGTTTTCAAAAACACTTAAGGTATTTCCGAATAGTCTTTGAGAAAGTGTCTGAAGGACATTCTGCTTTGGCGGAAGTCACATTATTCAAATGAGTTGGTGATATCCCTGTTTAAGAAATAGATTTATTTAATTGCATGTGTATGAAAATATTTGGGTTCCTATTCTTTATTCTCTTGCCGGCCTATTTGTCGGCAAGGGAATATCATGTTTCGCCTGTGGGTAACGATGCGGGGCCGGGAACGGAGAACGCTCCTTTCCGGACGATCAACCACGCCGCACAGATGGCTTTGCCGGGCGACACGGTGACCGTCCATGCGGGGACCTATCGGGAATGGGTCGTGCCTCCCAGAGGCGGTTTGTCGGACGAAATGCGCATCACCTACCAGGCTGCGCCGGGCGAACGGGTCGTCATCACCGGTTCGGAACCGGTAAAGGGCTGGGTGAAGGTACAGAACAATACCTGGAAAGTGACGTTGCCAAACAGCTTCTTTGGGGATACGAATCCTTTTGACGAACAAATCTATGGAAGTTGGTATCGGGGGAAAGGACTGCCGAATCATACCGGCTTTGTGATACTGAACGGACAGCGGATGCGGGAAACCTTTTCTCGTTGCGAGGTGCTGAAACCGGTGGGTGACCAACCTTATTGGTATGTGGAGGCTGACGGGAACGGCGGTCCGGTTTTGATGAATGTGGAATGGATTTGCCCCGCAGGTGGCAAACGTACGACGTCGATGCAGGCTTCCGTGAAGGGTGGCGACCAGGCGGTGTGTATGCAAGTAGTGGAACGTTGGCCTTTCGGATATTTGAAGGATGGCTCCATGCTTTATTTTGACGGTGTGGACTTTGGCGCGGGGACGGATACGCTCTTTGTACAGGCGGCTACATTGGCAAAGGGAGGGCTGATTGAAATCCATGCGGAGCGTCCGGAAGGCGAATTGCTGGGGACCGGCATGATTACCTGTACGGGCGACTGGGAGCGTTTTGTCGTCTTCCCGCTGACGTTGAATCGCCGGTTGACGGGGAAGCACAATCTCTGTTTCGTGTTGAAGGCTCCGGCACAACAGCTGGACGGCCGGACGACCCTTTGGGCGCAATTCCCCCAAGGAATGGATCCGAATCAGGAGTCTGTCGAAATCACCGCCCGAAGCTGTGTCTTTTATCCGGAACGGACCGGCATTCATTATCTGACCGTCCGTGGGTTTATTCTGGAAAACGCGGCCACGAACTGGGCGCCTCCTTCGGCTGAGCAACCCGGGTTGATTGGTACCCGTTGGTCGAAAGGTTGGATTATCGAAAACAATACGATTCGGAATTCACGATGTGCCGGAATCTCTCTGGGACGTCCGACGTTCGGCCATTCACACCATTATCAGAAGTTGCCTCCCCGCGTCTATCCGGAGCCGGAGGGCGAACAGACGGAACAGCAGTTGTTGGATTATTTCGAAAATGCCTCGTGGGAGAAAGAGGCGGTGGGATTCCATACGGTGCGGAATAACCATATTTATGCCTGCGGACAAGTGGGAATCGTCGGTTGCAGCGGAGGAGCTTTTAGTCGGATAGAGGGGAATGAAATCCATGATATCTGCATCGGAGAGACTTTCGAAGGCGATGAAATGGCGGGTATCAAATTGCATTTTGCCAACGATGCGGTGATCAAGGATAATCATATCTATCGTACGATTCGCGGTATCTGGCTGGATTGGGGCTCACAAGGTGTACAAGTTGTCGGGAATCTGTTTCACGACAACGGGGTGAATGAAGATTTGTTTATTGAAGTTTGCCACGGCCCGATTCTGGTGGCCAATAATATTTTGCTGTCGAAAAAAGGCATCTCTTTGTCACAGGGGATTGCCTGCGTCCATAATTTGGTCACGGGAGAAATGAATGGAGGCGTCGACCGTTGCGGCGGCGGACGTCTGACCTACTATTACAAACCGCATGGGACTGTTTCACTCGGGAAAGCGCCGAATCCGGGGGGCGATTGGCAGTGGTTGAATAATCTGTTGGTGAAACAGGCCTCGTTAGGCAATTGGGATGCGCCCGGACTGCCGATTCGTTATGAAGGAAATGTGTTTTCGGGGGGTGCGCGTCCGTCGGCTGACGACCGGAATGCGTGGGTCGACAAGGGAGCGGATCCCGATGTCAGACTGACTCAAAAGGCCGATGGCTGGTATTTATCCATGAAGGTCAGTCCCGATTGGAAAGGAGGAGTAAAGCGGCGTATGGTGACGACTTCTGTATTAGACAAAGCCATCGTTCCCCAACAGGCTTTCACGAATCCGGACGGCAGCCGTTTGAAAGTAGACACCGATTACATGGGAAATAAACGGAACAGGCATCCCTCTCCCGGAGCGCTGGAGATACAAACCTCCGGTTATCAGGAATGGAAAGTCTGGCCTAAACAGTAAAAAAAGGAGGAAGTTTAAAAATGAAATTGAACAAGATAATGATGGGACTATTCTTAACGATTATGGTTGGAATAGCGCATGGTCAGGAGTTGAAACAGACGGATGGTGGTTTTGCGGTATGCTCGAATGGAATAGGAGTGGAAATCCAAGTGTACTCGCCTACCATTATTCGGGTCTTGAAGTATCCGGAGGGCAAACGAGTGATCCCTCCCAGTTTTTCTGTTGTCAAAACTCCGGAGAAAACGCCTTTTAAAGTGCAAAAGGAAGGTGGCCGGGTGAGTTTGACGACGGATAGCTTGGTTGTCGCATTGGATGTGGAAACCGGAAAAATAACCTATGCCGATAGTCGGGGACGCTATTTGCTGAAGGAAAAAGCGTATGGCATCCAGTTTACACCGGTGAAATATGCCGATAATCATCAAACTTATCTTGTGCGACAAGCATTCCGGCTCGAAGAGGAGGAGGCGATTTATGGATTGGGGCAACAACAAGAAGGGAAGATGAACCAACGTAACCAATGGCTGGATTTGCATCAGGAAAATACACAGATTGCGATTCCTTATATACAGTCGGTCAAAGGGTATGGCTTGTTATGGGATAACGCTTCCTATACAGACTTTACGGATAATCCGATGGAAACGGCTTTCTGCTCGAAGGCGGGAAGCTGTGCCGATTATTATTTTTTGTATGGTGGGAATGCGGATGACGTGATTCGGAATATGCGAGATTTGACGGGGCAAGTCCAAATGAATCCGTTATGGACATACGGATATTGGCAGTCGAAAGAACGATACCAAAGTCAGGATGAACTGGTGGGTGTCGTCAAGAAGTATCGTGAGTTGGGAGTGCCATTGGATGGAATCATACAGGATTGGCAATACTGGGGTGTAGACCCGAAAGATTGGAACGCGCTGGCGTTCAATAATCCGAATTATCCCAATCCGAAAGCGATGATTGATGAGGTTCATCGAATGAATGCACATATTGCTATTTCGGTTTGGCCTTCGTTTGGGCCGAATACGGATATTTATAAGACATTCCGGCTGCGGGATTGGTTGTTGGATTTGCCCGGATGGCCCGAAGAGGCTTTGCCGTATGATGCTTTTCATCCGGAAGCCCGTGCTCTGTATTGGGAACGTATGGATAAGAATCTGTTCGCTTTGGGGATTGACGCTTGGTGGCTGGATGCGACAGAACCTGAATTAGCCATGAGAGACCTGCGGAAATGGAAACAAAACACTTACGTCGGACCTTATCGGACGGTTGCGAATGCCTATCCGATTGTTTCAGTCGGCGGCGTGTACGAACGGCAACGGGCGAAGACTTCTGATAAGCGTGTTTTTATTCTTACCCGTTCTGCTTTTACCGGGCAACAGCGTTATGGTGCTTGTTCTTGGTCGGGTGATGTTCAATCCTCATGGGAGGTATTACATAAGCAAATAGCTGCAGGACTTAATTTTTCTGTTTGTGGCATTCCTTATTGGAATACGGATATCGGTGGTTTTGCGTCGTGCAATTATTATCCGAAAGGCATTCAAGATCCGGCATATCGGGAATTGTATGTTCGTTGGATGCAGTTTGGTACATTTACGCCGATGATGCGGTCGCATGGAACGTGTACGCCTCGCGAGATTTATCTGTTCGGAGAGAAAGGTTCTTGGGAATTTGATGCATTGGAAAAGTACATTCGGTTGCGATACCGGTTGTTGCCTTATATTTATTCGACGGCGTGGAATGTAAGTCGGTATGGCGATACTTTTATGCGGGCTTTGTTCATGGATTTTCCGCATGATAAACGGATACTTGATTTGAACGATCAATATATGTTCGGACGTTCTCTGCTGGTTGCTCCAGTAACAGAACCGATGTATGTGGACGATGCCGGCAAAGTTCATTTGGACGATGTGAAAACGCGAACTGTTTATCTCCCTGACGGAACGGAATGGTTTGATTTCTGGACGGGAGAAAAATATGCAGGCCGACAATCTTTGGAAAAGGAGGTGCCTATAGATGTGATGCCTATTTATGTGAGGGCCGGTAGCATTCTTCCGCTCAGTCCGGTGATGCAATATGCAACTGAGAAACGATGGGATAAACTTGAAATTCGCGTGTATCCGGGGAGGGACGGCGAATTTGTGTTGTACGAAGATGAGAATGATAATTATAATTACGAGAAAGGTATATATTCAACAATTCGTTTCCGATGGGATGAGCAAAATCGGACGCTTGTGATTGGAGAACGGAAAGGCGAATTTCCCGGCATGTTGAAAAATCGTCAGTTTGATATTGTGTTGGTGGGAAAATCGCGTGGATGTGGCGATCAGTTGACTTCGAAGGTAAATAAGCAAATTGTTTATAAAGGAAATGAGATACGGGTTAAGTTATAATTGAACGGGGAATGAAAACAATTTTACCTTTACCAACGATTCTATTGGAAAAATGGAGTAGATTTGAATGTATAAATTAAGAATAACAAAATATAGAAGGACATGAAGTTTAAATATGTAATGATAAGTGGGGCAGCCTTGTTGTCGAATTGGTTGAATGCCCAAAATTGGTTGCCCGAAACGAAGCAGGCGGATAAACCGCTCCGCTTGTTGGAATGTGTGTATGAGGAGGCGCGGTTGGCACAGTGCCGTGAAGTGGGAGACGATACGGACTGGACTGTCTCGACAGGGACGGAAGGAAGCGGTGAACGAAAGACATATACGTTTACCTTTACGGCCCGCCGGGATCTGAAGAATGCCGGTGTGGCAGTCGCGTTCGACCGGTATGGCTGGACAAGCGATAATTATGTGATGATTCCGGCTTCGGTCTATAATGGTAACCGTCAGCGTATCGTGAACCGTGAATATGCGACCGGGTTGGACAAAACGGACTATTATCGGAAAGATTTGGCATTGACATCGAACCCGATTCCGCAGCTTTCGCCGGAGTTCGGTGCGCAGTCCCGTTTGGAGGTGTTGGTGAATAATACTGCCACTCCTGCTATCACCGTGTTGGAACGTGCCGGAAAGCAAGGGTTGATTTTGTTGACTGATCAAGGCATTGAACGGAATGGGCAGGTATTGGATCATGCCTTGATTGTGGAAGAGACGCCTGACCGAAGTGTCGCTTCGTTGGTTGTTAGTGCTCCTGGCGTGAGAGAGAAGAAACCGGAGTTTATCGGTTTCAGCAAGAGTCCGGACCGGGGAATTTCGGTTCGGGAAGGCGAACAGATTGTGATTCGGGTGACGGCGATTGCTTTTCCTTGCGCGGAGGTTCCGGAGCTATTGGCTCGTTTTATGAAGGAACGTAAATCGCACACGCAACGGATTGAACCCAGAAACTTGATGCCGATGAGCGAGGTGTTCGATCGTATGGTTCGGAATATCGACGAGCGTTATTATGTCGGTAAGCAGTGGGAGTATTATTGCCCGGAGAATGCCGATTGGATGTCGTATGGCTGGATCGGTGGATTGATCAATACCTATCCGATGCTGACTTTGGGCGACGAGGAACATGCCCGGAGGGTGTATAACACGTTCGATTTTTCGCTGCCGCGTGCGAAAGGGAAAAGCGGTTATTATTATGATGTCTTGGGGGCGGATGGACAAGTACGTTTGCGGGATGCGGCAGCCCTTTACAACGGCATTGGGTTGACCCGGAAGAATGCGGATATTCTCTATTGGATGGTGAAGCAATTCATGTTGATGGAAACGATGGGCGATGGCGGTCAAATTCGGGACGAATGGGTATCGGATGTGCGGCGATTGGCCGATGCGTTTGTCAAGACGTGGCAGGAAAACGGGACTTGGGGCAACTACATCGATGTTGAGTCTGGAAAGATTGCCGCCTACAATACGACCGGCGGGGCAATGGCTGTCGCTGGGTTGGCGTTGGCTTCTCGTTATTTCGACCAACCGGACTATCTGCGGGTAGCACGTGAAGCAGCGGATTTTTATTATAAGGATTTTGCTCTTGTCGGTTTTACATCCGGTGCTTGCGGCGATATTTTGCAGAATTCGGATTCGGAAACGGCGATTGCGTTGACCACTTCGTTGATGACGTTGTATGAGGTGACGGGCGAACAACCCTATCTGGAGCAGGCGCAAGATTTGGCAAATTTGTGTGCGACATGGACGGTCTCCTTTTTCTATCGTTTGCCTGAGGAGACGCCGTTAGCCAAGTTAGGTGCTAACTTGACGGGAGCTGTTTGGGCAAGTACGCAAAACAAGCATGGGGCACCGGGATTCTGCACACAGTCTGGCGATGCTTTGTTCAAACTTTACCGGGCGACGGGTGACACGCTTTATGCTGAGTTGCTGCGGGATGTGATTCATGCTCATGCGGAAGGTGTACAACCCAATGGAAAGATAACGGAACGGTTAACCTATTGCGATGCCGATAGTCGGGGTTCTCGCGGCGATGGGGGAAAAACCGGCTGGAATGAAACAAACGGTGCTTTGATGGCACTGGAGATTCCGGGGATTTACCTCCGCACCGATTCCTCCCGATTATATGTATTCGACCATGTAAAGGCCCACATCATCCGGGAAACTGACAAGGCTATCTGGCTGGAAATTACCAATCCGACGCGCTACGATGCACAAGTGACAATCTTAAGCGAGAATCAGGCGGAATCAGTAAAACCATTAGGCGATAATGCCTTCCTTACGTGGCATCAAAAAGTATCCATCAAAGCTGGCAAGCGTATCCAGTATAAAGTAAACAAAGAAAAAGAATAACCAATAAAATTAGAAAGCATGAATAAATACATCTTTTTAGCCCTCTCGTTATGGGTTTCATGGCAAAATGCACCTGCACAGGAAACGTATCCATTTCGTGATATAAACCTTCCTATAGAGGAACGAGTAGAAGACCTGGTCTCTCGGCTTACATTATCCGAAAAAGTACAAATGATGAAACATCAGTCTCCGGCTATTGAACGTCTGGGTGTACCAGCTTACAACTGGTGGAACGAAGCACTTCACGGCGTCGCTCGCACGAAAGAAAAGGTAACGGTTTTTCCACAAGCGATTGCATTAGCGGCCACGTTCGATGCCGATGCTTTAGCCCAATCAGCCGAGATGATATCATCGGAAGGACGCGCATTGTTCAACGAAGATTTGCGCGCTGGCAAAACCGGTGGTCCCTATCGAGGATTAACCTATTGGACACCCAATGTGAATATCTTTCGTGACCCGCGCTGGGGACGTGGACAGGAAACCTATGGTGAAGATCCCTATCTTACGGCTAAAATGGGGGCAGCCATGGTACGAGGTCTAGAAGGTACAGATCCTAATCACCTGAAGGCTGTTGCTTGCGCCAAACATTATGCAGTACATAGTGGACCGGAGGGAAGTCGCCACTCTTTCAATGTATCGGTCAGTGCATATGATTTATGGGATACCTATTTACCTGCCTTTCGCGAATTGGTAGTGAAAGCCAAGGTACATGGCGTGATGTGCGCCTATAACCGATTCGAGAACCAACCTTGCTGTGGGAACAATGAACTGCTGCATGATATTCTCCGCAATCAATGGAAGTTCGATGGATATGTAACGTCGGATTGCTGGGCAATCAACGATTTTGCTCACAACCATAAAACACATGCCAATGACATAGAAGCTGTAAGTGACGCTGTCTTGAAAGGTACAGATTTGGAGTGCGGAAACCTTTACCAACTATTGGAGCAAGGCGTGCAACAAGGACTTATCTCAGAACGTGACATAGATGTCTCCTTGAAGCGTTTACTTACTATCTTATTTAAAATTGGGCTCTTCGACCCTGTTGAGGCAAATCCATACGGACAAATCGGACAGGAAGTCATTGAGTGCGATGCTCACAAACAGCAAGCATACGAGATGGCGCGTAAATCGATGGTACTCCTGAAGAACGAACGGAAAATTCTCCCTCTAAAGAAGGAAAAACTAAAGCGGATTGCAGTCATTGGTCCGAACGCGAATGATGAGCAAACACTTCTCGCCAACTATTTCGGAACCCCAAGTGAAATCATTACTCCGCTAGAAAGTTTACAGAAACGTTTGGGTAATGACATAGAAATCGACTACATGAAGGGAGTAGATTATTTGCGCCTTCTACCTGATGCCCCTTCGCTCCGAGAAGTGGCCAAACAGGCAAAAAAAGCTGATGTGATTATCTTTGTTTCCGGTATTAATGCCAACTATGAAGGTGAAGCAGGAGACGCTGGAGCTGATGGATATGCAGGTTTTGCCAGTGGAGACCGTTCTTCCATGCAACTTCCGGCCGTTCAACTGGATTTGTTGAAAGAATTGGAAAAGACAGGTCGTCCACTCATTCTTGTGAACATGTCTGGTTCGGTTATGAATTTTGAATGGGAAAGCCAGCATGTCGACGCAATTCTCCAAGCTTGGTATGGCGGACAAGCTGCAGGTGATGCTATCACAGATATCCTTTTCGGCGATTACAATCCTGCAGGACGTATGCCTTTGACAACCTACATGAATGATGCAGACTTGCCTCCATTCGAAGATTACGCCATGCAGAACCGCACCTATCGCTATTTCCGTGGGCAAGTGCGTTATCCTTTTGGCTATGGATTGAGTTATACCACATTCCAATACACACCCGTTACAACAGACTCTATCGTACAAACAAGTCATTCCATCCAATTTACCACACGTGTTACGAATACAGGTGAACGAGATGGAGAAGAGGTTGTGCAATTGTATATCTCACATACGGGAGACTCCGCTTCCCCTCGCCCGCTTCGAGCTTTGAAGGGATTCCGTCGCATATCATTAAAGAAGGGAGAAAGTCGTGAAGTCACTTTCACCCTCTCACCGGAAGAATTGGCATTAGTCGACACCGACGGGAATTTAGTCGAACGTGCCGGTAAAGCGGATGTTTTCATAGGAGGCGGCCAACCCTATCAAGCGGAGGGTGTTTTCTATCCGCTCACGATTTCGGGTGATGATTATCGCATCTCTTATTAAGCTAAGAAAACCATACTTCAAATAGCATGAATTAAACATGATGCAAGATGAAGATTAAAGAGAAAAACAGGAGAACAAATATATACGGAGTTGGGATTGCATTCCTTTTGGGCATAACGTCTTGTCGGCAAACCGGACCAATCGAGGCACGCGTAGCCTCGGAACCACAGACCTTCTGCAACCCATTGAATTTGGATTACCGTTTTATGAAAATAGCGGAAGGAGCGGGTATACGCGAAGCAGCCGATCCTGTAGTGATTCCTTTCAAAGGACATTATTGGCTCTTTGCATCCAAGTCGTCCGGTTATTGGCATACAGATGATTTCAACACATGGGAATATGTATTCATTCCAGATTCTGTTCTCCCAATCGAGGACTATGCGCCGGGACTTTTTGTTCACGATGATTATATCTATTATATTGGTTCCACCCGAGGTAAAGCGATGCTCTATCGTTCTGCGCATCCCGAAACGGGGCAATGGGAAGCCGTAAAGAGTATAAGTGCGAATTGGGATCCTGCCTTTTATGTAGAAGGCGATTCACTCTATCTGTATTATGGTAGTTCGCCCACCGATCCAATCTACGGACAACGTTTTAATTTGAAGACATTAGAGGCTGAAGGCAAAACAGTAGCATGTATTAACACATATACAGAAACTCACGGTTGGGAACGTCCTGGAGCTCGAAACGAACTTCCACGCCGTCCTTATTTGGAAGGCGCTTGGCTAACTGCACATGACGGAAAATATTATCTGGAATATGCGGCACCCGGAACAGAATGGGACACGTATGCCGACGGAGCCTACGTATCAGATAATCCGTTAGGTCCTTTTAAATATCTACCGAATAGTCCCGTATCCTACAAGCCAACTGGTTTCTTAGGAGGAGCTGGACATGGTTGCCTTTTCCTTGTAGGAGACACTTATTGGAAAGCCGCAACCAACTCCATTTCAGTTCGACATATGTTCGAACGGCGCGTATCACTCTATCCTGCAGGATTTGACACAGACGGTTATCTACATACTGACACCGAATGGGGCGATTATCCATTGTTCCTTCCTGGAAAAGGGAGCAGGAAACGTCCCAAGTGGATGCTTTTGTCAGAAGACAAACCTGTCAGTACTTCTTCATCGCTCGCTGATTATCCAGCAACCCAATTAGTCGACGAAAATATGCGCACGGCATGGGTTGCTGATAGCAACAAAGAAGAATGGGTCGTCATAGACTTAGAAAACGAAGCCAATATCGCTGCTATACAAGTGAACTACGACGAATACGGAGCTACGTGGCTAGGCCGTCAGTCTGGATTATATCAAAGTTATTGCTTGTACGCCTCACACGACGGGGAAAAATGGTATGTCATTGCAGACAAAAGCCAAAAGCGCACTGATACGCCACACGATTATATTGAGTTTGAATCACCCTTTAAAGCCCGTTATATTAAATGGGAAAACAAAGCTTATACCATATCGGGGAATGTATCTTTACGCGAATTACGTGTTTTCGGTTTAGGTTCCGGCAAAAAACCAGCATCACTTACAGAGTTCAACGTGGAACCAAATGCCAAAGATGCCTGTCGGGCTACCTTGAGTTGGCAACCCGTCGAAGGAGCCAAAGGTTATGTCGTCCATGCGGGTATAGCCCCTGATAAGTTGTACCATACCTACCAGATAACAGATAGTACACAAATAGAACTTACCGGATTGAATGCCGATGTCTCCTACTATTTCTCGATAGATACGTACAACGAACAAGGCGTAACAAAAGGAAATGTAATCCACAAATTAAAACGGGAATAGAAATAAAGTATAACCTATAAAAAACGAAAAGATGAGATTTATTATTTGTATGTTATTAGCGTTGGTGTCGTCAGGATTCCTTACGGCACAATCGCTCCGCGAGAAAATAAGACTGAACCAGGATTGGCGGTTTGCAAAAGGGCATGCTGCTGACCCTGCGAAAGATTTTAATTACGGGAGAGCTTTGTCTTTCTCTAAAATTGCGTTCTTGCAAGAATCTACCATGTTGGAAGCCGATCAAGAATCCGATATACAGATTCCACATACGCAAAAGTTTGATGATAGCGCATGGGATTCTATATCCTTGCCGCACGATTGGGGAATGGCGCTGGGTTACGACCCCGCACAATTTAAAATAAAGGGCTATCGCAAACTGGGAGGGCGTTCTCCAGAAAATAGCGTCGGCTGGTATCGGAAAACTTTCTATCCGGAACTGAAGAAAGGATGCCGTTATACATTAGAATTCGAAGGTATTTTCCGTGACGCACAAGTCTGGATGAACGGCATTTATTTAGGAAAAGGTGAAAGCGGATACGTCCCGTTGGTATTCGACGTGACAGAATGCTTAAACTACGAACCCGGAGCTGATAACGTGATTTCTGTCCGCGTAGATGCCACGCATTCCGAACTTTGGTCTTACGAAGGTGCAGGTATTTATCGAAATGTCTGGTTCATACAGACTGACCCGGTACATGTAACCCAATGGGGTACATGCATCACTACTGAGGTAAGCCAAGATTTTCAAACAGCATCTATCAACGCATCTGTCGAAGTAACCAACGAACACAATGCCTTGAAAGAAATAGTGGTCCGAAACCGTATCCTGGACCCGACCCAAAAGGAGGTCGCTTCGTCGGAAACAACCCTGCATGTAGATGCTTTGCAAACAGAAGAGTCCATCACACAGATGCAAATCAAGCAACCGCGCCTTTGGTCTTTATCGCATCCACACATGTACAAGATGCAAACCGATTTGCTGGTTGATGGTAAGCTCGTGGATACGTATAGCACAGACTTCGGTATCCGTACCATTCATTTCGACCCCGACAAAGGTTTCTTCTTAAACGGAGAGCATGTCCAAATCCAAGGTGTTTGTTGTCATCAAGACCATGCGGGTGTAGGCATCGCGGTTCCAGACCGCTTGAACGCTTGGCGCGTAGCTAAGCTGAAGGAATTCGGGGCAAATGCTTATCGCGCTTCTCACAATCCGCCGACGGAATCCGTGCTGAATGCGTGCGATACCTTGGGCATGTTGGTATTAGACGAACTTCGTGTCCTCAGTTCCAGTGACGAAGGGCTTGCCCAGCTGAAGACTATCGTCCGCCGTGACCGCAACCATCCTTCCGTAATTCTTTGGTGTCTCGGAAACGAAGAGCCGGCGTTGCAAGGAACTGAGAGAGGTCGCATGATTGTGGAACGCATGAAGCAAGTATTGCGTCAATACGACCCTGACCGCCTCTGCACCGCTGCCATGAACGGAAGCTGGGGTGAAGGTTTTACCAAAGCGGTTGATGTGCAAGGTTCCAATTATTTCTCGATTGGGAACCTGGACGAAGTACACCAACATTTTCCGAAACTGCCTTGCCTGCTAACGGAAGAGGCGAGCACCGTCACAACACGCGGCATTTATCAAACTATTCCGGAAAAAGATTTCCATCAAGCCTACGACCGCGACCATCCGGGTTGGGGTTCCACGGCTCAACGATGGATGCGCTACGTAGACGCGCGTCCCTATATCGCCGGCGCTTTTGTCTGGACTGGCTTCGATTACGGAGGCGAAGCGCTCCTGAACTTCTGGCCGGGCACGGTCTCCAATTTCGGTATCTACGACTATTGCGGCTTCCCCAAAGATGCATATTGGTATTATAAGGCCTGGTGGACGAATGAGCCTGTACTTCATGTGCTTCCTCATTGGAACGGTATCGGTACGGATTCCGTCGATGTCCATCTGTATACCAATATGGACGAAGTAGAGCTGTTGGTAAACGGCCGCAGCTTGGGTAAAAAAACGGTGGGTAAATACGACATCCCTGCCTGGCGCGTGAAGTACGTACCCGGAAAGGTCGAAGCGCGTGGCTGGAAAGCAGGAAAGCATTACAAAGTCCGCGTTGAAACTACCGGCGAACCGACCTCGTTAGCATTGGTCAGCGAGACAGGTCCTGCGCTCTGTGGAGATGGTAACGACGTATCTGTCATTACGGTAAAGGTGCTGGACAAAAAGGGGCGCGTAGTCCCCACGGCTCATAACCGCGTGAATTTCTCCATTCGCCATGGCCGCATCCTGGGCGTAGGGAATGGACACCCTTCCAGCCAAGAACCGGACGTATTCCCGACAGGCGAACCAGTCTATCGCCACGCTTTCAACGGTTATGCGCAGGTTATTGTTTCCAGCGATGGCTCCGGAAAGCCTATCGAACTGGTAGCAGAATCTGACGGCTTGGAACGCGCACGCATCCAATTGGATGTAAACCGTCCGGCGGAAGAATAATGCCACATTCCCCAAGCGTGGGAAATGGATTTTCGGACGACAATTGACCCTCCAATGCCACTGGAAACCTTTTGTCGGACGAAATTCCATTTCGACGCCGTCGAAAATGCTTCCGGCGGAAAATTGGAACTTTCGACACCGTCGAAAATGCTTCCGGAAGAAAATCGAGACTTTCGACGCCGTCGAAAATGCTTCCGGAAGAAAATCGAGACTTTCGACGCCGTCGAAAATGCTTCCGGAAGAAAATCGAGACTTTCGACGCCGTCGAAAATGCTTCCGGAGAAAAATTAGAACTTTCGACGCCGTCGAAAACGCTTCCGGCGGGAAATTGGAACTTTCGACGCTGTCGAAGGAAGGACATTTCGAAAAAACTATTAGAAAAGCTCCCCTGCTTTGATAGGGGAGCTGGCGAAGCGGCAGCTGAGACTGAGGGGTTCATACACACAAAAAGAAAACCAACCCCTCACCCCTTCGGGGAACTCCCCTATCAAAGCAGGGGAGCTTTTCAGATAGTTTTTATAGCTCCTCTTTTCAAATCGTATTTCGAAACGTTTGTGGCTGCAGGCCTCGCTTCGACCTGCGGTAGCCAATTTAAAGGAAAGAGCCGTGCCCTCTTTCCAACTTGTTTCTCATTTTGCGCGGAAGATTGCGTATAAATCCGTATCTTTGCAGGCATTTAAAAATATAGGATTGAACGCATATGGAAATCGCAGCATTAGTATCGGGAGGCGTAGATAGCTCTGTCGTGGTCCACCTGTTAAAAGAAGCGGGCTACGACCCTACTATTTTCTACATCCGCATCGGAATGGAAGACAAGGATGGCTATATCGACTGCCCGGCGGAAGAGGATATTGAAATCACATCGTATATCGCCAAGAAATATGGGTGCCGCTTCGAGCAAGTATCGCTGCACGACGAGTATTGGGAGAAAGTGGTCAGCTATACGATTGATTCCGTTAAGCGTGGTTTGACACCGAACCCGGATATGATGTGCAATAAATATATCAAGTTCGGTTGCTTCGAAGATAAATGGGGCAAGGATTTTGACAAGATTGCCACGGGCCATTATGCCACCACGACTGAAATCGATGGGAAAGTGTGGCTCTCGACCGCCAAAGACCCGGTAAAAGACCAGACCGACTTCCTGGGGCAGATTACCCGCTTGCAAATCCAGAAACTGATGTTCCCCATCGGGCACCTGATGAAGAGCGAGGTGCGTGCCATCGCCGAAGCGCAGAAACTCCCGAGCGCGAAACGAAAGGACAGCCAAGGCATCTGCTTCTTGGGCAAAATCAATTATAATGATTTTATCGAACGTTACTTGGGAAAACGTCCGGGAAAGATTATCGAGCTGGAGACAGGCAAAGTACTGGGCAAACACAATGGCTATTGGTTTCACACCATCGGCCAACGGAAAGGCTTGGGATTAAGTGGAGGTCCGTGGTTTGTCATCCAAAAAGACATCCGTCGCAACATTATCTATGTATCAAACGGATACGACCCGGAAACGCAATACGGCAAAGTCATTAACATGCACGGATTCGACTTCATTACCGAAGATCCGTGGGGCGAGTTTGACGATGCGAAGGAGATTACCTTTAAAATCCGCCACACCCCCGAGTTCACGCATGGTTACATCCGCCGCATCGGGGACGTCTACCGTATCGAATCAGATGAGAAAATACAGGGTATCGCGCCAGGACAATACGGCGTGGTATACGATAAAGACCACCATCTTTGCCTGGGAAGCGGAATGATTATAGGAGACGAAGGAAACTAAATACACGATGAAGCGTAAGTCTGTACTTTACATAATCGGTACAATGGTTGGCCTGGCGTTTTTCTGGATGAATTGCCAAGCGGAAGAGATTCCGAACAGCCAATACGAGGCATTGCCGGTCGACATGGAAATCTGCCAAGCGGAAGATAGCCCGATAGGAAAAGGTTTTTCGGCTTTCCAAGTCGAAGGTCATTTCGTATGGGGAGCGTCTGTTTTACAATCAGAAGAAGACGGGAAATATTATATGGTATATTCAGCGCCCGAAGGAAAAGGGGAATATCCGTTCAACCAAGCATGGGTCTATGGTTCGAAGTTGGGATTGGCCGTTTCTGACCGTCCGGATGGAGGTTTCCGCCAATTGGGTTTCTTCTTAAACGAAGATGGTTTTGCTCCGGATACTTCCGCCTGGGATGCGCAAACCGTAATGAATCCACATCTTCGACGTTTCAATGGGAAATATTATCTCTATTATGTAGGAGGAAGAGAGGCCACCCACCTGCCCATCCAAGCCAAAGATGGCGGGCGGTTGGATAAACGAAGCCGCATCCAGCAAATGCTTTGCATCGGCGTCATCTCGTTTGATACATTCGATGATTTGCGGAAAGGTATATTCAAAAGGAGTCAAACACCTTTGTTGTCCCCTCGAACGCGCGTGAAACCGGATGATATCGTAAATCCTTCGCCTCTGGGGACACAGCCCAAGCCGGATAATATCATTGTGGTCAATCCGTCGGTAGTGTATCGTCCATCGGACGGCAAATACCTGCTCTATTTCAAAGGAAATATATATGACCCCTATTGGCGGGGAATCCACGGTGTAGCCCTGAGCGATTCACCCGAGGGGCCATTCGTCCCATTAGATATTCCGGTCTTCGACTTGCCCTCGTCCGACGGGCAAAAGCTTTCAGCAGAAGATCCTTATGTCTGGTATAATCAGAAAGAGAAATTGTTTTATGCCATCTTCAAAGACTTTACCGGACATTTTACCCATGCGGAACCTTGCTTGGCTATTATGTACTCGAAAGATGGTATTCATTGGGAATTGCCTAAGCATTCCCTCTTCATGAAAAAAGAGCTTATACTCCGCACTGGCGATACGATAAAAGTAGACAGACTGGAACGCCCGCAATTGCTTTTAAACGATAATGGCGACCCGTTAGTTTTGTATGCCGCTTGTTCAATCAAAGATTTGAATGCTAAAAGCGACGGGAGTTCCTTCAATGTACAGATTCCGCTGAAAAAGATAAAGCAAACAGGTAATGAAGAATAACAATAAAAATAAGAAGGGACACAGATGAAAACGACATTGACATGGACCGCCGGTTCGGTTTTCCTATTCCTACTTTCTTGTAGCGGGCAAAAGAGCTCTTCCGAGGAGCAAGAAAATAGGTATCCCAACATCGTTTATATTTTAGCTGATGATTTAGGATATGGAGATATCCATGCCTACAATTCTTCCAGTAAGATACCGACACCGGCCCTTGATAGTTTGGCTGCATCTGGCATACAATTTACGGATGCGCATTCAAACGCTGCCGTTAGTACACCGACTCGCTATGGTATTTTAACGGGTCGATATGCTTTCCGTTCACGTTTGAAGAGCGGCGTATTGGTAGGGCATTCACCCTCTTTAATCGAATCCGGACGCGAAACAGTCGCCTCCCTACTTCGAAAAAATGGTTACACGACTGCCTGCATCGGGAAATGGCATTTGGGTCTTGATTGGGCACGTATCGATACCACCAAACCGCTTTTTACCGGAAACGAATGGGATATTCAAGATACCCGAAACATTAATTATGCCGAAGTGGTACATGGAGGACCATCTGAGCATGGCTTTGATTACAGCTATATTCTTCCGGCCTCTTTGGATATTGCACCTTACGTATATATAGAAAACGGACGGGTAAACAGTCCGGTAAATACCCATGTCCCCGATTGGCATGACGACCGTGCACACGGAATGTGGTATCGTCATGGCGATAAAGCAGATAATTTTGAACACGCTGCGTGTTTGCCACATTTCACCCAAAAGGCTGTCGACTATATTACTTCAGCAGCCCAAGGCAATAAACCCTTCTTTCTTTACTTCCCAATCACAGCGCCGCATACACCCTGGTTACCATCGAGCAGCTTTGAAGGCAAATCGGAAGCAGGTGTTTACGGAGATTTCGTTTGCATGGTAGACGATGTCGTGCGACAAATCCGACAGGCGCTCGAAAAGAGCGGGCAACTGGAGAATACAATTCTTATCTTTACCAGTGATAATGGTTCCAGTTGGAGCCAAAAAGACATAGAAGATACTGGACATCGTGCTAACGGGCTTTTTTCCGGACAGAAATCCGATTTATGGGAAGGTGGGCATCGCGTCCCGTTCATTGTATATTGGCCAAAGCAGATAAAGGAAGGGAAAATCTGTGATGAAGTTATCTGTACAACCGACCTGATGGCTACCTGTGCCGAAATGGTAGGCCAACCTTTACCTGACGATGCGGGAGAAGATAGCTATAGTTTTTGGAAAGTGTTGACAGGTGAACCCTATTCCTCCCCTTTACGTGAAGCAACAATCCACCATTCCATCGACGGCTATTTTGCACTTCGTCAAGGAGATTGGGTTTACCTCAAAGCGCACGGTTCGGGCGGATGGTCACTCTCGGAAAAGGATGCGGCAAACCGTCCGGCAGAACAATTGTATAATCTGAAGGAAGACCCAACCGAACAAAACAACGTGGCAGCGAATTATCCAAAACAAGTAGAAAAAATGAGACGGCTGCTTGAACATTATGTTACGTCGGGCAAAAGTCGTCGATAATGAGTATAACTACATAAATAATAACAACATAAATTAGAAGCATACAATGCAAAAACCGTCAATACCCAAAGGTACCAGAGACTTTTCGCCGGAAGAGATGGCGAAGCGTAATTACATATTCAATACCATCCGCGAGGTGTACCATCTGTATGGTTTCCAACAGATAGAGACGCCAGCGATGGAGAACCTGTCCACGCTCATGGGCAAGTATGGCGAGGAGGGCGACAAGCTCCTGTTTAAGATTCTGAACTCCGGTGATTGCTTTGCGGGTATCTCTGAAGAGGAACTGAAGGAGATGAACCCGGTGAAGTTCGCCAATAAAGCGTGCGAGAAGGGCTTGCGTTACGACTTGACCGTCCCGTTCGCCCGTTTCGTGGTGCAGCATCGGAACGAAATTTCATTTCCTTTCAAACGCTATCAGATTCAGCCCGTTTGGCGCGCCGACCGTCCGCAGAAGGGACGTTACCGCGAGTTTTACCAGTGCGATGGCGACGTGGTGGGTTCCAATTCGCTGATTAACGAAGTGGAACTGATTCAAATCATGGATGAGGTGTTCCGCCGCTTCGGCATCCGTGTCTGCATCAAGATGAACAACCGCAAGATTCTGTCGGGCATTGCCGAGATACTGGGCGCGTCGGATAAAATCGTGGATATTACAGTAGCCATCGACAAGCTGGACAAGATTGGCTTGGAGAATGTAAACGCCGAACTGCGCGACAAGGGGCTTTCGGAAGAGGCTATCGCCCGGCTCCAACCCGTCATCCTCCTGAGCGGCACGAACCGCGAGAAGTTGGCTTCGTTGCGGGAAATTCTGGCACAATCGGAGGTCGGCCGGAAGGGCATCGAGGAGTTGGAATTTATCCTCGACCGCGTAGAAAAGCTGACGCTACACGCGGAGTTGGAGATTGATTTAACCTTGGCGCGCGGACTGAACTACTATACCGGTGCCATCTTCGAAGTGAAGGCGCTCGACGTGCAAATCGGTAGCATCACGGGCGGCGGGCGATACGACAACCTGACGGGCGTGTTCGGCATGGAGGGCGTTTCGGGCGTCGGCATCTCTTTCGGCGCAGACCGTATCTTCGACGTATTGAACCAATTGGAGCTTTATCCGAAAGACGCGTTGCAGACCACGCAGCTTCTGTTCGTCAATTTCGGTGCGACGGAAGAGGCGTATCTCCTGCCCTTGGTGGCGCAAGTCCGCGCGGCCGGCATCCGTACCGAGCTTTACCCTGAAGCGGCCAAGATGAAGAAGCAAATGGGCTATGCCGACACCAAGAAAATCCCGTTCGTGGCCATCGTGGGCGAAACGGAAATGGCGGAAGGCAAAATCAACCTCAAGAATATGCTGACAGGCGAACAAAAGATGGTGACGCTCGACGAGCTCATTCAGTCGTTCGCCTGAAAAGAGCGCTCCGGAAGCGTGCCTGACCGGTCATTCTTGTGCCACGACTGCTCCAGAAGCGTGCCTGACCGGTCGTTCTTGTGCCGCGACTGCTCCGGAGGCATGCCTGACCGGTCGTTCTCGCGCCGCGACCGCTCCGGAAGCGTGCCTGACCGGTCGTTCTTGTGCCGCGACTGCTCCGGAAGCGTGCCTGACCGGTCGTTCTCGCGCCGCGACTGCTCCGGAGGCGTGCCTGACCGGTCGTTCTTGTGCCGCGACTGCTCCGGAAGCGTGCCTGACCGGTCAGGCATAAGTAAGAAAGAAAGTTAGTGGATATGCGTCAAGAAAAGATCCATCATGCGCTTGGCGGCCATAAAGGGCGTAATCTCGTTGTTCAGCACCTGCTGCTCGGTCGCCCCTAACTGGGACTGGACGGCCGGATTCGTATAGAACGTATCACGGAGCGTGTCGTGGATACTCTCATACATCCAATACTTCGCCTGCTTGCGCCGCTTGTATTCGAAGTAACCGTTCTTGCGCGTGAAGGCCATATACTCGTCTATCATATCCCAAATTTCCTTTATACCTATATTATAATAGCCCGAATAAGTAAGGACTTTCGGGAACCAACCCGACTCGGCAGGCGGGAAGAGGTGCAGGGCATTGCGGAACTGCGCAGCGGCAAGCTTCGCTTTCTCCACATTGTCGCCGTCTGCCTTGTTGATAACGATACCGTCTGCCATTTCCATGATACCCCGCTTAATGCCCTGGAGCTCATCGCCTGTGCCCGCCAATTGGATAAGGAGGAAGAAATCGACCATCGAATGAACAGCCGTCTCGCTCTGCCCCACACCGACGGTCTCCACAAACACCGTATCAAACCCGGCCGCCTCGCAGAGGATAATCGTCTCGCGCGTCTTCCGGGCCACCCCCCCCAGCGAACCGGCCGAGGGCGAAGGACGGATAAAGGCATCCTTCTCGTGCGAAAGCGTTTCCATGCGGGTCTTGTCGCCCAAGATACTGCCCTTCGAACGCTCGCTGCTCGGGTCGATGGCCAGCACGGCGAGCTTATGCCCCTGCTTGATGAGATGCACACCAAAGACATCAATCGAGGTACTTTTCCCCGCGCCCGGAACGCCCGTGATGCCAATGCGCATCGAACGCCCTGCGAAAGGAAGGCACTTCTCGATAATCTCTTGCGCGATGGCCTGATGCTCATGGCGCGCGCTTTCGACGAGCGTCACCGCTTGGCTCAGGATGGTAATGTTACCCTTCAGAATGCCTTCGACAAATTCCGCCACGCTATATTCTCGCCGGCGGATTCGCTTCGTCCTGTACGGATTGACGGTAGGGGCTTCGGTGATGCCTTTATTGACTTTCAATCCTTTGTATTCTTCACTATTCTCAGGATGTTCCATACATGTCTTGTTTTATTTATGAGCCGTGACCTTCAGGAGGCGAACCGGCCCATTGGGGTCATTACTAATGATATTCACTAACGCTTCCAAGCGGACTTTCACATCCTTGGGACGGATGGAGACTTTATACGTCGTGGTCTCGCCTGGCTTTATGGTCTTCTTTCCTCGGTTGATGGAGATGCGTTCATCATCGGACGTAAAGCTATAGATAACCAAATCATCCTTTCCCTGGTTGGTAATATCGACCGTACCCGTCAACTTATTTCCAATAAACGGGATGACGCTCCTCTTTGAAGGTACTTCGCCAAAGTCGAGCAAGGTACCGGAAATATGGATAACCGGACCCTTAGCCTTGTCTTTTGCGCTCCACTTGCTGAAATCGTCTATCACATTGGCGGCTACAAAGATTTCCTCCTCCACGCTCTCCTCGCCCACGGCCTTTACCACGAGCGGCACTTTCATCCGATAGCGACCTTTATGCTTCAGCGCATGTCCGTCCATCAAAAACGTAATCTCCCCCACTTCGCCCGGCTTCAAAGAGGCAGGACGCACGTCGGCGGTCAGGAAATGAGGCATCTTGCCTATCTCTACCGCTATTGAAGTCTTCCCATCATTCTTGATGCTTATCTTCTCACCCAATGTCTCGCTTTGCCTCAAATTATTGTATAATACCGTTTTGGTATGCAACTTCAGATTGCCTATGGCATACGGATAGGTAAAGACCGGAGCCGCCGGCTTGGGCGTCACGTTTCCTTTGATTGCCACATTATAGCGAGGCTTTCCAGCGTTACTATAAATAGTTATCGTTTTATAGAAAGGACCCGGGCGTCCTTTGGGATTATAAGTCACTTTCAGGTTTCCCGCTTTTCCAGGAGCAATCGGTTCTTTCGTCCATTCCGGTCTTGTGCAACCACACGAAGCCGTCACGCGCGAAATGACCAGCGGCGCATCGCCCGTATTCTCTATCTGAAAGACATGACTCGCCAATCCTTTCGCCTCTTCAATCGTGCCAAAATTAAACACTTGCTTATCCACGCCTATCTGCGCTTTGCCTTGTGCTCCCGCATACACGGCCAAGAGCCAGCAAAAGCAAACCATTCCTATTTGCCAACCGAACCTACGCATAACCCCGTTTCCTTTCTTCTATCCATCATTTACCCACTACTTTGCCTTTTATTGTCAGGATAAAACTTCCCTTCTTTCCGTTACTATATAAAGAGATGGTCTTAACAAACGCACCCGGGCGATTGGCCGGATTGTATGTAATCTTTACCTCGCCGCTTTTCCCAGGGGCAATCGGTTCTTTCGTCCATTCCGGTGTCGTACAACCACACGAAGCAATCACGCGGGTAATCACTAAAGGACCATTCCCTGTATTATCAATCAGGAAGGTATGAGATACTTTCCCATCCGCCTCTTGAATGGTTCCAAAGTCATACGATGTTTCTTTTGCCGAAATAACTGCCTGTTTTTGTTGCGCTGCCGCAAAGCCAATCGAGAGCATCAGTACGGCCAGCATAAAAATAATACGTTTCATCTTTTCTCTCTGTTTTTGATAAATAATGCACAAATATAGCGATAATGACGCAAAGCCATTGCGCTTCTTCTGCTTTTTTTCGTACCTTTTTCGAAATAGTCCTTTTTACCCTTTCTTTTTCTCTTCGACACTTCAAAGAACGCCCCGGATGAAAAAACATAAAACACCCGAGAAAATCTATATCTTTAGGTTGAAGATATGTATCTTTAGGCTAAAGATACATAAATATCGACGATATTTGTACAAATATCGTCGATATTCTAAAAAATAATAGGCGGATATGAAAGTTTTCCTCGCCTTGAGGGAAAGTTTTGGCAAGGTCCCTTTTCCTTCTTCTGTTAATCTTTCATAATTACAAATACTATGCGATACAAGGTATATAGAATTGTACATATATTTGCACCGTTTTAATTTTAAAAAACAATAAGCAGATGATTGAACTTCGGAATCTCAACAAAACGTATTATAACGGAGCACCGCTCCACGTACTAAAAGGTATCGATTTGGACATCGAAAAAGGAGAAATGGTTTCGATTATGGGTGCTTCCGGTTCGGGCAAATCTACATTATTAAATATCTTAGGTGTATTGGATACGTATGATACAGGCTCTTATCATTTGAACGGTCAATTGGTTAAAGACCTAAGCGAAAGTGCTGCCGCCGAACTCCGAAACCGTATGATTGGTTTTGTATTCCAGTCGTTCAATCTGATATCATTCAAAAATGCCGTAGAGAATGTCGCGCTACCCCTCTATTACCAAGGTATTAACCGAAAGAAACGAAACGCAATGGCTTTAGAGTATTTGGATATGGTTGGCTTGAAAGATTGGGCAGAGCACATGCCGAATGAAATGTCTGGAGGACAGAAGCAACGCGTCGCCATTGCTCGTGCTTTGATTGCACATCCGCAGATTATCCTAGCCGATGAACCGACCGGGGCATTGGATAGTAAAACTACAGTAGAAGTGATGGAGTTGCTCCGAAGAGTCAATCGCGAAGGAATGACCATGGTCATCGTCACCCACGAACAATCCGTAGCGGATGCGACCGACCGTATTATCCGCTTAAAAGACGGATTGATTGCCAGTATCGAGAAAAAATAAATTATATGCATACAAAAAGAATACAGTATGTTCGACTTTGATAATTTCCGGGAAATATGGAGTACTATCCGTCAGAATAAATTACGGACATTCTTGACGGGTTTTTCCGTCGCGTGGGGTATTTTTATGTTGATTGTACTATTGGCGGCGGGCAACGGATTACGTAACGGCGTGATGTACAACTTCCGAAATATGTCGATGAACAAAGTCCAAGTCTGGAATGGCTATACGAACAAACCTTGGAAAGGAATGCAATCCGGACGTGAAATCCGCTTTAAAGAGACGGACTTGCCTATCTTGCAGGAGCTGTTTCCAGAAATAGACCTTATGTCGGCCAACGTCTGGCACAACGACACGCTCTACGTCGGTACCGAATACCTGAGCGGACAAATGCAGGGCGTCTTTCCAGACCATGCGAAAATCAATTACGTCAATGTAGAGTCGCGAAACGGGCGTTTCCTCAACGAATTGGATATGCATGGCGAGCGGAAAGTCATTGTACTCAGTCCTCGCATGGCGGAAGTATTGTTTCCGAATGGCCATGCGTTAGGCCAATATGTGAAAGCAGGCGGATTGATGTGGCAAGTCATCGGCATTTACAACGACGACAACAAGGACAACAATGCTCCGGCATACATTCCCTTCACTACGGCTCGTTCCTTATATAATAAAGGATATGGGTTCAGTAGTTTTTCGTTCACATTGAAAGGGGTAGTAAGCGAAGAGGCAAACAAACAATTCGAGACCCATTTCCGAGCCGTCATGGCACGTCTCCACCGATTCGACCCGACCGATACGAATGCCATCGGCTTTTGGAACACGGCCGAGAGTTTCCGCATGATGAACAACGTCATGAACGGCATCACGCTCTTTATCTGGGTCGTGGGTATCGGGACGCTCGTCGCAGGTATCGTGGGTGTCAGCAACATCATGCTGATTACGGTTTGCGAGCGGACGAAAGAATTTGGCATCCGCAAGGCCATTGGCGCCAAACCCGCGTCTATTTTGCGGTTGGTCATTACCGAGTCTATCCTGGTCACGGCTGCCTTTGGCTATGTGGGCATGTTGTCAGGCATTGGGCTGACGGAATTAATCAATAGCGGCATGGAGGCAGCTGGCGTCGGGCAAAATGCAGGTCAAGGCGGCACAGTCTTCCTCAATCCGACCGTGAACCTCAGCATTGCCTTAGCGTCTACGGTGCTGATTGTGGCGGCAGGTGTCCTCGCGGGGTATTTCCCGGCCCGAAAAGCCGTTAGCATCAGTGCGATTGAAGCCATGAGAACAGAATAAGTCCTAAAATATAAGCACATGTTACTATTCGACAGAGACAGATGGATTGAGATATGGGTCACGATTACCCGCAATAAGGTGCGCAGCCTCCTGACCTGCTTCGGGGTCTTCTGGGGCATCTTGATGTTGATTATCCTCTTAGGTTCGGGGACGGGCCTGAAGAACGCGGTATTGGGCGAAACGGAAGGGTTCGCTACCAACTCCTTTTTCTTTTTCACCGACCGTACGAGCCTTCCTTACAAAGGTTTCAATAAAGGACGCAGCTGGGATTTGCGGAACCGAGACGTGGCGAGCATCCAACGCGAAGTGGAGGGTATCGACCAGATTACGCCCCTGATTTTCGGCGCAAGCGGAGATAAAAACGTGGTCTATGGCCGAAAGAGCGGCACCTATCATGTGAAGGGCGTCGCGCCGGCCTATTTCGAGATTGAAACGCAAGACCTCCTCTTCGGCCGCTTACTGAATCAGATAGACGAGCGCGAAAGGCGGAAGGTCTGCACGATTGGCGAGGATGTAAACAAGGCGCTCTTCCAGAACGGCAATCCGTGTGGGAAATATATCCGGGTGAACGGGCTTTACTACCAGGTGGTAGGCGTCACGCGGGCGAAGTCGTCGAACATCAGCATCAACGGTCGCGCCGATGAAAGCGTGTTCATCCCCTTCAGCACGTTGCAACAGAGTATGCACCGAGGCGACAAGATTGATATCCTCGCGGCCAGCGTGTATCCGGGATACGACGTGAACGCTATCATCGCGCAATCCAAGCAAATCGTTTTCCAGCAGAACCAGATTGCGCCCGACGACCCGCAGGCCCTTATGGTCCTCAACTTCGCGGAGATGTTCGGGACGTTCCTCAACCTCTTCCTCGGTATCGATATTCTTGTTTGGATTGTCGGGATGGGGACGTTGCTGGCGGGCATCATCGGCGTGAGCAATATCATGATGGTGACGGTCAAGGAGCGGACAAAAGAAATTGGCGTGCGGCGCGCGTTGGGGGCGAAGCCGTTCGATATCATTTCGCAAGTCATGAGCGAGAGCCTGATGCTTACGGCGATGGCGGGGCTCCTCGGACTGAGCTGCGGCGTCTTCCTGCTCGACCTCGCCAATCGCCTGCTCTTGGCGATTCCGAGTGACAACATCATCATGAAAGACCCCAGCGTGAACATACAAATCGCCGTGGCTGCCACCCTTGTCCTCCTCTTCAGCGGACTGTTGGCGGGGTTGATTCCGGCTTGGCGGGCGATGCAAATAAAGGCGATTGATGCGTTGCGGGATGAATAGGAATGGAATCGATCGGAATAGGTGGAATTATTTATCAATTCCGTACGGAAATGGTAAATATATCCCATTTCCTTACTATTTTAGCACGGGAACGGTAAATATATCCCGTCTCCTTACCATTACCGTATGAAGATGGTAAGGATATTCGATTTCTTTACCATCTCCGTATTGAAATGGTAAATATATAAGGATTCAGGATAGAATCCGGCATAAAAGGAATAATAATTAAATAGAATAAGGATATGAAAAACAGAGTTATCAAAAAAATCATGCGGACGACGCTGTTGACTATCATTGCAGCGGCAGTCGTCGGGACATTTTATTTCCTCTGGAAGAAGGCGCAACCCGTAGTGACGGTTTACGAAGTGGTGAAACCGCAGAAGGGTACCATCGAAACGAAAGCCGTGGCGACGGGCAACGTCGAACCGCGTTATGAGGTAGAAATTAAGCCGCAAATCTCCGGCATTATCGCCGAGATAAAAAAAGAGGCGGGGCAGATGGTGAAGGCAGGCGAAATTATCGCTACCATCAAAGTCATCCCGGAAATGGTGCAGCTCAACAGCGCCGAATCACGGGTGAATGTGGCCGAAATCTCGCTCCGACAAGTAGAAGAGGTGTATAAACGCGACAAGGAGCTGTATGAACAGGGCGTCATCGCGCGGGAAGAGTTCGAGACGAGCCAAGCCAATTACGATAAGGCCGTAGAGGAGCGCAACACGGCGCAAAGCGAGTTGGAAATCGTGCGAGACGGTATTGCGAAGAACTCGAACGTGACAAGTACCACACAGATTCGCAGCACCATCGATGGCATGATTCTGGATGTGCCCGTGAAGGTGGGTAACTCCGTCATCCAAGCGAACAACTTCAACGATGGCACGACCATCGCGACCGTGGCCGACATGAATGATATGATATTCAAAGGCAACGTAGATGAAACCGAAATCGGGCGCATCCACGAGGGGATGCCCATCATCCTCACCATCGGCGCGATGGAAAGCCGCAAACTCGACGCACACTTGGAATACGTCGCGCCGAAGGGTGTGGAAGAAAACGGTGCCATCCAATTCGAAATCAAAGCCGCGCTCCAAGTGCCGGAAGATGCCTTTATCCGGGCAGGCTATAGCGCAAATGCCGAGATTATCTTGGAACGCGCCGACAGCGTGCTGACAATTCCCGAAAGTACTGTCGAGTTTCAAGGCGATTCGACCTTCGTTTATCTCTTGAAACAGGAGAAGCCGGAACAAATATTCGAGAAACACCCGATTGAAATCGGACTCTCGGATGGCATTAACATCGAGGTAAAAGGAGGACTTACTACCGACGACTCCCTGCGCGGAGCGGCCATAACCAATCAATAAACCACCTCAAAGTATATGAAAACAACGATTATAACGACGTGCCTTCTTTGGGCGAGCCTCGCAGGATTCGCCGCGACAGAGCCAACCAAGCAATGGACCTTGGAAGAGTGTATCCGCTATGCTTTAACGCATAACATCGACCTGAAACAACGCGAAGTGGAACATCAAGCGCGCAAAGTAGAACTGCATACCAGTAAATTCAGCTGGTTGCCAGACTTGAATGCCTCGATAGGACAAAACTTCGACTTCGGTCGCTCGCCATCCCGTACGGGCGTGATTGCAGACCAGAACTCATCGAACACCTCGGCATCGGTCTCGCTCACGATGCCCATCTTCGACGGGCTCCGCACGCCAAGCGACATTGCCGCCAAGCGATTGAACCTCCAAGCTGCCATCGAGAACCTCAACCGCGCGAAAGAGGACCTCTCTATCCAGATTGCCGGTTATTATTTGCAAGCACTCTACAATAAAGAACTATTACGCATCGCCGAACTCCAATTGGCCTATAGCGAAGAACAGGTGACGAAGACCCAAGCGATGGTAAAGGCCGGAAAAGTACCGCTCTCCCAACTCTACGATATCCAAGCGCAAGCGGCCAATGATGAAGTATCCCGCACGGAAGCCGAAAACAACGTCCGCCTCGCCTTGCTCGATCTGGCCCAGAGCTTGGAGATGGAGCATGCCGGTGAAACGTTCGACGTCCAAACGCCCGATACGCTCGATGCCGTGCAGAAATACCTCGGCAGCATCCTTCCGCCCGACGACATCTATGCGCATGCCGTCGCCTTCAAGCCGCAAATCAAGGAACAAGAATACCTATTGGAAAGCCAGAAGAAGCAACTGAAGGTAGCACGCTCCTATTATTTCCCGCAACTCTCGTTCGGGGCCAGTTACTCGAATGGTTACTACCATTATTATACGGGTGATATTGAATCCCCTTCGTTTGCCGACCAATTGAACCAAAATGGGCGTAAGACGATAGGCTTCTCACTCACGATTCCGTTGTTCAACCGGTTCCAGACGCGTAATAACGTCCGGACAGCCAAACTGAACATCCATAACCAGGAACTCTTGATGGAGAACACCAAGAAGGCGCTCTACAAGGAAATACAACAGGCTTACTACAATGCGACGGCTGCCCAGAGTAAATACCGCGCCACGGGACGTTCGGTCGAAGCAACCCGCACCGCCTTCCAATACGCCCGCGAACGGTACGAGGCAGGAAAATCCTCGGTATTCGAATACAATGAGGCAAAAACCAACTACGCCAAAAGCCTCTCCGAAGAGGCACAAGCCAAGTATGAGTTCATCCTCCGTACCAAGATATTGGATTTCTACAACGGGACGCCGCTTAGCTTATAAGGATAAAAGCTGTTTCACTCCGAAAAAGAGAATCGGGAAAAGCAGCGCGGGTAGCATGTTCACGGTCTTGCAGTCCTGTATGCGCAGGATGGCAAGGCCGGAACTGACAATCAATACGCCCCCGACAATGGTGATTTCGTTCATCAACGCTTCCGATATGACATTCCCAGCCAACGACGTAATCAGATAAATCGTCCCCTGCGAACAAAATAATACCGGCGCTGCAAGTGCCATGCCTATGCCATAGGTACTGGCCAAGATAGCCGACGAGACCAAATCGAGCATCGCATTCGTAAAAAGATAAGTGTTATCTCCATAGAGTGCGCTCAGGATGGGTCCCACCATCGAAAGAGAGCCTACACAAAAGAGCAGGATGCCCGTCGAAAGACCTTCCGCCAAGTTCGTCCGCGAGAACCGTTTCACCAACCGCTTGAAACGTCCGTCCAGGTCGCATATTGTCCCCACCAACGAACCTAATGCCAGGCTGGCAATAAACAGGACCGGATAGGAGCTATCCGGCAAGTGCGTCACCACCGCATTCGCCCCCAACACAAGGGTAGCCAATCCTAATGCGTTATACAGAGCAGACTGATAGCGGGGCTTGATGGCACGTTTGGCCACGCTTCCGATGCAACTGCCCGCCACGATGCAAAGCGTATTTACTATAGTACCTATCATGCCGCAAAATTAACGATAAATCCCGATTCTGCTGTCCGCAGGATATAAAAATATCCCATGCATAAGGGGCTATCATGCCCCATGCATGGGTAGCAAACGCGAATTTCCCTGCTTAATAAGAGATCTTGCAGCCAACGAAATAACTGCGCGGCAAGCCCGGCCCGTAGATATACTTCGAGTCGCGGTCCTTGCCTTGGTCAAAATCATCTTGGTAGGCATTAAACAGATTCTGCACGCCGGCATTTACCTGCAACGTTACCGTACGGAAGATCGGAATATCATACGCCACCTTCAGGTTCATATCGAAGAAGTCGGGCGTTGTTTCTTCGCGGTCTTGCGGAATATATCCAGCCATGTGTTGCACCAACATACTGCCCGTATAGGTACCCGTCAGCGAAATGCTTAAAGGTTTCAGCGGCGTAAAAGTAGAGGTGAAATAACCGTAAAAGTCTGGTGTACGGAACATTTTCTTTTGGGGCGCGATGCTGGGGTCTTCGCTCCACGTCATCTCCTCCTTATAACGGCTCCGCTGGATTGTAACGCCTGCCTGAAGTTGCATCCACGCATACGCCATTTTACCTTCTAAATTGACACCCATTACTCGTGCTCCCGAACCGTTACGACGCTCCATAATCTGATTGCCCTGCTCGTCCGTCCCGCTCTCTTGCAAATAAAAGACATCGCGCAAATCGGTATAGAACCCCTCGGCCAAGAGGTTAAGCTGGACAGGACCTAATCGGCGATAAAAATCAATCGAAGCACTCAGGCTCTGCGATTTTTCCTCACTCAAATCCTCAGCCAAACGAATAATCGACACCTCGCCTCCGACAGCCGCTACGTGCAAGTCCTCGTCGAATGCCTGCGGAGCCCGGAAACCACTGGAATAAGAGAGGCGCAGATTGATGTCTTCCGTCGGATTGAAACGCACGTTAGCACGCGGACTGAATATGACATGGTCTATCAAGTTATGCTTATCAAAACGTCCGCCAATCAGGAAGCTCCACTGCGCATTCTTCCATTCATTCTGTAAGAAAAGGCTCTCGATATGTACCTTCTGGTCCACAATACGATGATAACCCAGCATCTCATCCTTCAGCCCATCATAGTTATATTCCATACCTCCAGTGAAAGTGGCCGGCAGGAAAAGACATTTATCCCACTCATAGGAATATTGCGCGCCCCCTACAAAGGTCATATCCGTCGTATGTCCATAAGCATCCGGATTCTGGTTCGTCCCATAATAACTCTGTCGCTTGGTATGCTGGGCAGAGGCATAGACATTCAGCCGGTGTTTCATATTCTTAGAGAATAGGTCATATTTTACTCCTCCGCCATTGATAATATGGTCGGTCTGTTCAGCCACCAACGCTTCGTGCGGCGGACGATTGATTTGGTCTCCTCCCCTACGATATTCGCTGATATTATGGAACTCGAACGTCAGCTTCGAATAATTACTGGTCTTCAGATACGAGCGGAATCCTACCGTACGCGCATCTATCTGTCCCAATTCCGAGAAGCCATCCCCGTCATGATCATACGAGGAACGATGACGCGATTGCCCGAAGAGGTAAATCCCCGCCTTATGGTCGTCCGTAACCAATGAGGCGTTCAGCGTCGTGTTGTTATCCGAACTACTCCCTCCAATCATCGTCAGCGAGTGCGCCAATTGAGCCGAGTTACGTAGTGGTTCCTTGGTAATAATATTAATGGTACCGGCAATGGCCGATGCGCCGAACAGCGCAGAGCCTCCACCCCGCATTACCTCCACGCGCTCTATCATATTGGCCGGAATTTGCTCCAAGCCATATACGCCCGTCAACGCACTAAATATCGGACGGCTATCTACTAAAATCTGCGTATAAGGACCTTCCAATCCGTTGATTCGCACCTGCTGGAATCCGCAGTTCTGGCAATTATTCTCTACCCGCACGCCGGGTTGGAAATTCAAACCATCCGCCAGCGAGGTAGCATTGGATGTCTCGAATACCTTCGCGTCCAACACATTTACCAGCGAGGGAGCCATGCGGCGGGTCGTTTCATTCCGATTAGCTGATACCACCACGCCATCCAGCGAGACGGCATCCTCTTCGGCTTCGAAATTCACCTCAAGCGTCTTGCCTTTCTTCAATTCAATTTGTTTCTCAATGGTTTGATAACCGATGGATTTCATGACAATCGTAAAGGTCCCTTCCGGTAAGTTCGTCATCGCATAATGACCGGTAGCATCTGTTACCGTGCCAATCGTCGTCCCACGCAGGAATATATTTATGTAGGGCAAATGCTCACCCGATTGCTTATCCACCACATGCCCGAACACGTTCGCATCCGATGGATTCAACTTCAACTCTTCAGCCTTTGCTTCCCATAGGATACAGCTCAGGCTCACCAATAACAATAATATCTTGTTCATATTTGTTTTCTTTTGGGATAAATAATATTAAATACTTCCTTGGAAGCACGCCTGTACTTTCGGAGAAATACGCCTATAAATAAAATGATTGATGCCTATGTTTTCAGGGAAACATAGCACTCTTTTTTCAGCTTTTCACGCAAAAGAACAACAAGGAGGGGCGCGCAAATAAAAATGGACAACATCCGCCTGCTTCGCATCTGCTTGCTTTTCAACATCCAGCAAACATAATAACAGAGGCCAATAAGGGGGAATCCGAAGGGATTGGATGGCGTCGTCTTCCTGCGAAACGACCGATAACTGATGGTATAATTGCAACTCGTGCAACGAATGATGATGAAGCCCGCCTGCATCGCGTTGTTTATAGGGATGAGCATGGACAATCGTTACGCCATTCACCACATGAACGTGCGTAAACGAGATAATCCCACCGTAATAAAACAGGAAAAGGGCGGGCAATATCCAACGTATATATGTATTAATCAGCTTACCCAATCGATATTTGCTTCTTCGCGGGGACAAAGATAACAAAATTTATAACTACCGGAGTAAGGGTTTTTCCGTTTTTTGTGTCTTAGGGGCAGGAACAAAAATAAGAATGTATATATGAAGACACAAAAAGAACAGAAAAAGAAGGTAATGGCCTGGCATTGGAACCAACCGGAAGGTGGCATGAGCGTAGAAGAATGCGAACGGATTGCGGAAGAAATATGGACCGAGACGCGCCTGTATCCGCAAAACACCCGTTTTGCCGTCCTCTTCCGTTGATGCAAATATTTCCGTACCTTTGCATCCGAAAATGAATCGGACAGAAAAGAAGGAATATGAAAATCGGGAATATCGACTTGGGCACGCGCCCCGTCTTCCTCGCACCGATGGAAGATGTCACTGACATGGCTTTCCGCTTGATGTGTAAACGCTTCGGAGCGGACATGGTGTATACGGAATTTGTATCGGCCGACGCGCTCATCCGGAGCGTGGACCGTACGCAGCAGAAGCTGGTCGTGGCAGACGAGGAACGCCCCGTGGCCATCCAAATCTATGGGCGAGACGTGCCGTCGATGGTCGAGGCGGCGCGTATCTGCGAAGCGGCCGGACCGGACGTGCTGGATATCAACTTCGGCTGCCCGGTGAAGCGCGTAGCGGGTAAAGGCGCCGGGGCGGGCATGTTGCGCAACATTCCCTTGTTGCTCGACATTACTCGTGAAGTAGTGCGCGCCGTGCGCATTCCGGTGACGGTCAAGACGCGCCTCGGTTGGGATGCAGACCATCGTATCATCGTCGACTTGGCCGAGCAGTTGCAGGATTGCGGCATCGCAGCCCTCACCATCCATGGTCGCACGCGCGCCCAAATGTATGCCGGCGAAGCGGACTGGACGCTCATTGGCGCCGTAAAAGACAACCCGCGGATGCGCATCCCGATTATCGGCAATGGCGACGTCACCTCGGCCGAGGGGTGCGCCCAGCGGTTCGAGCAATATGGCGTGGATGGCATCATGATTGGCCGTGCCAGCTTCGGCCGACCGTGGATATTCCGCGAAGTGAAGCATTATCTCCAGACCGGCGAACCACTCCCGCCCGAACCCTTCCATTGGTATCTGGAGGTATTGAAACAACAGGTGCGCGACAGCGTAGCGCGGTTGGACGAACGGCGCGGCATCTTGCACATCCGCCGGCACCTGGCCGCCACGCCCCTCTTTAAAGGTATTCCCGATTTCCGCCAAACGCGCGTGGCCATGCTACGGGCCGATACGGTCGACGAGCTTTTTACCATCATGGACGCCATTCCCGCGCAATTCCATTTAGCCTAAAAGAAGGAAAATAGCTACGCAAAATGACCTCTGCCCTTTTGCGTAGGGCTACGAAACGGCCGCGACGACGTCGGGAAACTTTCGTACTGCTACGAAACGGTGGAGGGTGCGTTTTGCGTAGGGGGAAAACCGCTGCAAAAAGCCTTTTTTGGATAATGTTCGTTTCCGTTCTTTTGGCTTGACCCAAAAGAACCAAAAAGTCAAGGCTTACACTCCAGCGGCTACAAATTCGCGGCGCGGTGCGGAAATCTCGGAAACTCGCTTCGCTCAAACAGCCGAGATTTCTTTTCGCTCCGCTTGGAATTTGCTTTACGCCGCTTCCGTTAGGCCAATCCAATTAATAATTGACAATGGATAATGGACAATTGACAATTGTCCATTGAGGTTTAGACACACAAAAGGCGAACAAAGGTCAGCCATAAGGCGTTATGAATTGTCAATTGTCCATTGTCAATTGTCCATTAAACCGGCCTCTGTCTGGTGGGCGTAAAGCGAGCGAGCGGAACGAAGCGGCCGAGAGCGTCGCTGTTTGAGCGCGGAGCGCGAGTTTGCGGCGCGAACAGCGGAGTGCAGCGAACGAGTAGCCCAGCAGACGCAGCCTTGATTTTTTGGTTCTTTTTCATCAAGGAAAAAGAACAATGAGAAACAATCAGACAGAGATTTTTTCGCTTTACTATTTCAGGAAAGGCATAAAGATGCTATCTTTGCGAACGATTTAGAAAACATAAACTTACTAAAAGCAAGGACTGTAATGAAAAGAATACTGATTCCTTTATGCCTCGTGCTGGGGACACATTGGGCGAACGCGCAACGTTCGTACCAGTTCGACAGCCCGGAGCGTTTGTTTGTAGAAGGCAAAGAGCTGTTCGCCCTGAAGAATTACACTGGGTGTATGGACAAGCTGGAAGCCTACAAGCACCATGCGACCGACGCGGATTGGATACAAGAAGCCGATTATATGCTGGCGTATGCCGCTTTCAACCAAGGTCTGCCTACGGCCGGCGAACAATTGGAAGCCTACTTGCACACCTACCCGGATTCGCGCCACACGGACGTGGTGAACTACCTGATGGGCTCTTTCCTCTTTGGGAAAGGCGAGTATGAAGAAGCGCTCGACTGGCTGCGCAAGGCCGATGTCGACCTCTTAAGCGCAGACGAGCAAGAGGCATACACGTTCCGCCTTGCCTATGCCTTGTTGCAAACAGGCGAACGGGACAAAGCATACGCTTACTTTGCGCGCATCCAAGAAATAGGAGACAAGTACCGTGACGCTTCGGCTTACTACGTCGCCTATATTGATTATGCCAATGGCAAATACAACCGGGCATTGGTTGAGTTCGACGCGCTGAAAGACAAACCGGAATACCGCGAACAATCGGCCTATTACACTACCCAAATCCTATTCATTCAAAATAAATACAAACAGGCTATCGAAACGGGCGAAGCGCTCCTTGCCGCCTATCCGAACAGTACGAACAATACCGAGTTGTACCGGCTCGTAGGAAATGCCTATTATCATACCGGAAACCAGACGAAAGCGTTGAAAATGCTCAGTCGATATGTGGACGAAGCAGCGCATCCGCTCCGAGGGGACTTATACCTATTGGGTGTTTGTCAATTCAACCAACAGCAATACGACCGAGCCATCAGCAACTTCTCGCAAGTCGTGAGCGAAGACGATGCACTGACCCAAAACGCTTATATGTATCTTGGGCAATGTTATCTGAAGGAAGGAGACAAGAACGACGCCCGCATGGCATTCGAATCAGCCGCTACCTCCTCCTACGATTTACAAATCAAGGAAGCTGCGATGTACAACTACGCTTTGTTGATACATGAAACCGCCTTTACAGGCTTTGGTGAATCGGTAACAATCTTCGAAGACTTCCTGAACGACTTTCCAAACTCCAAATATGCCGACAAAGTAAACGACTATTTGGTGGAAACCTATCTGACGACGAAGAACTACCACGCTGCGCTTGCATCTATCGAAAAAATACAGCATCCAAGCCTCAAGATATTAGATGCAAAGCAAAACATCCTGTTCCAATTAGGAACGGAAGCCTTTACAAACCAGCAGTTCGACGAGGCCACCCAATACTTCACCCGTGCCATTCAAATGGGTACCTATAATGAAGAGGCACGAAACGACGCTTACTTCTGGCGTGGTGAATGCCAATATCGCAAGGGTGATTATGCGAATGCGATTTCCGATTACCGCACCTATCAGAATAACACGAAGCAGCGTGGGACGGATATGTATGCCCTCTCCTATTATAATTTAGGCTATTGTTACTTCAAGCAGCAAGAATATGATATGGCACTGAACCGTTTCCGCCAATATACGGAAACAGAAAAGAACCATGCGGCGGCTTCTTATGCGGATGCATTCAACCGTATTGGTGATTGCCTCTTCCAAAACCGCCAGTTCGCGGCCGCCGAAGAGAACTACAACCGGGCATCGGAAATTCTTCCTTCGGCAGGCGATTATTCCGTCTACCAAAAGGGATTCGTTTTAGGATTGCAAAAAGATTATGGCGGAAAAATCCGCGTGATGGATCAGCTTATCCACGAATATCCGGAGTCGCCCTACGTGGATGACGCGCTGTTCGAGAAAGGACGTAGTTATGTCCTCTTGGAAGACCATGATGCTGCAGAAAAGACCTTCCGCCAATTGATTAGCCAATATCCCGAAAGCAGCCTTTCACGTAAAGCAGGTATCCAGTTGGGGTTGATTTACTACAATACGAACAGGCAAGAAAAGGCGGCCGAGGCATACAAAGATGTTATCAGCCGTTATCCGGGAAGTGAAGAGGCACGTGTAGCATTGCAGGATTTGAAGTCGGTTTACATCGACATGAACGACGTGGATGCGTATGTGGCTTACGTTAACTCTTTAGGCGGAGTTATCCACATTAATATAAATGAGCAAGACTCGCTGACCTACATCGCAGCTGAGAAACTCTTCATGCGAGGCGACAACGAAAAAGCACGAAGCAGTATGCAGAATTATTTGCAAAACTACCCGAATGGCGCATTCAGTACCAATGCCAACTTCTACTTGGCAAGCATCGCGTTCAACCTGAAGGAGTACGACGAAGCCCTGCCAATGTTCCAAAAGGTAATCGATAGCGGCGACCGCAAGTTCCTCGAAGAATCGACAGCACGCAAGGCGGAAATTCAATACTTGACGGAAGACTTCGCGGCGGCGTTAGAGACTTTCCAACGCCTCAGCCAGATAGCAGAAAGTCCAGACAACCAAGAAGCAGCCGCACTCGGTACGATGCGTTGCGCTTTAAAGGTCGGTAACCAGAAAGAGGCACTCGCGGGAGCTAATTCACTCTTGAAGAACCCGAAGATTTCACCTGAAATCGCCAACGAAGCGCGCTACGTCCGAGCTAAAGCCTATATGGAAGCTGGGCAGGAATCAAAAGCACTGGAAGACCTGAAGTTGCTCAGCAAAGATACCCGTACCGCCGAAGGAGCCGAAGCTAAATATCTTTTGGCACAGCTCTACTACGACGCGAACGACGACGCGAATGCGGAAGCCGTATTGGAGGATTTCGCCCAAAACGGTACACCACACCAATATTGGCTGGCACGCGGTTTTATCCTCTGGGCGGATATCTACATCCGTAAAGGCGATCCTGGTCAAGCGCGGGTTTATTTAAATAGCTTGCAGAAGAACTATACGGGTGACGATAATATCAATGAAATGATTGAAAGCCGTTTGGCTAAACTAAAGTAAGGAGGAGACAAAGATGAAAACAAATTATCAAAAAGTACTTTGTGTAGCGGTCTTGCTTGGTTCTGCCGTTACGGTTTCGGCACAAGAAAAGAAAAAAGATTTGAACCGCGAGATGACGCTCGAACGGGAATACGACCCGACCGTGCAGGATGCCAATAAAGTGAACACGCTTCCGGAAATCAAGGAACCGGAAGTCACGAAACGGACCATCGATTATTCACCTTTCACGTTACCGACCGACCCGGAAAAACAAATCACGGTGTTGCCGTCGGGCAATATCATGACGCAATTGGACGCCAACAAACGGCGCGGCTATCTGCACCTCGGTGCCGGCATGCATCTGAATATCGACGGAGACTTTGGCTACCACATCCTCAGCACGGAGAAGGACAAACTGAATCTCTTCTTCTCGCACCGTTCAACGAATGGGAAAGCCAATTATGTCGATGACTATTATTACTATCAAATAGACAAGGATACGAAAGCAAAATTAAATGACAATTGGGGCGGATTAAACTATGCCCATGTTTTCGAAAAAGCCATCCTGAACCTGGGTGCACAATATCGATACACCGGCTTCAATTATTGGGGTGTTCCATCCGGTTACAGCCCGAACGACCCTGATGAGTACATCTCACAATCTGATCGCGAAACAAACCAAGTGAATCAAACCATCCAAGTCAAAGCGGGTATAGAGGCTCACGAGGACGCGGATGTTTTCTATCTGGTGGATTTAGATTACATCAACTTCTCGCATAAATATGGACTCAACGAACAGCTGGATGGTCCAACCGAGCATACAATCGATGCAAAGTTCGACCTCAACGCCCGCTTCAACGGCGAACAGCGTTTGGGCGTAAGCGGCCAAGTGGAATATTTCAACTACAACCTGCCGGTCTATCCCGCGGGCACCGGCGCGTGCCTGTTCCAAAACCATGCGGAGATTATCGTATCGCCCTATTATAAGGTAAAGGGAGACAACTGGAACGTCAAATTGGGGGCAAACATCATGTTCGTCACCGGAGAGGACGATTCCTTTACAGCATCCCCGAATGTGGAGGCGGATGTGGAAGTGGCCGACCGTACCGTTCTCTATCTCACTGCCAAAGGGCGCCTCTACTCGAACAGCGCTTACGAGACTTCGCTCGTAAACCGCTACGCAAATCCAACCGAAGAGATTGCCCCGACGCGCGAATGGCTCAACGGCCAGCTCGGCATCAAGAGCGGCGTGGCAAAGAGCTTCTGGTTTGATGTCTTTGCAGGGTATCGCATCGCTTCTGACGATTGCCTCTTCCTCCCCGCGCGTTCTTTTAATGGTTTTGCCGGCTTCTTGGATGCGGAAAGATTCGTGAACACCAAGCGGTTCTTCGCCGGTGCCAACCTGAAGTATAGCTACCAAGATTTCTTGGAAATCAGCGTGAAAGGCGTGTACAACCATTGGACGGCCGAATTCAACGACGAAACAGATTGGACGCCTTCCAAACCAGATATCGAACACGCTTGGGGCAAACCAAAGGTGGAACTGGATGCGGACCTAACCGTCAAGCCGATCAACAAGCTGGCCATTTCGCTGAACTACCATTTGGCTACCGACCGCTATACGGAATTGAACGGTGCGCAAGTTGTGAAGCTCGACAACATCAACGAGTTGAACCTCACCGGCTCTTATACGTTCAACGACACGTTTGGCCTCTTCGTGAAAGCGACCAACCTATTGAACCAGAATTACGAACTCTATTATGGTTATCCGGCGCAGGGAATCAGCGTCATGGGAGGCGTGAATATCAACTTCTAAGGCTTCCATTACACAAAGAAATAGGCACTGGGAACGTGGAAAAAATTTTTCTGCGTTCACCACGGTGTCAGCAAGCTGGAAAAATTTTTTTCACGTTCACCACGGTGCCAGCAAGCCGGAAAAAATTTTTCCTCGTTCGCCACGGTGCCAGCAAGCTGGAAAAAATTTTTCCTCGTCCTCCACGACGCTGGAAAGATAAGACAAATTCATTCATAAGATAACAAACGAGAACAATATGAGAAAGATGAGTTATTGGGCGTTGGCGGTGTTGATGTGCGCCACGACGTCATGCGTAACGAAGAAGAAATATCTCTTGGCTGAAAACGGGCGGCTCGACGCTCTGAAGCGTGAAGAGGCGTTGAAACAGCAGCTTGTAGACTGCCGCGACGCGAACGACGCGCTTTCGGCACGGCTTGCTCAGTTGGAACGCGACACAGCCGACATGCGGCGGAACATCCGCAACTACCAGGAGATGCTGAGCCTGAACATGGGCGAACAGGACAAACTGAACGAGCTATTGACCAAGAAAATGCAGGAACTGGACGAGCGCGAGCGGACGATCAACCAACTGCAAGACATGATAAATGCACAGAACGAGCGGGTGCAAAGCATCCTGCAGAGCGTAAAAAACGCGCTGATGGGATTCAGCAGCGACGAGCTGAGCGTGCGCGAAGAGAATGGGAAGATTTACGTGGCGATGTCGGACAAATTGCTGTTCAAATCGGGTAGCGCAACGGTCGACGCACGTGGCAAAGAGGCTTTGGCAAAACTGGCTGAAGTGTTGAACGCCCAGCGAGACGTAGATGTGAACATCGAGGGACATACCGACACGAACCCCATCCACACGGCCCGGTTCGCGGATAATTGGGACCTGAGCGTCATCCGCGCCACCTCTGTCGTCCGTATCCTGACGAAGGAATACGACGTGAATCCGCTCCAAATCGTACCTTCCGGACGCGGCGAGTTCCTCCCGGTAGCCGACAATGAAACGGCCGAAGGACGCAGCAAGAACCGGCGCACCGAAATCATCATCGCCCCGAAGCTGGACGAACTGCTGAAGATATTGAATTAAGCCAATAAAAACACAGAGACACCAAGACACGGAGCAAAGAATAACTCCGTGATTTGGTGTCTCTGTGTTTATTTTATGATGCGGCTGGTTACTTCCGCAATGCGGCGATGCTTTCCTTCAGCGCGGCGATTTTCGTCTCGGCATCGGATTGCTTCTTGCGTTCCATTTCGATGACATTGGCCGGTGCTTTGCTGACAAACTTCTCGTTGCCGAGCTTCTTCAGGACGCTTTGCAGGAATCCCTCTTGGTATTTCAAGTCGGCTTCGAGCTTCTTCAACTCTTCCTCTACATTAATCAGATTACCCAGCGGAACGGCATATTCGGTCGTACCCACCAAGAAAGAGGCTGCACCATCAGCCTTGTTCTCCACCGCCGAGATTGCTGAAAGATTGCAGAGTTTGGCAATCACCGAATCGAAGGCTGCCAGCGGATGTGTACCCACTACTTCCAACGTCAATGCCTCCTTCTGCGCGATGTTCTTCTGCAAGCGAATCGTACGAACGCCACTGATGACCTCTTTAGCCGCTTCAAACTGCGCGATGATGGCTTCGTCGAATGTATTCGGCGTGGACAGCGTCTGTACCATGATGCTTTCGCCCGGCTGACGGTCGTAAATGTGCTGCCACAACTCTTCGGTAATGAAGGGCATGAACGGATGCAGGAGCTTCAGCAAGGTGTCGAAGAACGACAAGGTCTTTTCGTAGGTAGTATGGTCGATAGGCTGACCGTATGCCGGTTTGATAATCTCCAGATACCAACTCGAGAACTCGTCCCAGAAGAGTTTGTACACGACCATCAGGGCTTCGCTCAGGCGGTATTTCGAGAACAGGTCGTCCACCTCGGCTGCAGTCTTGGCTAGCATGGCTTCAAACCAAGCCGTGGCGAGTTTGGCATATTCCGGTTGTTCGATGTCAGCCACGTTCCATCCCTTCACCAGACGGAAGGCGTTCCATATTTTGTTGTTGAAGTTACGTCCCTGTTCGCACAGCGCATCGTCGAACAGGATATCGTTTCCGGCAGGAGCCGAGAGCATCATACCCATGCGCACACCGTCGGCACCGTATTTCTCTATCAGTTCCAGCGGGTCGGGCGAGTTGCCTAACGACTTCGACATCTTGCGTCCGATTTTATCGCGCACGATGCCGGTGAAGTACACGTTGCGGAACGGCATATCGTGTTTGTATTCGTAACCTGCCATAATCATACGTGCCACCCAGAAGAAGATGATGTCCGGACCCGTTACCAAGTCGCTCGTCGGGTAGTAGTATTTGATTTCCTCATTGTCTGGGTCGAGGATGCCATTGAACAGCGAGATAGGCCAGAGCCATGATGAGAACCACGTATCAAGGCAGTCTTCGTCCTGACGCAAATCAGCAAGTGTCAAAGCGGCATTTCCGGTCTTCTCTTGCGCTAATTTCAGTGCCTCTTCCGGTGTTTCGGCTACTACATATCCGCCTTGGGGAAGATAGTAAGCCGGGATGCGGTGTCCCCACCAGAGCTGGCGGCTGATGCACCAGTCCTTGATGTTCTCCAACCAGTTGCGGTACGTATTCTTGTACTTCGGCGGGAAGAACTTCAGTTCGTCGTTCATGACCGGCGGCAATGCCATGTCGGCAAAGTGCTGCATCTTGAGGAACCACTGCATCGAGAGCTTCGGTTCGATGGGCACGTTGGTACGTTCCGAGAATCCCACCTTGTTGGTGTAAGCCTCTACCTTTTCCAACAGTCCGGCCTCCTCCAAATCCTTCTCGATTTGCTTGCGGACGTCGAAGCGGTCCATGCCGACATAAAGTCCGGCAGCTTCGCTCAGCGTACCGTTGTCGTTGAAGATATCGATGCTTTGCAGGTTATGTTTATCGCCCAGCATGTAGTCGTTCACGTCGTGTGCCGGAGTCACTTTCAAACATCCCGTACCAAATTCGATATCCACGTAATCATCTTCGATTACCGGAATGACGCGGTTCACCAGCGGGACAATCACCTGCTTGCCTCTTAGCCACTGGTTCTTCGGGTCGTTCGGGTTGATACACATCGCCGTATCACCCATGATGGTTTCCGGGCGAGTGGTAGCTACCACCGCGTAACGTCCTTCCGGGTCCCCGGCAATATAATATCTCAAATAGTAGAGTTTGCTATGCTCTTCCTTATAAATAACCTCCTCGTCGCTCAGGGCGGTCAGGGCTTTCGGGTCCCAATTCACCATCCGGACGCCACGGTAGATGAGTCCCTTGTTATATAAATCCACAAAGACGCGGATGACGCTCTTGCTGCGCGTTTCGTCCATCGTGAAGGCAGTGCGGTCCCAATCGCACGAAGCCCCTAACTTGCGGAGCTGCTTCAAGATGATGCCGCCGTGTTCCTCCGTCCATGCCCAGGCGTGCTTCAGGAACTCTTCGCGGCTCAGGTCTGTTTTCTTGATGCCCTCTTGCGCCAACTTGTTCACCACTTTGGCTTCGGTGGCAATCGAGGCGTGGTCTGTGCCCGGCACCCAGCAAGCATTCTTTCCCTGCATACGGGCACGGCGGACAAGGATATCTTGGATGGTATTGTTCAGCATGTGTCCCATGTGGAGCACACCGGTCACGTTGGGCGGCGGGATGACAATGGTGTACGGCTCTCGTCCGTCGGGTTTCGAACTGAATAGTTTGTTGTCCAGCCAATACTGGTACCATTTCCCTTCCACATCGGCAGGATTATACTTACTCGCTAATTCCATATTTTGTTTTCTATTTATTACAATCTGAATTTCTCGGCGCAAAATTAGTAAATAAAAAGTCAACTCGCATCCTCTGCCCTTCGAAATATACCGAAGAAAACGCATTGGGCTACCCATTCCGCCCCTAAGCCACGTTTCTAACCAGGTACGAAAGCCGCCGTGCCACCACAGAATTGCAAAAATCAACGTTTCTTTGGCGGGAATGAAACGCCGATTCCAAACAAATGCGTATCTTTGCACCCGCGCAGTCCGCCGGTCTGTCGCTCGTTTCCTTCGGGAAGCGTGAGGAAAGTCCGGGCAACACAGGGCACCATATTTCCTAACGGGAAGCAGGCCGCAAGGTTTGAGTAGCGTAACAGAAAAGAACCGCCGGAGAGGGGAACCTCCGGTAAGGGTGAAAAGGCGAGGTAAGAGCTCACCGTCCCGCTTGGCAACAAGGGGAGCCGTACGCCTTATGGGTTGCAAGGTCATGTATATCAGCGTATGTAGGGCGGCCCGTCCGATGCTGAGGGGTAGATCGCTCGAGCTTGCCGGTGACGGCAAGACCAGATAAATGGCAGACACCCGGCACCTTACGGTGCCGGGCACAGAACCCGGCTTATAGGCGGACTGCGTTTCTTTTATTTACCTTCCGGGGAGGATTTCAGTTGTTGCTGTACATTTATTTCAAACTTTCCTTCATACCAATTGCCATCCCCTTTTTCGATTTGCTTCTGCTCTAAGTTTGCTAAGTCGGCTGAGTCGGGAAGGAAAGAGCCATGAGCCGAACCGTCGATGTCTTTAAACTTTATCTTCCCATAGACTGCTACGTTTCTTATTTCTTTTGACTCGAAATGACCATTTGCATCCGTATACAGCGTATCCGGAGACGTTTCAAACGTCACACGAATGCCTTCAATCGGATTCCCTTCTTCATCCGTCACTTGCCCTTTTACCTGATATTCTGCGTAAGGCGAACCATATTCATCCTCAACAATTCCACAAGAGCCAAACCCTAAAAGGGCCAAAAGGGCCGAAAGAATGCCATGAATGGCTTGATTGATTCTCTTCATACGTTATTCCTCCAATCGTTTTAAATGACAAAACATCAGTTTTCCTTCTCCGTCGCGCAAGTGCATACCGTTGCCAAGGCAATAACGGAAATATTTGCAGGTGGCACAATCGCCGGTACGCATCCATTCCCGGTCTCGATAAGGCTGGAAACGTTGCTCCCAAACATCCATAAAGTTATCTTGGTAGATATTGCCTTGGTGGTAATCGGCACGGATACTGGGACAGGCCGATATCGAACCGTCTATCAACACCGAACCCACCACGACGCCTGCCTGGCAAAAGAACAGATGGTCACGCACCTCGCCTTCATAATTCCCTAAGAAACCTTCGCAACCATACGACAGCTGGATATGCCCCTCCTTACGGGTCGTGCGGATAAATTCCATCACACGGCGAAACTCCTCGCCCGTCAGTTGTAATGCCGGGTCTTTCGCCGCACGCCCAGTCGGGAAGATAGTAAAGACACGCCAACGCTTCACTCCGGTATCGATTAGTAACTGCTTGATTGCTTCCAATTGGGCGATATTGCGACGGTTCACACAAGTGACCACATCAAAAATCACATCCGTAGCTTCTACCAAGAAACGGATAGCGTCAAGTGCCCGCTCAAAACTCTCCGGACGTCCACGCATCCAATTATGCTCTGCCTCCAACCCGTCGAGACTGACCGTCGCCGTATGCAATCCAGCCGCCCGGAGTCGATTCAGCCGGTCGCGCGTCAGATACAATCCGTTCGTCACCATGCCCCAGGGGAAGCCTCGTTCGTAAATCGCCCGTCCGCACACCTCCAAGTCCTCGCGCACCAACGGTTCGCCGCCCGTCAAGATGACAAATACTTTGTGCGGGTCGGTCCGTTCGCCCACTTGGTCGAGCACACGGAGGAAATCCTGCAAAGGCATATCCGCAAACCCCGCCTCTTTCTTGCAATCACTCCCGCAATGCCGGCAATGCAAGTTACACCGAAGCGTACATTCCCAGAAAAGTTGCCGGAGCGGATGCTCCTTTATCTGCTCTTGCCTCAGCTTGCGAGCAATCTCCAAGCCGAAGCGATGGCGCAACGTAAGGGGCGTTATCTTTTCCATCTTCAATCCTGTTTAGGTTCTTCTTTCGTGAGTTGTTTATTGAGGGTCAGTTCATAACGTCCGTCATACCAACCGTGCCCTTCTTCCAATTGAACAGCCTCTGCCTCTTGCAAGCTGGCCGAATCCGTTTGGAAAGTACCGCCATTGGCTTCTCCATCTACATCTTCAAATAGAAGTTTGCCTTCCATTGCAACGTTTTGCAATAAAGACGACTCAAAGTTTCCTTCTGCATCGGTATAAGTCGTATCTGCCTTTTTCCAGCTACCGTTCGTTACATTCGTTACATCGGTATAAACACCATACGCAGGCTTTGTAATAACCTGAATACCTTCAATCGGATTGCCCTCCGCATCCGTCACTTGCCCTTTTATTTGAAAATCTACGGTAGGAGAACCATATTCTTCCGTCATTCCTCCCCCATTTTCATCACATGCAGAGAAACCCAGCAAGGCAAGCAGACCGGAAAGCACGCGTGTTGTCGTTAGCTTCTTCATTCTTACTTATCTATTTTTATTATTAAATATATTCCACCGCACGAGAAAGGCCACCCTTCCTTTTCTTTCCACTACTACAAATAAAGATGAATAAGGGTTACCAAAAAGCTGCTTCACCTGAAACAAAAACAGGTTTGCCCTGCAAAAATAGGAAAATAAACGATGTGAAAATCTTTAGGGATACTTTATTAATAATATAATGGTAAACATCGTCGATTATAGGCATAAATCACCCGATTTAGTACGATAAAATTCCACCTTTTTCGCCCCAAACTACCTACATGTAGGTAACGGAACCCCATTTTTACCCATTTAGGGGGATTGCTTGCCGCTTGCAACTCGCCTACCTTTGCCCAAAATTTTAAAACAAGATGAAAAGATTAGCAAATTTACTGGTTTTATCTTTATGTGCGGCAGGACCTTTGGTAGCGCAAGAGAGCCATAGCGAACTTTCGCCTGCTGAACAATCCGAAGCGATTTATGCAAGCGGATACGATAAGTTCCGCGTGGGTGGTTATGGCGAGGTACTTGCCAAATTCATGGACTATGGTATTAATCGTTTCCGGGGAACGTCTAACGGAAATGCAAAAGACCATCGGAATGAAATCTCGATTCCACGCTTTGTGTTGGCCTTCGATTATAAGTTCAACTCCAAATGGATATTGGGTGCGGAAATCGAATTTGAGGCTGGAGGAACAGGGACGGCATACGAAATCGAGAATACCGAGAATGGCGAATATGAAACGGAAGTAGAAAAAGGTGGCGAAGTAGCCCTGGAGCAGTTCCATATCACACGCTTGATTCATCCGGCGTTCAACGTACGTGCAGGACATTTGATTGTGCCCGTCGGACTGACAAATGAACATCACGAGCCTATTAATTTCTTCGGGACATCCCGTCCGGAAGGTGAAACAAGCATCATTCCTTCTACCTGGCATGAAACGGGTATCGAGTTCTTCGGTACGTTCGGTAAAGAATATACGAGCTTTAATTATCAAGCCATGGTCGTAGCCGGGTTGAATGCCAATGGTTTCGACCGCAATAATTGGGTACAAGGAGGGAAGCAAGGCATCTTTGAGACGGATAACTTCACTTCGCCTGCCTACGTAGCACGGTTGAACTACAACGGTGTGCCGGGCTTGAAAGTGGGTGGTTCAGTTTACTATTGTAATAATGTAGCGGCCAATTCGGATAAACTGAATGAGTATTCCCGCATTGGCGACAATGTCTCTTTGTGGATTTATTCGGCAGATGCGCAATATAAGAACAAATACGTCACGGCACGGGCAAATATGATTTATGGTAATCTGAGCCATTCAGATATGTTAACGCAAATCAATGCAACCATATCCGGACTTTCACCGTATACACGCACCACGCCGATTGCGAAACATGCCGTCAGCTACGGAGGCGAGGTTGGTTTTAACCTGCGTTCCATTTGCAAAGACAATCCGAAGGTACCGGTTATCTATCCGTTCGCCCGCTATGAATATTACAATCCGCAGCAGGAAGGAGCCGGACGGGATGTGATGGACTTACGCAACAAAGTAAGCATGTGGACAGCTGGTTTGAACTGGTATGCATTGCCCAACTTGGTGGTAAAGGCCGATTATACAACTCGTAAGATAGGCGGCGGACAATATAACAGTGAAAACGAATTCAGCCTTGCCGTGGCCTACGTCGGCTGGTTCTGGAGCAAATAAAATGACTTTAGCAAAACAACAACTATTAAATATCAAATAAAAATGAAGAAAAACTTATTTTACACAGCGATTTTTGCGTTAGGTATGGCATGTACCTTTACGGCATGTTCGGAAGAGGATGAACCCAATCCTAATCCCAGTCCGGATGAACCTACCACCACCAGTGCGTACGATTTGGATTATACCGCCGACAATGCGGCAGCATGGGGTAACTACATGTACCAGACGGCTCTTTTGTTAGACCAAGATGCTACCAGCTTGTATAATGCATGGACAAGCGATTATGAAGGAAATGGCCCGTATGCTACTATTTTCAAAGACCAAACAAGTGGTGCTTACAGTAGCCCGTTGGCTTGTATCCAGGAGATGGTAGAAAGCGGAATGTGGAATATAGCGAACGAAGTAGGTACGGCTAAAATCCAAGACCCGTATAATACATATGTAAGTGGCGACCACGAAGGCGGGCTTTATGCGGTTGAATCTTGGTTTAGTTGGCATTCGCGCGATGATTATACGAACAATATTTTCTCTATCCGCAATACCTATTATGGACGGATTGATGATAATGATGTCAGCAAAATCGATGGCGACTTGAGCGCGTATAACTCCTATTCGGATTTTGACGATGCAGGCGATATCAGCGAAAATTCTCTTTCAACTTTCATCGCTTCCATCAATTCGGAACTGGATGAAACTATCAAGCAACAAATCTTTGCGGCAGCAAAGGCCATCCAAGCTATTCCGCAACCTTTCCGCAACAATATAGATAGCGAAGAGTCTGTAGCGGCTATGGATGCTTGCAATACGTTAGCATCTACATTGCTGAATGAATTGCTTCCCTTTGTAAATACGTTAAGCGGAGCGGAATATACCGACCGTCTGGATGCGATTGCGGAGCAGTTTGTGGATGTAGTCGTTCTTCCGACCTATCAAGATTTGCAAGAAAAGAACCGTACGTTACTGGACGTTGTCAATCAATTTCGCGAGAACCCAAGTGATGCGAACTTCGAGAATGTATGCAACGCCTGGCTGGAAGCCCGCGAACCGTGGGAAAAGAGCGAAGCCTTCTTGATTGGCCCGGTTGCCAACTGGGGATTAGACCCGAACATGGATAGCTGGCCTCTGGACGTGAATGCCATTGTGCAGTTGTTGGAATCCCAGAACTGGAACGAGATGCAATGGAGCGGCGATTACAATGAGGATAGCGAGACTATCGGTGCCGCACAGAATGTACGTGGTTACCACACGCTTGAGTTCTTGAGCTTCAAGAACGGCGAACCACGTAAGGTAAACAACTAATCACGCAACAAAAGGGTCTGGCATAAGCCCTATACATAATTATATTTAAAGCAGGGGGGCGTGTCAATCGGAAATAAGAATTGCATATTGGCACACCCCTTTTAGCATAAGATTCAATAAATAACCAATAAAAGAATGATGAAACAAGTTTGTCTCTTGACATGTGCATTGGCTATATCCTTTGCGTTTTCATCTTGCGAGGATGACGACAAGATGGATATGGATACAATAGAGGTTCCCGATGGCTATGCGCTTTCGGCTGGTACTTCGACGGTATTCCTCGCTTCATCCATTGCGTATGATACAGAAGCAAGTTGGGTCTCAGGCTCCTACGCCAGCCGTTTTACGAATGGCGATGGCCTTTACGATGATGTGCGGACCAGTAGCAATAGCCAGGATGTCGGCGGATTGGGACCTGTCTATGCCGGGTATTCCTGCGGGAGTTGCCATCGCAACGCAGGCCGTACGCGCCCTACGCTTTGGAGCGAGGGGGGTTCCGGCAGTTATGGCTTCTCCTCGATGCTGATTTATGTTTCCCGCCGCAACGGGGCGCAGTTCCGCGATTATGGCCGCGTATTGCACGACCAGGCCATCTATGGCGTCGAGCCGGAGGGCAAGTTGCATGTGGAGTATGAATACCAGACCTTCTCTTTCCCGGATGGCGAGACGTATGAATTAGCGAAACCGAATTACACCATCACCGAGTGGTATGCCGACAGCATTGCGCCGGAGGACCTCTTCTGTACCGTGCGCATCCCGCTCCGCCACGTCGGCATGGGGCAGATGATGGCCATCGACCGCACGGAGATTGAGGCATTGGCGGCGAAGAGCAATTATCCGGAATATGGCATCAGTGGGCGCGTCAATTACATTACCGAGAAGGGCGTCACGGGTGTCGGCCTCTCTGGCAACAAGGCGCAGCATCTGGACCTGACGGTCGAGTTGGGTTTCTCCAGCGATATGGGCGTGACCAACAGCCGCTATCCGGAGGAGATTTGCGAAGGCCAGGCGCAGGTGAACCAAGGTAGCCTGATGGGCCTCTCGTATGACCAACTGGACATATCGACGGAAGATATGGAGGATGTGGACCTCTACATGCAGAGCCTCGGCGTCCCGGCACGGCGTAATGTGAACGACGAGCAGGTCATCCTGGGCGAGCAGAAGTTTTATGAGGCGAAGTGCCATTTGTGCCACGTCACGACCCTGCATACGCGCCCGGGCGGCTCTACGCTACTGAACGGCACGCAATTGCCTTGGTTAGGCGGACAGACCATCCATCCCTATTCCGACTTCCTGCTACACGACATGGGTTCTGAAATCATGGGCGTGGGGCTGAACGACAATTACGTGAGCGGCATGGCGATGGGCAACGAATGGCGTACTACCCCGCTCTGGGGCATCGGCTTGCAGGAGCGCGTGAACGGCCATACCTATTTCCTACACGACGGCAGGGCGCGCAATCTCGTCGAGGCTATCATGTGGCACGGGGGCGAGGCCGAGGCGTCTAAAAACCTATTCAAGCAAATGAGCAAAGCCGACCGCGACGCGATGATTGCTTTTATTAATTCATTATGATCAAAGGAGCATATCCAGATGAAACGAAGACTTTCGAACCTAAAGACAGGACCTTTTTGCAGACACCTTCCTAGGTGGGTACAGACGCCCTATAGGAGTGTCACCGACACCTATGGGAAGTGGCCTTGACACTTATAGGAAGTGTCGGCGACACTTATGGGAAGTGTCAGGGACACTTGTGCTAAGTGTCAACACCCATTTTGACACTTATATAGGACGAATCTCAGCATCATCGATAAATAGTTTAATTTCAAATAGATAAAGAAAAATGAGGCATATATTATCAATCATAGCCATTTTACTCCTTTTTCCCTTAGGGGCAAAGGCACAGTATGAAGAAGATACCGAGAACGGTGTCGTATCGTTGGCAGGGAAAGAGGGATTTTCCATCGCCACCAAAAAAGGTGATTTCGTATTCAAACCTTACCTCTTGGTGCAGACCAAGGCGGAGGTGAACTATTATGACGACGAAGGGCTGGACCCGGCGTACAACCAAGACAATGTACACAACACGGGATTCTCGATTCCCTATGCGGTATTGGGATTCACAGGTAAGGCGTTCGACCGCGTGACCTTCAACCTCTCTATCAATGCTGCGGGGAGTGGCGGGGCCATCCTCCAACAGGCCTGGTTCGACTACGAGGTGAAGGAGCCGTTCGCCATTCGGGTAGGTAAGTTCAAGACACCCTTTACCCATGCGTACTTAACGACATTGGGCGAAACGCTGATGCCAACCCTGCCCGTGTCGCTTACCTCCTCGGTTATCCTGCCCTACTCGCTGAATGCCGTGACGCCCAACATCGGTACCGGCTTCGACTTAGGCGTAGAGATACATGGTTTGATTCGGAAGAAATGGGGATACGAGGTGGGTATCTTCAATGGTACCGGTGCGTCGGTCAACACAGCCGGCAAGACCCTGAGCGATGATTGGCATATCCCTTCACTGCTCTATGCCGGACGCTTCACCTATATGCCGAAAGGCGTAATGCCCGCTACACAAGGGAACCCCAACCGTCTGCATGAAGACAAGATGCTGTTTGGGCTCTCAGCCTCCTTGAATGTAGAGAGCGAATCAGAAAGTACGAACGATACCCGTGTTGGGGCGGAGTTCGCCTGGCTGAAGAACCGCTTGTATGTAGGAGCCGAAATCTATTATATGAATGTAGGGTTCACGAAACGTCAGAAGATAGACCAGAGCTATAACTACCTGGGAGGCTATGTGCAGGGCGGCTATTTCGTAGCAGACAGATGGCAAGTAACGGCCCGCTACGACTTCTTCAACCGCAACGGACTGGACGATGCCGGGTTCCTCAACATGCCAGCCGTAGGTTTCAACTACTTCTTCAAGGGATGCAACCTGAAATTGCAAGCGATGTATCAATTTATTGGCCGTACCGGACATGATACGCAGCTCGACCGCGATAACGACGACCTCGGACTGGCCATGCACTCCGGTACCGTGATGCTTCAATATACATTCTAAGAAAGATCATGAAGAAAAGTATTATTACCTATATAATAACGCTATGCACGATAACTGGCATCCTTACCTCGTGCGACGACGGACGCATCTATGAAGAGGTCGTACAGGTAGAACGCGAAGGAGGTTCCGTACGGCTGACGGGCACACTAAGCGGAAACAACCACTGGGCCAGTGGATATAGTATCGTCCTGGCCGGATTTGCTGACGACAGTGAATATGCCAAGACAGCCAAAGGAATCACGACGAATAGCAATGGTTCGGTAGATATGACCCTGACCGGCATACCGAGCGAGGTGAACACGATAGAAATCTGTGCCATCAATCGCCTCCGCAAACGTATCGCCACCTTCTATACCTACGAATATACGGAGGAGGCAGACACCATCCGGATAGAGACTGGCGAGATTGATGCCAGCATGTATCACGCAATACAAACCAACGTGTTCGACCGCAGTTGTACCAGTTGCCACGGAGGGAGTACCTCGGCAGCTGCCGGGCTATACCTGACCGCCGACCGGAGCTATAATGCCCTGGTAAATGTCGTAGCCGATAAGAGCGAAGACAGCTTAATGTTTGTTAATCCTTGCAAGTCTGAAGAAAGTTTCCTACATTTGGTGCTAAATACGGATATCACGGCGAATTGGAGCATGAACCATATCGATATGGTTACGTCTCATGACCTGTTACAGCTGATAGACGATTGGATTGACAATGGAGCTAACATAAACTGATAAACTTTAAAAAACAGTATGGAATGTAGAAAGAAAACATACGCAGACAAAGCAGTAGAAGCACAAATTGCCTCGTTTACAGGGGCTGGAGGCACAACAGAGTATCACGTAATGCTATCGGTGACAAACTCGGAGCTTCCTTTTATCGAACAATTGCAACACATACAAAGGGCTTATGTGGATGTGGTGAAAGAAGAATTGGCGGATAATGCCGTAGCTGTGTTCCGCCGCTATTTCCTGAGTGATGCCGCAAATCAAGCGGACCTCGTCATGTCATGGGAATGCGATAACACCTTCTGCCCATTATCGATTATCCAACAAGCGCCGATGAATGGCACCAAGATTGCCCTCTGGACTTGGTTCTATACGGGTATGGTGGCCGAGACAAAAGAGAATGGCATGCTCACCAGTTCGCACAATGGCTATACGCACCATTGGACAGGCGGCGCTTGCAATAAGGCATCGAATTCAGAATATCAGACACGTTTACTCTTGAATGATTATGTCATGCAACTTTTAGAACAAGGTTGCAAGTTGGCAAACGATTGTATTCGCACATGGTTCTTCGTTCAAAATGTAGATGTGAACTATGCCGGTGTAGTCAAAGCCCGTAAAGAAGTATTTGTGACGCAGAATCTGACGGAGAAGACGCATTACATCTCCAGTACCGGTATTGAGGGACGTCATGCCGACCCTTCCGTATTGGTTACGATGGACACGTATGCTGTCAAAGGCTTGAAACCGGAACAGATTCAATTCCTTTATGCCCGAACCCATCTGAACCCGACGTATGAATATGGCGTCACCTTCGAACGTGGTACAGCTGTACATTATGGAGACCGGAAACAAATCTTCATCTCCGGTACCGCCAGCATTGACAATAAGGGAAATATTGTACACACAGGCGATATTCTTCGGCAGACCAGCCGCATGATGGAAAACATCGCTGCCCTACTGGCTGAAGCGGATGCTACGGTAAACGACGTGATGCAAGCCGTGGTTTATTTGCGTGATACGGCCGATTACCACGTAGTCGACCGCTTTTTCCAAGAGAATTATCCGGATTTCCCGCATATTATCGTACATGCACCGGTGTGCCGTCCCGGATGGTTGATTGAGACAGAGTGTATTGCCGTCGTTCCCAATGCAGAAGGAGCTTATCAGCCATTATAATAAATGTTTATTCATACAGCCTATTCCCCATAGAGTATAGCCGTACTTTCCACAAAGTACAGCTGTACTCTCGATAAAGTATAACTCTATTTCAGAAAGAATAGAATCGTATTGGAACGCGTTAATCGAAAGAAAACGTATCATACATATAAATTAACTATCAACATGGAACAAAAAGGTGTATCTTTGGAGCTTCAATCACCCATACGAATAGATATTGGTATGTATAAAAAAGGTCTATATAAAGAAACAGATAAAATGAGCGACTTGATATGCGAGAACTATCCCATGGTTCTTGTGATGAGTCGCTTCGGTATCGCATTGGGCTTCGGTGAAGAGAGTATTGGCGAGGTATGCAGAAAGAACCAGGTTGATGCATATACATTTCTGACGGTGGTCAACTTCCTCACCGAAGAGATTCAGACCGTTACACCGGAATTGTGCGAACATTTATCGCTTGATACGTTGGTTTTGTATTTGCACAACGCGCATGACTATTTTTTGGATTTCCGTTTGCCTCATATCCGTCGTAAATTACTGGATGCTATCAGTTCCTGTCCGACAGATGTAGCATTTGTCATCCGTAACTTTTTCGACGAATATGCTACGGAAGTAGATAAACATATGACATACGAAGAACGGACCGTCTTCCCCTATGTACACAATTTGCAGCAGGGTAAGCCGGATACTAAATACAACATTACGGTCTTCAGCCGCCGCCACGAACAGATAGAACAAAAACTATCCGACTTGAAGAATATCCTGATAAAGTATTATCCTGGGACGGGCAGTTATCTGTTAAACAGTGTGCTATTCGACCTTTTCACGACCGAAGAAGACCTTAGTTCCCATACGCGGATAGAAGACAAACTGTTTATTCCTGCCGTGCTTCATTTTGAAAAGAGAATGCTAAAAAAATAAGAAGTAAATGAATGCGAATTTAAGAATAGCCATTTACGAATCTTCCCTCATCATTCGCAACGGACTCAGCAACTTATTAAAAAAGATAGGGATGCCGGTCATTCTCTCCGACATTTCCGAAGGTGATTCTCTCTGCGAGTCCTTGCGGATTCACAGGCCGGATGTATTGATAGCCAATCCGCTTCTCTTGCAATCACACGCTTTGCATCATTGGCGGGAAGAGAGCGGTTGCCCGGAATTGAAAGTGATTGCCCTCGTCTCGATGCTCTGGCCGGAAGCATCCCTGCATAACTACGACGGCCAAATCTCGCTCTACGACGATATGGAAGCTATTAAGCAAACGCTCCTCAAGCTGGTGGAAAACAAAGAGGATGAAAACACCGACGACGAGCAGCAAAGCCTGAGCGCACGCGAAAAAGAAATCGTTGTCTGTGTCGTCAAGGGAATGACCAACCGTGAGATTGCCGACCGGCTTTATCTCTCCACGCATACCGTTATTACTCATCGCCGCAATATCGCCCGCAAGCTCCAAATCCATAGTGTAAGCGGTCTGACTATCTACGCCATCGTCAACAAACTGGTTGAACTGAGCGACATTCATCAGGCTAAAGAGTAAATGTAACAAAATTGTAATTCCTTTCTTTCCTGTAGCTCTGAATATTGAATTACCTTTGCGGAAAATTCAATCGTATGAGATTCAGAAATGTATTATTCCTTCTTGCCCTGACGGGCAGCATGAACTTGGCCGCTCAAGAGCAGCCTAAAGAAGAAAAATCTTGGTTAGCAACGCTCGACTCGCTCGCTTCGCCTTCGGAGCCTTCGGAAGAACTGGTTGAACGTTTACGAAACATGCCGAATATCGAAGTCGGCAAAGGTATCTCTTTTGAACCGAAAGATAAAAAGTATCGCATGACGATGCGATTCCGTATGCAAAATATGCTGGCTTTCGATTTCGATCGTAATTTCTCTCATACGGATACCGAAGCTCGTGTGAAACGCCTTCGCCTCCGTTTCGACGGTTATATTTTCTCCCCGAAACTTTTGTATTCTATCCAGCTGGGTTTTACGCCTTATGATTCGGGTGATTTGCCGAATGGAAATACAAACATTGTACGCGATGCTATGGTGTATTATATGCCCAACGATAACCTGAGCATTGGATTCGGACAAACAAAGATTAAGGCCAACCGAGCGCGTGTTAATTCCTCCAGTGCATTGCAGTTTGTCGACCGAAGCATTGTGAATTCCCAATTTAATCTCGACCGTGACTTCGGTTTCTTTGCTGAATATTATAAACCCTTGGTCAATGATTTCAACATCGGACTGAAAGGTTCCATCACCTTGGGCGAAGGACGCAACTGGAGCGAAAGCGATAAAGGTGGATTTGCCTATACCGGACGTGTGGAACTCTATCCTATAGGCCGATTCAAATCGCTGGGCGATGTGGCGGAAGGTGATTTCGAACGGGAGGAACGTCCCAAAATCCTTATAGCGGGTGCTTATTCGTTTAACAACAATACCACGCGTCTTCAAGGCCAAAACGGCGCGTATATTCCGAATAACGAGATGCGAAACCTCCACTCCTACTTCGTAGACTTCATTCTAAAATACCAGGGTTTTGCCTTTTATACTGACTTCATGGGGCGCCAGTGCGACGAACCGCTTTTCACGGGTGATACCGAAACGAGCATCTATACGGGAAACGGTCTCAACATCCAAACCAGCTATCTCTTCCCGAAGAATTGGGAGATTGCCTTGCGAAATTCCACACTCTTCCCGAATAAAGAGGTGCAATCCATCGTCGGGTACAAGCACAACAACCAGACTACTATCGCCGTCACGCGATACCTTATTGGCCATAGCCTCAAAGTACAAGCCGACGCTTCGTTCAACCATCGCGCCGAGTCTGTAGACCCTACCTACAATCGCTGGGAGTTCCGCTTCCAAGTCGAACTGGGATTATAAAATCAGAAATCCTTTCAAAAGGGTATAAAAATAGAGATAAAGATAGGTATAAAATAGGAATGTATCAAAATACTATCTGAAAGGAGCTGTGTCAAAATGCTATCTGAAAAGCTCCCCTGTCCTTAGGGGAGCTGGCTCGCGTAGCGAGACTGAGGGGTTAAATCTCTCATAATAAGAAACAACCCCTCACCCCTGCGGGGAGCTCCCCTACGAGCAGGGGAGCTTTTCAGTTACTTTCAGATAACATTTTCTTATTTATGATATACCCTTCTATAAATATTTCATTATCAATTGTCAATTCTCAATTGTCCATTGTCAATTACCATAACGTAATCATCTCCGGATATTCCACTACCAGCGGACTACCACCATCGTAAGTTTCAATGCGAACTTTATATTGACCTTCTGTCAAATCTGGCACCATTGTAAATTCAAAGCTAGTGTCTGTGACGTTAGTAATCGTCTCCGGTTTAATCCATTCGATGTAATCTTGATCATTGACAAGCCCGATGACATGCTCCAGCGTACCATTTTGTCCTTTCAATGTAAATCCTTGATATTCTACCATGGTTTGTTCATCCCGTCCGATTCGGTGTGGATTCTCCGGGTCACCTCCCTCCTTCTGATAAACAGCTGTGATGGCAGGAGTTTCAGGTTCGGGTATCGGTTCATCGCCGCCTTCATCGGGTTTCTTATTGCCTGAGGTCTGTCCTATAATTTGTCGATAACGTAATATGGCTGCATTTTGTTTTTTAGCAAACGAAATTACCTCTTCATCCTCTTCCATTAGGATATAAGCATTCACTACTTGGATGAATTTACGATAATCCTCATCTACTTTGGCTCTGGATTCCCGCATCGCACCTACTTTACGTTCTGCATAAGCTGTATTGCGTTCCTCCAGCAATTCGCGCATCTTCGTATTGGCTGTCTCTAACTGTTCTATTACAGGAGTTAGGTTCAATAATTCCACTTGCTCTGCCAAATCACCTTTCAAGTCGGTCAACATATTATGTAACAGACCTGTTTCTAAGTCCATTTGCCCATTAGGGTCAATATTATAATCTTTTATATTTTGAGCTAATACCTTAGCAGCCGATGCCATATTTTCTATTGGATAATCCAACATCGCTTTTACCATTTTCCGATAAGTCAAATATAAATTCTTACGTAAATCATCTACTTTGACAATATCGTCTGTCAAGAAACTCTTTTGAGAAACTTTTAATGCCTTATCCTCTAATTGAAAATCCGCATTATAAGGCGTCAAAAATTTTTCAAATTGCGTATTCACCGTACTATTCGATTTGGCACGTTGAATCGTACTGCTGTGAAACTCGAAATGGGCTCCATTTCGTAGGTTTTCTAACTTTAAATTATCAATCTTAATCATAATCAGATATGTTTATGTCCCGGTTGCAAATATATAGTATTGGATGGAATAATCAAAATATCAGCTTGCATTTCATATAAGATATAACTATTTTTAATATATATGCTTTATTTGCACCGGCGATGCAACTCATTCCATTTATAAAACAAAGCTTGCACCGGCGGTGCAAATAAGACCACGTACATTTTAGTGCTTGCACCGGCGGTGCAAATAGGACTATGTTAATTTTGCTGCTTGCACTGACGGTGCAAATAGGTCTATTAACATTGAGACGTTTGCACCGACGGTGCAAATAGATTTATTAACATAGCGACGTTTGCACCGACGGTGCAAATAGATTCATTAACATAGTGACGTTTGCACCGACGGTGCAAATAGATTCATTAACATAGTGACGTTTGCACCGACGGTGCAAATAGGTTTATTAACATAGCGGTATTTGCACCGGCGGTGCAAATCATTCCATATATAAAAATAACCTCCCTACAAAAGAAAAGCCCCAAGTCCGAAGACCTGAGGCTAATACATGTTAAATATAAAAACGAACGAAAAATTCGATTGATTCTTCACCTCAAATAGAGGATTCTCCTTTTCATCCCATGCTCATTTCTGATAGAAGCGCACCCAATCAATTTCCATCTGGACAGGCAAATCTTTCGTATCATAACGACCTACCCAAGAGCCGCCCAGTTGCATATCCAACAAAAGATAGAAGGGACGATTGAAAGGGAATTGCCCCTCTTTATCAGTCTCGATGCGCGGATAGGTGAAGGTATGCACATCGTTGATATAGAACGAGAGACTGTCGGGATAAAGTTCCACCGCATAAATATTGTAATCCTCGCGGTTGATAGGTCCCGTACTTCCCTGCGGCGGATTATCTTTAAATCCCTGCACGTAAGTATAATGCGAATGCACCGTTTGATACGCAATGGAATCATTGTTCAGACGCTCCATAATATCTATCTCGCCGCCCTGAGGCCATGGCGCATCTTCCGGCAAGAGCCAAAAAGCGGGCCAAGCACCTTGCGCACCGTGCAGACGGGCACAAATCTCCAGACGACCATTCGAAAACAGCATCTTACCCTTTGTATAGACACCGCCCGTGAGGACCGGAGAGGTATCATTCGGTAAACTATAGTTGACAATGCCCCGCAAAACCAGATGCCCATTTTGCATGGCATAACAGGAATCAAAATCCGACATATGACGGTTCCAATCCGCAGTCCCGCGTGGGATTTTACTCCAGATACCCGGGTCAAAAGAGTCCGTCTCTTCGAAATTCTCTTCCCAAACCAATTTCCATTCCTTCGGTTGCTCCTGGCAACTGGAGAGGAGGCCGAACAGACCGATGGCTAAAGCCAATAGATTTTTTGTTTTCATAAGATATGTGTTATTTCTGCTAATGTAACGACGGTGAAAGTAGGACGAAATCCCCGTATAGGCTCCTGTTTAGGATTATACCAAATCTGGTCGATACCGGAATCGTGCGCACCGATGATGTCAGCCTCCCAGCTATCGCCAATCATCAATGATTCCTCGCGGACAGCACCCGTTTCCTGCAAGGCATAATCAAAAATACCGGGATGAGGCTTCTGGATTTTCGCATCTTCCGAAAGAATCAGTCGCTCGAAATAAGGCGCCAGCCCGGAGTTCTCCATCTTGAGCGATTGGACTTCGCGAAACCCATTGGAAAGGATATACATCTTATAATGGGGCCGCAGGTATTCGAGCAACTCGATAGCACCCGGAATCAAGCGTGTCTGCTTCGTGGTTTGCTCCAAGAAATGATTATTAATCTTTAAAATATCCTTTTGCTCTACGATCCCCAACGGACGAAGGAAAGGACGGAAACGCTCGATGATGAGCGTCAACCGATCGATTTCTCCCCGCCGATACTGAGCCCAAAGCTCAATATTATTAGGCATATAAAGCGAAAAGAAAGCCTCAAAAGAGGCGTAATACCGGTCCAAACGGAGTTCGGCATACAGCTCTTTGAGGCATTCTTTATTATTATGGAACGTATCCCAGAGGGTATCATCCAAATCGATGAATAAACTCTTGTAATGCATCAGCCCACCTCGATTACCAAATATTTGCTCAAGCTCCAGAACGATTCCGGATTGGTAATTTTCAATGTTTGGTTGCCTTCCTCATCCTCAACAAACTCATACGAACCCTGCGGATGGTTGGATTGCAACTTCGCCTTCGATGCAAAGAGCGGGATTTCGGTTACTTCACGGATATCAATGGTGATAAAATAATCCTTGTTGAAACCATCTTGCAATACTTTAGTCTTCGAGAAAAGTCCCTTCTTGCTCAAGATATTCTGCGCTTTCAACTCTTTCGAAGTACCAAAACAATAATAAGCCGTATGTAATTCTTTATCCTGCGCATCCAGCTTCTCGGCTTGAGCCGCATTAGTTGTCGAAAGGTTTTCCACGTTCTCGTTCAAGTCGGCTACAGCTTCATCCAATTCCTGAATACGGACATTCTTCTTGGCTAAATCCTCTTGCAAAGCGACGATTTGAGCAGTCTTTTCATCCAATTCCTTCGAAAGGCGGTTCACCATCTTTTGCAAAGTAGCATTTTTTGACCCGCTCTGGTTCAACTTCTTCTGAAGGTCGGCAATCTGCTCGCGATTCTTCTTCAACGTTTCAGAAACGAGCTTCATATTCTCTTTGATTTGCTCACGCCGGCCCGGCGTCATCTCATCGCCCGCCTGCTGCTGCACCTTCAAATAATTCTCGGCTTCCCGAATCGAATTAAAACCAGCTTCTATATCATCCAACGTAGCCAACATATCATTCAACTCGCTGGTTGCCTTCGCATTTTCCACCTTCAACGAATCGTTTTCGGCTTGCAACCTTTTTTGTTCTGCAGATTGTTGGCCACATGAAACCAACAAGGCCGTGCACATACATGCAACTAATACTTTTTTCATGCTTCTTTCTTTTAGTTTGTTATACATCTTCTTCTGTTGCTTTCTTACTTTTCTTTTGTTCTTTAATACCGGCTAATACGATGACGATTTCGCCCTTCGGTTCTTGTTGGGTAAAATGTTGTATTACCTCTTCCAATGTCCCGCGAACCGTCTCTTCATGCAATTTGGATATCTCGCGCGAGACGGATACTTGCCGATCCGCTCCCATGATTTCCGCCAATTGCGTCAACGTCTTGACCAACCGAAACGGAGACTCATAAAAGACCATCGTCCGCGTCTCGGTCGCCAACTCTTGCAAGCGCGTTTGCCTTCCCTTCTTTTGCGGAAGAAAACCTTCGAAGCAAAACTTCTCGTTGGGCAAACCGGATACGACCAAAGCCGGCACAAACGCCGTCGCACCCGGCAAACATTCGACCTCAACCCCCTGACGAACGCATTCACGCACCAAGAGAAAACCGGGGTCTGAAATAGCCGGCGTCCCGGCATCCGATACCAACGCGATGTGTTCGCCTGCCCGAATGCGAGCCGCCAATTGCTCAACCGTCTGATGCTCGTTAAACTTATGGTGCGATTGCATCTTATTCTGGATATCAAAATGTTTGAAAAGAATGCTGGTCGTCCGCGTATCTTCCGCCAAGACCAGATCCGCTTCTTTCAACACTTGGATAGCCCGAAAGGTCATATCCTCTAAGTTTCCGACCGGAGTCGGTACCACCGTCAGTTTTGCCATACGCTTTTCCATCTATCTGCTTATCCTTAGATAAATCTTTTCTCCAATAGTTTAATAAAGTCTGAAGTTGCTTCGTCTTGCCAATCCCATGCCATCCGTTCCTGGAGGTAACGTTTAGCCTCATCGAGCGAAGTCATCGCATTCAAATCCGCTATCGTTTGATTCATCCGTGCTTCATCTCCTCCGAACAACTCCCGGCGGAAACGGAAACGATCGTTCAAACTGAAAGCCTTCCGGAAATCTGTCATCGTCTGCTTTGCCAATACATCCTGCAAAACGACATTCGGCTTTTCGGCTACAGGCGGTACGGGTTCTTCCGCCTTTTCCTCCATTTGAGGCGCTTCCTCCTCCGGGAGAGGCGCGGGAGTTTCCACTTGGACGGGTTCCTCGTATGCCTTTTGAGCTTGCAAAAGTACTTGTTGACGCTCTTCAGCCTTCTTTTGATACTGTTCCGTCAATGCCTGCAAATGGTTCAACTCCTCTTGTTGTTCCACGAGGCGGATATGCAATTGCTGCATCTGTTCGTTTTCCAACGCCTTCAACTTCTCCAACACCGCATACGCCCAATTACCCGCCCTTGCGAACGAAAGAGCAGACAAATCGTCCTCCTCTTGCATTCCCCGGACCAGCATCTCGAGGCTTTGAATGTCGGAAAGCAAATGCGCTAATTTTTCTTTATATGCCATTTTATCGTAAATACCCTGTTTTGCATTCACAAAAATATGTATTTCTACCCAATATCCCGCCGAAAAAAGGGAAGAATCTTCCCTAAATATGCATTTTTCTTGGTTTATTACTCAAATATAGGTAGTAAAACGGCTCGGAATACATATAAATAGGTATTGCCGGAAGCCGTAGATGGAAATATCTTTGCATCGTCAAAATGAACGTAACACTATTAGTATAATCTCAGGACCAAAACCGAATCGCTAATTTATGTAAGCATATAAGATGATACATATTGGAAAGTTTTTATTGGTTATTTCCGATATACGCAAAAGGCCTCGCTGGGAAGTGAGGCTTTTGTGTGTAATAAAAGAAACAATGGATGCCTATCATTCTCCCTAATTATAACGATAATCCCAAACGATTATAACGAATATCGGAAACGAATATCGGAAACGATTATAACGATAACCCCAAACCGCCTTCGGCTAAAAAAGCATTAAACCCTGAACCCTCTTCGCCCTCTATATGTTATATATAGAAAATGAATATTGATGATGAAGGCTTTTTTTCAAACAATTTTATGGACAAGCTGCTTGGTATTGGCCACGGGATGCGCCACGATGACACCCCAAAACAAGCAACTCTTCGGGATGCAAACAGGAGGAATGATTGGAAGCATTTCGGGTTCGTTGATAGGCGACCGCGTGGGCGGTTGGGGTGGCTCGATGATTGGCTCAGTCGTAGGCGGAGTAGCGGGAAGCGCTATCGGAGCTGCTGCTACAAGCCCCTATAATACAGCGCGGAATACCCGCAAAGAGACAACCCATGTGTACGAACGACGCGAACCGGCTTTGTTTATCCGCGACATTATCCTCGAGGATGAAAACGGAAACCGGGCGATAGACGCGGGCGAACGATGCCACCTGACGTTTATCATTTGCAATGAAGGCGATGCCACTATCCCGCAAATTGAACCTGAATTAAAAGGAGACCGGAACGCTCGACGCATCCGCCATTCCGAACCGATACCCATCCGGCGCGTCAAGCCAGGCGAGCAGATTCGCTATCGGATTAACATGTGGGCCAATTCCTCCTTGAAATCGGGCGAGGCGGAATATACCATTACCTTAAAAACAGACAGAAAAGGCGAGGACTACCAGGAGACTTTCCGCGTCCCGACCATTGGAAAACGGTAAAAAAGCTCTTTTTTCATCTTATCGTTCGGCAAGATGCCAATTATTTTCCGCAAAAAGCTTAAATTTGTTCGCATTATTTTAGATATTTGCAAACGAATTATCAAATAAAGAAAGTTATGCGTAAAACTATTTGCATCTTGGGATGTGCTTTATTCATGGGACTGTTCGCCTCGTGTTCGCAAACAGGCTCTTCCATCCCTTATGAATCGGTTCCGAACGACCCGATGAAAGCCCGCATCTACACCTTAGACAACGGGTTGAAAGTGTATTTAACCGTAAACAAAGAGACGCCCCGCATCCAGACGTATATCGCGGTGCGCGTGGGGGGAAAGAATGACCCCGCCGAAACAACCGGCTTGGCGCACTACTTCGAGCACTTGATGTTTAAGGGTACCACCCATTTCGGCACCACGAATTATGAAACGGAAAAACCGATGCTCGACGAAATTGAACGTTTGTTTGAGGTCTATCGTACCACGACGGACGAAGCCCAACGAAAAGCGATTTACCATCAAATCGATAGTGTCTCCTACGAAGCTTCGAAACTCGCTATTCCAAACGAATACGACAAGCTAATGGCTTCCATCGGGGCTACCGGCACGAATGCTTACACGTGGTTCGACCAGACGGTATATGTGGAAGATATTCCATCGAACGAGATTGACCGCTGGGCACAAATTCAAGCAGACCGCTTCCAAAACGCTGTTATCCGTGGATTCCATACCGAATTGGAGACGGTATATGAAGAGAAGAACATGTATCTGACGCAAGATTCCGAAAAGCTGCTCGAAGCCGTATTGAGCGCGCTTTATCCAGATTATCCGTATGGGACGCAAACCGTCCTCGGTACGCAAGAGGATTTGAAGAATCCTTCCATCACCAACATCAAGAATTATTACAAGACGTGGTACGTCCCGAACAATATCGCCATCTGCATGTCTGGCGATTTGGATCCAGACAAGACCATCGCCACCATTCAAAAATACTTCGGCACCATGAAGCCGAACGAAAACCTGCCCGCACGCCCCGAGCCGAAAGCGAATCCCCTCAAGGAACCGGTCGTAAAGGAGGTATTAGGTTTGGATGCCGAGAACGTAGCGTTGGCATGGCGTATCCCGACCGATATTCAATCGGATAATCTCCTGACGCTCCTCAGCCAAGTCATGAGTAACGGGAAAGCGGGATTGCTGGACATCGACTTGGCTCAACAGCAAAAAGTATTGAACTTCAACGCCGGCGTCATGCCTTTGGCGGATTATTCGACCTATTTGATGATGGGTGCGCCTAAGCAAGGGCAAACTCTCGACGAAGTGAAGGACCTCTTCCTGGCGGAGATAGAAAAACTCAAGAAGGGCGATTTCGACGAGAAGCTCCTGCAAGCCTCTATCAATAACTACAAGCTCTACTACATGCAGTCGCTGGAGGAGAACAGCAGCCGTGCCGACCGATTCGTCTCCGCTTTCATCGACGGCGATGACTGGAAAGACGTCGTGAACCAAATCGACAACATGAGCAAAATCACCAAGCAGGACATCGTGGACTTTGCCAACCAATACTTCGGTGATAACTATGCCGTAGTCTACAAACGCCAAGGCGTCGACCCGAACGAGAAGAAGATAGACAAGCCCGCCATCACGCCTATCGTGATGAATCGCGACAGCTCGAGCGCGTTCCTCCGCGAGATACAGGCCGAGCAAGTCGCTCCAATCGAACCCGTCTTCCTCGACTTCAGCAAGGACATGCAAAAGCTCACGGCTCAATCCGGCATACCTATATTATATAAAGAGAACACAACGAACGACCTCTTTACGCTGATTTACGTCTTCGAGATGGGAACGAACAACGACAAGGCGATGGGTACCGCGTTCGATTACCTCTCTTACCTCGGAACTTCGAAGAAGAGCCTGCAGGAAATCAACATGGAATTCTACCAATTGGCGTGCAACTTCGGCGTGCATCCGGGTTCGGACCGCACGTATGTGACCCTGTCTGGCCTTAGCGAGAACATGCCGCAGGTGATGGCACTCTTCGAGGAGCTGTTGGCGGATGCGCAGGTCAATCCCGATGCTTACGCGAACCTGGCGAACGATATCCTCAAAGCTCGGGCAGACGCGAAACTCAACCAGGGCGCCAACTTCAGCCAATTGGTGCAATATGCCATCTGGGGAGCGAACTCGCCGACTACCCATATCCTCACGAATGCCGAACTTCAGGCCATGAACCCGCAGGAGTTGGTAGACCGTATCCACCAAATCAACACGTATGAGCATAAGATTCTGTATTACGGGCCGGAGAAACCCGATGCGCTCGTGAACATCATCCGCGAACGCCACAAGGTACCCGAAACGTTGAAACCCGTCCCCGATGCGCCCGACTTCCAGATGCAAGAAACGAAGGAGAACAAGGTCTACTTCGCCCAATACGATGCCAAGCAGATTTATTTCTCGGCCGTCTCGAACCGGGGCGAGCAGTTTGATGCTACCATCGACCCGATTCTCAGCCTCTACAACGAGTACTTCAGCGGCGGCATGAACTCCATCGTCTTCCAGGAAATGCGCGAGGCACGGGCGTTGGCCTATACGGCCGGGGCGTACCTCATCTCGCCTTCGAAACTGAAATATCCCTATGTATACCGCACCTTCATCGCCACGCAAAACGACAAGATGCTCGACGCGATGCGGGCGTTCGACGGGATTATCAACCAAATGCCCGAATCCGAACAGGCATTCAACCTGGCCAAAGACGCGCTCCTCACCCGGATGCGTACCGACCGCACCATCAAGGAGAACGTCCTCTGGACTTACCTTGCAATGCAGGATTTAGGGCTGGAGGTAGACATGCGCAAAGCACTCTTCGAGCAGATTCCGGGCCTGACGCTGGCCGACGTGAAGGCGTTCCAAGAAAAATGGGTGAAAGACCGCAAGTACGTCTACGTCGTCCTGGGCGATGAAAAGGATTTGGACATGAAGGGCCTCGGCCAGTATGGTCCGATTCAGAAACTCAGCCAGGAGGAGATCTTCGGGTATTAAGGAATGGATCCGGAGGGGTGGGAATGGCCGAAGGAACGCATCTTTCCACATTCCCACCCCTGGGAATCGTCAAAGACGCGCTTCTTTTAACGTTCCCACCCCTGGGAATCGCCAAAGACACACATCTTTTAACGTTCCCACCCCTGGGAATCACCAAAGACGCACATATTTTAACGTTCCCACCCCTGGGAATCGCCAAAGATGCGCTTCTTTTAACATTCCCACCCCTGGGAACAATTCAATGGAACATTATTTACTAAAAACTATATCATCATGAAAGTAAAAACTTTATTCGCAGCTGCGGCTGCTTGCATCGTAGGCTTGTCGGCATGTACAAGCGAGACGAAGACGAAAATCCCCGTGTACGGTTGGCAAGGGGAAGGTGCGAATACGACGGCGGAATCCATCCAGGCCGATTTCAAGAAGTGGAAAGAGCATGGGCTGGACGGCATGTGCTACAACGCCGGCGGATTTAACGTAGAGAAACATGCGCGGGCAGCTAAAATCGCACACGAGAACGGACTGGAATATCACGCTTGGATTCCGACCATGCTGAAGGGCGACGCCGACTCGACGTGGTATGCCGTAAACCGCAAAGGCGAATCGGCCTACAACGTACAGGCGTATGTGCCTTACTACAAGTGCATGTGCCCGAACAATCCGGACGTCATCAACTACCTGGTGACGGAGTATGGCAAGATTGCAGACATCCCCGAAGTGGATTACGTGCATCTGGATTATATCCGCTACGTGGACGTTATCCTGGCGCGTGGCCTGTGGGATAAATATGGGTTGGTGATGAACGAAGAATACCCGACAGCCGACTATTGCTATTGCGACAAGTGCGTGGCAGACTTCAAGGAGGCGACAGGCATCGACATCAAATCCATCGAAGACCCCTCGACATGCGAAGAATGGAAACAATTCCGCTACAACGTGATTACGAGCCTCGTGGGTAAAATCGCCGATGCCGTACATGCAAAAGGCAAGAAAGTAAGCGCGGCCGTCTTCCCCGGACCGGATTCGTATGCCAAGAAACTGGTGCGCCAGGAATGGAACAAGTGGAATATCGACGCCTTCTTCCCGATGAACTACAACGACTTCTATCTGGAGCCAGCTTCATGGGTAGGCGAAATCACGAAAGAAGAGGTCAACTCTGTCAACGGACAGAAGCCTGTCTATAGCGGACTCTTCATTTGCCACGACTGGAAGAACAAGGCGAACATCAAAGACCCCGAAGGACACGGCTTAATCCCCTCGGAGATTGCAGAAGCCGTACGCGGCTCGATGGAAGCCGGAGCTGCCGGAGTTGCCCTTTTCGTTCCCTCGAACATGACAGACGAACATTGGGCTGAATTCGACAAAGCCATCCATCAGACATACCAGGTGAAAAAATAACCAAAAAAAAGCCGGACTTCCATCCGGCTTTCTTTTTATAGAATCATTCATTTATCGGCAGAAAACAACAGCACGCAACCACTGTCTGCTTCCACCTCTATTTTTAATTCCTTTTCCCCTTTCAACGACCATTCCTTGATGGCGACCTTATCCTTCGATTTAGCGGAAGGCTGATAATACAACACCACTTTGCCATGCGGGGAAATCCCCAAAGCCTCCAATGGGACAACAACCTGTCGCTTATCGCCGGATGCATTCAAAACGCCCACATACCAATCCGATTTCGAACGACGCGCCACCACCGCATATTCCCCCATTTCGCCAGCCAGGAAACGGGAATCATCCCAAGTGGTAGGTATCGAACAATAGAAATCCGTAACGGCATCCGTCCGGATAACCGACTCGGCAGCACCCGCACCACCCGCACGGGTAGGCGCCTTATACGGACGATCGTACCAGAAAACGAACTGCCATGGACTGTAAATAACCACACGCTTCGCCAGCTGGGCCGCACGTCCACCCATCTTTTCGGTCACCCGTTCAGCAAAAAAGCAATTCGTATAATCTCCTGCACCCGCTATCATGCGGCTATAAAACGTAAATATCGTCTGCGTCAAATCGGGACTCTCTTCATCCCCCCGGATACCCTCTTGCGTCATCAAGTTCGGATAGGTACGGGAATAACCCGTCGGACGATATTCATCATGTACATCCACCATCAGCTGATAACGCGCCGCTTTCCGAATAGCCTGATGCAACCAAGCCGTAGCATGCTGGTCCCCCACATCCACAAAACCGAATTTCACTCCTTTCACGCCCCACCGCTGATAAAGCGGGAGAATCTCGTCTAATTGTTGATATAAAGCTTTCTTATTAACATAAAGAAGAATCCCCACCTGCTTAGCATCCGCGTAAGCAATGACCTGCGGCAAATCGAGCGGTCCCTGCGAACGCGCAGGATCGACGGAAACTCGCGTCGCATCAGACGCCATATCTTCTTCCGGTCCATACCAGCCCGCATCAAATTCCACGTAAGCGATATGATTTTCTGCAGCAAAATCGATAGCCGCCAACGCGCCAGCCGTTGTCAACGTCACCTCACGCAAAACTTGCCCTGGTTTAATCCAATGGGTATCTGGAATCTGATTGGGCTCGTTCAGGTTTAAGATAAAATCATTGTTTTGCACCAACTCACCAGGATTCCCCGCCACCATGACATAACGCCAAGGAGAACGGTAATCTGCTAAATCCAACGACACACTACCCGACAAGACAGACTGAATTCCGACTCCTTCACTACACTTTACTAACTTCATGCGAGCATAATCCACCAATGCCGCTTCACCAATAGCTACATAATGGTCTGCATCCACACGAACCACTTGAGGACGCTCACCCTCTCCTTCCATTGCTTGCAAAGTAGTCGGGACGTACCCACCTTGTGCCCAACTTGTCACCCATGTTTCCTTATCATCTTCGAATAAAAACTGCGTTTGTTCGCCTGTTAACGTATCGTTCCAGAAATCCAGCTCGTCAAAACCATAGCGAAAGGCAAGTCCTTCGTCATAGAGGCGCACATCAAAGGTCATTCGTTTACCATTTCCTTCCGCCTTCAAAGCAAGGGATAAAGTCTGATAACGATCTACCACACATGAACGTTCACCATAAACCGGTTGCCAAGTTTGATTTACCTTATCTTGTTGGATTCGCACTATGCGCCAATCACCCAAGATTTTCGTCTTTTCCAATTCGAACTGTAAACTTTTTACAGTCACCATTTTCTCCCGCTTGGCATATAAATCCATCGTTATGACTTGCCCCTCCAACCGAACTTCCGCTTCCAATTTAGAAGACAGACTCTGCAATTGAAATACAGCTTCGCTTGCTTGCGCTACCCCAAAAGAAAAGAGGAACAATACCCAATATATTACGCTATATCTTCTCATACGAAATACCAATTAGCATATCCACCCACTATGTTTTTTCCTTTATCCCTTCTTAATGCCCTCTTTCAATTCTTCTTCTTCCACTTCCTTTACTTTTCGGAAAAGATCCGAAGCGAAGATGAAGTCGTTGAGAGCTTGGTTCTTCGAGGTAATGACCTCCTCTTTATTGCCTTCCCATTCTTTAACCCCCTCTTTGATGAAGATGATGCTATCGCCAATGTTCATCACGGAGTTCATATCATGGGTATTGATAACGGTCGTCATTTTAAATTCTACCGTAATATCATGAATCAAATCATCTATCACCAAAGATGTTTTCGGGTCCAAACCTGAATTAGGTTCATCACAAAAAAGATACTTCGGATTTAATGCAATCGCCCGAGCTATCGCGGCGCGTTTCATCATACCACCGCTTATTTCAGAAGGATATAAATCTCCTGCGTCAGCTAAGTTCACACGGTCAAGGCAGAACTCTGCCCGCTTCTGCCGTTCTTTCGACGACATATTAGAGAACATATCCAATGGAAACATCACATTTTCGAGCACCGTCATGCTATCAAACAAAGCCGATCCTTGGAACAACATACCCATCTCCTTGCGCAACGCCTTCAGTTCAGCCTTATTCATCTGCGTCAAATCGCGACCATCATACAAAATCTGCCCGCTATCTGGGCGTAACAATCCAATAATATCTTTAATCAAGACCGTCTTGCCCGAACCGCTTCGTCCGATAATCAAGTTCGTCTTCCCATCTTCAAACACGGCACTAATATTCTTTAATACCGCGCGCCCCTCAAACGACTTCGTAATATTCTTAACCTCTATCATACGACATCAAGTTAACATGATTTGCGTTAATACCAAATCCGCCATCAAAATCATGATGCTACTCATCACGACCGCATTCGTGCTCGCCTTTCCAACCTCCAATGCGCCTCCCTTTACATTATATCCGAAATACGACGCTATCGAAGAGATAATAAAGGCATAAACGACAGACTTTATAATGGAATACCAGACATAAAACTGGTTAAAATAGAATTGCAAACCAAACTCGAACGCCGCCGGTGTCATATTGGTAGCCGACGAATAACTGGCAGCTACACCTCCTGCAATACCCGTAAACATACTGAAGATAACCAACACGGGGATAAATATCATCAATCCCACCATCTTCGGAAGAATAAGGAAGTTAGCCGAATTGACACCCATGATTTCCATCGCGTCTATCTGTTCTGTCACACGCATCGTTCCAATCTCTGACGCAATATTACTACCTACCTTCCCGGCCAGAATCAATGCCATGATAGACGAAGAAAATTCCAACAAGATAATCTCGCGCGTTGTATAACCAATCGTAAATTTAGGGATAAGTGGTGAACTGATATTCAACGAAATCTGTATTGCAATCACCGTACCGATAAAAATGGATATAATCACTACAATCCAGAGCGAATCTACGCCTAATTTATATATCTCCTTGATTAACTGCTTGAAGAACATGCTCCAGCGGTCTGGGAACGTCAGACACTTCCGCATCAGTATCATGTATTCCCCCATTTGATGCAATGCTTTTATCATTTTCTTGCTATTTTTCTGTTTAAAAGACAGGCAAAGGTAGGGAAAATCTTGGAATAATCCAACATGCCCCCTTCCCGGGTAAACACGCGGATAAAAGGGGGACAGCCGAATACATCAAGAGGCGTGGTAATGTCTTGTTTGTCTCCCGCGAAGCTATCAACGGGAGACAAACCATTACCTCTTATACGGTTCTGTTCCATGCGGCTTACCATATTGGTCTTTTAGCAAAGGTTTGAAGTGTTTGTCAACGTATTCCTTTATGCCGGGAACATCAAATTTGATTCTCTTCAATTGCTCTTCATCGCACGCCTTGGCCAAGGCATCGCAAATCCCCCTTGTCGCCTTCTCCAGCTCATCCCATCTATCCATGGCTTCGCGTATGAATTTCTCGCGCTCTTCCCCTTCCTGGTCACATACCCGTTTGACAAAACGTTCATGAATTTCCCGCGAGTTAGGAGCCGTAAACATGGGCAATAAGTTCCAGGCACTTTCGATTACGTTATGCTTGTAGTTCTTCGAATTATTCTCGAACATCCTTCGTTGGGCCTCTTCCTCATAAACAAGCGCTTTATAGCGGGTCAAGTTTTGCTGGTCAAGGAAAGTGACATAAACACGTAAGCGGCCGTGATTGACCGTGACAAACAGCCCTTGGTTGCTAATCCAGATTTGCTTGTACTTCATATCTTCTTCCGTCCATTGGTCCGGAATAAAATAGGTACGCCTCAAATCGGTATTCTTGCGCTGGAAATAGAGGGCGGGATGCATCCCGTTCAGGTTGATATGGTTAGGCTCAAGGTAACGCTCTTTATATCGTTGGACAAAATGGGTAGACAACAACTCGGGGATAAATACGCCATGATTCCAAATAAACAGATATTCCGTCACATTGTTGTTTCGTGGCACGCCCACAAACATCACGCTCCCCGCATTAAAGTTCTCCTTATGGAAACTATTGATATGCATCTCCAGCGTCCAGGTGTTGTGCCGCCGCGTCGTGAATGTTTTTTTCTCTGAAATCGGACCAAACAAGTTGTAGTTGTATCCTGGCATAGGACTGTATTTCCGCCGGAAACGGTTGAATGCAATTTGCGTATGAGGCGCCAATTCATAGAAATCCACTTTAGCTTCATGCAGGATTTCTTCGTATGTCATGGTAGATGTAAACATGCTTTTACTGTTTTTATTATGTCACTATTGCAGGGCAAAGATAATAAAAACTGCCGTCTCAAACAACAATTCTCCTTTCTTGGTTAGGAATTTATGCCCATACCCACTGGAAGGTTCACGCGTCGCATACAGCACAGAAACGTTGTTGACTACTCCACCGTGCATCCTTCCTATACCGAGGCAGAAGGAGATGCAAGTCTGAAGGAAGCGTTTCATAAACCACCTTAAAACAAACTGTTCTTTACGGATATCGTTTCCACTTTATCGGGAAACAATCCGTAAAGAACAGTTATTATGGCAAAGAAAAACCCTTGTATTCTCCGCTATTTCTCTCGAATAAAAATATGGATAGGCGTTCCTGAGAAGTCCCAGTTCTCGCGTATCTTATTTTCGAGGAAACGTTTATACGGCTCTTTCACCCATTGCGGCAAATTACAGAAGAATACGAACGAAGGTATGCTTCCGGCAGGCAATTGGGTGATATATTTGATTTTGATGTATTTACCCTTCCATGCAGGTGGCGGGTAATTCTCAATAATAGGGAGCATCGTCTCGTTGAGTTTCGCCGTAGAGACGCGGCGGTGCCGATTGTCGTACACGCGCTTGACCGTCTCAAGTACCTTGAAGATACGCTGTTTGGTCACGGCCGAAATAAACAAGATGGGGAAGTCTGTAAAAGGTGCCAAGCGTTCCCGAATCGCATTCGTATATGAATTGATGACCTTCTGGTCTTTGTCTGCAATCAAATCCCATTTGTTTACACAGACGACCAACCCTTTGCGGTTCTTCTGGATAAGCGAGAAGATATTCAAATCCTGCCCCTCGATGCCTCGTTCTGCATCCAACATGAGGACGCACACGTCCGCATTTTCAATCGCGCGGATAGAACGAATCACGGAGTAATACTCCAAATCCTCGTTCACCTTACCCTTCTTGCGGATACCGGCCGTATCGACCAGATAGAAGTTAAGGCCGAACTTGTTGTATTTCGTATAGATAGAGTCGCGCGTCGTGCCGGCAATATCCGTCACAATATTACGCTCCTCGCCAATAAACGCATTCACCAACGAAGATTTCCCTGCATTCGGACGCCCCACGATGGCAATACGAGGCAACTCCTCGTCCACTTCCATAGGTTTCTCTTCAGGCATGACCTCCAAGATTTTATCAAGCAAATCGCCCGTACAAGAACCATTGATGGCAGAGATACAAATCGGGTCACCCAATCCCAACGCATAAAACTCGGCCGAATCGAGATGTGATTCGAAATTATCGGCTTTGTTTGCCACAAGCAATACGGGCTTCTCCGTACGGCGCAGGATATTCGCTACATCCACATCCAAATCCGTAAGGCCGTTTTGCACATCCACGACAAACAAGACCACGTCTGCCTCCTCGAGCGCAATCTTGACCTGTTTATTAATTTCCTCTTCGAAAATATCTTCCGAATTAACTACCCATCCACCAGTATCCACCAGTGAAAACTCTTTCGTCAGCCACTCTACCTTGCCATACTGGCGGTCGCGAGTAGTCCCCGCTTCTTCATTGACAATCGCTTGGCGTGTTTGCGTCAAACGGTTGAAAAGCGTGGACTTACCTACGTTGGGCCTACCCACTATTGCAACAAGATTTCCCATATATACTTTAAAACTTACGAAACTTACTCCAAACGGTAGCCGAACTTGCGCAACATGTTATCCCGATTGCGCCAATCCTTTTCTACCTTCACAAACATTTCGAGAAAAACTTTCTTCTCGAAAAAGCGTTCAATATCTTTACGAGCCATAGCACCAACCTTTTTCAATGCTTGCCCCCGATGTCCAATCAGAATACCCTTCTGCGAATCACGTTCGCAGATAATGACCGATTTAATATGAATCATCTCGGCATCCTCCTTAAAGAGTTCTACCACGACTTCAACCGCGTATGGAATTTCCTTCTGATAATAAAGAAGAATCTTCTCGCGGATAATCTCCGTGACAAAGAAACGAGCCGGCTTATCGGTGAGTGCGTCTTTCTCAAAGTAAGGAGGCGATTCGGGCATCAACTCTTCCACCCGATGCTTCACGTAATCGATATTGAAATTGGTGAGTGCCGAAACCGGAATAATCTCTGCCGATGGGAGAATCTCTTTCCATTCTTGGACAAGTGCCTCCAGCTTAGCCTGGTCGGTAAGGTCAATCTTATTGATTAACAACAGCACCGGACAATTTTCTTTCTTTACCTCTTGCAGAAACGATTCATTCTTGTCGATGGTCTCTACGACATCGGTCACATACAAAAGCACATCCGCATCATCTAATGCCGACTCCGAAAAATTAAGCATAGACTCCTGCAACTTATAATTCGGCTGCAGGACTCCGGGCGTATCCGAATACACGATTTGCATATCTTCGGTATTAACAATGCCCATGATGCGGTGACGCGTAGTCTGCGCTTTCGACGTAATAATCGAAATACGTTCACCTACGAGCCGATTCATCAACGTAGACTTGCCTACATTGGGATTACCGACGATATTGACAAACCCGGATTTATGCTTTTTTTCCATCATATCCCCATTTCAGGTAAACCGAACCCCATGTAAAACCAGCACCGAAAGCCGCCAGAATGAGGTTGTCTCCTTTCTTCAACTTATCTTCCCATTCCCACAGACAGAGCGGAATCGTACCTGCACTGGTGTTTCCATATTTCTGGATATTGACCATCACCTTGTCCATCGGCACACCCAACCGTTTGGCGGTCGCATCGATAATACGCAAATTCGCTTGGTGAGGAACAATCCACGTGATATCATCCTTCGTGAGGTGATTCCGTTCAGCTATCTCAGCTGCGGCATCCGCCATATAAGTAACGGCATACTTGAACACCGTACGTCCATCCTGATATACAAAATGCTCACGATGATCTACCGTCTCGTGCGAGGAAGGATAAGCCGAACCACCCGCCTTCATAATCAAATGCGGGAAACCTGCCCCGTCTACACGCAAGATGACATCCATGACACCCAACTCTTCCGTAGTAGGTTCCAAAAGTACCGCACCGCAACCATCTCCGAAGAGCGGGCAGGTCGTACGGTCTTCATAATTGGTAATGGAAGTCATCTTATCACCAGCTACGACGATAACCTTCTTATACCGCCCTGTACGAATATAATTCGCTCCTGTTTCCAATGCATACAAAAAGCCCGCACAGGCGCCTTGCATATCAAAGGTAAACGCATTCTTACAACCTGTCTGGTAAGCTATGATAGAAGCTGTCATCGGGAAGCGATAGTCTGCCGTGGTAGAAGCCACAATGACCACTTCAATCTCTTCCGGATTGACCTTTGTCTTTTCTAACAACTGATTCACAGCCCGGATACCCATATACGAAGTACCCCGACCTTCTCCTTTCAAGATTCGGCGTTCTTTAATGCCTACACGTGTCATAATCCATTCATCGGTAGTATCCACCATTTTGCAAATGTCTTCATTGGTCAAGACATCTTCCGGGACATACCCGCCAATACCTGTGATTACTGCATTAATCTTTTCCATCGTTTCTAAAACTATCAAGTAAAAAAGCCCTAAAAAATTGGATTTTTAGGGCTATTTCTTACGTCTGTCAAATTAATCAGTTTGAAAAACTTACACAGCAGCTTCTTTTACAATTGCTAACTTTCCTCTGTAATAGCCACATTCGCCACACACAGTGTGATAAATATGCCATGCACCACAGTTCGGGCAGATAGCCATCGTGGGAGCTACAGCCTTGTCATGAGTTCTTCTCTTGGCTGTTCTTGTCTTACCTTGTCTTCTTTTAGGATGTGCCATTTTAATTTATTATTTTAATTGTTATCATTCTCTATTAAGCCTTTCAAAGCATCCCATCTCGGGTCTGTAGGCCGTTCCATCTCTTGCGAATCCTCTCCCCCATCCAAGAAGTCATCCTCTTCTTCGTCGGTACTCCGGGCTCGATGCTTTCGCAATTTAGCCGACATTGCTTTGTTGCATTTTCCCGGTGCATGTACATGCTTCATCGGGATAGCCAATGCAATAAATTCGTACAAAAACCACGCCAAGTTCAACTTTCCTTCCTCTTCCGGAATGATGAGTACTTCATCGCTTTCCTCAGCATATTCTTTTCCGAATTTCACCACCAATCGGTTGTCCGTTTCTATAGGCTGCTCCATATCGTCCAAGCATCGGTCGCATGGGACGATTACTACACCTTCCGTATGGAAATCTAGCTCGAACATCATCGAGGTGCGTTTCAACGTCAGATGCACTTGCACCTTCCCTTTTTGCACTTGATCTCCATCGATGTCTGCAAAGAACTTATTCCCTAATGTATAATCGTACGCATACACGCCAGGAGCCAGGTTCTTCAAATCAATACTATATAATTCAAATTTTCCCAAAGCCTATTTGTGTAAAAACTGCGCAAAGGTACGAAAAATCTTAACAGAAAAGCAACATGTACATAGTTATTTTTCCTTATAAAGTACTATTCGCCTCTTTTTTGCCTTAAATCAGGCTTCAAAACAACTTAACTCTATGCGAAAAGTGGTCCCTTTCCCGATTTCTGAGCTTTTGACGAAGATTTTTCCACCATGATAAGACTCGACTATGCGCTTCACAAGCGAAAGTCCCAAACCCCAACCTCGCTTTTTCGTTGTATAACCCGGATTGAAAACGGTCTTGAACTTCGACTTCAAAATGCCTTTGCCCGTATCCGAAACATCTATGCGCACTTTCTTCCCTTTCCTTTCTATCTTAAAGGTGATGAACCCTTGCCCTTCCATAGCATCCACGGCATTCTTACACAAGTTTTCAACGACCCATGCGAAGAGGGCATTGTTCATCAACACCCAAATCGGTTCGTCGGGTGCTTCAACCGTAATCTTTACCTTCGACGAAATGCGCGTCTCCATATAATCCAATGCCTGACGTACGGACTCGCGGATATCGAGCGGTACGGGTTCGGGCGTCGAACCTATCTTCGAAAAGCGGTCGGCTATCGTCTCCAACCGCTTTACGTCTTTCTCCATTTCCGTCAGGATAGAACCGTCTATCTCTTTCAATTTCAAATATTCCAACCAAGCAATAAGCGAAGAGATAGGCGTACCGAGCTGGTGGGCGGTCTCTTTCGAAAGCCCTACCCATACCTTGTTTTGCTCCGCCTTCTTCGTACTGGCCAATGCCAAGAAGGCAATCACTATGAAAACCGCCATCACCGATAGTTGAGCATAAGGATAGACTTGCAATTGCTTCAAGATAGTCGATTCGTCATAATAGAGGTATTGATACGTACCATCCTCTATATCAATCACAATAGGCGGATTCTTATGTTTCAACTCCTGCACCTTTCGCTTCAGAAACTCGTCGGGGTTCTTCTCCGGCAATTCGATGTTCTTATAATTCATCACGCTATCCTGTTCGTTACATAGCAGAACCGGAATCGCGGTATTGCCTTGGATGATTTGAAGAATCAGGTTCATGTTCAAACTGGGGTCCTCACTCGTGAGGACGCGCGTCGCTTCCGCCCACACCTCAATCTTCCGTCTTTCCTCGCGGGCTAAATCCTTTATCAACAAATCGGACACGAAAACCGAGGCGATGGCTATCAGCACCGCTACCACAATAAAAAGATATTTCAAGCGCTCGCGCGCATCGTAAATGCTATTCATCCCTATACATTATTATATATAGCCGGCCAAAAGTCCCTTTCTTGCCGATGAAAAATCCGGAAACATACGAAGATTTCTCCAAATATCGTCGATATTTAGAGAATCTCCCGTTAGCTCCGGAAGTTTCCATGCCTTCGCAAGAAGTTTTCTTTCCCGGCTTTTTTCTTTTTACTTTAACGAATCGCGGACGACTTTTAGTATACTTGAAAAATTTTTCAATGTTTTTTCGCCCTTTGTTTGCTATTTCCCCTTTTTATACCTACCTTTACGCCATTAAAATCAAATTTTAAACTTTTAAAACTATTGGCTATGAAAAAATTTGCAGCCTTTTTTATCGTTAGTCTCTTCATAGGGACAAGTTGTCAATCTGAATCCATTTCAGAAAAAGTGGAACCTATCGAACAAACCGTTTCCATTTCATTTAAAGTGGCTTTAAGGGAAGAAATAACACCTTTCCGCCAAACGCGCAACATGCCTGAAGGCTTGCCATCCGACCCAATCGCCTCTCAAGCGGAAGATAACGAGGAAGATACGGGCGAAACCACCCAACCCACTACGACACTCTCGTGGGTGGAATACGCCTTGTATAGCACCGACGATGAGCTTATTCGCCACATTCGCCAGGAAATCACCCTCACCCCCGACGGTTCTGCCTCTTTTTCGCTGGAAGATGAGCTTACGCCTGGTACTTACAAAGTCTGTTTCTTAGCGCATTCCATCGAGGAGGCCACCTTTTCCGAGGAAAATAACCTCATGACATTCCCCCAAATCAAAGACACCTTCTGGGGAAACGACGAAATTGAAATCAATGCGGGAGATACAAACGCCTCTTTTCCGATTTCCCTTTCCCGTGCCATTGCAGGCATTGAGTTCTCTCCAACGGATGGCGTACCGGCCGAGGTTCATCATTTCAACGTAGAGACCTCCGGATTGTATAATACAATTAACCTATTGGATGGCACATCAACTACGGCCAGTATCGAAATACCTTATAACTACACCTTTATACCAGAAGACAAAGAAGAGGGGAAACGCATCCGGCATCTGATTTACACCTTTGTACCTATACCAGAAGCCGAAGCTAAATCGGCCTTCATCCATACCATAACCTTAAAGGCCATGCCAGAAGATGATATCACCTATCCACCTGTACGCGAAAGAAATATCACAGATGCACCTATCTACCGAAATAAAATCACACGCTATACAGGTACGCTCTATACGGCCGGAGAAGCCAATACCCAATTCATTTTAGACTTAAATACCGATTGGGAAGAAGCAGAAGAGCATCAACTGGATGAAATAGAAGGAATAGAATAAACTATTTGCTTGTTTGAGGTCGCCCCAAAAGGTGACCTCAAACCGCTAAGCGAGCATCTCCAAACGTATGATTATTACTTTAAACCCAATGCAACCATTGGCAAACCACGCGGATACAAGGTACGAGGATAGCCGTCATGATACCCATCAATCCGATAGCCAATCCACTAATAGCCCCTTCTACCGCACCCAGTTGGATAGCAGCTGCCGTCCCTACACCATGCGAAGATGCTCCGAGGGCTAATCCTTTAGCAATCCGGCTTTCGATACCCAATACACGCAATACAGCTGGTCCGACTATGCTTCCGAAAATACCTACGGCTACCACAATCACGGCCGTAAGCGAAGGGATACCTCCATTTTTCTCGGAAATACCCATAGCTATGGGTGTCGTAACCGATTTGGGTTGAAGCGTAGCAATCAACGAAGGGTCGGCACCCATCAGCTTGCCAATGGCTATTACACTCGTAATCCCGACGATTGCCCCTACAAACACGGAGGTCAGAATCGATACCACATTTCCTTTCAAGTATTGCATCTGGGCATATAATACATAACCTAACGCTACCACCGAAGGTCCCAACATGAAATGTACCAAATGACTCCCTTCCTGAAAGGATTCATACGGTATATCCAACCACTCTAAAAGTACAATAATAAAGAAAATAGAGGTGAGCAACGGGTGAAGCAAACTCAGGTGCGTCTTTTTATATAAATAGGTAGCAGCTATGTAGGTACCCACTACCAGCACCAGGTCGAACAATTCAGATTGAATGAGCTGATTCATGGAGTTTCCGATGTTTTTCAAACTTCTGTTGTGTTAATGATACTACGGCAATCACCAAAATCGTACTGACCACACATACCGTCAATATAACCATCCAATAATGGGAAATGACTCCCAGCGAAGTCATCAATCCTACGCCCGCCGGGAGGAAAAACAACCCCATATTGTTCGTCAACAATTGCGATAATTTATCCACTTGCGCAGGTTTTACCACCTTAAACGCTAATGCCACGAAAAGAAGCATCATCCCAATGACGCTTCCCGGAATGAATCCATGCATGCAACTACTGATAAATTCCCCTACGAAATAGAAGAATAAGATGTAGAAAACTTGCCTTAACATACCTTTCTGCCTTTTTATAGGTAAAAACTATTTCTTTTTGTAAAATCGGCACAAAGGTACAACTTGCTTAGAAAGTATGTTCTACAACATAATATAATTAACGTGCATTTAACACTCCGCTCAGGTCATGGCCGAAAGTATCAGCATGTAAATCAACATGCCGATGATGTCGTTCGATATGGTAATAAAGGGTCCCGTAGCTAATGCCGGGTCGATTTTCATCTTGTCGAGCAACAAGGGTACAATCGTACCGAAGATGCTGGCAAACATCACCACGGCAAAGAGGCTGAGCGAGACGGCCGTCGTAATCACCCGGTCGCCCAACATGAAGAAGTTATACACAAACACCACCAAACTAATGATGCTGGCATTGATAATCGATACGATGCTCTCCTTCAATATCTGGGTGAATATATTACCCTCTTTCAACGTATTATTGGCCAAACCCTGCACCACGATAGCCGAAGATTGGATACCCACGTTTCCCCCCGTACCTCCAATCAACGGGATAAAGAGCGCCATCTTGGGGTTGGTGGCGATACCCGTCTCGAATCCTCCGAGAATCACAGAGTTGCTCAATCCGCCTATCATCCCAATCAAAAGCCAGGGAAGGCGGGCGGCGGTTTGCGTGAATACATTATCCGAGGTTTCGACATCTTGCGAGATACCGGATGCCAACTGGTAATCACGCTCGTGTTGTTCGCGGACTTCATCCATGACGTCATCCACACTGATGCGCCCCACCAAGCGTCCGATGCTATCCACCACGGGAAGCGCCACGAGGTCGTACTTCTCGATCGTTTCGGCCACCTCCTCGATGCTATCACTATCATGTACCGCGATGGGGTCTTTCTTCATCACGTGTTTGATTTTCGAGACGGAAGGGTTCGTAATCAACTTCTTAAGCGGAAGGACACCCCGCAGGCGGTCGTCATCGTCTACCACATAGACGTAATAAATCTCGTCCATGTCTTCCGCTTGCTTGCGCATCTCGTCGATACATTTGGGCATACTCCAATTCTCGTTCACCACAATCATCTCGGTACCCATCAAACCGCCGGCGGTATCTTCGTCGTATTTCAACAAATCAACGATATCGCCCGCTTGCTCCACGTCTTCGATATGCGAAAGGATTTCCTCCTGCGTGTCTTCGTCCAATTCGCGCATGAGGTCGACGGCATCGTCGGTATCCATATTATCCACAAATCGCTTGGCAATAAGTTCGTTCGGGAGTTCCTTAAGAAGTTTGTGGCGGTCCTCTTCGTCGAGCTCCATGAGGACGTCGGCCGCCTTATCTCCATCCATCAGGAGGTAAAGGTAAATCGCCTCTTGAAGCGACAAATCCTTGTACAATTCCGCGATATCGGCCGGATATAATTCCTCCAGCAGCTTCTTGGCTTGCACGTCATCCTTCGCTTCGATGATATGCCTCAGGTTCTCAATATATTCTTTCGTCAGTTCAATCATCGTTATTTCGCGGGAGATTCTTCGTTATAATGGTGTTCGTTTATAACCGTAGTTGGTTTCAAATACGCCTCAACTCGTTGGGTCAACCCTATAAAATCTTCTACCGAGAGCTGCTCCGGGCGTTTATTATAAATAGGTAAATCGTAATCGGGATACGCCTGGCCTAAAATCGGTTTGATGGAGTTGCGCAACGTCTTGCGGCGTTGGTTGAACGTCGTCTTGACTACCTGCTTGAAAAGTGCCTCATCGCAGGGGAGATTCGTCCGGTGGTTGCGTGTCATCCGAATCACGGCACTCTTCACCTTGGGAGGCGGGTCGAACACGTTGGCGGGTACCGTGAAAAGATACTCGATATCATACCACGCCTGTAGCAAGACGCTGATGATGCCATACGTTTTGCCTCCGGGCGAAGCCGCCAGCCGTTCGGCCACCTCCTTCTGAATCATGCCCGAACAGCAGGGTACGTGCTCCTTATAGTCCAATACTTTAAAGAATATCTGGCTGGAGATATTATACGGATAATTGCCAATCACGCAAAAACGCTCCTGCCCTTTGAAGAGCGAAGTCAAATCCAACTTCAGGAAATCCGCCGGGATAATCCGCCCTTTCAAATCGGGGAAGTGTTGCTCCAGATAGGAAACCGACTCGGCATCCAGCTCGACGACCTTCACCTCATGCCCCGCCTCGAGGAGGAATTGGGTGAGGACGCCCATCCCCGGCCCTACTTCCAGTACCGGAATATCCTTATAATCCGCGAGCGTGTCTGCAATCCGCTGGGCGATATGCAAATCCTTCAAGAAATGCTGCCCTAATGCTTTTTTTGGTTTAACGAATCTCATTCACTTTTGGGTGTAATGGGTTTATATTAAAATAATATGCTTATCTTTGCCCGTCACAAAAGTACAACAATTTAACGAATATTGCTATTGAATGGATTTAAAAAGCGTTTTGCGGACAAGCATAAAAATAGTTTTGCCACTGGCATTGGGCTGCCTTTTGCTCTGGTTTTTATACCGGAATATGGACATCACCGAGATTTGGAGCGTTATCAAAAACGGTGTGGATTACCGGATTATACTCTTATCGCTGGTATTCGGGCTGGGGGCGAACGTGATGCGCGGATTGCGTTGGGGGTTGCTCATCGAATCGTTGGGCGAAAAGTTTCGGATGCGTAATGCCGTCTATGCGGTATTGGGGAATTATGCGGTAAACCTGGTACTGCCCCGCGTAGGGGAAGTGTGGCGATGCGGGATGGTGACGAAATACGACGGGATTTCCTTTTCGAAACTCTTAGGGACATTGCTCGTCGACCGGGTGAGCGATACCCTCATGGTAGGGCTTATCACCCTCGCCATCGTTATTTTCCATTGGGATTTCTTCCTCGACTTCTTCCATAAGAACCCCGAGTTGATTACAGGCTTCCGCTCGATGTTCAATTCGATATGGATTTACGCTTTTTTGGTCATTTTTATCTTTGGAATTTGGTTCGTATTTACATATTTGAGTAACTTTACGCTGGTGCAAAAGGCGAAAGGGATGCTCCGGAATATCTGGACAGGCATCCGAAGCATCGGGGTGATGCAAAAGAAGGGATTATTCCTGCTCCAAACCGTATTGATTTGGCTGGGGTATTTCCTCTATTTCTACATTACCTTCTTTGCGTTCGGGTTCACCCAAGATTTGGGCATATCGGTAGGATTGATAGCCTTTACGATGAGTAGCATCGCCGTAGCGGTACCCGTACAGGGAGGTATCGGTCCGTGGCATTTCATGGTGATATCCACCTTGGTTTGCTTTGGCGTGAACGAGAATGATGCCGCGGCCTTCGCCTTGGTCGTACATACGATACAAACGGCTTGGACCGCTATATGCGGGTTGTTTGGCGTGGCGGCATTGCCCATAGTAAATAGAAGAAATGAGAAGTGAACCTAAGCAATGTCCGTTCATTTCCATCAAATAAAACAATAAGAAGGATAAAGTTATGTCTGAAGAAATCAAAAAGCTTTCACCGAAAGCAGTATGGGGTTATTTTTATGAGCTAACCCAAATTCCTCGCCCTACGGGGCATATGGAGGGAATAACCCGTTTTATGGTAAACTTTGGAAATGAGTTGGGATTGGAAACGCTCACGGATGGGGCGGGGAATATCCTTATTCGCAAACCTGCCTCGCTGGGCATGGAGGCGCATCGCCCCGTGACGTTGCAAGCTCACTTGGATATGGTCCCGCAGAAGAACGCTTCGGTAAACCACAATTTCCTGACCGATTCCATCGATGCTTACGTAGACGGGGAATGGGTAAAGGCTCGCCAAACCACCTTGGGGGCCGACGATGGCATGGGAGTGGCCTTGGCCATGGCGGTATTGGCCGATAAAGGCTTGAAACATGGCCCGCTGGAAGCCCTCTTTACCATCAACGAAGAGGAGGGCATGGATGGTGCCGTCGGGCTGAAACCGGGGTTCTTGCGGGGGGAAGTCCTGGTGAACCTGGATTCGGAAACGGAAGGTGTGCTCTGCGTCGGGTGTGCGGGCGGCATCGACATGAACATCTCTTTCCAATTCAAAGAGGATACCTACGTACCGGAAGGTGATGTGGCCGTCAAACTCAACCTGACGGGGTTGAAAGGAGGGCACTCCGGTTTGGATATCCACCTCGGCCGGGCGAATGCCAACAAGCTGATGTTCCGCTTCTTGAAGGAGGCGGTGTGCGATTACGGGGCGCGTCTTTCGGCCGTCGAAGGGGGAAACCTTCGCAATGCCATCCCGCGCGAGGCGATGGCCTTGGTTACGATTCCGGGCGATAACGCCGAAGCGCTCTGGGAGTTGGTATCGGATTACCAGGACATGTTCCGCCAGGAGTATGCGGGCGTGGAAGACGGCATCTCGTTTACCGCCGAAATGGCCGAATTGCCCCAGACGTTGATTCCCGAAGAGATTCAAGACGACCTGATTAACGCCATCGAGGGATGCCAAAACGGACCTATCACGATGTTGAACGATTTCCCCGGTACGGTCGAATCCTCTTCGAACCTGGCCATCGTCAAGAGCTCCAACGAGCGGATTGAGATAAAGCTCCTCATCCGTAGCTCGTCTGAAACCCGCAAAGACGCGCTCTGCTCCAGCCTCGAAAGCATCTTCTCGCTGGCGGGTGCGAAGGTGGAAGAGGCAAACGGATACAACGGGTGGCAACCCAACGCGCACTCCCCGCTACTTCAGGTGATGAAGCAAACCTACCTCGACCTCTTCGGACAGGAGGCGAAGGTAGAGGTGATGCACGCCGGGCTGGAATGCGGCATCTTCCAAGGGGCTTATCCTGAAATGGATATGGTATCTATCGGACCGGATTTGCAACATCCGCATTCGCCCGACGAACGCGTGCGCATCGCTTCCGTCGAACGCCTGTGGACGTTCCTCACCACCGCCTTGGAAAGAATCTGAAAGAATGGACAATGGAGAATTTTCCCTGTTCGTAGGGGTGTGTCAAAATGCTATCTGAAAAGCTCCCCTGCCCTTAGGGGAGCTGGCTCGCGTAGCGAGACTGAGGGGTTAAATCTCTCATCATAAGAAACTACCCCTCACCCCCTGCGGGGAGCTCCCCTATCAAAGCAGGGGAGCTTTTCAGTTACTTTCAGATCACATTTTCTTATTTATGACACACCTTCTTTTTTGCAAATATGTGTATTCATCTATTCCTACCCCTTCACCCTATCCAAAAAGGTGAGGGTTTTCCTTTGTTCCATCCCCTTGCCGTATGCCTTGCGGAGCGTCTCGGGCTTCATGCCCCACAGGCGGGCGAAGGTCTGCCATTGCGCGTCGAGGCCCAGTTGCCCGGCTATGTATTGCACCAGCACGCCCTTCTCGGCCAGCGTGAGGCCCACGGGCTGCCAATGCGCGTCTACCAGCCCTTTCCTTTCGAGCCGTTCGCGGAGCCGGCTGGCCTCTTCCGTCGCCAGATAGGGTGGGACGGCCGTTTCTTCCTCCGCCTTCGCCTCTTCGCGCACGTGGATTTCCTCCTGCTTCATGCTGATTTCTTCTTTCGTAATATACTGCGTCACGTTCCCGAATACCGAGCCGACGACCGTATCGATGTGTACCGTTTCCATATCTTTTTTGAGTTTCTGAGGTTACATGTTCCTGCCCATGGCCGTCCCGTGCTGATAGGCGTCGCCTTCCAACGTACCGTGCATCTCGTTGATATATACCCGCATTTGCAACTTCATCTTGAGCTCGTTGTTCTCTTTTTCGAGTTCTTCTATCTTCGCCCCTAATCTGGCGTTTTGCTCTATGAGGTGGCTGATGGTTTCAAGGTACGATTGTTTCAGATGGGCGTCCATGGCTTTTATGTTCTTTTAAATTTCGTGTCAGATTACAAAGGTACGCAACCGAAACCCGTTTGTCAAGCGAAAAACGCATATTTTTTCGTTCTTTTTTCGAAAACAGGCCCTTCCCTTGCGTTATCTTATCATTATCAGTTATTTATAAGGCAATACCCTCGTTCTTCCTTTCCTTACACTTACAATCCTTACAAATGACAATTAGCTTTTTTGAGATAATGCTTTCCCCCGGCTACCCCTAAGAAAAAGAGTTATAATATATATATAATATATATATTATATATATTATATATATATTATAAAATTCTACTCTCTCTTTTTCGCGATGCCATTTCTCCTAAAAATTAATTGTCATTTGTAAGAATTGTAATTGTAAGACCAATCCAATTGACAAGAAGGTGTGTCATAAATAAGAAAATGTGATCTGAAAGTAACTGAAAAGCTCCCCTGTCCTTAGGGGAGCTCCCCGCAGGGGTGAGGGGTAGTTTCTTATGATGAGAGATTTAACCCCTCAGTCTCGCTACGCGAGCCAGCTCCCCTAAGGGCAGGGGAGCTTTTCAGATAGCATTTTGACACAGCTCCTTATCCATTGTCCATTATTAATTGGATTGGCCTAACGGAAGCGGCGTAAAGCAAATTCCAAGCGGAGCGAAAAGAAATCTCGGCTGTTTGAGCGAAGCGAGTTTTTCCGAGATTTCCGCTCCGCGCCGCGAATTTGTAGCCGCTGGAGTGTAAGCCTTGATTTTTTGGTTCTTTTTTCATCAAGGAAAAAGAACAAAGAATTTAACAGAATTTCACTCCTTAGCCACCCCTGTTTTTTGGCAGGTAGGGGAAATGTTTTGTATCTTTGCAACATAGAGTTACACCCGTATCCGCGCGCAAATACAGGCGTAAATTCTTGGAATTCCAATTATAAATGTTTCACCTAAAAAAGTAAAAACAATGGCAATAAAGTATGATTTGATTCAGGGAAAGGATATGAGTGAAGGAGCGGCAGAAGATGCGAAGCTCTGGTATGCACGGGCGGCGGCGGCCGACCACATGACGTTCGACGAACTGTGCGACGACATCGCCGAGTCGTCTACCTGCTCCTCGGCCGACGTGAAGGCGGTGCTCGACCGCATGACGTGGGTCATCGCCAAGAACCTCCAGGCGGGGCGCATCGTCGAGATGGGCGAATTGGGCAACTTCCGCATGACCATCGGTTCGAGCGGCGTCATCAACAAGGAGGATTTCGACGCCTCCCTCATCCGCAAACCCCGCGTGAAGTTCTACGCCGGGAAGCGCATCCAGACGGCCCGCTCGGAAACGAAGTTCGAACGCATCGGGGTAACGGAGGAAGAGACTGGCACGGTGTAAATTACGGGGCACACAGATGACACGGATGCGACAGATGACCACCGATTTTATGAAGGCTACGCGGCATGGACTCATCCGGAAATAAGAAATCTGCGAAAATCGGTCGCATCTGTGTAATGCTGTGCGCCATGCTACCCAACTTCATTTTTAATTTTTAATTCTTAATTGAACCACATGGACAAAAAGAAGGAAATTTGGAAGATTATCATCCAGACGTTGATTACGATTCTCACGTCTATCGGGACGGCATTGGGCGTTACGGCCTGTACGTAATGCGATGGAATCACCTCCGTGCCGCCACGGCCAACAAGACGCCGAGGGCTACCCCCAAGAGGGCGGCAAACAGGACGCGCGCTTCGCTGGGCAACAGAAACGTGATGGTATGCGCCGGCACCCAGAAGAGGGGGATGGTTTTCTGGAAAACGAAATGCCATTGCGCCGACCAGTTGAGCTGCGTCAGGATACGTGCCATCGGGATGGGCGTCAGCAACGCCCGAAGCGAACCGCCACATGCGAGGATGTGCGTATCGGTGATTTTATGAAACGTCATGAAAACAGGGGCAAAGATGCCATTCATCCCGACGGAGATAAAGAAGGCCACGAGCACCTTCGCGGGCGAAAGCGGTCCGGCCATGAGGGTAGTGGCCCCCTGCATCCCGACGTATTCCAGCGCGACGGGTACGCCCTGCGAGAAGATAATCATCGCCAAGTTAATCCCCATGCCGAAAAGCCCCCAGACGACCGCCCGCGGCCAGACGCCGAACCCCTTCCGGTAATAATGGCCCGTGCTGATGCGCAACCCCAAGAGTTCGCCCAACGTCGAGAGAAGGGCAAATTTCAGGAAGCTCATCCACATGCCATGCGCCGCGTTGAGCGATTGGTAACCTTCGTAAAGCGAAGAAGAAAAGAAAAAAGGAGCAAAAAGCGCCACCACGATAACGAGAAAAAGGATATCCGACTTTTTCATGATATTTACCTGTTTAAAATTAGAAATAAAACCATTTTACCCGTGCAAAGATAAGGAATTAATTGACAATTGCCCCTTTTTTTGTATCTTTGCACGAGGAAAAACGAAGATGGTATGCCAGAAACAGAAAAACAATTTGAAGCATTAATTTCCGTATGCCGGGAATTATACATCCAGAAATTGGCGGATTACGGGCCATCGTGGCGCATCATGCGGCCCTCGTCCATTACCGACCAGTTGTTTATAAAAGCCAACCGCATCCGGAGCTTGGAGACGAAGGGGGTGAGCCGCGTGGGCGAAGGCATCCGGCCGGAGTTTATCGCCATCGTGAATTACGGCATCATCGGGCTTATCCAGTTGGCACTCGGATACGCCGATACGACCGACCTCACGAACGAAGAGGCCGTCACGCTCTACGATAAGTATATGACCGAGACGAAAGAGCTCATGTATGCCAAAAACCATGATTACGACGAGGCATGGCGCTCGATGCGCATCAGCTCGTATACCGACTTGATATTGATGAAGCTCTACCGCACCAAGCAAATCGAAGACCACCACGGGCAGACGCTCGTATCGGAGGGCATCGGAGCGAACTATATGGACATGGTGAATTATGCGTTGTTCGGACTCATCAAGCTGGAATATGGGGAGTAGCCTGCTCGCGTGCGTATGCCGCGTGTTGCTGGGCGTGGTATTCCTCTTCTCGGGTACGGCAAAAGCCATCGACCCGGTAGGAGGAGCTATCAAGATGGAGGAATACTTCAACGCGTTCGGTTTCGCGCATTTAGAATGGCTGGCCATGCCCTTTGCCATCAACCTGGCGGCCATCGAGTTCACCTTAGGCACCTGTATGCTGCTGGGCGTTTACCGGCGGTATGCCTCCTTCCTGACGCTCCTGATGATGTGCTTCATGACGCCCCTCACCCTCTACCTGGCCCTCTACAACCCGGTGGCCGATTGCGGATGCTTTGGCGAAGCGCTCGTATTGACCAACTGGGAGACCTTCTATAAGAACATCGTCTTGCTGGCGGCCGCCTTCGTGGCATTCCGCTTCAACCAGCGGGTGCAGGCCGGATATAGCTACAAGGTATATTGGTTTGTGGCGTTATACGCCTATATGTTTTGCGTAGGCTTCTCGCTTCGGAATTATTGGCATCTCCCGATAGTCGATTTCCGCCCTTATAAAGTAGGGGTGAACATCCCGGAGCAAATGACGATACCCGAAGGAGCACCCCAAGATGAATACGAATACCGCTTCATCTATGAGAAAGAGGGAAAGAGGCAGACGTTCACCCTGGATAATGTACCGGCCGAAGATACAACCTGGACCTTTATCCGCACCGAGACGAAGCTCCTCAAGCAGGGGTACGTCCCCCCTATTACCGACTTCCTCCTCCTCACGCCCGAAGGCGAAGACCTGACGGAATCCATCTTGGGCGATACGGCGGGCGTCTTCCTCCTCATCGCCCCCAAGCTCGAAACCGCCCACGAGGAGCGCATCGATGAAATCAACAACATCTATGATTACGCCCAAGAGCAAGGGATGCGCTTCTATGGCGTGACCAGCTCGGAAAGCGAAGCTATCGACCGCTGGATAGATTATACCGGGGCGGAATATCCCTTCCTCTTCGGAGATGAGACGATGCTCAAGACCTTCATCCGCTCCAACCCCGGGTTGGTACTCCTCAAAGGGGGAACTATCTTAGCCAAATGGCATTACAACGATTTGCCCGCCGAAGAAGCATGGCCACAAACCTTCGCGGAGGTGTGGCAAGGAAAAGAGAATGATAAGAAAGAAGCCCGATATATAACCAACCTATTGACTTTTGCCGTACCTTTGCTCCTGGTTTGGGCGTACGACTATCGGACGAACCGTAGGCGGAAAAACAAATCAACATACGAACAAGATAACAATACATAATCATTTAAATAAACAAGAATCATGAGAAAGAACATTGTTGCAGGAAACTGGAAAATGAACACCACCCTGGCCGAAGGATTGGCATTGGCTAAAGGATTGGACGAAGCGTTGAAGAACAAAACGACGAATTGCGATGTCATCATCGGTACGCCCTTCACGCACCTGGCCAGCGTAGCCGCAGCTATCGACACGAACAAAATCGGGGTAGCCGCAGAGAATTGCGCAGACAAGGAAAAGGGTGCCTTCACGGGCGAAGTATCGGCCGCTATGGTCGCTTCTACGGGTGCGAAATATGTCATCTTAGGCCACTCTGAACGCCGCGCGTATTACCACGAAACGCCCGAAATCCTCAAAACAAAGGTGGAATTAGCCCTCGCAAACGGACTTACGCCTATCTTCTGCATCGGCGAAGTATTGGCTGAACGCGAAGCAGGCAAGCACTTCGAAGTGGTAGATGCCCAAATCGAAGGGTCGCTCTTCAACCTCTCGGCCGAAGACTTCAGCAAGATTATCTTGGCTTACGAACCGGTATGGGCTATCGGTACGGGTAAGACCGCTACGGCCGACCAAGCCGAAGAAATCCATGCGCATATCCGCGCTACGCTGGCCGCTAAATACGGACAGGAAATTGCCGATAATTGCACCATCCTTTATGGTGGAAGTTGCAATGGAGGAAACGCGAAAGAACTCTTCGCTAAACCCGATGTAGACGGAGGTTTGATTGGAGGCGCCTCTCTCTCGGTAGAAAAGTTCATGCCGATTATCGAAGCGTTCGATAAATAATAAGGGGCCATTGAGAAGGGACCATTCCCCCTTTTATAAGGGATAATGGATTCATTTATAACTATCAATTTACCCATAATCAACTATAAACAGACAATGGACGTCCGGGCAAATAACTCGTTGCCCTTTTGTCCATTGTCCCTTTTTAATTTACCATTTATGAAGAGATTCCTGGCTATCGGAGCGCTCGTTTGCCTCACCTCGCTGGGTGTGGAAGCTCAAACCAGCGCCGACACGACGGTGCACGTCATCACCATCTTCGACCAACTTGCCAAACCGGACGTAGGCAAGGGCACGGTGCATATCCGCCAATCGGCAGACATCCGCACGATGGTGGGAGCACACAAATACGGGGCGAACGTGGAGCAAGAGGGCGAAGAGACGTACTTGAAGATTCCCGGCTTCCGCGCGCAAGTATTTTCGGGCAATAACCAACGGAAATCCAAAGATGAAGCCTTCCGCAAAGAAAAGGAAATCAAAGAGCTTTTCCCGGAAGTACCTACCTACGTGACCTACAACGCACCCTTCTGGAAGCTGCGCGTGGGCGATTTCCGCTCGCACGAAGAGGCATACCAATTGATGCGCCAGCTCATGGAGGCTTTCCCCGATTATGCCAAAGAGATGTATATCGTAAAAGAAGAAGTAAAAATACCTTTAAACTAAATGATGGAGACGTTACACGAAGAGCAATTGATAGAGAACCGGGATGCGCTTGCTACCCATTACCAAGCAATCATTGATTTGTTAGGCGAAGACGCCTCGCGCGAAGGCTTGCTGAAAACCCCCATGCGCGTGGCCAAAGCGATGCAATACCTCACGAAAGGCTACCGGGAGGACCCCGCGGCCGTCCTCCGTTCGGCGATGTTCGAAGAGGAGGATTACAAGCAGATGGTCATCGTGAAGGACATCGACTTCTTCTCGCTTTGCGAGCACCACATGCTCCCCTTCTTCGGCAAAGCGCACGTGGCGTACATCCCCCGCAAATACATCACCGGATTGAGCAAGATACCCCGCGTGGTAGATATCTTCGCCCGCCGCTTGCAAATACAGGAAAGGCTCACGATGCAAATCAAGGAATGCATCCAAGAGACGTTGAATCCGCTGGGCGTGATGGTGGTCATCGAAGCGCAACACATGTGCATGCAAATGCGTGGCGTAGAGAAGCAAAACTCCCTCACGACGACCTCCGACTTCACCGGATTCTTCCAGCAAGCCAAAACGCGCGAAGAGTTTATGAACCTGATCAAGGGCAACCGATAAACGCCCTCCCCACCCTCTCGACGATAGCCGGAATACACCCTCCGGCTTTTTTTATGCGCTTTATCGAAATAAATAACATAATTTAGCATATAACACCCCATCCTACCATCCACCCTTTAAAAAGGTTTAGCACGATTTTTGCTACTTTCATTTTGCCCCATTACATAGGTTTATTTTTGATAAATTGATACAAACAAGCCTTCTTTAAATAGGGAATTAAGTTAAATACACGAAGCATTGATTCGGAAGCCTATTAATTAAAATATTTATTATCTACATTTTTATGTTATAAAACACATAAATACCCCATTCTATTATTAAATTATAAATGCTATCTTTGCGGTACAGAATGATTGATTGAATAATATAAATGGAAAAAGCAAGGCGAGCTAACCATTTTAAGATGATAATAAGTAACAGTAATAGATAACAGATAAACAAAAGAAGAAAACTTTGGTTAATCAAAGCAATCTTCATGGCTAACATTTTAATTATATAGAGGTATGAGAAAAAGAGCATTACCTGTAGGATATTGCCACAGATATCCTTGGTTCAAACGCTTCCTGCATGCAGTCCCCCTGATAGCAGGAATAAGTTTGGCAAATGCCGCATGGGCGGCCGATGAAGTACCTGGTGTGATTGCAATGGCACAACAACAGGCGGTAGAAATTAGCGGTACAGTAGTTGACCCACATGGAGAACCGTTGATGGGTGTAAACGTAGTAGAGGTAGGGACCACCAATGGAACGATGACCGACATGGACGGCCGGTTCACCCTTTCCGTTCCTTCGAATGCTACCTTACAATTTTCTTATATTGGATATGCTTCGCAAGATGTTCAAGTGAACGGACAACGAACGATAAACATCACCTTGCAAGAAGATTCCCAGAATTTGGATGAATTGGTAGTGGTAGGTTATGGTACGGTTCGTAAGGCGGACTTGGCCGGGTCTGTATCCGTGTTAAGCAGCAAATCTTTTAAAGACCAACCGATTATACAAGTATCGGATGCTTTGCAAGGGCGTGTATCCGGTGTGCAAGTACAAAATAGTGGTGTGCCGGGTGGTACGGTAAAGATTCGTGTGCGTGGTTCGGGTTCTATCAATCGTAGTAACGACCCGTTGTATGTAGTAGATGGTATTGTACGCCAGAGCGGACTGACGGGATTGAACCCTGAAGATATCCAATCCATGCAAGTCTTGAAGGATGCTTCTTCGACGGCTATCTACGGTTCACGTGGTGCGAATGGTGTCGTATTGATTACGACCAAGACCGGTAAAGCCAATACCCGCCAAATCACATTTGACGCGCAAATCGGAATCGGTACGGTAGCAAAACGTTATGAGACATTGAATGCATACGAATTTGCCAACCTATATAATACGTACCGCCCGAATACATTCTCTTCAGATCAATTGACAGCCTTCCAAAATGGTACGGCCGGTACAGATTGGCAAGATGAAATCTACCAGACAGGCGTTACGCAAGACTACAAACTCTCTTTATCGAGCGGTAATGAAAAGACACAGTACTTGTTCTCAGCCAATTATGCAGGGCAAGAGGGTGTGGTTATTGAAAATAGCAACAAACGCTATCAAGGACGCTTGAACTTGACTTCCCAATTGACCAAATGGTTGCATTTAACCGCTGATGTAAGTGCTTCTCATAATGTGCGGAGGAGTGGTAATTTCGCAGCTGGCAAGGAAAATATCGTGAACATTGCGGTGAACTATTCGCCTGTTTTGGACATCATGAATGCAGACGGTTCGTATGTAAAAGACCCATATAGCGCTATCACGCAAGATAATCCTGTCGGTATCTTGAAGGAACAAACGGGTGAAACAATCACAGATATCGTTAATGCGCACGTGGATTTGAAATTCGATATCCTACCCGGCTTGACCTTTACAACCAGCAATGGTGTGGATTATAACGATGCCAAAGGTTATTCATTTGCTTCAACAAAGGTAACGGCACATAGCAGCATGGGAAACAATGATGCTTACCGCATGACGCTCCAGACTACCAACAATTTGACTTACATGGGTAAATGGAACGAACATTCGTTGACGGCTACGGCAGTATACGAGGCAACCCAGTCCGAATATCGTTATATGTCCATCAATGGTACAGACTTACTGACCGAGGGTGTAGGTTGGTGGAATGTAAACATGGCTTCTACCCGTACTTCCAGCAACTCCTATTCGAAATGGGCGTTGGTATCAGGTGTAGCCCGCGTGATGTATAACTATGCCGACCGTTATATGCTGACGGGTACGTTCCGTGCCGATGGTTCTTCGAAGTTCGACCAAAACAAGTGGGGATACTTCCCATCTATCGCAGCAGCTTGGTCATTAGGAAATGAACCATTTATGCAAGACCAAAAGATATTCCAGGATTTGAAGATTCGTGCTAGCTATGGTTTGATTGGTAGTGAAGCCATTGACCCATACGGGACGTTAGGTCTGATGGCACAAGCCATGTATGCATTTGGTGGCACGTCGCAATATACAGGTTATTGGATTGGACAAAGCGCAGCTACGCCCGATTTAAGTTGGGAAACGACGCACCAGTTGGATATCGGTGTAGACTTCGCGATGTTGGATCATCGCCTGCGCGTATCGTTGGATTACTTCGATAAACGTACGAAAGATGGTTTGTTGCAACGCACGATACCGAATTATGATGGCGGTGGTTCTTATTGGGTGAACGCTGCTGAAGTAAGCAACCGTGGTATCGACTTCTCGATTGATGCCACCATCTTTGATAACAAAGACTTCGGATGGACTACAACCTTTACAGGTACTTACTTGAAAAATGAAGTAAAAGACTTGAGCGGATTGGAATTCATCCCAGGTACGAACTTTGCTTCCGGATTAGGCACTACGACAGACGGTATGAACCGCATCGAAGTAGGGCAGCCAATCGGTGCCTTCTATGGTTATGTATGGCAAGGCTTGGATGCCAATGGTAATGATATCTATTGGGATAAGAATCAAGATGGTTTGATAGACAGTAACGATAGAGATTTCATTGGCAAATCAACACCGGACTTTACTTTCGGATGGAACAACTCGTTACATTGGAAGAATTGGGAACTGAATGCCTTCTTTACGGCTTCCTTCGGTGCTGACCGCTTAAATATGGTACGTTTCACTGGTACAGCCATGACGGGCGACTTCGCTTTCATTACGTTGAAAGAAGGATTGGACGAGAACTTCTCGACGGTAGGACAAAGTGGTACCTACGTCCCGGTAACACAAACAGGAAACAACTACCAGCCTGGTTCTACGAAGTATTTGGAAAAGGCGAACTATTTCCGTTTGGACAACCTCAGTTTGTCTTATAATCTACCAAAACGAATTACCAAGTTTGCAGACTTGCGTTTGACGTTCAGTTGCCAGAACCTCTTTACGATCTCTGGATATAAAGGCATGGATCCGGCAGGTATTTCATTCGTAGGCAGTGGCAGTGTCGATGTGAACGACGGTATCGATTTGGGTGCTTATCCGTTAACTCGTACTTATACAATTGGTGTGCGTATGAATTTCTAATCATTAAAAAAGAACATTATTATGAAAGTAAAATATATTATATGTGCATTAGCTGCCGCCTTGCTTTCGACTTCATGCAATGACTTTTTGCAGGAAGACCCGAAAGGGCAGCTGACTCCGGGTACCTTCTTCTCTACCCAAGATGAATTGGATATGGCGACCTATGCGTTGTACCGCAAAGTATGCGAAACGCAGACCAACACCAACCCGACGATTCCCGCTTGGCAGGGAGATGATATTACAGCCAACCCGGGTAGTAACAAACAAGCGTATGCCGAAGTAGACGGTTTCCGCCCTGCTAATAACAACAAAGGTGTGGAAGCGGTTTGGCAAGTAGCTTATGCAGCTATCAAGGCTTCGAATTATATCGTATTGAATGCGAATAGAACGCCAACCACCGAAGAGGAAATCAATATCGCTGTTGGACAGGCAAAATATTGGCGTGCATTCAATTACTTCCGTCTGGTACGTTGCTTCGGTCCGGTGCCATTGGTATTGGATAATGAAGTTGACTATGAACGTACTCCGGCAACAGTTGAAGAAGTATACGCGCAGATTGTACAAGATTTGCAAGATTGCGTGAATACATTGCCTACGAGCTATTCCACGGAACCTCGTTTCTTAAATGGCGTGAATGTATATATCACGAAACAGGCAGCTCAAGCTACCTTGGGAGCTGTGTATATGGCGATGGCGGGTTGGCCATTGAACCAAACACAACTTTACGCAGACGCGGCTACTCAGTTGAAAGCGGTCATCGACGGAGTAAACAATGGCCAGTATGAATACATGTTGGAACCGGAATATAAACATGTCTATGCGCCGAGCCATAATTATTCGAACGAAACCGTAGTCGGCATCAATTACTCTGGTTCTTTCGCTTGGGTGGAAGACTCACAGATGACACTGAGCCACTTGTATGAATCGCTCGGTGGCTGGGGCGACGGTTGGGGAGAAATCAAGTTCTGGAAAGAATTCCCCGAAGGACCTCGTAAAGACGCGACTTACAATCCGCAGATTTTGGAAAACAACGGACGTAACGGCGAGACGAATTTGCTCGACTGGTGGGACGAAAGTTTCACAGAACAACACCCGATGTTCTGCATCTTTACCGTAGGTGAAGGCGATACGGACTACGATTATACGAAACCATCGAATATCACCTTGATGACCAACGGGCACCGTCACCGCATGATTCGTTACTCGGAAGTGCTCTTGTGGTATGCCGAATCGCAAGCCCGTGCCGACGGTACCCCGAATGCACAAGCCTACGAATGCTTGAACCAAGTGCGTGAACGTGCCGGTGAAGAACCTGTTTCCGGTCTGAGCGCCGACGCCTTTATCAACTTGGCCGTACAGGAACACGGTTGGGAAGTTGCTGGTTACTGGGTAGCTATGGTCACACGCCGCGACGACCAAATGCGTTTGAACTTATTGGAACAGGCATTTAATGAACGTAAAGCCAATACGCCGGTAGAAGTGGCTCCGGGCGTAACGCGTCAGGAAACGATATTGATTGATGCAAGCCAGACTTGGAATGGCGAGTCTTCTGTTTACTTGCCATATCCGGCAACAGATGCAGAAATAAATACGAACCTGACGAGATAAATCTCCTACTCCACCCTTGGAAGCATTACCAAGGGTGTCTTGGAAGCATTACCAAGGGAGAGATTCCCTCAACTCGAAGGGACATGTTCCCTAAGGGTTGAGGGAAACCTTCCCTAAGCTCGTAGGGAAACCTTCCCTAAAAGAATGAAAGTACTTAGTCAATTAAACAAAAATAGACCATGAAAGCTAAAATCATTTGGCCCCTTTTAGTGGCGATGGCCATGCCTGCGTGGGGGCAGCAGGTAGAAATGAAGTCCGCCACCGAAAAGATTCATACCTATGAAATCGGGAATCCCGAAATCGACCCGATTTTCTTCACCGGGCGCGTCTATCAAGGCGCCGAAGGGTATATTTATCCCTATCCATTGTATGATGTTTTAACGGAAAAGCAGGTGGAGAAGGACTATAATGTATTAAATCTAAAGAATGAATATGTGGATATCTCGGTTTTGCCGGAAATTGGAGGGCGCATCTTCGCCGCTACCGATAAGACCAATGGATATCATTTCTTTTACACCCAAACAGGTGTGAAGCCGGCATTGATTGGTATGCTGGGTGCCTGGCTTTCGGGCGGTGTGGAATGGAATATCCCGGACCATCATCGCGCCACGACCTACTTGCCAACCAATTGGAAAATGCAAGAGAACACCGATGGTAGCAAGACGATTTGGGTGGGCGAGACAGAGTTGCGCCATCGCCTGAAATGGTCGGTCGGCGTATCGGTCTATCCCAACCGTTCGTGGGTAGAGGCGAAGATTATGGTATCGAACCCGACGCCGATGATTCAATCCATGCTCTATTGGGCGAACGTGTCGGTTCATTGCGATGAGCATTACCAGGTGATATTCCCACCCGATGTACAGTTTGGTGCAGACCATAGCAAGGTGTACTTCACGCGCTGGCCAATGGGCGAAGCAGTGCTGGGAAGCGGACAAGAGGCAGACCTTTCCCGCTGGGCGAACTACACAGGCGATTCGCGCTCGATCTTCGCTTGGGGAAGCGAGATGGAGTTCCTGGCCGGATACGATTACGCGAAGGATGCCGGGACGGTGCATGTGGCCAACCGCCATGTGGTGCCGGGCAAGAAGTTCTTCCTCTGGGGGAACAACCCGAGCGGACACATGTGGAACAAGATTCTCTCCGACAAGGACGGACATTACCTCGAACTGATGGTAGGTGCCTATTCGGATAACCAGCCGGACTATAGCTGGATTAATCCGGGTGAAATCCGCGAGTTCAGCCAGATATGGTATCCGATTAAAGGTATCAAAGGATGCAAAAACGCCACAATGGATGCAGCGGTAAACTTCGAGCCGACCGAAGGAGGAAAGTATCGCGTAGGTTTCTGCGCCACAACCCGCTACGAAGGTGCCAAAGTATTGGTAAAGCATGGAGACCAAGTATTGATGGAAAAGAACATCACGATTGATCCCGACCGTTACTTCCTGGAAGAGGTCTCTGTACCTTCTGGCGTAAAGCCCTCAGACCTATATGTATCCTTGAGCGATGCCGAAGGGAATGTATTGGTAGATTATCGCCCGATAGAACTGGATGAGAACAAACCGTTACCGAAGGTCATCGACGGAACGAAGCCGGTAGACGAATACAAGACCAACGAAGAGCTCTATCTGGCAGGCCTGCGTGTAGACCAGTTCAACAACGCCCGCTTGGATTACATGGATTTCTATAACGAAGCCTTGCGCCGCGATTCGATGGACGCACGGGTGAATATCGAAGTGGGCAAACATTACTTGCGCCAAGGCAAATGGGAAAAGGCGGAAGAACATCTGCTCAAAGCACAAGCCCGCCTCTCGCACGATTATACCCGTGTGAAGGATGCCGAAGCGCTCTATTATTTAGGATACTTATACCAACTGACGGGTGATTACCATCAGGCGGAAAACAACTATTGGGCAGCTACTTGGACGCCTGATTACAAACATCCCGCCTTCTATGGCCTGGCCGTGTTGGCGCTCTTGCAAAACGATTATGCAAAAGCCTTGGATATGATTACCCAATCGCTCTATGTAGGGCAACGCGATATCCAGGCACAGAGCCTCAAAGCCTATATTCTCCGGAAAATGGGTAAGACAGAAGAGGCACAAGAGGTGATTGCCTATATCCGCGAGATTGACCCGCTGGATTACTGGAGTAGCATTGAAGAGAGCTTCTTGAAGAAAGGCAATGCTTCGGCTTTGCAAACCCGCTTGAAAGGGCAAACCGAGGGATTAGTAGCTGTGCAAGAGATGCTCGAAGTGGCCAACAACTACTTGAACATCGGAGCCTACGGCGATGCCCTCACCCTGCTGGACGAAGCTATCCAATTGGGCGAGCCCTTCGCCTCCGCACCGCTTACCTATTATTATAAAGCGTATGCTTTACTGAAACAGGGCGACAAGCGTACGGCGGATGCTTGTTTGGCTCAGGCCGATAAGCTTTCCCCGCTGCATGTCTATCCGTTGCGCTTGGAGGATGTGAACCTCTTCGACACCGTGCTGAAGGAACAACCCAACAGCGCATATGGCCATTATTATTATGGCAACCTGCTGTATTACATCGGACAGAAGGAACAGGCACTGGCAGAATGGCTGAAGTCTACGGAACTAAAACCGGACTTCTCCATCTCGCTCCGCAACGTAGGTTTCGCGTATGGGCAACAAGCCAACTGGGACTTGGCAATGAAGTATTACGACTTGGCCATTCAAGCAAACCCCGACGATGCGCTGCTCTTTACTGAGTCGGATAAGATTTACGAATCGGCCAACGCGGCATTGGATGTCCGCTTGAAACGGTTGGAATCGCACCTGAAGACGGTCATGAAGCACGATGATGCGGTGATGCGTCTCCTCTCGCTCTACAATGCGACCGGCAAGTACGATAAGGCCATCGACATCATGAAAGATCGTCACTTCCACCTTTGGGAAGGCGGCGGACAAATTCATGATATTTATGTCGATTCGCACATGCTCAAGGGTTTGGCTTTGTTGGACAAGAAACAGTACAAAGAGGCTATCCAGGAATTCGACTTGGCGAACCAATATCCTGCCAACCTCGAAGTGGCTCCTTCCTACCGGGGCGGTAGCGAGGTGAAGGCTTATTACCTGACAGGCATCGCCTATGAAGGTTTGAACCAACCGGAACAAGCGAAAGCGTTCTTCCAAAAGGCGGCCGACGCCAAATACCCGCGCGGCCTCTCCGATTTGGCTTACTATCGCGTAAAAGCCTTGCAGAAGTTGGGCAAGACCGCAGAGGCCAATGCTGCATTGCAGGATATGGAAACCTTCTTGGAACGCACACGGACGGCACTCGATTCGTATGCTAAATTTGGCGAAGCGAACCAAAACGTCCGCGAGAGCAACATCGCTTTCTATGCCGGATTGATTCATCTCTTGCAACAAGATGAAAAGGCTGCACAAGCTGATTTCGCCAAGGCATTAGAATTGTATCCGGGTAATATCTGGGCAGAGAAGACGAGGTAAATGAAATGAAGCCTCCAACAGGAAGCATAAGGAATCGGGACGCTGCTCCCGGTTCCTTATTTTTTTACTTTGCCTCAGAAGCCATCCAAACAAACCTTAACATTTGCGTCGATACCAGACGTAGTACTACGTTCGATGCAGACGTAACGCTACGTTGGGTCACCACATAGTACTACGTCACCTCCGAACGTAGGCCTACGTTCGATACCGACGGAAGGTGCCGAGGCTAACCATGTGGCGGTGCTGAGGCTAACCGTCCTATGGTTCTAATAGGCAACTAAAAGCCCCTTCTCGGCCGAAACCGAAAAGAGGCTCTTAAAAGTTTTACGCTCCGTTCTTCCCAGAAGGGAGCGCCTTGAATAGAATTTTCTAATATTAATACTAACGTATTTCTTTGGCTGCGGCGACTCTCGCGAGGGGCACTGAGCAGCTTATTAACTATTT
>NZ_NFJB01000029.1 GCF_002159645.1 Parabacteroides sp. An277 | reverse complement strand
GAGTTTCCGCTACCCGCCCGGGGAGTTTCCGCTACCCGCCCGGGGAGTTTCCGCTACCCGCCCGGGGAGTTTCCGCTACCCGCCCGGGGAGTTTCCGCTACCCGCCCGGGGAGTTTCGACCTTCTACTTTATTCCATAAAAATACCCAACCAGACAATTGGTATTATCTGGTTGGGGAGCTTTTTCCACCTAAGTAAATGGAAGGGAAAAAATGGGTGGATGCGCAACAATGGAGGAGGTTAGCGCAGGCCGTTTCGCTTCAGGAGGGCGTCGATGCTGGGGTCTTTTCCCCGGAAGCGACGGTATAGCTCGGCGGGGTCTTCGGTGCCGCCCTTCGAAAGGATAAGTTCTCGGAACGAGCGCGCGACCTCGCGGCTGAAAATCCCCCTCTCCAGGAAGAGGGAAAAGGCATCGGCATCGAGCACTTCCGCCCACTTATATCCATAATACCCAGCGGCATAGCCATTGGCAAAGAGATGGCTGAAGTTGGTGCTCATGCAGGTATCGGAGACGTCGGGCAGGAGGACGGCAGGCTTCCAAGCCGCCTTCTCGAATGCAGGCACATTGCCCTCGAATGGCTCCTTCAGCGTATGCCAGGCCATGTCGAGCAGGCCGAAACTGACTTGCCGACAGCAAGCGTAACCGACGTTGAAGTTCGAGACGTCGACCAGCTTCTGCACCCAATCCGCCGGTATCCGCTCGCCTGTTTCGTAATGGACTGCCAGGCCGTCGAGGAATTCCGGCTGACGTAACCAGTTCTCCATCAGCTGCGAAGGAAGCTCGACGAAGTCCTGATAGACATTCGTCCCAGAGAGGCTCGCGTAGCGCCCGGCTGCAAAGATGCCATGGAGCGCATGGCCAAACTCGTGCAGGAAGGTCTCTACTTCGTCGTAGGTAAGCAGCGAAGGCTTCGTATCCGTAGGTCGCGTAAAGTTCATTACCACAATCACTTGCGGGCGGCTATCCAAGCCCTTGGCATCGCGGTACTGAGGCTTGACGCTGTTCATCCAGGCCCCGGACTGCTTCCCCTGGCGCGGGAAGAAATCGGTATAGAGGATAGCCAGGAAAGTCCCGTCGGCATCGTACACCTCGTAGGCCTGCACCTCCGGATGGTACACGGGGATGCGGCTATTTACCTGGAAAGTAATGCCATACAGACGAGTCGCAAGTCCGAAGACACCCCGCTGCACGTTCTCCAGCGAGAAGTAGGGGCGCGTCATCTCGTCGTTAATCTGGAAGCGAGAATCCTTTAGCTGCTCCGAAAAATAGCTCCAGTCCCAAGGCATCAGCTCGATGGGCGCGTGCGTCTGCTCGACTGCAAAATCCTGAACAGCACGCAGTTCGTCCATCGCTACCGGCTTATAGGCAGCCAAAAGGTCATTCAGGAGGCGGTAAACATGCGCCTCGTCCTTCGCCATTTTGCGCGAGAGGGCGAAAGCGGCATAGTCGGGGAAGCCGAGGAGGTTGGCTAGCTGGAGGCGAACATTCACGATTCGGCGCACAATTTCCTGGTTATCAAACTCATCCCCCTTGCAGCCGATTTGCAGATAGGCCCGGTACATACGTTCGCGCAGCGGCCGAGAATCCGCATAGCGCATGAAGGGGACGTAGCTGGGGGCATCGAGCGTAAAGAGCCAACCCGTGCGGCCCTTCTCCTTGGCCCGATGCGCCGCGGCCTCGCGGATACTGGCCGGAAGCCCCGCCAACTGATCGTCGGAGTCGAGCCAAAGCTCGAAGCGCTGCTTATCGCGCAAGGCATTTTGCTCGAAGCGAAGGGAGAGTAGGCTAAGCTCCTCGCTCAGTGCGCGATAGGTATCCTTATCCGCAGCCGAGAGCGTAGCACCACGCTCCTGGAAGGCGCGGTAGGTCTCGTCGAGCAGCTTCCGGTCTTCTACGTCCAACTCCAGCTGGTCGCGCATCGCATAAACCGCCTGGACGCGCTCGAACAGCTCATTGTTTAAGTAAACATCATTCGTGCAGGCGGTTAACTTAGGCGATATACGCTCCGAGACTGCCATAAGCTCATCGTCCGCCGCCGCGTTCAGGACGTTGAAAAAGACGCCGCAGATACGTTCCAACAGCTCGCCACTGCGCTCGATGGCCACAATCGTATTCGCGAAATCAGGCGCGGCAGGATTCTGGACAATACGAGCGATGGCTTCTTGCTGCTCACGGATGGCCACCTCGAAAGCCGGCTCATAATCAGCCGTTTGGATACGGTCAAAAGGTGGCGTGTTGAAGGGCGTGTTCCAGCTCTCCAACAAAGGATTTCTATTTATTCCCATGTTCTATTTTGATTGATTTACTGTGAAATTACTTTTTGATAGGCAAGGCGCGGCGTTCCATTGGCAACATAAATGATACCGCAATACAAGAAACCGTGCTTCGCCAGGATATGCTGGAGCACCTTATTGTCCTGATGCGTATCGACGCGCAAGTTCGCCGTGTGTTGAAAACACCACTCCAGACAAGCATCGGCAATCCCCCGCACCGAACCATCCGAGGCCAAACGATGCAACACATGATAAGGCGCATCCGAAAACCAGGCTCCCCCCTCGATAACGCTATAGCAGGGATTCGGTCCCGGAATAAAGCAAAACGTGCCGACAATACGGGACTCATACAGACATACATAGCAATGCGAGGAGAGAATCTCCGCCTCCATCAACGACCTCCCCGGATAGCCCTGCACCCATTGATGCGGATTCCCTACCGACGCCATAAACAGGCGAGCTCGCTCAAATATAGACAATAATAACGAATCCAAGTCAGCAAGTACCGCCAACCGGATAGTGAAGTTATTCTTCCTCATCACTCAAATCGATAGGCAACTGACGCTTGAACGCCTCCTTAAAAGAGATAAGGGACTCCGTACGAGCCAATCCCAGCGGTTGCAATTTATTATGGATAATGCTCAGGAGATGCTGGTTGTTCTTCGCATAGATCTTGATAAACAAATCATACTGCCCCGTCGTGTAATGGCATTCAACTACTTCTGGAATTTGCTTTAAAGCCTCAGTAACCGTAGGGAATTGCCCGGGAGATTTCAAATAAAGCCCAATATAAGCACAGGTTTCATACCCTACTTTCGTATTGTCGACAATGAACTCCGATCCTTTAATCACTCCCAGATTTGTCAACTTTTGAATACGTTGGTGAATAGCTGCTCCCGATACATTACACTCACGAGCCACTTCCAAAAAGGGCATCCGGGCATTACCAATAATCAATTTCAATATCTTTTCGTCTAACTCATCTAACTGGTGATGTGCCATAAACTATTCCTTATTTATTTTCTACTTTCAATTTGACACAAATATAAGCATAATTCGAAATATTTTTATAGACTCAGCCAATTATTTTTACGGTCTCCATAAAAAAGTCCCTCGAAGCTTTCGCAACGAGGGACTTTAATTATAGAAAAGTTTATTTGCTCAACTCACAAATTAGTCAACACGCTTCGTAGCAGAATAACTAATCTTCAGAGCATATGCTTCACGAAGAGCCTGCTTGATATCCGTGATAATACCCATCTTCGTGTCCTTATCGGCCTTGATAGATACGGTCATGAACGGCTGGTCCTCTTCCTTCATACTCGACTTTTCTTGAGCGATATAGTTCTGAATTTCCGAGATTTCAGCAAACTGATCGTTCAACTGCACACGAGATTCTGAACCAAACTGCTTCTGCAATTCCGGCATTGGTTTCCCCACATAAATGAAGGTCACCAACGACTTCTTTTCCAATTTCTGAAGTTCGGTAGCTGCAGGAGCTCTGAACTGAACCTTCAATGTTACTTCACGCATACTTGTTACCATCATGATGAAGAACAAGAACGCAAACACCAAGTCTGGTAATGACGATGTATTCAATTCGGGCATTTCGCGTCCGCCCGCTTTACTAAATTTTCCCATACTTAGTTCTCACCTCCATAATTTTTAGGTTCAGCCTCTGAAATCTTTTGCGGATAAATTTGTTGAACAGCTTTTTGCTGGTCTTCATCTAAATCCACAAAAGCTTTGCCGAATTTCTTCTTTGAAATATCATCACGCAATTCAGTATAAGCTCTTGCCAACTCATTCTGAACATCGATGTATGCCTGATAAGAAGTACCACGGTCATTCTGTAATGAAATCACATGATTCTTGGTTACCATCGTCTTTCCAAAATATGGAACATCGACTTCTGTCTTTTCAGGCAGATGTGCATCATTATAAGGATTGTCAATGAACTCCTTTACCTTATCTTTCAATTGTTTGATATCTGTCAACTCGCCACCACACATGATTTGGTTCGTACTACTAACCAAAACCACCAACAGGTTACGTTTCTTGATATCAACCTCTGTATCCGTCTTCTGATCTTTAGGAACGGGTTGCGGCAAACGTCTTGGTAAACCTTGATCCGTATCCATAGATGAAGTCATAAGAAAGAATAGAAGCAACATGAAAGCAATATCGGCAGATGAAGAAGCATTAACACCCGGTGTTTTTCTTTTACCCATACTTACTTTTCTGTCTTAATATTCTTTACTTACTCATTATTCTCTTTACTGTTCCCCAAGCAATAGCTGCAATAATCAGAACGAACAATATAATCGTTGACATGAGCCACATATCCGTACACTTCAACCAGAATGAAGTATTGTAAGTTTGTGAATCAGCATTCAACGTAGTTAATGGTGTACCGTCACCCATAGAATAAGTAACGATAAGCATCAATGCAAAAAGGACTAATACACCCAACGACATTACCGCAGATTTTGGGTTTGTCTTCAATACGGAAGTGTATTGCCAAACGCCCAATACTACCAATGCAATGATCGTTATGAAGAATACCAAATAAGTCCAATTCAATAAAAGATCAGTATATACGAAATCTTTCACTTCAGCAGCCGGGTCAACGACACCGCCTCCAAAGAATATGCCGACCACCACTACTGTAATCAATGAGATTATCAGCAATGTCCAGCTTGATAATTTTCTTATCTTAGTTACAGCCATAATTTTTTACTTTTTGAATTTGAGGTTATATTTATAAACCATATCAACCAATGTTACAGATGCATCTTCCATCTGATTCAACAAAGCCTCAACCTTTGTCAACAAATAGTTGTAGAATACCTGCAAAATCAAAGCAACAATCAAACCACCGATAGTTGTAATCAAGGCCACTTTCATACCACCTGCAACGACCGTCGGGCTGATATCACCAACTTGCTCGATTTTATCGAACGCCATGACCATACCTACCACAGTTCCCAAGAATCCTAATGACGGAGCCATCGCGATAAACAATGTCACCCAAGAAAGATTCTTCTCTAACAAACCTCCTTGAACACCACCATAAGATACGATTGATTTTTCAACCACGTCAATACCCTGATCCAATCTCATCAAACCTTGATAAGCAATAGAAGCAATAGGTCCGCGCGTATCGCGAGCCAACGTCTTAGCACTTTCTACATCACCTTTGTCCAACGCATCTTCCAAACCTTTCAAGAATTTCTGAGTGTTGATTTCAGCCAAGTTCAGATAAATGATTCTTTCCAAGCAGAATGCCAAACCGAAAATCAATACGATTGCGATTGAGCTCATGAAGTCAGCACCACCTTCGATGAACTTCACTTTCAATGCTTGATACAAACCTGTTTCCACAGCTGGCTGAGCAGCTTCCTGCGCAAATGCTACCGTAGAAGTTCCAAGGGCACACAAGCCCAAGAATGTCTTTGCAAAATACTTTTTCATTGTGTGTTTAATTTTTAAGATTAATAATACTCTTATTTGTTTATTTATTCATTACTATTACAATTTTCTTTCTTGCGGAGAGAGCGGGATTCGAACCCGCGATACGCTTTAGGCGTATACACGCTTTCCAGGCGTGCCTCTTCAGCCTCTCGAGCATCTCTCCAAGACTTCCTTTTCGAAAACGGGTGCAAAATACGAATTTTTTTCCACTTGCAAACGTTTTCAGTGCACAAATCTATACTTTTTGATTGATATATCCATCATATCTGAGGCAGAATTTTTCGTTCAACTTAAAATTATACAACTATAATCTTTTGTTTACATCTTTAAACAGCAAAAGTGCGTTTTTTCTTGCTTCTGACACGACATATTCCAACGGGATTTGGTAAATTTGAGCCAATTTTTCCGCCGTTTTCCAAATATAGATCGGTTCATTCCTTTTTCCTCGATAAGGCACCGGCGCCAAATAGGGAGCATCTGTTTCCAACACGATTTGTTGCATCGAAGTTTCCCGTAAGATTTCCCCTAACTTTGAATTTTTAAATGTAACTACACCGTTAATACCAATCTTGAATCCTGGCAACCGTTTGATCGCGTCTAAATCGTCTAACGTTCCCGTAAAACTATGGAAAACGCCTTTCAATTTATCGGCTCCTACCTTATATATACTATCCAATACTTCCGGAAAAGCATCTCGCGTATGAATCGCCACGGGAAGGTTTAAATCCATACTCCAACGCAACTGTTCTTCGAACACTTCAATTTGTTGTCTCTTGTAAGTTTTATCCCAGAACAAATCAATCCCGATTTCACCAATCGCACAATAGGATTCTTTCCCTAACCATGATTCGATAATTTTCAAGTCGGCGACATAATCAGCCCGGACACTTGTCGGATGCAATCCCATCATAGGATAAGCAAAATCCGAATAGCGACGGCATACATCGTGCATACGACCAATCGTTTCTACATCCACATTAGGAAGCAAAAAAGCTTCAATACCCGAAGCTTGTGCCTCTTTTATCAATTCGGCTTGATCGGCATCGAATTCTTCTAAATAAATATGGTTATGTGTATCGATTAGTTTCATATCACGATTCTCGATTCATCAATTTCGCACAAACCCCTTTTAATATACTTAACCGTTCGGTTGGAATCGCCAAAGCATCCAAATGTGCCATCCCTGCCTCAAAGTATTCCCGCATCTTCTGCTCACAGAGCTCTCTTAGATTCAGTTCATCGTAAATTGCTTTTATGGCTATAATCTTTTCGTAGGGATTCACATCCTTCGCTCCTATCCATTGTGACAAGACCGCTTGCTGACGTTCGTTCGCACCCTGGAAAGCATTTATTAATAAGTAGGTCTTTTTATCGCACAAAATATCGCCTCCTATATTCTTTCCGAACGTAGAAGCATTGCCATATACATCCAACAAATCATCTTGCAATTGGAAAGCCAACCCAATCTCAATGCCGAATTGATACAAATGTTCTGCATCCGATTCTGGCGCATCTGCTAAAATCGCCCCCATCTTCAAAGCACATGCCAGCAACACAGCCGTCTTTAGACGAATCATCTCCATGTATTCATCTACCGATACATCTTGCCGCCCTTCGAATTCCATATCATATTGTTGTCCTTCACAAATCTCCATCGCCGTTTGTGTAAAGAGCTCTAATATGGGTTTCAAATAATGCGCCTTGGTTTGCCCTATCCATTGATAAGCAGCTATCAGCATCGCATCACCCGAAAGGATAGCCGTATTGGCATTCCACACTTTATGTACGGTTGGTTTATTACGACGCATATCGGCTTTGTCCATCAAATCATCATGCAAAAGCGTAAAATTATGGAAGATTTCCACCCCCAATGCGGTATTCAAGGCTTGCTCTACATCTTCCTTATATAAATTGTACGCCATAAGCATCAACGCCGGACGAATCCGTTTTCCGCCTAAAGCAAGCGTATATTCGATAGGAGCAAAAAGACTTTTAGGAGGATTTTCAAACCGAATGCCTCCTATTGCCCCTTCTATCTTTCGTAAGATTTCTTCGAATGTATACATTTTCACTTCAAAATCAAGAGTAAAACGCGAAAAAAGGCTGCGGTTGATCCACGCAGCCTTTCTTTATTTCATACGATTCGTTTATTGCAAACGGAATTGTACTGGGAGAATGAAACGTACACGTACGGGTTTACCACGCTGTTCACCTGGTTTCCACTTCGGCATGGTACCAATCACACGTACTGCTTCTTTATCCAATGCAGGGTCTACACCACGCATCACTTGGATATCCACAATCGAACCGTCTCGGTTAACCACGAACGAACAAACGACACGTCCCTGGATACCATTTTCCTGTGCGATAACCGGATACTTAATGTTCTTGCTCAAGAACTTCATCAATTCAGCTGTACCGCCCGGGAATTCCGGTTGCTTTTCTACTACGGTGAAGATTTGCTGTGCTTCCTCTTCTTCCTCTTCTTCTACTACCGGTGCTGCCACGAATGTCTCAGCCTGTGCCGCAGTTGCGTCATCTTCCGAAGAGACGATTTCCTGTTGATCCAACTCAACGTCATCTTCCACGATGTTCAACTCTTCGGCAACTACCGGTGCTGCTGGAGGAGGTGGAGGAGGTGGCGTGTTTTCCGGTCTCGTAATCTCAATTTCTTCCTCAGCGATAACGTCTTGTACTTGATCCTTTTCGGTAGCCACGGTTACTTCCGTAGAAGTCCATTCGAAACTAACGAAGAGGACAGCCAAGCCAACCACGAATCCCATCAAGAGACTCATGCTTTTCCCGCGTTCGAGGTCCGCTTTCGGTGATTTCTTAATTTCCATAAATATTACCTTTTATATTGTATGATAAAAATTGTCTTTTCTTGAGGGCAAATGTACGAAAAAATTAGAAATGCAAAACTTTTTCGGAGAAAAATATCGTCTTTTCCCCTTATTTTTTTCTTTCCTGGGAGAAATTCTTGTAAATACGCGATAGATTTTTTCCTAATTGCCGAATAATTCTATACGTATCGACGATATTTTTATATCTTCAGGTTAAAGATACACAAATATCGACGATATTTATACAAACATCGACGATACGTAAAGAATTATTCGAAGCAAACAAAAGTTTTTGCGACTTATTTTGGAAGTTTTCACCCCGTATTCACATGTTTTGGTTTGTGGCAAACAAAGTTTCTTCTTATCTTTGTAAATAAAAAGTAAGCGTATGAAAAAATGGGGTTGGATGATAGGAATCATGGTGTGGAGCTTATTCCGGGTTGAAGCGCAAAACCGGTTGAAATTCATCATGGATAAAGAGGGTAAACTTTTCGCCATACCTGTGGAGACGAACTACGAAATCCGCATTCCGGAAGTATCGTACAAAAGCTATACGCCCGTTTCAGAACAAAACCGGCAAATGTTAGAACGATATCAAGATATTTACCAAAAATTCAGCGAAGATACGACAAACGACATCGCCTTCTTCAGTTTTCCCGTGGGAGAAAGGGAGGCGGATCGCCCGATGAATATGAATACGCTCTCGGAAGCTTATCGACCGTTCTTTAATCCCTATACGCCCATGCTCCGCAGCATGAATCCGATGGCGTTAGATTATAACGAATACTATTTTAAAGCGCTCTCAGACAATACCCTGTTTGGCGTAAACGGAAGGCAAGAGACATGGCCCGCCGCGGGAGGTATCAACACGGTTCATTTCTCCGTCAGCCAACAGATTGGAGCATTAACGCTTACAGGCGGTGGATTTGCGGGTAAATATTACACGCCTTATACACCTTCTCCCTCCTTTTGGGCTGGTTTCGACGCGATGGCGCACTATCAGGTAACGGAATGGCTTGCTTTGCGTGCGTGGGGTTCATATGCTTTTTATGACGACAAAGTAAACGACCCGGCTCTTCTTATGAATCCCCTACTCAACCAAACAAACGTGGGCGGAGCGATGGAATTTAAAGTAGGAGACCATTTCGGATTTGGCGTAGGTGTGAATTACCAATACAACCATTTCAATAATCGTTTCGACCGACAATATTTAATCTATCCGTTCGGGAAAGAAATCCGATTTGGATTTTAAGAGCGGATTTGGAAAGCAAACCACCGAACGGGTAATATTAGACGAACCCAACAAGCCGGTACCTCCTTGCACGTTCGAATAGACTTGCGACGGGTCGGTCAGTCCGATTTCTTGAAACGCCCCTGTCAGATAACCACGCGCAGACCACGTCGAAATGTTGTGGTAATAATCCGCCTGAGAATAAGAAATCAACTCGATGCAAAAGCGGAGGCTATCCGGCATGAACGTATAGGTCGAATCGGGCGTATAAACCGAACATTCGCCTACCAACGAAGCATAAGAAAGGCGGAGCGTATAGGTTTCTCCATCGATATCCGCATCATCGAAGAAATCAGCATAGGAACTGGTATGCACCTCATCCAATATATAATCAATCGTATTGGGACGGAACTTGATAATAGGTTCCTCCGAAGTATCCAATTGTCCCATACTGCAATACTGTCCCTCCTCGTTCACATACAAATAACCATAATAAAATGTACTTCCTTCCCAATAAGCCGTATCACCCATGATTTGATAAGCCGAAAGACCGTAATAATTCGCCTCGCCCGGTTTATCGCGGAATGTCAGGCGAAGATTTACATTCCAAGAACTCCTTGTGGTATCCAAATCGCATTCACATCCCAAAGCAATAACTGGGATAGGCGAAGCCACCGTGGTCTCGGCCACGGCCCGTTCATATCCCTCGTGTACGGCTTCGAAACGGATACGGTCTCCGGTGCGGGCCATGTAATCCGATTCGAAATAACAGGTATAAGGATAATACATCAATCCGGGAATGGAATCCACCCTCACACGAAGATGCAACGTTTGCTCCACATCATTCACCCAAAGGCGCGTTTTGGTTTGTTCGCAAAACAGCTGGAGGGAATCCTGATACTCATTGGAAGCCGGACGGACATACACCTGTACCGTTTTGCCATCTGTCAGGGTACGGGTGGTGATATACAATCGAGGTTCTCCCAAATCCAGTTCCACAATACGGTCTTCCCAGCAGGAAACCAAACCTACGAATAATAACAAAATCAAGACTATCTTCTTCATATTCTTTAGAATTTATAGGTGTATGAGAACGAAGGAATGAGCGGGAAGATAGCCAGATGGCGTACCTTCACTTGGTTGGCCGGCAAATCCCTTTCGTATTCCGGCCAAGCTATCACTTGGTTCTGACGATTATATACATTATAGATGCTTACATTCCAAATCCCCATCCGCCCTTTGTGCTTTTTGCTGGGGCGATAGATATTGATGCCCACGTCGAGCCGGTGATAATCGGGCAACTGATAATTGTTGCGCAGGGAATAATGCGTAGGAGACGAGGCGTCATTCGGGAGGAGCGTCATCCAGTTTCCTTTCGTATACACCCACGAAGCATTCAACTCTACCCGCTTTCCCAGCTTATAAGAGGCTACGATGTTGAACTTATGCCGATTGTCGTAGCGCGAAGGGAAACGGCGGCCTTGGTTCAGTTCGGGAAATTGGCGGTCGGCCCACGAAAGCGTATAGCCTGCCCAACCGGTCAACTTGCCCGTTTCTTTACGTACCGTCACTTCCAATCCATAGGAACGTCCTTTGCCTTCGATTAGCTTATCTTCCCAATCCATGCCATCGGGATAACGCCCGACCCACGGTTTGAAATCCGCCAGATGCTGCATGTGTTTGTAATAGCCCTCGAGCGAGAAGCTATAATGGCGGCTCGGCGAGAAATAGATTCCTCCGGAGATTTGGTCGGAGAGCGAGGGGCGCACCTTATTCGTGCTGGGCAGCCATACGTCGGTAGGCAAATCCAGGTATGAGGAGGGAATGAGATGCACGGGCTGGCTCATGCGGGAATAGGAGAGCTTCGCCGACCAGCTATCGTTCCAAAGATAGCGCATCAGGAAACGGGGCTGGAGCGATGTGTACCATTTCCGCTTCAAGTAGAAGGTAGAGAAGGCCAAGCCGGCTTCCACACTGAGCCGGTCGGTAAGCGAAATCCGGTCGGAAAGGAAGAGCACGTTCTCGTTTCCCAACATCCGTATCGCGTTTCGCGTTCGCATCTGGATATAATCTTCGTCTAATTCCTCGCCCGAGAAAGTGCCCTCTTCCATATATTCAGGACGAAATGCTTGGAGCCGTGCTGAAATGCCGCCCTGCAACAGGTGCCGCCGGTTCGGACGGTAGGTGAACTGCCACGAGAGCCGCCCGTCGTCGATGCCCGATACCGTTTGCGATTCGATGTAATCCACATCATAATAATGTGTCTGCCGGCTGTAAAAGAGCTTGCTCCGGTAGCGGGTATAGGAGGCGGTAAAGAGGCTCTTCAGCTTCGGACGGATATCATAGTTCCAATTCAGGGCGGTGGCGAAATTTCCCCAGCGTATCTTGTATTTGTCTTCTTGGTCGTATTTATAATCTTCATAGGATGAAGCGCCGTCCCATCCGTGAATCTTCAACAAATCGTCGCCTGAATAAACACTGAGCGACCAGCGGCTGCGCGCGGAATGGTGGTAGTCCAGCCGTCCGTTGATGTCGTGAAACGAATAACGGGCATTATATCCGTCGCCATCTCCCCAGAATCCCCGTTTGTTCATTATCGCAAAGGTCGGCGCGGTAATCAAATCGGCCCACGAACGGCGCATCGCGAAGTGGAACGAAAGTTTATCTTTCTTAATCGGTCCCTCCATGTAGAAGTTTCCTTGAATCAGGCCGATGCCCACGCCACCATGAAACTGGCGCATGTCGCCCTTTTTCGTCTTAATGTCCGTCACCGACGAGAGCCTGCCGGCATATTTCGCCGGGAAGAAACCTTTGAAGAAGGCCAGCTCGTCGACCGCGTCGGGATTGAACGCCGAGAACATCCCCGCGACGTGGCTCACCTGGTAGACCGGCATCCCGTCCATCAGGAACAAGTTTTCGTCGTTGTTTCCGCCCCGGACGTACATCCCCGCCATGCCTTCCGTTCCCAACGCCACGCCCGGCAGCTGCTGGATTCCTTTTATCAAATCCGGCTGGCTCAGGATGGAGGGCAGGTGTTGGATTTGCCTCCCCGAAAGCAGCTCACGCCCCGGTTCGCCCGTCAGCGACGCGGCATGGCGGAGGCTGTCGGCGCTCACCACGAATTCTTGCAACGAAATCCGCCGAATCGTATCGTTTTCCGTCCCAAACGCCTCCCCTTTCCGCTTCAATATCAGGAAACGGTCGGTCTGTATCCAATCGATGGGATAAGTGTGGAACAGGTCGTAGAGGCAAAGGGATAGCGTCGCGTCGCGCATCTCGACCGTCACGGGAGCGACTTGCAACAGCAGCGACGACTCGAACGAGATATGCAACCCGCTCTGCCGCTCGATTTCGAGCAATACCTGCTCGATGGGCTGGTGGCGCGCCGAGAGCGTAATGCGCGGTTCGCCGGCCCACACGCCTTGCCAGCATGCGAGCCAAAGACATAACATCATCCAATGTTTCTTCCGTATCATGTTTTTTCTTTTCTTATCCAATTCCCTATTATAAAAGGTTTCCTACACTGTAGGAAAGTCTCCCAGCCTGACGGAGAAAGTTTCCTACCTGGTAGGAAAGTCTCCCAGCTTGACGGAGAAGGTTTCCTACCTGGTAGGAAAGTCTCCCAGCTTGACGGAGAAGGTTTCCTACCTGGTAGGAAAGTCTCCCAGCCTGACGGAGAAAGTTTCCTACCTGGTAGGAAAGTTTCCCAGCCTGACGGAGAAGGTTTCCTACCTGGTAGGACGCTATTTTTCCCCGACGCGCAGCTGCGTATCGAGCGTTTGGTTGATGACGGACAGCACCTCTTCGAGCGGCATATCCCGGAAAGTAGCCGTGAGGCGGAGCGAATCGGACGACTGGGCCAGGTTGCGGACAGGCACCCCATAGCAAGTCTCCAAATCGCGGATGACCTTCGGAAGCGTCGCGCCGCGGAAGACCAATTCATGCGTCCGCCACGAGCGTGCATTCGCATCCGCATCCGTCCAGACCTGTATTCGCGCCTCGCGCTCCTGATAACGGGCCGCGTCTCCCGCTTTTAAGACAACCGGCTCCGCCTGTCCCGCTTCGAAACGGACGCGCCCGGTCAGCACCTGTACCTGCACGCCCGCCTGCCACTCTTGCACCAAAAACGAGGTGCCGAGCACCGTCACTTTGCTAGCCGCCGTCTGCACGTGGAAAGGCTTATCCGCCTGATGCCGTACGCGGAAAAACCCCATCCCTTTCAACATCACCCGACGCTCTGCGCGCCCAAACGCACGCGCATCGTACCGCAACTCCGTCCCGCCCGCTATTTCCACACAGGAACTATCCGGCAAGAGAAGCACCTGCTGCTCGTCTGCTCCCGTCGCGACCACCACCCAATCCGGTTGCTGCCGCTCCATCATATAATAGGTAAAGCCACCGAGCGCCAAAAGCAGCACAGCCGCAGCCTGCCAAATCCAAGCCGGGAGGCGACGCCGGATAGGCCGCCCGTCTGCAAAACGACGCCATGCCCGCTCGGCATCGAAAGTATGTTCCTGGTAATATTTCGCCACGAAACGGATACGCTCCTCGAATGTATGCTTTTGTTGCTCGCTCATATTCGCTTAATTCTTTCCTAAATAAAACTTATATCCCACTGTCAACGAAAGAGAATGAATCGGGTCTACTTCGCTCGAACGGAGCCCCCATCCATTTTTACGCTTGACCAAATCCGCCTCGTAGCTGAGCGCCATCGTCCATCGCTTCGCCTCGATGCCCAAGCGCGCCATGACGCCACCGTCGAAATAATGCGTCTCCTGTTCGGTAAAGACTCCTTCTTTCCAATTTCCCATGTGGTTGCGTATGCCTTGGTTAAAACAATAGCCCACATAAGGACCCGCCGCAAACGAGAGCCGTACATCTTCCGACAATGTCTTGGAAACTTTCCCCATCAACGGGAAATAAAAACTAAGACCGGAGCTGACCACCGTCGCCAAACCATCCGAATACGAGCCATAATGTCCGTCTCCATAGATATAACCATAACCGGAATACGACTCGTTGATGCGCCGCTCCGTGAAATAGAGACCGGAACTGATGCCCCAACGCGGCGTAAAATCATAATCCACTCCCACTCCTACTTTCCACGACGGCAGACAAGGAACACCGGAAACATCCGCCACATTCAACGACAAACCGGCCTCAGGATTCAAACTCCATTGCGCCTTTGCCCCCAGGCAGCCCAAGGACAAAGCCAAGATTGCTAAAAATACTCTTTTCATTGCATCTTTCTTTTTATGTTTACACTCCTAAGACACAAAAATCCGAAAAACCCTTACTCTATCCGAAAAAAAATGTGTAGATACGAATAGCCGTTTCGCGTAAAGCCTTCAACGCCTTCGAGATTTGTACCTCAACCGTTTTTACTGAAATATGCAATTCCTCGGCGATTTCCTGATATTTCAGCCCGTCGCGCTTCGAAAGGAGGAAAATCCGGCGCCGCTCAGAAGGAAGCCGGTCGATGGCAGACCAGAGGCGGGCGTCACGTTCGGCAAGGGCGATTCGCTCCTCGTCGGTCGTATCCGAAAGATTGTCGGGAAGCTCGTCGGTCAGGATTTCTTCCCGCTTACGAGCCGCAAAATGAATGGAACGATTCTTCACGGCTTGATACAAGTAGGCTTTCAGGTTGGCTATCAATTCACCGGCATGAAGCTTCTCCCACACGTCGGCAAAAGCTTGTTGAACAATATCCTCCGCTTCGTCTGTCTGTTGCGTATATTGCAACGCATAAAGGCACAAAGGACGGTATAAACGTTTAAATTCTACTTCGAACTCCATCTTCTTCTATAAAAAATAAAAGTTGAAAATTGAAAATAGTTCCCATTTTCAATCTTCAACTTTCTATTTCCTCAGATTCTGAACCCGATAATCTGCCGTACTTCCTTCAACGTCTTCGAAGCACTTTCACGAGCTTTTTCGGCTCCTTCGCGCATGACTTTTTCCATGTACTCCGTATTGGCACGAATATCGAGAATGCGTTCACGAATGGGAGCGCAGAAGGCATTGATGTCTTCAGCGAGCTGCTTCTTCATGTCGCCATAGCGGATTTCACACGTATTGTATTTCTCGTCGAAATAATCGTACGTTTCCTTCGAAGATACCACATCCATCATCGTGAAGAGATTGGCAATCGGTTCCGGCTTCGGACTGTTTGGTTCCGTAGGACCCGAGTCTGTGACAGCCTTCATGACCTTCTTCCGGATCGTCTTTTCATCGTCGATGAGGTAGATGGCATTGCCTTCGCTCTTTCCCATCTTTCCCGAACCGTCGAGACCCGGAATCTTCACCGCCTTGTTCGAATAATAGAACGAAGCGGGTTCGGGGAAGAAATCAACGCCGTAGGTCTGGTTGAAACGGCGGGCGAAGCGGCGGGCCATCTCCATGTTCTGTTCCTGGTCTTTCCCGACCGGCACCTTCACCGCCTTATGGATAATAATGTCTGCCGCCATAAGCGTAGGGTAAGTGAGGAGGCCAGCACTCACGCTGTGCTTGTTTCCCTCGTTAAATATCTCTCGTTCGACGTCTCCTTCCGTCGTATGTACCCTATCGATGTGCAATTGCTGCCGCGCCTTGTCCTTGAAGGAGGTCGTGCGCATCAATTCCCCTATCCCCGCGTTCATATTAAGGTAGAGGTAGAGTTCGGTAATCTCGGGTACGCTGCTTTGCACATACAGCGTTGCCACCTCCGGGTCAATACCGCACGCCAAGTATTCCGCAAAGATTGTCCGGACACTTTCTTGTATATTGGCCGGACGCGGATGAGTCGTCAAAGAGTGCCAATCGGCCACGAAAAACAGGCAGTTATACTCATGCTGCATCTGCAGGAAGCCCTTCACGGCCCCAAAATAATTCCCCAGATGGAGATTACCTGTCGGGCGAATGCCACTGACTACAATTTCTTTTGCTTTTTCCATTGTTTTTCTTCGATTTAAATTCGTCGGCCGCAAAGATACGCAAAAGAGAGAACACAGCAAAGGGGATGTGTACCAAAAAGGAAGATTATTAAAGAGAGGACAAACTAATAAAACCTCAAGTTTTTTATTCCTCTTGTTCTTTCTCAATGGTTAATTGCACAGGATTTTTATCGCTTTGCTTTGCCCCCAATTTGAGAAGTTTACCCGCAGTTTGGAGAATACTTTGCCCTTGAGGGGCAAGTTTGCGGGCAGCCTCATCGTAAGTCGTTTGCGCTTTGGCAAGGGCTTTACCCAAATCCTCATACTTTTTCACGAATTGCCCCACACGGTCGATCATTTCGTTGGCCAAGGCAAACACCTTCTCGTGGTTTTGCGCTTGGGCGATTTGCGTCCACGTAAGCTGGATGATATGGAGTGCGGCGTAAAGCGTTTGCTCGTCGGCAATAAAAACACCTCGCTCCATGGCACGCCGCCAGAGGTCTGGCTGAGCATTAAGTGCAGTCCACAACGCGCCCGTGTGAGGAACAAACATGATAACATAGTTCATGCGGACCTTTGGAGGTTGAATGTAAGTAGCATAATCTTTGGCAGCAAGTTCTTTGACATGCTTTTGAATACTATCGATATGAGCCCGGAGCGCACGCTGACGCTCTTCTTCGGAATCTGCATTCACATAATCCATAAAGGCGGTAAGGGAAACTTTCGAATCAATAACCACTTCACGTCGTTGATCGAGATGGAGAATGATATCCGGTCGCATAAGAGTACCCTCGTTCGTTCGAATGGAGACCTGCGTATCGTAATGTATTCCCTTCGTAAGTCCTTGCGATTGGAGAAGTTCGTCCAATACTGTTTCACCCCAATCTCCTTGCACTTTGCTTCCATGTTTGAAGACACGCGCCAGTTCGTCTGCACTCATTTTGGCCGCTTCACTTTGGCGGATCATCCGTTCTATATTTTCTTTCATGGCACTACCCAATTCCGTTTGTTTAAGGGTGCTTTCGTGCATAGCCTGCTGCATCTTATCAATGGTTTCGCGCAAAGGGTTAACCAATTGCCCTAAATTTTGATGACTGGATTCAGCAAACTCCTTTTGCCGCTGACGAAGCATTTCATCTGTAGCTGATTTTGTTTGTGCCTCCATGCGAGTGATGATAGCCTCAAACTCCTGCTTCAAAGCTCGGATAGCTTCTTCCTGATGTTGCTTCTGACTGGCGAGCATTTCTTGACAAGCCTGTTCTTTAGCATCAAGTGCTTCCTTTCGGCGAAGTTCTGCTTCAGTTTGGAATTGTTCTAATACTTTTCGAGCTTTCTCTGTCTCTTCCTGCCGTTGTTTATGAAGGATTTCCAATTGATTTTGAAGTACCTTTAGGTCGGTAAATAACGCTTGTTTTTCCTCTTTCAACTGATCATATTCCCTATTTTTCACCTCCAATTGAGTGGCTAAAGCCATTTGTTTGGAACGATTCATAAATGCTGCTATCCCCCATCCAATGCCGATGCCAATGAATATGACAATAAGTATTTCCACCATAATTTACTTGCTGTATTAAGTTTACAAATCTTTCAATAAAATCCGATTATTGCTTTGGAACATTTCTTCACGCGTTTTCAACAGAGTTTTCCACTCATTGTTGAAAAGTACCTTGGTATCAATTTTAAAATTCTCCGAACCATGACAATCGAGACGCTCAAAAAGATAACCCACTGTAAGCTTATGGATATCGATGGCCGGTTGATAATAAAGGATACGCTCGTCATTACCAATCATTACTTCTGTGAGAATACCCAATTCGGTCAACATATATAATATATTGGTGGTAATGCGGATGGGTATTTGGTACATGTTTGAAAGTTCATCGGCTGTATAGGGTTTTTCTCCTTTTTCAAAACGTTTAACGATGAGAGTAGTAATCAAAAGCGTAAGAAAATCTTTATAACGCCGGCTAATATTGCGCGTATCCCTATCGAAGCTAAACTTCCGCACATTTTGTGAAGCATACGAAAGCTCCGCCCCAAAGAGACAAATCAACCACGAAAGTTGTAACCACAAAAGTAACAAAGGAAGTGCCGCAAAACTTCCGTAAATAGCATTATACTTGCTCACCCAAATTTGTCCGCTAATATAAAGCACTTGGAAAAATTGGAAAGCACAACCCGCAATTACGCCTGCAATCAATCCGTTCATAAACTTCACCTTTGTATTGGGCAATGCAATGTAAAGCCCCGTAAAGGCAAGCGAAGTAAAGACATACGGCGTGATATGAAGAATAAGTTCTACCAAAGGCGTGAGGAAAACGTAATGTTGTAAAAAAGAATTCTGGAGTGTCGACACGAATATTGACATACCGCTCGACGACACCATCAGGACAGGCATAATGACAAACAACGCCAAGTAGTCCGATATCTTCCGAAACCACGGTCGTGATTTATTAATTTGCCATATATCGTTGAAAGTATCTTCAATGGAAGATATCAAACTTACCACCGTATAGAGCAAAAGTATCAATCCAATGCCGATAATCACCCCTCCTTGCGCTTGCGCCAAATAACTATCTACAAACTCGAACGCCTTATCTAATTCCAATTGATGCCCAGGGAAATAATCCAATAACTCCTCACGCACTGTGTTTTGGAAACCAAACCCTTTCGCAATGCCCAAAAGAACGGCCAACAAGGGTACAATAGCGAGCAATGTATTATACGTGAGCGCTGACGCACGCGTTTGCAAATTCTCGTTCATGAACCCACGGATAGCTAATATAATGGTCTTTATCGCATTGATGTATAGCTCTTTCAATCCGCTCACCTCGTTTTCCGTAATACGCCAAATATCATAGGTAACGAAATGAATAACCCAATTTAAAAACGTTTTCAGTTGTTCTATACGCGATTTATCGTTGTTTTTTTCTGTCGTCATGCGGGCAAAGATACAAATTATTGGAAGATGAATAATGGTTTTTTCATAAAAAGTCCTTATATTTACCCCCGAATTCGAAAGACACACAAAAAGGATAAGACAAAAAGCAGAAATGAAACGTAGAACATTTATTAAATCATCTGTCGGATTAGGATTGGGTTGGAGCAGAATCGTCTCTACACAAGCTATGGGTATTCACCCCCATGAAACAGAAGAAGAGGTAAAAAAACGTACCTCTCCGAATCTGAATCGGTCGGGCAAACCGCATATCATCCTCCTCATGACCGACCAACACCGAGGAGACGCGTTGGGTTGCATGGGAAACAAGGCTATCCATACACCTAACCTCGACCGACTTGCTTCCGAAGGGACGCTCTTTGTGAGTGCCTATTCAAGTACTCCTAGTAGCACACCTGCTCGTTCAGGATTACTTACAGGGCTTTCCCCATGGCATCATGGCATGTTAGGATATGGTGCATTGGCCGAAAAATATAAATATGAAATGCCACAAATGTTGCGCGAGTTAGGATATTATACGTTTGGAATTGGGAAAATGCATTGGAATCCACAAAATGCGTTGCATGGATTTCACGAGACGTTGATAGATGAAAGTGGACGGGTCGAGTCGAAGAACTTTATCAGTGATTATCGCAAATGGTTTCAACTCCAAGCTCCTGCCCAAAATCCTGACAAGACGGGTATCGGATGGAACGACCATTCGGCTGGTGTTTATCAATTGGACGAACACTTGCATCCAACCTCTTGGACGGGGCAAAAGGCTTGCGAACTTATCCGTCATTACGATGCTGAGCAACCTCTTTTCTTAAAAGTCTCATTTGCTCGCCCACACAGCCCATATGATCCTCCTAAACGTTATTTGGACATGTATGAAAAGCAAGAAATGCCCACACCTGCCAAAGGTGATTGGTGTACGAAATATGCTGAATTAAAACGTCCTGAAGAGATGCCATCCGACGCGGCTTTTGCCAATTTTGGAGATGCTTATGCCCAAAATTCATGCCGGCATTATTATGCTAACATCACGTTTATTGACGATCAAATCGGGCAAATCATCCAATGCCTACAAGAGAAAGGCATGTATGACAATGCCCTTATTTGCTTTACCTCCGACCATGGAGATATGATGGGAGATCATTACCATTGGCGGAAGACCTATCCGTACGAAGGTTCGACGCACATCCCATACATAATTAAGTGGCCCAAGTCGATGAAGCGCCTCTTACCGAACGGAACAAAAGTTGATTTCCCGGTAGAATTACGTGATTTCCTCCCTACCTTTTTGGAAATAGCCGGAGGGAAGGTTCCAACAGATATGGACGGGCGTTCGCTTTGCCCACTCGTCCAGGAAACAAATCCTACGTGGCGGAAGTACATCGATTTGGAACATGCTACATGCTATGCAGCAGATAATTATTGGTGTGGTTTAACAGATGGCAAACAAAAATATATTTGGAATTTACACAATGGAAGCGAACAACTCTTCGACCTCGAAAAAGACCCTCGGGAAGAGCACAATTGTGTCTCGGACGAGGCTTATGCTTCTACATTGGAAGTGATGCGTGCGGCTTTGGCCAACCATTTAAAGGAGCGTGGAGATTCTTTTGTACGCGACGGTCAATTGCAAACGCGCGCTCAAACACTTTTATATAGTCCAAATTTCCCTTTAAAAGAAAAAAATTGAAACACTAAAAAACAAAAAACAAATGAAGACATTAAAAGTCCCTTATTTGCCCGCTTTGGATACATTGGAAGTATCCTCCGTCGGGTTGGTTATGGAAACAAAAGCACAACGCGAATACATCGACCAGGTAAATTGGAAGGAATACCCCTATAAACCAATCGTCGTGTTCGATATTGCGCGTTCAAATCAGTATTTGTATATTCGTTATTTTGTGAAAGGCCTTTCAATCAAGGCAATGTATGAAAAGGACGATTCGCATGTCCACATGGATAGTTGTGTCGAGTTTTTTATGCAACACGAAGGTGACAAAGGATATATGAATTTCGAATTTAATTGCATCGGTACGTGTGATGCCTCACGTCGTATCTCACGGACGGAGAAAACCTCGCTCACTCCGGCAGAGTATGCTTCCATCAAGCGATATTCATCGCTTGAACGTACCCCTTTTCCAGAACGAACAGGTATTCACGCATGGGAGCTTCTAGTAGCTATTCCTTTTGTATTAATGGGATTAGACCCTGGAAATTTACCTGAAAAGATACGTGGCAATTTTTATAATTGTGCAGACGATACGGAATATCCACATTTTGTAAGCTGGAGTCCGATTGATCTTCCGTCGCCCAACTTCCATTGTCCGCCTTTCTTTGGCGAAATTTATTTCTAAGATATTATTGCATACTTTTAAACCAATCATTAGAAAAGGGGAACATCGTTGTTCCCCTTTTCTGTTTTTAAACAAAAGTACCCTTGTGATTCAAACAAAGCATAACGATAATATGAGAAAATTATCGTTGATTCGAGTGCCAGTTATAACGATAAATTTTTTGTATTTTTGCAAAAGTAAAAAACGAAATAAACCATGAAGCAGACTTATCTATTCCTTTTGATAGGACTTTTAGCCAATATAGGCGTGATGAAAGCGGCCTATTTTCACCGGTTAGAAGCCACAAACCATTTGTCGCAGCCCTCGGTTATGTCTATTTCACAAGACGAACTGGGAAGGATGTGGTTCGGGACGCGCGAAGGCATCAATGTCTACGATGGGCGAGAAATCCATTTTTATAAAGGATGGGTACGTGGGGCGGAAGACAAAGAGGTATGGATGGGAAACGAAATCAGCTATGTATGTCGAGGGAAAGATTTGAACATGTATTTCGTTTCCGACAATAATTTGTACTGCTATGACATGAAGGAAGATTTCTTCCGGCAATTAACCTTCGGGAATACAACGCAAACGGCCGTAGAAGATGGAGGCGTGGTGTGGTTTATCCAGCGGGATTCCATTTTTCAATGGGATATGCAAGCGGGCAAACGAACCTTCATGCGGAAATCGCCCGTCCCGAATCCTACGGTATTGCGCATTACGAAATACAACCTCTTCGTAGGTGCCCGCCAAGGGCTTTTCGTCTGTAGCTTCCGGGGCGATACGGATGCAATGTCTTTCTTGAAAGGTGTCGAGATTTACAGCCTCTTTGAAAGTAAAGACGAAGAGATGTGGATCGGGACACGCATGAACGGGCTTTACCGTATGAGCAACCTGAAAGTCCATCGCGTGCCTTACTCGGCGGAAGGCGTGTATGGAACAATTGATTTACAAATACGTGAGTTCGTGGAAGACAACGAAGGAAATATCTGGTTCGGTACCTTTTCGGGCTTGCAAAAATATGACGTAAAGAAAAAGCGATATGAGCGAATGGATGTTCCAGCGTATGTGGGCGGATTGAATCATCCGTCTATCTTCTCGTTGTATAAAGACGACAATGGGGTCATCTGGTTGGGAACTTATTATGGAGGCGTAAACTATTTCGATCCTAAGCGGGACGGGATGGTACATTACGATTACCAAAACCGCACAGGGAAACAACTCTATTATTCGTTGATCGGGAATATGGTAAAAGACAAAGATGGGAATCTCTGGTTAAGTACGGACGGAGGAGGTATCTCCTGCCTGGACAAAGAATGGAATCTTTTAGCTCAATATACGTCAGGCGGTTATAATTCTTTATTGCACAACAATGTGAAGGACATTGCATATGATGCTTCGCGCGATTGCCTTTTTATCGGGACTTATCTCGGTGGATTATCACGCTACGATCGTTCAACACGTCTGTTTTATCATTATCTTCCGTACCAATCTTCGCCTACCGACGGGAATGGGCCTGGGGCTATCATCCATCACCTGAAGATGTGGAAAGGAGATTTGTACGTCTCTTCCCGCGAAGGCATCTTCCGCCTCGATATTGACCAAAACCGGTTCGAACGCGTAGTAGATAATCGCTATTGTGAATGGTTTGATATTGATGAGGAAGGGACAATGTACCTCATGGGCGAACAATCCTTCACCTATTTCTCTTTGACTGACATACCCCATAAGAAGACCGTCTGGTTAGATTCGTATGGCGAGCGGGGAAGCGTTAGCCAAATCTTAGCCCGACCTGAGGGATTGTATGTATGCACACTGGGCTCGGGCATTTATTTCTTCCAAAAGAAAGACGAGACGTTGCTTCATTTCTCGGAGACAAACGGAGGTCTTCCGAGCGATTATTGCTATGCCATGCAAGCGGTGGATAGTACACGCTTGTTAGTACTGGGTGATGCGGGCATCTCCTTGCTCTCGCTTGCCCAAAAACAAATAAAAACGTTGGAATTGGATGCTTATTCATCGGGCACTTCCGTCATCGACGGATGCGGACTTTATACCGATGGGCAATGGGTATATGTAGGAGACACGAAAGGCGTCACCTTCTTTTCGTTGGATGAATTTGCTTATAGCCGTTCGTATGCGCCTTATTTCTCGGCTTTATGGGTAAACAATATCTTGATTTCTCCGGGAGACGAGAGCGGCATCTTAACGCAAGCTCTGCCTTTCATACGTGAACTTCGTCTGCAATCCCATCAAAACAATCTAACCTTTCGTTTCCAATTACAGGGCGACATTTACCAACATACCAATGTCTTGTATGAATACAAATTGGAAGGTTTCGATGAAGAGTGGACTCCCGCGCCGACACAAGTCATTCGCTATACGAAACTACGTCCGGGTAACTATACGCTCTCCGTTCGCCTCGCAGGGAGCCAGGAACCTCAACAGGTGATGCGCATCCATATTGCAACGCCGCTTTATGCCTCTTGGTGGGCCATTTTGCTTTACCTGCTTATCCTAAGTTCGGCTATCTGTTATTGGATATGGAACCGGTACCAGAAACATAAACTGGCTTTGTCGCTGGAGAGCGAAAAACGGAAACAGAGCGAACTGGCTTTGTCACTGGAGAGCGAGAAACGAAAGCAAAGCGAACTGGCCTTATCGTTGGAAGAGGAAAAACGGAAGCAACAATCGTTGGAGTTCTCGTTGGAAAGGGAACGGATGCAAGCGCGGTTTGCCGAGGAAGCTAACCGGGAAAAGATGAACTTCTTTACCAGTGTGAGCCATGAATTGCGTACCCCGCTTACGCTTATCGTGAGCTATGTGGATTCGTTATTGGAAGACCGGCTTCCGGATTCGTTGTACTGCAAACTTCAACGCATCAAACAACATTCCCAAATCATGACGCGCCTGGTGTCCGACCTGTTGGACTTCCGCAAATTCTCTCAGAGCAAGGTCAAGCTGGAGTTGTCTCAATTGAACATTTGTCTTTTCATACACGACATCTTCACCTCCTTTACCTATTACGCCCAGCATCGCAGCATCTCTTATTGCTTCGATGCGATACCGGAAAACATCTTCGGGTGGTTCGACGACCAGCAATTGCGCAAGGTCTTTACCAACTTGCTTTCCAATGCCTTCAAATATACGCCCAACGGAAAGGAAATCCGGGTGAAAGTCGAAGCTGGGGACGAGGTGGTGAAGGTCTCTGTAAGTGATACCGGCATTGGCATCGCACCGGAAGACATCCCGCATATCTTCGACCGCTTTTATCAAGGCAAACACCAGGACGTAACGGAGCAGATGGCGGGAACGGGCATCGGCTTGGCCCTGACGAAGAAAATCGTCGAGCTGCATCACGGACACATCACGGTCGAGAGCATTCCGGGGGCGGGCAGCATCTTTACCGTCTACCTTCCGCTCTCCAAACAGGCGTATCAAAACGACAAACGCATCCACTGGAGCAATCGGAAAGAGATACGCGACACGATTTCCGACTACTCGTTCAGCCACATGCAACTGGAAGAAGAACCAAGCGACTCCTTGATGCCGGAATACCCCTATACGGTATTGCTGGTCGACGATAACGCCGAAATGCGCCTGATACTCAAAAATATATTCCGCAAGTTCTATACGGTCTTGACAGCTCCGAACGGGAAAGAGGCGCTGGCGGTAGCACACAGCAAGATGCCTGACTTGGTCATGAGCGACGTCATGATGCCCGAAATGAGCGGGACGGAGCTTTGCGCCCAGCTCAAAAGCGACCCGGAGTTGTGTCACATCCCTGTCATCTTGCTCACGGCCTTGAATACGCCCGAACAGAACGTGGAGGGCTTCAGCCAGGGCGCGGACGATTATATCACCAAGCCCTTCGACGCCCGTATCCTCCTGGCGCGGGTAAAAAGCCTCTTGCACAACCGGATGCTCCTCCAGAAACAATTCGAAAAGAAGCCCGTTGCCGAAATGGACCTCTCCGGCATCAGCCCCTTCGACCAAACGATACTCCGCAAAGCGGAAGACATCATCGTCAAGCATCTCGACAACCCGGAGTTCGACATCCCATGGCTCTGCCGCGAAATCGGCATAGGCCGCTCGACGCTTTTCTCGAAGTTCAAACTCCTCACCGGCTCTACGCCCAATGCCTTCATTACTAACATCCGTATGCGAGCGGCCGAACAGCTGTTCCGCCAATATCCCTCCTTGTCGATTGCGGAAGTGAGCGAACAGTGCGGATTCAGCGCGGTCCGCTATTTCAGCCTATGCTTCAAAGAGCGATTCGGCACCTCGCCGCAGACCTTCCGCCGCGAGCTGAAGCAGAAATCCAATACGTAGAAAAAGCGGTACGGATTGCTTCCGGAAACCTCCGGTGTGTTCCCCTTCCCGAATGGGAACACACCGGAGCATCTTTTTGTGTTCTCCCTCTTGAAGGGGAACACATCGGAGCATCTCTTTGTGTTCTCCCTCTTGAAGGGGAACACATCGGAGCATTTCTTTGTGTTCTCCCTCCTGAAGGGGAACACATCGGAGCATTTCTTTGTGTTCTCCCTCCTGAGGGGGAACACACCGGAACATCTCTTTGTGTTCCCCTTCCCGAACGGGAACACACCGGAGGAGTATTTCATATCAATCCACCCCAAGAAGGATATGAAAGAGGACACGCTCATATCAGTCCACCCAAAGAGGGATATGAAAGAAGACACGCTCATATCAGTCCACCCCAAGAGGGATATGAAAGAGGACACGCTCATATCAGTCCACCCCAAGAGAGATATGAAAGAGGACATGCTCATATCAGTCCACCCCAAGAGGGATATGAAAGAGACTTTTTATTCCCTCGGGAGCAGGAGCAGGCGGATAAAGCCCTCCTTCGCCTTCCCTTTCAGGGCAATGCCGATGCGCGTGTAGGGCGGGCAATTCACTTCAATCGTGTCGGCCGAGAAGCGGACAGGCGCGGAAGCCTCGATTTGCACGCGGAGCGTCTCTTCGCCGGAGGTGAGTTCGAGCTGCGTGTCGGAGAGGAGCTTCCAAGCGGCGCGGGTCGTGAGGGCTGTTTCGAAGGTAATCGGCTGTTGAGCCGAAAATTGGTCCGCAACCTGGAAACTTCCTTTTCCGGTACGGTCGTAGAGGAAAGTGCGGGTGAGCTTTTGGAGCGCGTCGACTTGCGGATAGGCAGCAGCGAGGTCTATCCGGGCGCTATCCACGACGGAGCCGGTCTCCAGGCTAAGGATTCGCCCTTTCGCCCTCTTCCCTTCCTGCTGTAAGTGGCCGTCTACGACAGGCAGCGGATGCCCGAAGGAGTTCTTAATAGGATACTTGTAAGCATCGCTATCGAAGAAATCACCCGGATACGAGAAGGGACCGCCCATATCGCCCGCCATCGTCTCCTGCCCCACGACCACGCAATACGAGCCTACGTCGTTGTGGTTGTGGCTCTCGCCGTTGTGTCCCGCCTTAAAGGAAATGCCCATGCGGCAGGCAGTCCCCTCCGCCGGGCGGGCGAGGAAGATTTCCGCCAACGGATAGAGCGTATGGAGCGGGTCGGAACTTTCTTTCAGGGCCTCGGTCATCTCGGGCGTCATGTCAATCGTCCAAGCAGGGGCGGGAAACAGATAAATGAGGTGCAAAGAGAAATTATCCGTCATCGCAGGGACGCGGTAACGGACGGGCGATGTTTCCATGCCCAAGGCACGGGCACAATAATCCGTCACGAACGAAGCGGGAGTCATGCCAATCCGACAATCCGAATAGGCCGGGCAAACCCCGTTCAGGATTTGGATATTCTTCCCATATTGCGCCAAATGGACGAACTTCGGGAGGCGGAAGAAATCGATTTGCCCTTGCGTGGCGCGACACACCTCCTCGCGTAGCAAGAGATAAGCGGCAAAGCCATAGTTGTAATAACCCACGCCCTCGCTGCAATAACCATCGTCGGCATAGCCCTTCATGCCATACGCCTGGTATTTCTCGGCCATCGCCACGAAGTAAGCTCGCTCCTCTTTGTCCGGGAGAAGGGCCAATGCAGCGCCGGTGACACCCGCTAGACAAACCGAGTTCCAATTGTTCGTCACCGTGAACCAAAAGAAGGGTTCCGTCTCTTCCAGACAGCGGACGACAGGGCGGAATACCTTCTCGCGGAAGGCGCTCATGGCCAAGGCGCGCGTCTCGGCCGGAAGTTTGTCGTCTAAAAGGTAGAGGCATTGAGCCAGGCTATTCCCTGAGGTAGCGACCACCAAATCCACGTAATAATCCCGCCCGTAGTAATTGTTCAGGTTGCGGTCGTGCGCCGGGATAGACCAGGGCTTCTGGGCACACAGCTCCTCAATGCCTTTCCGGATAGCTTTCGTGAAGCGCCCTTTGTTCTCGATACACTCGGCCAACGCCAGGCGGAAGACATAATAATAGCGGGCATTCATCATGTTCTCCCCTGGCAGGCGGACGCCCGTCTTGTTCAGGTGGAGATAGAGCGAATCGACAAAGGGAGGCATTCCTTCCGCCAGATTCCGGTTGGCCTCTTCCAACAAAGCCTGCGCTTCAGGCAGGGCAGCGATTTGCCTCCAAAAGGTACGGTCTTTGTAAGTAACGCCCACGCCTTCGGGTTTATCCGGAAGCATGGAGGCGATTTCCCGCACGCGTTCCGGCGAGATGGTATGGAAAGCCAGCTCGTCACTGGCCATCGGGTAGATTTCGCTTCCGGCCAAGAGGAAAGCACCGGGCCCGTAGGATTCGGTCATCTCGCGCGATACGCTCCGCGGATCGGCTCCGACTGGTTGGACAAATCCCAGCCGCCCGTCTTCGTCTACGACCGAACACATCGCACGCCATCCCTTTTCCAACGCGGGCATGAACTTATCCCGAGGCAATAGACCTTGGTTGATACCGTATGCAAAACCATAGAGGAAGAATCCCGTCCCGCTCGTTTCGGGCGAAGGATAGGAATCCGGGTCCAAGAGACTCGCCCGCCAGAAACCATCCGCCTGTTGCAGCTCCAGGATACGGGTACAAAGCTCGACGAACAATTGCTCGTAGAAGGGGCGGTATTTCTTGTCCTCTTCTGGAAGGACGCGCAGGATTTCCACCAATCCACCGACAACCCAACCATTGCCCCGGCTCCAAAACACCTTCTCGCCGTTCGCTTCCTTTTGTCCGATGTAGCGATGGTCTCGATAGAAAAGATGCGCCTCTTTATCGAAGAGGTGCTGGTAGGTCTCTTTGTATTCCTTATCCATGAAGCGGAGGTAGGACTTATCGCCGGTCAATGCATAGAGCCGGGCATACACCGGAGGCGCCATAAAGAGGGCATCGCACCATGTCCAACGTTCTAACGTGCGGGCATCTGCATAATCCAGCGCAAACGAACCGGACGAAGGGTGCGCCATGACCCATTCCGTGCGCGCCAGAGTCGGAATCCACATCGCTTCGTCTCGATATTTCCGATAAAGGTCGAGGTAGGTTTGGGCGATGCACACGTCGTCCGCATGATACATCCGTTGGTCCACTTGCCAATAATTTCGTGCCCCTAATCGTCGGAGCCACTTATAGTAGGTATCGTCTCCATTCACATCTTCGGCGATTTCCGCCCAGCGGCTTAATCCTAAATAAAATGTCGCGTTCACCCAATTAAGTTCCCCATGAGGCGAGGCGCCAATATGGGCGATTTGCCAATCGGCCACGCGTCGCATCGTCTGCCTTACGTCTGCTTTCGTGAGAGGTTGCTCGGCCCAAGCCATCCAAGAACCCGCCAAGAGCCCCAGCAAAAGAATAAGTTTCTTCATTTGTCCTATGCTTTTTTTGATTCTATTTGCAAAAATACGCATCAAAAAGGAGAAAAAGAAGCCATAATCGTCCAAAAAAACGATAGTAATTATCTATTTATAAGGATTTGGCAAGGAGGTATTTCATTTTAGAGGGACGTTTAAAGTGAAATATAAATCTATATAGAATATGGTATACGCATACATCCGGGTTTCGACCGGCAAGCAGACGGTCAAGAACCAACGTTACGAGATTGAGAGATATGTACGGGCACAAGGATTCAAGGTGGATCATTGGGTAAGCGAAACCGTCTCAGGCACCAAATCCGCCCGCGATCGCAAATTGGGAAAGCTATTGAATCGCTTGAAAAAGGGCGATACGCTGATTCTTTCCGAGATAAGCCGCCTGGGACGCAATTTGATGGAAATCATGGGCGTGTTAAATATTTGCATTTTGAAACGGGTGGCTGTTCGGGCCATTAAGGAAGATTATGTATTGGACGATAACATCAATTCACAAATACTGGCGTTCGCTTTCGGATTGGTGGCGCAAATCGAGCGGGAATTGATTAGCCAACGAACGCGCGAAGGTTGGGCTCGGCGCAAAGCCGAAGGCAAGAAACTCGGACGTAGGCACGGACAATCGATATCCAAATTCAAACTATCCGGAAAAGAGGAACTTATTCGCGAAATGATTACGAAAGGAAAGTCGAAAGCCGAGATTTGCCGACGCCTGAAATGCTCTTATAACACGCTCAACAGGCATTTAAAACGCATCAACACAAGTGGCTAAACTTATTTTTCTGCCTATGAAAAGTTCCCAACATAGGCAAGAAAACTTCCGTTCCTAACTATCTTTTCTTCACGTATCGTCGATGTTTATACAAATATCGACGATATGTATATATCTTTAGCCTAAAGATAAAGAAATATCGACGATACGTAAAGAAAGCATCGGCACGTCGGAAAGTTTTCCTGCCTGTCTCCGAAACTTTCCTTCGGTATTTCCAAAAGTTTGGATAATAATGACACAATTTTTGGACAAATCTTACGGGTCGGAATAAGGATAATCCGTTATTTTTGCAAAAAGGACTAATATTGCAATCTAAAAAGATAAAACAACAAAAGATATGAAAGCAAGAAACGTACTAACAGCAATGGTGGCGATGGCAGGCTTCGTTTTATGCCTGCAATGTACGAACAAAGGAGCGCCTGTGGCGGAAGAACCGTGGAACGTGCAGGCGGTAGAGAATGCCCGGGCGCAAATCGGATTGGAAATTGATACGATCGAAGCAAGTGGTCAACTCTTGAATCCGGTGACATTGACACCGGAGGGGAAGGTCTATTATTGTGGCTATGCCGATTGGCGGAGTGGCTTCTTTCCTGGTAGTGTCTGGTATTTGTATGAGTTGACGGGGGATACGATACTCCTTCCATTGGCCGAGAAATACACAGAGGCACTCGATGAGGCTAAGCACCTCACGTGGCACCACGACATCGGTTTTATTATTAACTGTAGCTATGGCAATGGGCTCCGGTTAGCTAAGAAGGAAGCCTATAAAGACGTAATGATACAGGCAGCTAAGTCGCTTTGCACTCGCTTCCACGCGAAACCGGGTGTCATCCAGAGCTGGAACGTCACGGGTAATAGCTGGCAGGCACAGCGTGGCTGGGAGTGTCCGGTGATTATTGATAACATGATGAACCTCGAACTCCTCTTTGAAGCGACGAAGCTATCGGGCGATTCGACCTATTATAAGATAGCCGTGTCGCATGCCGACCGCACGATGCAGGAGCATTTCCGTCCCGATGGCAGTTGTTATCATGTGATTGATTACAGCATCGCGGATGGTACGGTACGCCATCGTCAGACAGCCCAAGGGTATGCGGATGAATCAGCGTGGTCGCGCGGACAGGCTTGGGCCATCTATGGCTATGCGATGTGTTACCGCGAGACGGGTGACCGTCGTTACCTGGACCAAGCGCTGAAGACCTTCCGCTTTATGCAACATCATCCACACATGCCGGCGGACTTGATTCCTTATTGGGATATGGATGCACCGAAGATTCCCGACGAGCCGCGTGATGTCTCTTCGGCGTCGGTTATCGCTTCCGCGTTGTATGAAATTAGTACCTTTGACGTACCGGATGCTGCCTCCTACAAGGCTTATGCGGACAGCATGATGCAGTCGTTGGCCTCGCCTGCATATACAGCACCCTTGGGCGAGAATGGCCGTTTCATCCTCATGCACAGTGTGGGTAGCATTCCGCATCACAGTGAAATCGATGTGCCTCTCAATTACGCAGACTATTATTACCTGGAAGCATTAAAACGAAAACAAGACATAGAAAAGAAGTAAAACCATGAAGAAGAATCGATTGATGGCCCTTCTTGCAGGGCTATGCCTCTGGGCAGGCTGGAGCTGGGCCGCCGAACCGGCAAACGACCGCCAGGTATGGGCGGAGATGTGTTACAAAATTGCCCGTCCCGTGTTGGAAAACATGAGCAAGGGTGAGTTGCAAAAGAACATGCAGATGGAGTTCAGTCCCACGTGGGACGGGCGTGATAAGCGGGTCGCCTATATGGAGACCTTCGGCCGCTTGATGGCAGGCATCACGCCGTGGCTCGCCCTGCCTGATGAGGAGGGGACGGAAGAGGGACGGATGCGCAAGCAGCTTCGCGAATGGGCGTTGTTGTCCTATAAAAATGCGGTAGACCCAGCCAGTCCGGACTACTTGCTTTGGAAGGGCACCTCCTCGCAGACGTTGGTAGATGCGGCGTATCTGGCCGAGAGTTTCCTCCGTGCGCCGGAAGCTACGTGGGCGAAGCTCGACCCGGAGACGCAGGCACGCTACGTGGCTTGCTTCAAGGGATTGCGTACGATTCGCCCGGCTTATAACAACTGGCTGCTGTTTCGCGCCATGATTGAGGCATTCCTCTTCTCGATTGACGAGGAGGCCGACGAGTATGTATTGACGGTAGCTACGAACAAGATTAATGAATGGTACCTGAGCGACGGATTCTACTCAGACGGACCGGAGTTTGCCTTCGATTACTACAACTCGTTTGTCATGCACCCGATGTATATCGAGGTACTTGAAGTACTGGAGGCGAAGAAGTTCTGGACCATGGTTAGCTCCGAATTAGCCATTAAGCGGATGCAACGCTTCAATACGATTTTGGAACGCCTCATTTCGCCAGAAGGTACTTTCCCGGCTGTGGGACGTTCTATCACCTACCGTATGGGTGTCTTCCAGACGCTGGCTTTGGCGGCTTGGAAATATGGTATGCCGGAAAACATCTCGAACGGACAGGTGCGTGCAGCGCTGACGAAGGTAATGCAAAACATGTTCGCTGTAGAAGGCAATTTCAATGAAAAGGGTTATTTGGCCTTGGGGTTTGCCGGACATCAACCTAATTTAGCCAATTATTATACTAACAACGGTAGTCTTTATATGACTTCTTTAGTATATTTGCCCCTGGGATTGCCCGCCAGCCATCCTTTCTGGACAGACCCGGCTGAACCGTGGACTTCGCAGAAGGCATGGAGTGGCCAACAATTTCCGATAGACGGGCACGTCTCTTTACGGAAATAATAACCGCTGAAAAGTTGTGCAGGGGTCGTACACCGAGCGGTGCAGGGGTCGTACACCGAGCGGTGCAGGGGTCGTGCACAATGCGGTGCAGAGGTCGTACACCGAGCGGTGGAGAGGTCGTGCGCAAAATAAAACAGGCATTTTGCGCCGGGCTTCGCAAGGATTAAACAAAGAAAAAAGTAACATAACAAACAGGAAATGAATATGGTAAATTTCTCATTAAAAGGAAAAGTGGCTTTGGTAACGGGAGCCGCTTATGGCATAGGGTTCGCCATCGCACAAGCCTTGGCCGAAGCAGGGGCGCAGATAGCCTTTAATTGCCGTAGTACGGAGCATTTGGAAACGGCCAAAGCGGAATATGCACGGCTGGGTATCCCGGTACGGGGTTATATTTGCGACGTCACGAAGGAAGAGGAAGTAGCGCAGATGGTGGCCGATATCGAAGCGCATTTGGGTGTGATTGACATTTTGGTGAACAACGCCGGTATCATCAAGCGTATTCCCATGACAGAGATGAAGGTAGAAGAGTTCCGCCAAGTGGTAGATATCGACCTGACGGCACCGTTCATCGTCTCGAAGGCCGTCATCCCCGGTATGATAAAGAAAGGGCATGGTAAGATTATCAATGTCTGCTCCATGATGAGTGAGCTGGGGCGCGAGACAGTCTCGGCCTATGCTGCAGCCAAGGGAGGTCTTAAGATGCTCACGCGTAATATCGCCTCGGAATACGGAGCGTATAACATTCAGTGTAATGGTATTGGTCCGGGATATATCGCCACACCACAGACCGCCCCCCTTCGTGAGAAGCAGGCCGACGGTTCGCGCCACCCATTCGATTCGTTCATTATCTCGAAGACACCGGCAGCGCGATGGGGTACGCCAGAGGATTTGATGGGACCGGCTGTGTTCCTCGCTTCGGATGCCTCAAACTTTGTGAATGGACATATATTATATGTAGACGGAGGCATCCTTGCCTATATCGGCAAGCAGCCTAAGTAAAGAGGAGATATGAGGTTGTGTAATAAGCTATACATGATGGGAATCGCAGGCCTGTTGGGTGGAGGATGCCTGACAGGGTGCGCTCCCAGCGAGCCGACTCTTATTGTCTCGAACCCCTCTGATTGGGACCGGACAAACGAGATGGTGGAGTTCTCGTATCCGGAAATGGTGGCACAGTATGATTGGATGGCCGAGGGATTCCGGATCCAAGACGAAGCAGGTCAAGAGATACCCTACCAACGACTGGCAAACCAGCAGGTTATCTTCCCCGTTTCCTTGAAGGCACATGGGAAGGCAGTTTATAAGGTGATGCCTGGCACGCCCGCGCCCGTACAACCCGTCGCCTGTGGAAAGCATTACCCCGAACGGCTGGACGACATCGCCTGGGAAAACGACAAATCCGGGTATCGAGCCTATGGGCCGGCCTTGCAACGCACCGGAGAGAAGGCATACGGATATGATATCCTGGTGAAGAACGTAACAGAACCGGTATTAGAGCAACGCTATGCCCTGGAATTAAACAAAGAAGCACGTGCCCAAATAGCCGCTTGGTATAAAGCAGGCGAGAAGGCAAAGGCAGATAGCTTGGCTCGTGCCATCTCGTATCATATCGACCACGGCAACGGCATGGATTGCTACAACGTAGGACCTACGTTAGGTGGTGGTACGTCCGCGCTCTGGGTCGATTCAGCCATTGTCTATCCCTACTGCTACGAATCTTACGAGATCATAGATAACGGGCCGTTACGCTTTACCGTCCGATTGACATTCCCACCGACGACCCTAAAAGGAGATACAGCCGTGGTGGAAACGCGCGTTATTACCTTGGATGCTGGTTCGCATCTGAACCGGACAGAGGTCACGTATGAACACCTCTCCCAACCAACTGAGGTAGTAGCCGGTATCGTGCTCCACCCCGAAAACCCCGATGGATATCGCTATGACCAGGCAAAACGCTACTTGGCGTATGCGGATTCTACCAACAATACACAGGCAGGGAATGGGCTTATTTACGTAGGAGTTGTCTTTGCCGACACCTTGCAAGAGGCCTGTGTGGACAAAGGGCATGTATTAGGCTTCAGTACCTATAAACCGGGTACCACCTTCTGCTATTATTGGGGAAGCGGTTGGAGCAAAGCGGGAGTCCCGACGATGGAAGCCTGGTGCGACTACCTAACCCATTATGCCCGTTGCCTGGCACAACCGTTACAACTGAACATTAAATGAATATAGAGGAAATGGAACAAGTCTTCAGTTATATCTTAGGATTAGGAGCACCTGTGATGATGCCGATTATCTTTACGATACTGGGCATTTGCATCGGGGTGAAATTAGGGAAAGCGATTAAGAGCGGACTCTTGGTGGGTGTCGGTTTTGTGGGGCTATCCATTGTAACCGCACTGCTCACCTCAGCCTTGGGTCCAGCGCTGAACCATGTGGTCGAGGTATACCATTTGCAATTAGGCGTATTCGATATGGGATGGCCAGCCGCAGCCAGTATAGCCTACAATACGACCGTGGGCGCCTTCATCATTCCGGTCTGTTTGGGTGTTAATCTCTTGATGCTGCTCACGCGGACAACACGCACGGTAAACATCGACCTTTGGAACTATTGGCATTTTGCCTTTATCGGGGCGATTGTCTACTTCGTATGTGATGACATCTTATGGGGATTCTTTGCTGCGGTGATTTGTTATATCCTAACGTTGGTGATAGCCGATTTGACCTCCAATCAATTCCAGCAGTTCTACGAGAAAATGGATGGCATATCCATTCCCCAACCTTTCTGTGCGGGCTTCGTCCCCTTTGCCCTGGCCATAAACAAGCTATTAGACAAAATACCGGGTGTGAATCAAATACAGATTGATGCAGAGGGCATGAAGAAACGCTTTGGGTTGTTAGGCGAACCGCTGTTTCTGGGTGTCATCGTCGGTTGCTTGGTGGGATTGCTGGCCCAATACGAATTGCCCAAGATATTGATGTTGGGTGTACAGATGGGTGCCGTCATGGAACTGATTCCGCGCATTACCGGTTTGTTTATCGAAGGCTTGATGCCCATCTCGGATGCCACGCGTCAATTAATTGCCAAGAAATTCAAGAATGCGGCAGGATTAAATATTGGTATGAGCCCGGCATTGGTGATCGGTCATCCTGCCACGTTGGTAGTTTCTCTGCTTTTAATACCGGTAATTATATTTCTTTCTGTAATTTTGCCAGGGAATGAGTTCCTTCCTTTGGCGTCGTTGGCAGGCATGTTCTATCTCTTTCCATTGGTATTGCCTATCACAAAGGGAAATGTGTTCAAGACGTTCGTCATCGGATTGGTAGTATTGGTGATTGGGGTCTATTTCGTGACCAACCTGGCACCCGCCTTTACGCTAGCGGCTCAAGATGTATACGAGATGACGCAAGATGCGGCCGTAAAGATTCCGGATGGATTCGAATATGCCGCATCGTTGGATTTTGCTTCCAGCCCCTTTGCTTGGATTATCTATCATTTGGTGATAACTGTCAAGTATGTTGGGCCGGCGGCCTTGGTGTTGTTCACGGCACTGATGGTTTGGGTGAACCATCGGCGTATCGTGAAGCTGTCGAAACAAGTGAATCATAATGAAACGAATAAATAAACAAATATGAAGCAATTAATTCTAGCAATGATGTTTGGATCATTAGCGGCAACAATGAATGCACAAGTAAATTATCGGATGCAAGTAGCTTGTAATCCGCAAGACGTGAAGACGTACGATACGGATCGTCTTCGCAGTAGCTTCCTGATGGAAAACGTAATGGTAGCGGATGAAATCAATGTCACCTATTCAATGTACGACCGTTTCATTTTTGGTGGCGCCGTACCGGTAAACAAGGAATTGTCTCTCGAAACAATCGACCCGTTGAAAGCTCCTTACTTTTTGTTCAATCGCGAATTGGGTGTGATCAATGTCGGAGGCGAAGGTGTCGTAACGGTCGATGGCCAAGAGTATACGCTGGGCTTTAAAGAGGCTCTATATGTAGGCCGTGGAAAGAAAAAGGTGACGTTCAAGAGTAAAGATGCCAACCATCCTGCTAAGTTCTACATCAATTCGGCCATCGCACACAAAGAGTATAAGACCCAATTGGTGACTATCGATGGACGTAAGGGCACCTTGAAATCTAATTCTTTTCCCGCCGGAAAAATGGAAGAAAGTAATGACCGCGTCATCAATCAGCTTATCGTGGCGAACGTGTTGGAAGAGGGTCCTTGCCAATTACAAATGGGACTGACGGAATTGAAGCCGGGCAGCGTGTGGAATACGATGCCTGCTCATACACATAGCCGCCGCATCGAGGCTTATTTCTATTTCAACGTACCTGAGGGAAATCGCATTTGTCATTTGATGGGAGAACCGAAAGAGGAACGTCTCGTATGGATGTCGAATGAACAGGCCATCATGTCTCCCGAATGGTCTATCCATGCAGCTGCCGGTACGAGCAACTATATGTTCATTTGGGGCATGGCTGGCGAAAATCTGGATTACAATGATATGGACAAGATTCCTTATACAGAAATGAGATAAACGATGGGTAAGATAGTTACATTAGGAGAAATCATGCTTCGCCTCTCGACTCCTGGACATAGTCGGTTCATACAGTCGGATTCGTTTGATGTCGTGTATGGTGGAGGTGAAGCGAACGTAGCCGTTAGTTGTGCAAATTATGGCCATGAAGCTTATTTTGTTACGAAACTCCCCAAGCATGAAATCGGGCAAGCAGCGGTAAATGCCTTACGTCGATTTGGCGTGCATACGGATTATATCACGCGAGGTGGAGACCGAATTGGCATCTATTATTTGGAAAGCGGTTCAGCTATGCGTCCAAGCAAAGTAATTTATGACCGTGCCCATTCATCAATAGCCGAAGCAGAGGCAGTCGACTTCGATTTTGATACCATTATGAAAGGAGCTGATTGGTTTCATTGGTCGGGTATTACACCAGCCATCTCAGATAAAGCGGCTGTCCTTACGCGTCTGGCTTGCGAGGCTGCTAAACGTCATGGTGTAATGGTCTCCGTCGACTTGAATTTCCGCAAGAAGCTATGGTCATCGGAAAAAGCGCAATCCGTCATGCGCCCCTTAATGCAATATGTGGATGTATGCATCGGTAATGAAGAGGATGCTGAACTTTGTTTAGGTTTCAAGCCAGAGGCTAATGTAGAGGCTGGACAAACGGATGCAGAAGGTTATAAAGGAATTTTCCGTCAAATGGCCGAGGAGTTTGGCTTCAAATATGTGATTTCCACCTTACGCGAATCTTATTCAGCTTCGCAAAATGGTTGGAAAGGCATGATTTATGATGGGAAAGAGTTCTATGTATCGCGTCATTACGACATTGCGCCGATAGTAGACCGTGTAGGTGGTGGCGATTCTTTTTCGGGTGGTATTATTCATGGGTTACTGACCCAAAAGACGCAAGCCGAAGCCTTGGAGTTTGCCGTAGCTGCATCGGCACTGAAGCATACGATCCCAGGTGATTTTAACATGGTTTCAACAACCGAAGTCGAAGCTTTGGCTAGCGGCGACGCTTCCGGAAGGGTACAGAGATAAACGGATATAAAAACATGATTATGGCAAAATTTGATCAATTAGCTGTTTGGAATAAAATGAAAGAGACGGGAATGGTACCTGTTTTCTATCATAAAGAGGTTGAAATAACCCAACAAGTCGTAAAGGCTTGTTATGAAGGGGGTGTCCGTGTGTTTGAGTTTACAAACCGAGGCGATTTTGCCCACGAGGTATTCGCTCAAGTGGTTCGTTTTGCACACACGGAGTGCCCGGAGTTAGCTTTGGGCGTGGGCTCGGTCGTCGATGCACCTACAGCCGTGCTTTACTTGCAATTGGGTGCCGATTTCGTAGTAGGTCCCATGTTTAATCCGGAAATCTCAAAGGTGTGCAACCGTCGTTCAGTTCCTTATATACCGGGATGTGGAACGGTTTCGGAGGTGAGCGCGGCGCAAGAAACAGGTTGCCAAGTATGTAAGATTTTCCCAGGAGATGTGTTGGGACCGAAGTTTGTCAAAGGGCTTCGTGCACCAATGCCTTGGTCGAAGTTAATGGTTACAGGAGGCGTCGAACCTACAGAAGAGAACCTGACGGCTTGGTTTCGTGCCGGCGTATTCTGTGTCGGAATGGGTTCTAAACTCTTCCCCTCAGCTACAATCGCAGCTTCCGACTGGGCTGGCATTACGGTTCAATGCCGGAACACACTGGAGATGATTCAGAAAATCCGTTCTTAGTAGAAGAACAACCGGGATAAGGATGTATCGTAATGGATAATTTCTTATTTCCTTAATTACCAATAATCAAGTAGGAGGAAAACGAAGTGGTTTTCTTCCTACTTTCGTTTTCCGACCTCCCACACCACCGTACGTGGGGTCTATCGTATAACCGCAATTGAACTGTGCAACATTCACATCCCAATGCGGCTCAGTAGAAATTTAGTGGGGATATGCATATAGTTTTGCAATACGGAATAAGAAGAACTTCTTGTCTGCAACCCCTCTGAGGTTTGCTCTGAAGAGCTTGATTTTAG
>NZ_NFJB01000028.1 GCF_002159645.1 Parabacteroides sp. An277 | reverse complement strand
AAGGCGAACCGGCAGGCGACTGGTACCGTCTGGGCTACACAATGGAGAACACCTTGCGACGCGAAGCGCAGGTAGACGCGTACCGCACGATGGTGGTCTTCCAAGCCCGTTACACGCCGGATGGCTACGAAGAGGGCGAGACCTTCTATCGCGTCCGAGACGACATCTTCCCGACCCGCGAAGAGGCGGAAGCGGCGGCCGAGGGAACGAACGCTTTGGTGCGCGAATACCATAACGGCCTCTGTTATTACGTCTGGCGCGTGCGTCATTCGGACGATGAAGACCCGTCGGAGGATGGCATCATGGAGTATGGCATTGTCCGCAACAACATCTACCGCCTCTTGGTATCCAACATCTACGGACTGGGCGATGAAGTCCCCTTCCCGCCCGAAGAGCCGACGGATGAACCCGATGAACCGGATAATCCTGACCCGGACGAACCGGAAGACCCGGATAATCCAGATCCTACACCAGACCCCGATCCCGATGAACCAGACCCAGGTCCTGACCCCACACCAGACCCGGATCCAGAGGAACCGGAGGATGCCCGTATCCAGGTAGTGGTTACGGTTGAAGATTGGACAACTCTACCTGGAGAGAATGTCTTCCTCTAAACGGAAAGCCAAGAGCACTTTTAATTTTTAATTATTCATTATTCATTGATAAAACATGAAACTATATCATACATTACGAATGTTGCCATTACTGGCATTGATGCAGTTGGGCGCGGCGTCGTGCGATTATATCCACGAGGACATCGAGCCGTGCGACCACTACCTGCATTTCTCTTATACCTATAATATGTTGTCCGCCGACGCCTTTGTGCCGCAGATGACCAACCAGGAGACAGCCAAACAGGTGGAACTCTTCATCTACGACGAGGCGGGGCAGTTCCTCCGCTCGCAGACTATCTCCGGCTCGGAACTGGAATCGAACCGTATCCAGCTTGACTTGGAGCCGGGCACCTACCAACTGCTCGCTTGGGCGGGACTGAACGATACGGATTATACTTGGACACGTCCGGAAGCGGGTGAACCGATGGCGGATTGGCAAATGGCTGTCAAGCAGGAGGACGGCACGGTGAACCGCGAACTCCTGGGCCTCTTCCAGGGTTCGTTGGAACTGACGATTCCGGAAGGCGGGGAGACCGACACAGAGTTCCTGCTCGTCAAGAATACGAATAAGATTCGGTTCGTCCTGATTGATGCCAACAGCGGGACAGGATTGAATGCAGATGACTTCACCATCTCCGCCACCACACAGAACAGTGACCTGGATTACCAGAACGAACCGGTTACGACCGAGACCGTCTCCTGGCAGCCCTACTATCAGGGCGTGGAGACGGTGGAGGATACGAACGGCAACACCGCTTACCAAGCCGTGTGCGCCGAACTGAATACACTCCGTCTCCTGGACGGTACGGAGACGTCGCTCGCCATCACCCACCAAGGCGAGGCGGAACCTTTCCTCCACGTAAGCCTGACCGACCTCTTGCTACTTACGAAGATGGAGTCGCACGATATGACAGCGCAGGAGTACCTCGACCGGCAGGATGAATATGTCATCATGCTCTATCTCGACACGACGGGCGGCACGGCGCATTGCCTCGAAATCATTGTCAACGACTGGACCATCCGCTTGGATGATGTCAACTTAGGAAGATAGGAGGCGCGTTATGAGATACGACAAATACATAAAATACCTCGCCCTCCTGCCCCTCCTCTCCCTCTTCGGTTGCGAGGCGGACGAGACGCCGGGGACGGAAAACCAGGAGACTGTGCCCGTCACGATTCGGCTGGGATTGGAGAAGGATGGGTTGAGTACGCGGACGGATGATAACGATGCACATCATGCAGATGAATTAGATGAAGAAAAGAAGATACATTCATTAGACATATATATTGTAAACAGTAGCGGTAATATCGAAGAGACTTTATCTTGGGAAGAAACTGATGGAAAAAATCCAGAAGAAATATCATTCACTACAACATTAACTACTGGTTCCAAAACAGTATATGCTTTAGCTAATCTGGAAGAGGAATATAGTGAAGAAGATATTCAATCAATCATTGATGATCCTTCCATTGAATTGCCACGAAGTGCTATTGATCATGTTTTAGAACACAAACATATTCCCATGTCTGCTTATGACACCTGGAATGTAACTACTACACAAAAGACATATAGTATAGAGCTTGTTTGCATGGTTGCTAAGATGAATGTTACCATCATTGATGAACGTAAAGAAAAACAAGAAACGCATGCTTCAGGTACTTCTTCTTTAACCATTCATCATTTTCTACCACATTCAACGAATTTGTTCCGAATAGGAGAAGATAAAGTAGCTGTTCCTGAAGAAGCTGATTTTTCTCCTTGGACATGGGATGATATCCAATTTGAAGAAATGGAATGGACTGAAGGCGAGTTCACAACAACAGTAAAAGGAGACTTTTATGACGAGTTCTATCTTCACGAATCAACTCCTACCAACAAAGAAACTTTCGATTTTACTTTTACTGATGAAGAAGGTAAAGTACGAAGAGGAGCTTATGCGTTCGATGTGCCACGCAATCGAATCGTCCCATTAATAGTACAACATTACAGACTATCGATTGCAAATTACAGGAACATGTTATTTAGCGGCTATCGGTACTGAACCATTTCCTGTAGATATATCCAAAGGAATTAATGGTTACACCGTAAGTTTACCAGAAGGTTGCAGTAATGTTGAAATGACTATCAAATTAAAGGATAACAATTCTCAAGATACACCGACAGGAGTTACTTGGACTTATACAAAAGATGGAAGATTAGAAGAAGATCTTGAAGTCGAAAGTGATTCAAATGGCGGTTTATCCATTACAAGTGATAAGATTACGGCTCTTCCGACAGGTAGTGTATCATTGCATCTGATTGCTCATTATGATGATAAAAACCTCGAATTTGATGTAACTATCCATGTTCGAGAATTAGGCGATACGGAATGGACCCGCTCCACCTCCTCAGAAGCATCCCCCATCATCATCGAACTCTAAAAGAAAGAAGCATGAAAGGAAATACAAAACAATCTTGGCGCGAAGCAACGCCTGCACGGATTCCGGACAAGCCGCCCTAACGAACGGCAACCGGAGGAAAGGCGTTTCCTTCGGAGATAAATCGAACATGTTGTGTCAAAAAACGTCTGCTTCGCGGAGAAGCAGAAAGGGTAAGTTGATGTATTTTTCCATTCATCCACAGGCAAGTATTTCACCGAAAAAACGTATCTTTGCGGCATCTTAACTAATAATAGGAGAAACAAGTATGGACACGACGATGAGACCTGCGGAGCGCAACAAGAAGGCATCCACACGCATCTATGGAAAGAATGAATCGGTACTTTCGAAAGAAGAGGTTCTGACTGAATTCAGTGAGGCTTTAGAAGAACTGAAATTGGTTCGGAAAGGCAAACGGGAATGCCGCCTCTCTGCCCGTGAGTTTTTAGAGGAATTACGAAAAGAAGATGCGATATGAAGTACACTATCAAACCATTATCCCAATTCATGAAAGCAGCCAAACGCCTGAAAAAGCGTTACGCCTCTTTCGTTGAGGACTATGAAAGATTGTTGGATAGCTTGGAAGCCAATCCGGCGTTAGGTACTTCATTAGGAAACAACATGCGAAAAATCCGCATGGGCGTGGTTTCGAAAGGCAAAGGAAAACGTGGCGGCCTAAGGGTTGTCACCTATACGATAATAGTGGCCATCGAAGAAACGCATATTTACCTTGTCTATATCTATGATAAGTCTGATCAGAACAACGTTACTGAAGCTGAACTTAAAGAGATATTGAAAAGGAATAACTTACTGTAAAAGGACATGGAGCTGTGTCAAAATAGAAAATGGCACACAGATGACGCAGATTTAACAGATGATCGCAGATTCTTTTTTATTGATTTATAATTAAATAAATCTGTGGTTATCTGTCTAATCCGTGTAATCTGTGTGCTATATACCCATTATGATACAGCCTCTCATTTTTCTCCCCTTCCTTCGAAAAAGACGGAACGACACAACACCAAAACAACGGAAAAACGTGCCGCGCGGGCAGCCTCCTGAACAGGGGTTCCTATAGGTGTCGAAACCCACTCGGAGAGCCTTCACCCACGCACCGCTTTTTCATAAGACAATAGATTAAATAACAATACTTTAAATAACACGGAAATGAAAACAAATAAACTATACAAACTAATCGTGCCCTTGCTGTTCCTCGCCGGCTCTATTGGCGTGGCTTGGGGGCAGAGTTATACAGAATATTGGAAGACAAATTATGAGGATTATACTATCATCCATAAGACAGAAGGGCTCGATAATGGTTATGGCCCGACCAAATGGCATGATTTGAGGAAGGGAGTAAATACGGATTTAGACCGGTTTGAGGATACAGATGAAGTGCCTTTTTTTACAATAGGAGGTGATATAAAAATCCAGCCTGCTCATCAAACGGTTGATACGATATATGTTTATCCGGGGCAAACTGTTACGCTTTATTCTCCGGATGTAAGTGTTCGCCAAGAAGGAAGAATAGAGATTTTTTCTTCCAATAATAAAACGTATCAGCGTTGGTATAATTATAAGACAGATGGGACATTTGTCCAAACGAATGCTAGTGGTAATGTGATAAATGACTTGTTACGACCAGTAGGAAGTAATGGCATATTTTATCGTCTACAAAATGGTTATGTGGGGAATCCTTTGACAGATCAATTTAATCATAATAGTTTATATGGTGTTCGATTTAGCTATCCAAGAATAGATGCGGAGAATTATGAAGATGAGTTTATAGTTGCTTGTGATGTCTCTATCTATATGGATTATGGAGATAAGGAATTTGTATCGGTAGAATCTGATCAAGGGACAACATATGGGGCGTTTATGCCCAACGGCCAACTAGAAGGACAACAGAACTGCTATGAACCAACTATCGGCCATCGTCTGATTTATTATATCCGCTCAATTCAAAGGCCGGATGACGTAACTGATGAGAATGATGATTTCTTATATCGAAGAAAACTGTACGAACAGAACGAAGAGATAACGGGAGAGAAACCTTTCGTGGCGGAATATACCATTCATTTCCCAACAAAGCATGTCAGTAATAATACACCGGAGATAGTAGGCTTGCGTATGGATGCGCAGAATTATAAGGTACCGGTGGAAACTTTGGATCTTGGTTATGCGATGCAGAATGATGAAATAACTGTTTATGTTGATGCAAATAACGCAGCCAGGATACAATTAGCGAAAAGAGATGGTGATAATATAACTGAGCCAGCAAATGAAATCCAGTTAGATGACCGAGATCGTTTCTTTCATATCATTTATCCAGACCAAGAGATTCCAGATGGTACGTCTGTAGAAATTAGGGTCACAAAAAATATGACTTTAGGGAATGGTCATACATACAATAACAACCTAATCAAGTACACCCTTATCTTTGATGAAGGGACGGAGTTGGTGGAAATGCCAAATTTGCGAACGTTTTATCCTAATAGAACGGAAGACTATTTAAGTTCCAGATATGACTTGCTTACAGAATTGAATTTTGATTATGACCCTGTTATCGGGAATCAATATGGAGAAGACGGAAACCAATATTATCATTTTCCTATGCCTTGGGAGGCTTCCTCGTATGGATTTCATGATGGCGGACCACATAGAGCATATAGTGATAATGCGACTTTGAACAAAGACGTACTTACACTTTATGAATCTAATACTCCCGTATGGGGATATTATGGATTTGCCCATAGTCAAACCCCTAAATACGAAGGCGACACATACTTTATGCAAGCCGACCTTTCCGATCGTCCCGGTGTTATCGCTCAGTTGCCTTTCCGCAATACCCTTTGCGCCGGAGCGGAGCTGTTCGTTACAGCGTTGGTTAATTCTCCATCTGGAGGAATTGTTGCAGGAGACTTAACAAATACCGATGTGGGTATCCGCTTCTCCATCATGGGAAGGAATGAGGGAGATAACCAATGGCAAACTATCTATAGCCATAACTCCGGACAAATTACGCATAAAGATGAATGGCAACAGGTCTATTTCTCTTTTATCAATGGTTCAAGCGATATTTATTACAACGAATATTGCTTGCAGTTGGATAACGTCAGTTCCGGAACAACCGGTGCCGATTTGCAACTCGATAAGATACAAGTGTATATGGCACGTCCGACAGCCACCGCAACCCAGAAAAGGGTAAGCTGCGATGAGAGGACAATGGTAAACATTAGCCTGAACTGGGAACAACTTTATTCCCGTTTAGGAGGAGACCAATATCAGGAGAATGAGAATGCTGTAGATGGTATTGATTTCTGTTTCATTGATACGTTGCTGTATCGGGAGAAGTATGCTGAAACAAGCGATATAAATGAAGCCATAAAATATGCAGCAGTCTATATAGGAAATGCTGAGGAAGAAAATGGATACAATGAACAGTACGGTACGCTTTATTATTACTGGAACTTCGATAAGAATGAAAAATATACAGATGGCAAAGATAATTTAGCAGCAGATAATAATATTGCGGGAACAGGAGAGCCTGCTCTATATGGCTTTTACAGAAGAGGAGGCGAAGATGAGAACGAGGAACGACAAATAACAGTAGATATCCAAGCGGAATTAACGCCTTTGCGTGGCTATTGGTTGTTGATGAGAGACCATAAACCTACTGGCGATGGTACAGAAAACCAAGATGAATCCGGGTGGCCAACGTTTGATAATCCGGATGGAGATTGCGCAATCCGAAGTAATTTCAGCGTTACGGGATGGAATTCGATAAAGATTAATGGCGAAGTAATAGGAAATGAAGATGTGCGTACCTATTGCGCCGGTCAGGTATTTGATTTTGGTATTCAGATGATGTATTATCGTACGGGAAGTAATGATCCAATAAAGTACGATGAAGAACGCTATGGAACTGTGTATTTCGATTGGTTCTTTGGGACACAAACTGAATATGAAGAACCTCAGAGTGATGGTGAACCAACAATTGCCGAAGCATTGGAATATTTTAGAGAAGAATATCCTGATGCTACAAATATTACAGATGCAGAGCAGGCAACAGAAGTATTTACTACAGAGCATCGTAATTTACTTCTCAAATTATTGAATGAACAAGGGACAGGTATGTTAAATACTCGTTTGGTATTGCACCAATCTCGCCGACAAATCCGCATTCAAGAAAATGGATTGAATTTGGTTATTAAACCGATTAACATAGAAAGTCAATTTGAAAACAATGAAGAATTAAAGACTGCTATATTCTGCTGGAATCCAATTTTTTTGAATCTGGATACGGAAGGCGATTCTCCGAAATTGGATGTAGGTTTCAATGATGTTACCTATCCAAGTGAATGGACTAACGACCCTGTGTTCCGCGTTGGATTAGAGCAAATAGAGAAAGCTTATGTGCCAGCAGAAAATACAACGAATGATGTAACGATAAATATCCCGCTTCGGAATGCTCAACCTGCAAATGGAGATGGAAATGTTACATTAAAAATGATGGCGAATGAAAGTGAACACGAACTGTTCTTACGTTATTCGAATGACCCGGCATTAAGTGCGATATTCGCCGACCCTGATTTTGATAGGCATGAGTATAGCATTGGTAAATTAGTTTCATTATATGCCCAAACTCGAACTGGAAATACTTATGAAGCTACAGACGTAATGAAGCTTCAATTCAATTTGACAGAACAAACAGGTACATTGATGCCCGATGGAGTAACAACGTTTAAGTTTACACCTCGCGAAGGGTATTATTATACTTTTGATGTGCATTTTGAGGAACAAGATAATAATAACGATAATGACACAGAAGATGATAACGGAGGTTCTTGCTTTGGAAACTTATTGGTAACCATGAAAGTTGTCCCCGAATATCAAAAGTGGGTAGGTGATGCTGATGCTAACTGGAATAATGATGACAACTGGGTACGTTCCAAGAAGGATGAATTAAAGAAAGGGAATGATTATACAGATTATACGAAAACGCATCAAGGCTACGTCCCAATGAAGTTCACGCAAGTAACAATTCCGACAGATAAGCAGGTTGAATTGTATGCAGCTACCGCCGGAACAGGAACACATCCAATTCTGAACTTAGAGACAACTGAAGGAACAGGCGTAACCGGTTCAGCTACCACAAACATCGAATACGATTTGATGGTGAAGTTAGCAGATGATGGTACAAACTACGATTGCGAACCCTACTACACCAACGAAGTAGACCAAATCCACTTCGAGCCAAATGCCGAGATGCTTCATGCCGAGTTGCTGACTTACGAAAAGGCGTGGGTAGATTATAAGCTGGAAAGCAACCAATGGCATACATTGGCCTCTCCGCTGCAAGGCGTAGTAGCTGGGGATTTCTATACGGATAGTGATAAAGGAACGGAAGAACAAGAATATTTCTCAAATATCTACTTTGATAAAAAAGATTATGAAGATTCTAATCCAAACGGCTACGATAATACCAATAGCCGTATTAAGCCTTCCGTTTATCAACGTGGATGGAAAGGTTCAGGTGCTACGATGGTTGGTGTTGGTACTGGTGATACAGGCGAACGTGCTGTTGCAGGAAACTGGAGCGCAGTATATAATAATGTATATGATGAATACAAACCGGGCGAAGGTTTCTCGTTGAAAGTGCTGGATATGCCAAGTGTAGAAGGAAAAGAAGTAGAAAATGCTATTTTCCGTTTGCCGAAAGCAGATAATTCCTATAGTTATTATACGGTAGGAGATGATAACCAGCTTACACCTTCAGAGAATAGTAATAATGGTAGTATGCCAGATTCCAGAAAGAATGCAGGTAAGTTGCAAATAACACCTGCCTCAGATGCGACAGGAACAACACCGTTGCATACGGTAACACTGAGTGGCGATAACCAATACTACCTAATCGGCAACCCATTTATGGCACATCTGGATATGAAAGCATTCCTTAATGAGAATGACGGTGTAGGTAGTGCTTATTGGTTTAACGATGAAGATGGTGTGCAGAATATTATTTCTGTTTCAGAGAACGATTGGATAACGACCGGTTCTACCACAGCGCCTCTTGTTCCGCCTCTCCGCTCCTTCTTTGTACGGAAAGCAGATAATGCAACAGAACCTGTATCTGTAACCTTTACCAAAGATATGCAAGTCTTAGGTGAAACAGAGGATAGCAACACAAACACCAACGCCCTCATCCTAACGGCAAAAACGGCAGACGGCAAGACAAGCCGGGCGGCGATTGCCTACGATGCAACGGCAAAAGCAACGTATGAGACGAGCGAGGATGCGGAGCTGTTCCTGGATTCGAACCTGAGCGATGTGCCGACAATCTATACCGTTGCCGGAACGATGGCGACGAGTATCAACCGGACTTCGGAACTCTATAATATTCCGGTGGGCATCTATGGGAATAGCACGGAGATGGTCACATTGTCGTTCGAGGGACTGAACCACTTCAGCAGCGCGACGCTCTACGATGCCGAGAAGAAAACGGAAACTCCGCTCCATGAGGGGACAACGCTGACGATACCCGCCAGCACCAGCGGCCGTTACTTCCTCCGCGCCGGTACACCGACGGCAAACGAGGTCATCGAGACGAGCGACATCCAAATCTACACGCTGTCGGGCAACCGGGTGATGGTGACGTCGAACGTACCGCTCAAGGACATCCGGGTCTATACGATGAACGGCGCACAAGTAAAGCATACGAAAGCCGGTGTATGCAGCTTCGAACTCTACCTCCCGGATGGCATCTACCTTATCACAGCCCAAAACGCAAGCGGTGAGACCCAGACGGAGAAAGTAGTGGTGCGATAACACATCCCATACAAATCATCATAAAAGGGGACGGTTTAACGGCAATTTACTGCCGAACCGTCCCCTTTTCCTATTCCGGAGTCACATCCGGATCACCCCATTCTTCCTTGCACTCTATACTCATTCGGTGTACATCCAGCCACCTTCTTAAACATCCGACTCAGGTGATGCGGATATTGGAACCCCACCTCGTAGGCAATTTCGCTGACGGTCTTGTTCGTTTCCAGCAGACGGTCTTTCACCCTGCTGATAACGGCGAAATGGATATACTCGATGGCAGATTTGCCCGTCTGCTTCTTCACAAGGTCACCAAAGTAATTGGCGGAGAGGTGAAGCTGGTCGGCACACCAGGCAACGGACGGAAGCCCAAGTTCTTCCGGTTTAGTAGAGTCGAAATAACTGCCCAGCAAGGATTCGAAGCGGGTGAGGACATCCGAATTGATGGCTTCGCGAGTAGCGAACTGGCGGTCGTAGAACCGGAGGCAATGGTTGAGCAGGACCTCTATATTGGACACGATGATGCTCCGGCTGTGCTTGTCAATGGCATGCCGCAGTTCTTCTTCTATTTCATTGAAGCAGTTGAAGACGGTCTGCCGTTCGCGTTCCGACATGTGCAGGGCTTCGTTCACTTCGTAAGAAAAGAAAGTATAATCCTTCATCTTCCGTGCCAGCGACGTACCCCGGATAAGGTCGGGATGGAACAACAGGGCATAACCTTGCGGATGCAGTGTCTCGCCGCCATCGTTGATGCCTCCTACCTGTCCGGGGGCAATGAACACCAATGTACCTTCCTGATAGTCGTACTTGCTGCGTCCATAAGTGATAGGCCCGTGAATCTTCTCCTTCAGGAAGATGGCATAGAAACCGAAGCATTTGCAGCGGTGTGGGAGCACCTCCACCTTCGAGAAATCGACGAAGCCCACCAGCGGGTTCAGTGTCTCCAGACCGAGAAACTTGTTGTAGTCATGTATCGTCTTCAAATCCAATATTTCACCCATACTTGTTCACATTTTAATTTGTTTGCTCAAAAATACAGAAATCTTCTGAAAGACATTACTTCGCGACAGGTATTTCAGTAAAATCGGTATAAAATTCGGTGAAATGGGTTTGCGGCTACCTGAGGGACAAGGAGAGATGAATGCCGAAGGGTGGATTGACAGAGCATATCGAGGATTTGCTTGCCGACCTGGAGCAGGCACTGGAAAAAGCGAAAGGCTGCTATTTCCCATCGGGAATTGAAGAAAGCCGATGATAGATGCCTCCGGAAGTGAGCCTATCTCACCCCGGACATGAGATACGCTCAGGTCGGACTTGAGGTAGCCTCATGTCCGACCTAAGGTCTCTTAACATTTGGAGCCAATATCTCCGACAACGCCAATCCTACAGAATTAGTACCGTCCGAGCCTCGGATAACGCTTCTTGAGAATTTTAAGCACTATCCGAGCCTCGGACGGGGCTTCTTCGGCAGAATAAGTGCCGTGGAAGGGCCTCCACAGTGCCCAAAATCTTCAAGAGCTCTTGTCCGGGTTATTTCCGGAAATTCGGTGAAATGGGTGTTCCTTTCCGTAATCTGTGTATGGACATAGAAGCTCTGCCAACGTAACTTTGCATCAGAAATTTAACTAATACATCAACGAATATGGAAACTGTAAAATTGAGAAACGGCGTAGAAATGCCGCAGTTGGGTTATGGAGTATATCAGGTATCACCGTCGGAATGCGAGCGGTGCGTTAGGGACGCCATCAGCGTGGGTTATCGGATGATAGATACGGCGCAGGCTTACTTTAACGAGCAGAATGTGGGCAATGCTATCCGCGCCTGCGGAGTGCCCCGCGAAGAGCTGTTCATTGTCACCAAGGTATGGATTTCCAATGCCGGATATGAGCGGGCGAAGGCCAGCATCGACGAGTCGCTCCGCAAACTGCAGACCGATTACATTGACCTGCTGCTTATCCATCAACCCTTCAATGATTACTATGGCACATGGCGGGCCATGGAGGAAGCCTACAAGGCAGGCAAGCTGCGTGCCATCGGCGTGTCGAACTTCTATCCCGACCGCTTCATTGACTTGGCAGAATTCAGCGAGATTCCCCCGATGGTCAATCAGGTGGAGACGCACGTATTCAACCAACAGATAGAAGCACAAAAGATTATGCAGCAATACGGCACGCACATCATGTCGTGGGGACCGTTCGCCGAGGGACGCAACAACTTCTTCGGCAACGAAACACTGATTGCCATCGGCGCCAAGTATAACAAGAGCGCGGCGCAGACCGCCCTGCGCTACCTCCTCCAGCGCGGTGTTATCGTCATCCCGAAATCCGTCCGCAAGGAACGCATGGAGCAGAACATCCATGTGTTCGACTTTAGCCTGAGCGACGAGGATATGCAGCGCATCCGCCAGTTGGACTTGGGTCACAGCCTGTTCTTCTCGCACTACGACCCGCAGACGGTGAAGTGGCTTTGTGATTATGGAAAGAGCAAATGATGAATATGGATAAAGACAACAACAAGGGTATCTCCCGTCGCTCCGCCCTCAAACGGATGGGGCTGCTCGTTGCAGGAGCCGCCTGTATGGGTATGCCGGCCCTGACTGCGTGCGAAAACAAGACAAAGAAACGCATCATCCTCTATTTCACAGGGACAGGCAACTGCCTCTATGTAGCCCGCCAACTGGCAGACGAACACACCGAACTGCTCAGTATCCCGCAACTGGTGAAGCAAGGCCGTTATACGTTCGAGGCAGACGAAATCGGCATTGTCTATCCCGTCTACGGGCACATGCCGCCCAATATGGTGCGGGAGTTCATCAAAAAAGCACACTTGGAAGCCGGATACAAGTTTGCCATCCTGACCTACGGCAACCGCAAATGCAGTTCCGTCGAGATATGGGACGACGTTTCCCGAAAGGCTGGCTGTCCCTTCGACTACATCACCACGATGATTATGGTGGACAACTGGCTGCCTAACTTCGATATGAACGAGCAAATCAAGATAGACAAGCACATCCCCGAAAGCCTGGAACGCATCCGCACCGACCTGGCTGCACAGCGCCGTTGGCACGAACCGGTGACGGAACTGGAACGGCAACAGCATGCCGGATTCCTGCAGGCATCGGGCGTAAATCCGGAAACGGGTTTCCTGCTGCATAGCCAGGATGCCTTTACTATCACAGATGCTTGCATCGGCTGCGGAATCTGCACCGAGGTATGTCCGCGTGGCAATTACGAACTGACATCCACGGGGGTAAAGACAAAAGGCGATTGTGAGTTCTGCTTTGCCTGCATCCACAACTGCCCGCAGAAAGCCATCCTCTTCAAGCAAATGAAGGAAGTGAACCCCAACGCCCGCTACCGCAACGAACATGTGTCGCTGTGGAGCATCAAGGAAAGTAATCGGCAATGAGAAGGATACAGAAAGGGATTGTTAATACTACAATAGCTGAGAATTAGAAGAGCGGATGCTCTACTTTTTCATCCAATAGAGCTAGGCGAATAACTTCTTGGATATCGTCCACATAATGGAATGTCATACCTTTAAGGTATTCCGGCTTGATTTCTTCAATATCTTTGCGATTCTCTACGCAGAGGATAATGTCGTCAATACCGGCACGCTTGGCAGCTAATATCTTCTCGCGAATACCACCCACGGGCAACACTTTGCCACGGAGCGTAATTTCACCCGTCATCGCAAGGTTAGCCCGTACTTTCCGCTGCGTGAAGGCCGAGACGAGCGACGTAACCATCGTAATACCGGCACTCGGTCCGTCTTTAGGGATAGCCCCTTCGGGGACGTGGATATGGACATTCCAATTTTCAAACATCTCTTCCGGAATTTGAAATTGAGTTGCGTGAGCATGAATGTATTCAAGGGCAAGCATGGCAGATTCTTTCATGACATCACCCAAATTTCCGGTTAAGGTCAGTTTACTACCTTTTCCTTTACTCAGGCTGGTCTCGACGAAAAGGATTTCACCTCCGACGGCAGTCCATGCCAATCCCGTCACGACACCAGCATACGCATTTCCCTGGTATTTGTCCCGCGTATATTCAACAGCTCCCAAATATTCATGTAAATCTTCTGGCTTAATCTGCGCAGGACACACATCATCTGATGCTTTTTTATAGGCCAACTTACGCATAATCTTCGCGATTTTCTTATCCAATTCGCGCACACCACTTTCCCGCGTATAGGATTCGATAATGGCTTGGATCGTTTTCTTAGGAAACTTCACCTCCTTTTTCCCTAATCCATGCGCTTCAGCCTCTTTCGGAATAAGATGTTTGGCAGCAATTTCCACTTTTTCTTCTTGAATATAACCACTTACCTCAATCAGCTCCATACGGTCGAGGAGTGGTTGGGATATCGTATTCAAGTTGTTGGCCGTCGCGATAAACATCACGTGGCTCAGGTCGTAATCGATATCGAGATAGTTGTCGTGGAAAGTCGAATTCTGTTCTGGGTCCAGAACTTCGAGCAGTGCCGAGGCCGGATCTCCTTTAAATTCACTCGCCACCTTGTCTATTTCATCCAATACAAAGACCGGATTCGAAGAGCCTGCCTTCTGGAGGTTCTGGATGACCCGTCCGCACATGGCTCCAATATAAGTCCGGCGATGTCCTCGAATCTCCGCCTCGTCATGCAAACCACCCAACGACATTCGCACGTATTTCCGTCCCAACGCCTCGGCGATAGACTTACCTAACGAAGTTTTACCTACACCCGGAGGTCCATACAAACATAAGATAGGCGATTTCATGTCTTGTTTCAGCTTCAGTACGGCCAAATGCTCGATGATGCGCTCCTTCACCTTCTCCAATCCGTAATGGTCACGATCCAAGATGCGACGCGCATGGGCGAGGTTGAAATTATCCGTCGAGTAGGTCTCCCACGGGAGATTGACGATGGTTTCCACGTATTGCATCTGCACCGAATAATCCGGCGATTGCGGGTGCAGACGTTGCAACTTATGCAATTCCTTCTCGAAGGTCTCGCCGACCGAGGCGGGCCATTTCTTCTGGCGCGCTTTTTCTTTCAGCTCTTGCACGTCGTGGTCGCTTGCATTTCCGCCTAACTCTTCTTGGATGGTTTTTATTTGTTGCTGGAGGAAATATTCTTTTTGCTGCTTATCTAAATCCTCTTGCGTCTTCATTTGGATATTGGCCTTCAATTCCAAGAGCTGGTTCTCCCGGTTCAGGAACGAAAGCAACTTATAGGCACGGCTTTTCACGTCGTCTATTTCGAGGAGCAATTGCCGCTCGGCGTTATCTGGGACTAAATTCGCACATCCGAAATTGACCACATACATGGCGTTCCGGTTGTTCTTCAGCGAGAAGACAATTTCCCGTTGCGGTTCGGCAGCCGTCATCAGCATCTTAAGCATCAGGTCCTTGTTGGCAGCGATTAACGCTTTGAATTCCTTGTCTTGTACCTTCGGCATCTTATCTTCCAGCAACGAAATCGTTCCCCGCAGATAAGGTTCCTCCTGCGTCAAATCGTGCAATACGAGGCGTTTCTTCCCTTGTAAAATAACCGTTGTGGAGCCGTCTGGCATATCCAGCACACGAATGATTTCGGCTACTACGCCCGTATCGTACAAATCCGCGCGGACCGGTTCTTCGATATCCACGTCTCGCTGGCACACCACGCCCACCAACGTTTTCCGCTTGGCACACTCCTTTATCAAATTCATGGATTTTTCCCTTCCGATAATGATAGGCATAGCTACGCCGGGGAAAAGCACCAGGTTTCGAAGCGGCAGAATGGGCAGCTCGTCGCCTACCTTATCCATGCCATACGAGAAATCTTCATCGGCATCGCAATCCGTCAGGATAGGCACCACGATTCCAACCGGTTCTTCCAGATTGTCAAACAGGGAAATAGCTGAGTATCTATTTTTCTTCGTCTTCATACGCTACTATAGTTGTTATTTACAAGGAATAAACTGCTTTTCTAAACACATTTCCAATAAATCGCCGCCAAAGGTACGAAAAAATAGAGAATCTATGCTAATTTTGCACGCAACAATCGAAAGAATATGTCAAATCCGTACTTCAAATTCAAACAATTTACCGTCTGGCACGACAAATGTGCCATGAAAGTGGGTACCGACGGCGTCCTCCTTGGGGCTTGGTGTGCTTGCCAAGGAACAAAGCGCATTTTGGACATCGGCTGCGGGACGGGACTCATCGCCCTCATGCTGGCCCAGCGGACCGACGCCCTCATCGACGCGCTCGACATCGATGCCGATGCTTGCCTGCAAGCCCGCGAAAACGTGGCTCGCTCCCCTTTCGCTGAGAAAATCCGCGTCGTACAGGCCGACTTGGCTCGCTTTGCCGACGAACAGGCCGGAATACAGGCTTACGACTGCATCGTCTCAAACCCGCCTTTTTTTGTCGATTCGCTGAAATGCCCCGACCGGAAACGGACCTTGGCGCGCCATACCGACTCGCTCCCGCTCCACCGGCTCCTGGCCGACAGCCACCGGCTCCTGGCCGACGAAGGGTCGCTGCATCTCATCCTGCCGTTCAGCCAGCGCGAACGCCTGCAAGAGGTGGCTTTTCATGAAGGGCTTTTCATGAACCGCGAGACGCACGTGTACCCGACCCCGACGTCGCAACCCAAACGGCTGTTGGTAAGCCTCTCGCGCCAAAGGCAGGGCACCCTCCCCACCCGCTTGACAATCGAACAGGAGCCGCGCTGCTACACCGAGGAATTTGCCACCCTCGTCGCGCCCTTTTACCTCTGAGGCATGTGGCCGACTTTCTATTTCATATCACCACACCAGCCGAGGGATATGAAGAGGATTAAACTTATATCACCACACCGGCGGAGGGATATGAAGAGAATTGAACTTATATCACCACACCGGCGGAGGGATATGAATTACTGCCCGGAAGCCGCTTTCATCTCCCGATACCGCGCGATGAGCCGTTTGCGACTGGCAAAGATTTGATACCGGTATACGGCACAGGCCGCGAGGAAGTAAATGCCCGTCTGTATCCAAAGCGTGCGGTATTCGTGCGCCACATCGTCCAGCGTCGCGCCCATCGTGTTGATTTTCACAAAGCCCTGGATGCCGGATGTCGAAGGAAAGAGATACCCCGCCGCCTTCCAGAAGGGAGGTACGGCATACATCGGCCACGAAATACCGGAGATAAAGACCAAAATGACGGAAGTGAAGACGAAAAGCAACATTGGCGATTCGCGATCCCGCACAAACACCGAAAGCGTCATCGCAAAGAAGATGCACGCCAACAGGTAAGGGAGCAAGAACAGCAAAGCGTCCAGCGGCTGCCCGATTTGCGGGAGCGAGAAGAAACGCGGCACGAGGATAAACACCCACAAAGAGACAAACACATAGAGCAACAGGTAGGCCAAGCTCTTGCCCGCCACGATGCGTAGCGTCCCGTGGTAATGTTTCATCAGGGGGACAAGCGTATGGAAGCGGTTCCGTTCGCGCGCCGTCCCACCGCTCATGCCGACGCCCAATATCAAGGTTTGTTGGATGACCAATACCAAAATCGCAGGCACCAAGAAACTGGCAAAGCCATTTTGCGTATTAAACAATACGATCGATTCCGAAGGGATGGGCCTCACCGCGATGGCCTGCAACTGTTCGGAACTTTGAGGATGATTTCGCGCGGTCCATTCGGCGCCCATATCGAGCGACACCTCCGTGGCCGTCAGCAAAAAAGCTTTATAATAGAGCAACGCGCTCATGTCGCTATAGAGCGAGACCGTCGCCTGCCGTCCCGCATGGAGGTCGCGGCTGAAGCTCTCCGGGAGCGACAGGATACCGAATGCCTTTTTCGAATCGACCCATCGCCTCGCCTCGTCCATATCAGCAGCCCGCTGCACCACTTTCACTTCCGAAGCAGCATCTACCCGGCGGATAAACTCGCGACTCAGAGGCGAACCATCTGCATCCACTACGACCAGCTTCGCCTCGTGTACCACCTCATTATTATATATAAAAGAATACAACACCGGATAGGCCAAGGGAACCAGGAAGAAGAAAATCAGCACGCCCTCGTCTTTAAAGACAGACTTCAGCTCTTCGCGCCAGATAAAAAACAGGTCGCGAAGGGCATCCTTTACAAAATCAAACATTCGTTTCATACCCAATCCCTCCTTTCATGGAATATAATTGAAATAAAGCAACGCCCGCTTCAGATTCTTTCCCACCAAGAATGGCAGCACCAAGAATCCCAACAGCCAGGCATACTCGCTAAGTGAATAATAGATCGCCCGTCCGTTGAGCGCTTGATCCACGTAAATCAAAAAGTAATGGCGCAAAGGGAACAGACGCCCCAAGGCTTGCAACGTCGGATCCATCGCCGGCAGCGGATAGGAAAAGCCCACAATCGAAAAGGCAATCATCCCGAAGAGGCAAGCAAAGCTCAACCCCAACCGCAAAGTGGGCAGCGTGCCAATCATGAAGACGCCCACCGCCTGCGACGCCATCACTAAAAACAATATCGCGACCAACATAGGTGCCCATCCGCTCTGCAACGGGAAAGAATTAAATCCATAAAGGACAGCGCAAAAGAGAAAGCCCATCAACGTAAACACAACCGTATGAGGCAACAACTTCCCGACGACGCTCACTCCCAGCGATTGGCGCCCCATGCTCAGCCACCGGCGCGCGCTCCCCTCTTTGATTTCCGAACCGATACTAAACACCGTCACCATGAAAATCACCAATTGCAACACGCCCGGCAAGAGGGTATTGTTCAAATAAATCGAATAGTTCAACCAAGGATTCCCGATAGCGTGCGTATCGATAACGATTGGCTGCAACTGTCCCATGAGTTCTGCCTCCGTCATGCCCTTCGCCATGCCAGTTTGCAAACCTACCGACGCATTAGCCAACGTCGCAATCGTCTTCATGTCTCGAAACAACAGCGAACCGGCAATCAGGTAGGCCCCATTGGTATAATAAGACAACTTCGGCTGTTTCCCGGTCGAAGCCAACTGCTCGAAATCCTCCGGGATATAAAAGATGCCGTAGACCGTCCCTTTCTGCAACTCCTTTCGCGCGTCGGAGAAAGAGGGAGTCAGCATGGCCACTTTCGTCTGTTCGAAAGCATCCAGCTGCCGGATAAGCGTCCGCGAGGTCGAAGAGTTATCCTCGTCGACCACGGCGATGGGCAAATCCGTCGGTAGCCCGTTGCGCATTAATGAGAGGAAAAAAACCAGACTCACAATCGGAGCTATCACCATGGTGAATAAATAAATGGGCTTCGACGCTATCCGGATGCATTCCCGCCATGCAATGCTTCCTATGCTCTGTATCGTATCACGTATGGTCATTGCTATTTATTTCTTAAACCCTTTCAAAATGACAGACATTCCCGGACGCAAACCTTCAACCCGTTCCACCGGACGCGCACGCACCTCAAAGGTCTTCGCATCATATTGCCCGGCCGTTTTCGTCGCTTTCCAGGCAGCATACGTCCCCATGTCTTTCATATAATACACTTTCAATCGGATTTCCTGATTACCTAAAGCCGGGACAAAAGCCTTTATCTCGTTCCCGATACGAATGTTCGCCAGCAAATCCTCCCGCATGCTGAATGATACCCACATGTCGTTCATGTCGGCAATATGCATGATGGGGGCTCCGGTACCTACCAACTCACCCACCTCTGGAAAGCGCTCGATAATTTCGCCATCTATCGGAGCTACCAAAGCTCCCTCCTCTACATACGATTCCACTTCTGCTACCGCGCCACTTGCCTGATTGACCAAAGCGGCTGCAGCGGCTTTATCCTCTTTGCGAGCACCCTCTTTCGCCATTTCATATTGCGAACGGGCAGCCTTCTCGGTAGCCACCATCGCCTGGTAGTTGGCTTCCGCCTCGTCTTTCTTTTGAGCAGACATGACTCCTTTTTCGTACAGATTCCGGACGCGGTCGTAGGATTTCTGCGCAATGACCAATCCCGCCTGTGCTTTTTGCCATATCTCGTAAGCCGCCGTTACTTCTTGTTCGCGGGCACCCTTCATCGCTTTGGCATGTTGCGCTTCTGCCGCAGCTTTCAACGCCTCTACCTGTTGCAATTTGGCCTGGACTTCAGGTGTCTCCAAAAACACCAACGTATCCCCCGCTTTCACCTTGTCGCCTTCGTTAAAACGATACGAAGCGATGCGTCCCGGCACCTTTCCCGAGACGCGCACCGTCGTCGCTTCGGCTTGTCCCATGATATACTCTTCCGGCGGAGTCAGCAAGAAGAACCCTGCCAATGCCACCAATAATACCGCTGCTAATACGATTCCAAACGTAAGCATCATATTGCTTACTGCGTATTTCTTTCCATTCATCGTCTTTGCCTGTTTTTATTTTGTTTGTAAATCTTTTCCTAATGCTTTGTTTAAATAAACCCGTGCCAACCGTGCCTCGATTTGCGCGTCGATAAGAGCCGAACGAGCCGACATCCAGGCTGTTTGCGCCTCCATCAGATTCAACGTAGGAATCACGCCCTCCTCGAAACCCAGGTTCGCACACCGCAAATTCTCTTCCGCGCTTTCCATATTCCGGGCAGAGGCCGTCAGCTTCTTCCCTGCTTCATTCACTTTATAAACAGATTGGTGAACTTGCAGCTCTATCTTCTCGCGCGCATCCTCCCATTCCAACTGCTTGATGCGCGTCTCTGCCCGGGCAGCATTCCGCTTATAGCTTCCTTCCCACCAAGCCGTAATCGGGACGCGCACGATAACACCGACATTAAACATCCCGCCAAAATCATTTTTAAAACCATGGAACACGTTGGGGTTTGTCACCAAATAATTGGCCGAGAACGCTACGCTGGGCAACAAATCCGCCAGCACAATCCGCTCCTTCTTCTTATAAATCTTCGAAGCAAGGTCGAGGGCTTGCAATTCATTCCGGTTCAGGAATGCCTCATTCACATCAGCCGTCTCCTCCGCTGGCGGAAGCGGGAAATCATCCAATGTCTCGTCCGCCAACCGCAGCGGCTTGTCTATCGGAAGACCGCACAATTGCGCCAACAACATCCGCGAGAGTGCCAACCCATTGTCCACTTGTGTCTGCGCCATTTCCGCTTCATTTAGCTTCACTTTGACGGAAAGCCCGTCTGCTTCCGTCGCCACCCCCTCTTCAATCAAGGCAGCCACATCCGCGTTCGTCTTGCGAAGCAAATCGACATAGGCATCCACCAGTTTCTTCTTGTTCACCAACTGGACCACCTGCCAATAGGTTTCGTCCGTTTTATAAAGCAAGTCTTGAAGCTGTTGGGCATTCATCAGCTTGGCCAACTCTTGGGTGTAATGGGTAATCTGGTTGTAAGTCACAATCTTTCCGCCCATAAACACCGGCTGCACCAACGATACATTCCCCACCCAGACATTTTGAATGTCCAGATGTTGTGCCTCGCCCACAGCCCCCATGGCCTGTTGGATAGCGGGCAATTCCGCCAATCCGCCCAACGACGAAGCCAACAGGCTGTTCAGTTTTCCCATATCCAGCAGATTCAAATCCTTTTGGTTCCACAGGTAAGCGCCATTGGCCGATAGCTGCGGGAAATATTTCGTCCGCGCCGCCTTCTTTTCTTCGCCCGCCACCCGTATCTTTTCGGTAGCGATTTGCAGCTCTTTGTTGTTCCGGACGGCCAAATCCCGACATGCTTCCAGCGTCAATGCCTCTTGCGCCCCTGCGGACAGGCCCGCCAGCCATACTAAAAGGCTGCCTACAATCATTCGTTTCAATTTCATTGCTATATCCTATTTTTTCGTACGATTAGATAACAACCGGACAAATATAGAAGTTTCCTACAAAAGGATTTATTGAATTAATTCAACTAAACAGCCCATCCCTTTTCCGGCTCCGGCTTTTTCCTTTGCAGCCGGGATGCCGTCTCCTTTCAGATAGCTTGCAGCTCGGCTGCAAATCACTTTTCCCGCCAAAACGGGCTTGCAGCTCGGCTGCAAATCACTTTTCCCGCCAAAAACGGCTTGCAGCCCGGCTACAAATTACTTTTCTCGCCAAAACAGGCTTGCAACTCGGCTGCAAATTACTTTTCTCGCCAAAACAGACTTGCAGCCCAGCTGCAAATCACTTTTCTCGCCAAAACAGGCTTGCAGCCCGGCTGCAAATGGCTTTCCCCGCCAAAAACAGCTTGTGGCCGAGATGCCAAACATCCCTGCCTGAAAAATGAATAGGTACATAAAAAGATGACAACAAAAAGAGAGAAAAAAAAGAAAAGGGGGAAAAAACAAGTCAGGTCCGGTTCAAAAGACTTTTACAAGAGGGAAGGCTAAAGTCGGAATACGCATAATTCAGCCTGACGGCTGTTGTTACGAAGCACGTAAAAGAGGGGTCTTGGTTTCTGCACCCGTGTTTTGGGTAAAATATATATATTAGGAATTAGTGTCGCCTCGACAGGAAGGAAATCATCCGCCGGGAAATGCGCCCAGCGCGTACGGGTATAATCATCATCAGGCTCTATCTCTTCGTTCGTTTCCGAAGGAATCGAATAGCACACGCCTGCCTGAATCTGGGAAAGGGTATCGCCAGCCGTCAACACATCCGTCTGTATCAACAAGATGGTCACTACATACAGCAATCTGTAGACCGCCACCTTCCAATTATTCCATGTACGCTTCTTCATCTTGACTTCTTAAACAACGGGCACAAAGGTAAGAAAATATACCAAAACTCCAGCAAGAGGTTGGGAATAATTCGTTAAAAGAAGCCATAAAACGTTGTGCGTATCCACTTCTTCCGTTAAAATGACTATGTTTGCAGCGCTTAAAAAACAAAGAAAGGAACATAGGCATGTTTGTATACGAAGATTTAGGAAAGATAGACTATGCCGATGCGCTTCGCATCCAAACCGAGGCATTCGACGCCTTGCTGGAAGCCAAAGCTACCGGCACAAAGGGAGAAAACCGTTTGTTCTTTTGCGAACACTATCCCGTATTGACAATCGGGAAAAGCGGGAAGGAGGCGAACCTCCTCATCCCGGAAGCACGATTGAAGCAACAAGGCATCTCCTACTACCATATCAACCGGGGCGGAGACATTACCTACCACGGCCCAGGACAAATCACCGGCTATCCCGTATTCGACCTGGATTCATTCCATTTGGGCTTAAAACAATACATCTACCAATTGGAAGAGACCGTTATTCAATTCCTGACCCATTATGGCATCCAAGGCGAACGACTGGAAGGCGCGACGGGCGTATGGATAGAACCGCACGTGAAAGGACGAGCACGCAAGATATGCGCCATCGGCGTACGGAGCAGCCGGTTCGTGACGATGCACGGCTTTGCCCTGAACATCAACACCGACCTGGATTATTTCCGATTGATTAACCCGTGTGGATTTACCGACAAAGGCGTAACATCCCTATCCAACGAGTTAGGTGAGCTTCAAGATTTTCGCCTGGCAAAAGCACGATTGCGGGAAGTATTTGAAAGGCAATTCGGAGGTTAAAAGGCGGGTATAAGTTCACTGTCCTCAATTTCTTTAATTATAATCTAAAAGGTATAACCGTTTTTAGGTATCTTGCGTTTTGCATATCTTTGCGTCCGTTATGGATAAAATTCAAGTAAAAAAAGTAGAAACTAAGCGTGAGATGAACGACTTCGTACAGCTTCCCGAGAAGCTGTATGCAGGATGTCCATATTATATTCCAGACTTGGAGATGGATGTTCGCGAGACATTTGACCCACGCAAAAACGCAGGACTTGAATTCTCGGATATCCAACCTTTCATTGCGTACAACGCAGACGGAAAAGTCGTAGGACGCATTGCGGGGATTATCAACCATCGGGCCAACGAAAAATGGAAGACGAAAAACGTTCGTTTTGGCTTTATCGAGTTTATTGATAACCCTGATGTATCTGCGGCTTTGCTACATGCCGTCGAGATGTGGGGAAAAGAACGAGGCATGGAACACATACAAGGTCCTATGGGCATATTCGATTTCGATAAAGAAGGCATGTTGGTAGAAGACTTCGACCAACTGGGTTCGATGATTACCATCTATAACTATCCCTACTACCCGAAGCATTTGGAAGCGTTGGGCTATGAAAAAGAGGTTGATTGGGTCCAAATACGCATCGATGTTCCCCAAGAAGTTCCTGCCAAATATGCCCGCGTAGCCCAATTATCGAAAGAAATGTTCGGGCTGCATGTTCGGAAATTGACAAAAGAAGACCTTTCCCAAGGTTACGCCCGAAAGGTATTCGAACTATTAAATCAAGCATACGCGCCGCTTTTTGGCTATACAGAACTTTCGAATAGGCAAATAGATGATTACGTAAAACGCTACATTCCGTTGATGGATTTGGAGTTAGTTCCCATTATCGAGAATGAAGCAGGTGAACTCATAGGTGTAGCCATTACGATGACCAGCCTTTCCCATGCCTTGCAAAAATCGAAGGGCCGGTTGTTTCCTTTCGGATGGTTCCACTTGGTACGGGCTTTGAAATGGAAACGAGACGAGAAAGCCGAGCTGTTCCTAATTGCCATCCGCCCGGATTACCAAGGATTGGGCGTAAACGCCTTGGTATTCGACGACTTGATTCCGATTTACAATGCCCACCATATTCGTTGGGCAGAAACGGGTCCGCAATTGGAAAACAACGTCAAAGAGTTGAGCCAATGGAAACCTTTGAATCCCTCGTTCACCAAACGGCGCAGATGTTACACAAAACGAATAAATGGAATATAAGCGTAATCTTCCATAAACACGGTTATATTCAAATTTAAAAACAACGATATATGGAAAAGAAAGTAGTTATAACGGGAATGGGCATTTGGTCGTGCATCGGACAAACACTGGACGACGTACGCGATGCCCTATATGCAGGAAAGAGTGGAATCATCTTTAGCCCGGAGCGTAAAGAGTTGGGGTTTCGCTCGGCATTGTGTGCATATCTGGAGCATCCTGATTTAAAACCATTCGTATCCCGTAGTCTGCGGCAATTTATGCCAGAAGAGGCACAATATGCTTATATGGCTACTAAGCAAGCCTTAGAACAGGCCGGTTTAGATCAAGACTATCTCGACGCACATGAAGTAGGACTTGTGTATGGGAATGACTCCGTAGCAGAAGCAACCATGCATGCTTTAGACAAATTTCGTGAGTTTAAAGACACATCAGCTTGTGGAAGCGGAGCGATATTCCAATCGATGAACTCTACGGTAACGATGAATTTGGCCTGTGCATTCAAGCTGAGAGGCATCAACTTGACGGCTTCAGCGGCATGCGCATCTGGTTCACAGGCCGTAGGGTTAGCCTCATTGCTGATTCGAGATGGTCTGCAAGATTGCATCATTTGTGGAGGAGCCCAAGAGGCAAACTTATATAGTGTAGCCTCTTTCGACGGCATCAACGCATTCTCCTTGCGAGAAAATGAGCCGACAAAGGCAAGTCGTCCGTTCGATAGAGACCGCGATGGACTCGTCCCAGGAGGAGGTGCCGCTACTTTGATATTGGAAAGCTACGAACATGCTGTAAAACGAGGCGCACCAATTTTAGCCGAAATCGTAAGTTGGGGATTCTCTGGAAATGGAGCTCATATATCTACTCCGAACGTAGCAGGACCAGCTCGCTCTTTGGAATTATGCCTCAAGAATGGAAATATCCAACCGAAAGAAATAGGTTACGTAAATGCACATGCCACCTCTACACATGCTGGAGATGGAAAGGAGGCATTAGCTATCGCCCAAATCTTTGGAGATTACAAAGTACCTGTAACTTCTACCAAAGGACAAACGGGACATGAAATGTGGATGGCAGGAGCCAGCGAACTGATTTATTCCATCCTCATGATGAAGAATAACTTCATTGCCGGAAACTTGAATTTCGAGAATCCAGACGAGGAGACGGCTTGCATCAATATCATCCCGGAAACACGCGAAGCTCATTTCGATATGTTCCTTTCCAATTCGTTCGGATTTGGGGGAACGAATTCAACCATTATCGTACGAAATATAGATTCTAATCATCAACATTCAAAATAAATAATAGCTAAAAAATGACACGTGAAGATATTATTAAAACGGTAAATTCAGCTTTGGCCGAAGAATTTGAAGTGGAAGAGAATATACTTGATCCGGAAGCAAACATCAAAGAAACGCTTTCGCTCGATAGCCTCAGCTTGGTGGACTTGGTTGCTCTTATCCAACAAACTTACAAAGTAAAGATTCCAGTAGCCGACTTGCCAAGCATCCAGACATTCAATAATCTCTACGATTACATCGAAGCACACTTACCCAAATGACAAAGGTTGGTATTACCCAGCTTATACCTCAACGGGCACCCATCCAAATGGTGGACGAGCTGGTTTGCGTAGATAGCGACAGAGCGGAGACTTCCTACGAGGTAAAAGCCGGCAACTTCCTCATCGACCATGAAATCCTGGCAGAAGTAGGACTGATAGAACATATCGCACAGTCAGCCTCTGCTCTGGCCGGATATAAAGCGTTGAAAGCAGGAGCCAGCGAACCGCCCGTCGGGCTTATCGGGGAAATTAAGCGTTTCCATTGTTACCGATGCCCACGGGTCGGCGAAGTGTTGCGCACAACGATTCAAATGGGAGCGGAACTCGCTGGCGTCACCTTGCTTTCAGGCGAAGTACGCGTGCAGGAAGAGCTGTTGGCGGATACCCAGATGAAGATTTTCGTTCCTTCATAAATCCATACAAAGATAGGTTTGCATGTTATTAGACAATAGGTATTACCAACTGATATCTCAAGAGATAGCAGAGGGGAAAGGATGTTTTCGCATCCGGTTGTTGCCGGACTGTGAAGTGTATCGCGGGCATTTCCCTGGGAATCCGGTATGCCCCGGCGTTTGCCAGATTGAGCTTATCAAGGAGTGCGCATCGCGACTCACGGGCCGGGACTTGCGCATCCAAACGGTGCAACAATGCCGTTTGACAGCCTTAGCCTCCCCTACGGTTTGTCCGGAATTAGAGGTCGATGTTTTGGCTTCTCCGGCAGAAGGGGGTTTCCTCGTGAAAGCCTCAATTTCGGACGCTGCGCAAAAGTACGTGGATTTTAAAGGAGAGATGAATTGCCAAGAAGCATGAAGCGGGATGTCGTCATCATCGGGAGTGGACTAGGCGGACTGGTATGCGCGTTCGTTTTGTCGCGTATGGGGCGGAGCGTCTTGGTGCTCGAGAAGGAGCGTCAACCCGGCGGATGCCTGCAAAGTTACCGGAGGCGCGGATGGAACTTCGATACGGGTTTCCATTACGTCGGCGGACTGGCGGAGGGACAATCCCTTCACGCGGCGTTCGACTACTTGGGGCTGCTATCGCTTCCTTGGCATCGCTTGGACCCGGCATCTGAACGGATTCGCATCGGCGAGCGCATGTTTTCCCTCATGCAAGGGTATGAAGCGTTTGCCGATACGTTATCTGCCCAATTTCCCTCCCAGCGGAAGGCATTGAGCGAATATGTGGCGTTGCTGGCTCAAACGAATCGGAGCTCGGCCGACGTGCTGAATCCTCGCGCGGAAGTTACGGATTGGGGCACCTCGCTTTGGGGAACAGGCGCTTATGCTTACCTGATGAATACGTTCCACGATGCAGAGCTGGTGGATGCTTTAAGCGGTGCTTCGCTTAAGATGGAGCTGAAGAGGGACTCGCTTCCACTGTTTACCTTCTTGCATGGCAACGGTAGCTATGTGGAGAGCAGTTGGCGGCTACGCGGGGATGGTTCGTTATTGGTAGACGCGCTCGTGCGGGGCATCCGGTCTCAAGGTGGCGAAGTGTTGTGCGGTTCGGAAGTGACCAAGTTATCCGAAGCGAACGGACGGTTAGCGTATGCCTGCTGTGCGAACGGCGAATGCTACGAGGCCGATACGTTCATTTGTGACGCGCATCCGGCCGTTGCATGCCGATTGGTCGAACAGAGCCGTCTGCTTCGGAACGTGTATCGCTCCCGTATTGCCCGACTGGAGAACACGAGCGGCATGTTCACGCTTGCCCTCCGGCTGAAGCCTCGGACGTTTCCCTACGTCAATTGGAACCAATACATCTACCGAGAGCCGGGCGTATGGTCGGCCGCTGATGCGGAAGTTCCTGCGGGCGGAGGGTTAATGGTTAGTTGCCGCGTCCCGCAGGAGGGAAACGCGTATGCCGAGCAAATCGATTTGCTGACGCCTATGCCTTGGTCGGTCTGCCGCATGTGGCAGGATACGGAACCGGGTCGTCGCGGCGAAGCTTACGCAGCGATGAAAGCAGACTGGGCGGAGGCTTGCCTTACGTTAGCCGAGGAGTGTTTCCCCGGCCTTCGTTCGATGATTGCCGAGCAGTACACGAGTACACCGCTTACTTACGCGCATTACACCTATTCGCCCCAAGGTTCGGCTTACGGCGTCCGGAAGGATTTCCGGAATCCGCTGCAGACGGTCCTGTCGGCACGCACACCCATTCCCAATCTCCTCCTCACGGGGCAGAGCCTGATGCTGCACGGACTTCAAGGCGTCACGATGACGGCACTCTTTACGTGTGCGGCATTGGTCGGGAAGGAAAAGGTATGGAGTGAGGTCTTCCTTAGGGAGCCGTAGAACGGAAGGACGCTTCGGGGCAGCAGGGGCGTCGCCTCCAATAGAAACAAGCATGCTGCCGAACAAATGAAACGAACATAAAAGAGAAAACAATGAAATACGCATTAGTGACGGGCGGAAGCCGAGGCATCGGCCGGGCCGTCTGCATCAAGCTGGCCCAGATGGGCTATCATGTGTTGATTAATTACGTAAGTAACGAAGAAGAGGCGGCACGGACGCTCGAACTCGTGCGCGAGGCTGGGCAAACGGGTGAGTTGCTGCGCTTCGACGTGAGCTGCCAAGCCGAGGTATCGAAGGCGTTGGAGGCGTGGACAGATGCGCATCCCGACGCATACATCGAGGTATTGGTCAACAACGCGGGCATCAGGCGCGATAATCTCCTTGCGCTTATGCCGGCGGAGGATTGGAATCGCGTCCTGGGCATCACGCTCAGCGGGTTTTACAATGTAACGCAAGCCCTCCTCCAGCCGATGATGTTCCATAAGTATGGCCGTATCGTGAACATGGCGAGCGTCAGCGGACTCAAGGGCATGCCGGGGCAGAGCAATTACTCGGCGGCTAAGGGCGGACTCATCGCTGCCACGAAAGCGCTCGCCCAGGAGGTAGGCAAGAAGCACATCACCGTCAACGCCGTAGCGCCTGGCTTCATCCGCACGGACATGGTAGAGGGTATCGACGAAGCGGCTTGGAAGAAGGCTATCCCGATGGGACGCTTCGGCACGCCGGAAGAGGTCGCCGAGCTGGTGGGATTCCTTGTCTCGCCGGCAGCGGGTTACATCACCGGTAACGTCATCTCGATTAATGGAGGACTTTATACCTGACGATGCAGACGAAGAAAATGAATGAACTGGAGGATGTCTGCCGCGTCCCGGTAAGGTTCAGCGAAATCGACTCGATGCGTCGGGTGTGGCATGGTTCATACGTCACCTACTTCGAGGACGGGCGCGAGTCGTTCGGACGGCATTATCCGGGCATCGGATACGCAGACATCCAGGCGTCGGGCCTTTACGCCCCGCTCTACGATTTGCATGTGAAATTTTACGCTCCGTTAGAAATCAACGACGTCGCCATCATCCATACGCGCTACGTCTATAAACCAGGCGCGCGCTTGGACTATTCCTACCATATATATAAGGAGAGCGACCAGCGGCTTTGTGCCGAAGGAAGCACGGTGCAGTTGTTTATCGACGCCGAAGGGAAGCTCATGGTCGATAAGCCGGATTACTACGAAGCATGGCAGCGAAGGTATTTGTTCGCTGAAGAGATAAGCAAGTTTGAATGATGAGAAAGTGTTTCTTCTTTTTGTGGATGTCCTTGCTTTGTTTAGGTGTAGCGCAAGGACAAAGTCAAGTAACCGTACAGGGTCTGGTGACGGACTCGATCACGGGCGAGGCCCTTCCGTATGTCTCCCTCTTGGTAAAGGGAACGACTACCGGCGCGGCGACGGACGATGCAGGGCGTTTTACGCTGACCCTCCCCTCCTCCTCCGCTACGCTCGAAGTCTCCTACATGGGATACCGGACGAAGGAAGTGCGACTCTCCGCCAAGCGGACGCGAAACCTGAACATACAGCTCGCGCCGAGCGAAATCACCCTTACGGACGTCGTCATCAAGCCAGGCAAAGAAAAATACCGGAAGAAGGACAACCCGGCAGTCCGCTTTGTGCAACAAATGATCGACGCGCGCGAAGCAAACGACCCGCGCAACCACGACTTCTTCCAGTACGATCAGTATGAAAAGATTGTCATTGCACTTAACGATTACAAGCCCAAGGAGAAGAAGGAAAAGCCCGGTAAGTTCGACTTCGTGGAGGAATACGTAGATACGCTCGACGTCGGCACGACCATCTTGCCGGTTTCTGAGAAGGAGAAGATCGAGACGGTCTACTTCCGTCGGTCGCCCCGTGCGGAGCGGCGCATCATCCGAGGCTCGAAGTCGTCTGGCGTCGACGACGTCCTCTCGCGTGACGGTGTGCAACAATTCCTGAACGAAGTATTTCGAGAAGTCGACATCTTCCAGAACAATATCCCGCTCTTCCTGCAGCGGTTCGTCAGCCCGTTATCACACATTGGGCCGAACTTCTACAAGTATTACCTGCTCGATACGCTGGAGGTGGACGGGCAGAAGCGCGTGGACTTGGGGTTCGTTCCCTTTTCGTCCGAATCGTTCGGCTTCACGGGCCATCTGTATGTCGCGCTCGACTCGACCCACTTCGTGCACAAGGCCGTGCTGAATGTCCCTAAGGACATCAACCTGAATTTCGTATCGCAGATGCGCATCGAGCAGGACTTCCAGCGGATGCCTGACGGTACGCGCCTCATCACAAAGGATGATATCAGCGTGAACTTCAAGTTGAGCGAAAAGTCGAAAGGTATGTATGCCCGCCGCCTGAACGTCTATTCCGACCACTCTTTTGCGCCTCCCGGCGCCGAGGCATTAGCTGCGTTCGACGAAGCCTCGCCGACGATTATCGAGAAGGATGCGTATCGGCGGAAGGAGGAATTCTGGGCAGACAATCGGCCGGTCGAGGCGAAGAAACGGAATCCTAAGTCGGTAGCCGAGCTGATGTCCCGTCTGCGCAGCATCCCCGTCTTCGCGATTACAGAGAAAGTTATCGGTACGATGGTCTCTGGATACATACCGACAAACAAAGAGATCGACAAGAACAAGTTTGAGCTTGGGCCGATGAACTCGACCATCAGCGGAAACGCCATCGAAGGCGCGCGCTTCCGGCTGGGCGGCGCTACTACGCCTATGCTCCACAAACGCCTATTCTTCGACGGATACCTCGCCTATGGCACGCGGGACCGTAAGCTGAAATACGACGCCGCCGTCGAGTACTCTTTCCTCGACCGTAAGCAGTATCCGAAGGAGTTTCCCCGACACTCGCTCCGCTTCGAGTACATGTACGACCTGAACAAACTCGGTCAGCATTACATGTACACGAGTAAGGACAACGTCCTCCTTTCGATTCGCCGGCAGAAGGATACGCGGGCGACTTACCTCCGCAACGCCGAGCTCTCCTATATCCGCGAGCATTACAACGGTATCTCCTACGGGGCAACCCTCCGGAACCTCCGGGAGTATGCGACGCGCTGGGCGGAATTCAACCGCTTCGACTTCGAGGGGAATCCGTCGCCCGTCCCGCATTACGACATGACCGAGCTCGAGGTGAACTTCCGGTACGGACATAACGAGAAGTTCTACCAAACGCGAAACACCCGTATCCCCATCACGTTCGATGCGTGGGTCGTCAACGTTTTGCATACGATGGCTTGGAAAGATGTCTTGGGCTCCTCCTACAACTACCAGCGGACGGAACTGGGGATGCAGAAGCGCTTCTGGTTTTCGGCCTTCGGATACCTCGACGCGATTGTAAAGGCCGGTAAGGTCTGGACCGCCGTCCCCTACCCATTGCTCATCTTGCCCAACGCGAACCTTTCATATACGATTCAGCCGGAAGCCTATACCAACATGAACGCGCTCGAATTCATCAATGATGAGTATGCCTCTTGGGACTTGACGTACTACATGAACGGACTTCTGCTGAACCGAATCCCTTTAATCAAGAAGCTCCAGTGGCGCGAGGTGTTCTGCTTCCGGGGACTTTGGGGACATCTGACGGATAAAAACGATCCGGCCAGCCGGTCCGAGGGCTTGTATCAGTTTCCAGATGGTACATACCGCCTGGGCAAAACCCCATACATGGAGGCGAGCGTCGGCATCGAGAATATTTTTAAATTCATGCGTCTCGACTACGTTTGGCGTTTAAATTACCTGGACAACCCGGGCATCCAGCGGCGCGGTGTGCGTTGTACGATGCGCATCTCCTTTTGAATCTTTCATTCCATACGTATTAACATTTTAAATTGACGGCAGGGGCGGACTTGGTTTCGCCCCTTCTTTTTGCCGGAAGCTGCGCAAGGCGTTTCGGGTTCATGCCCGTCTATACCTATATATAATGTATAGGCCGCGCCTTCCTCTGGAGGAGAAAATGACCTCTTCAGGAGAGTTCGGTAGCTCCTTGCTGAAGGAACCGTCGCTCTCTGCCGAAAGAGCCGTTGCTCCTTGCTGAAGGAGGCGATGGCTTCATGCGCATGGAGTCGATACCCCCTTTAGGAGGTACAAAACTACCCTTCGGAAGGTGCTCGTTTACCTAACGTGGGGAGTTGTTTTTTCCCTCATGGAGGAGTTCCATTTTTTACTCGTCCGTTTTATTTTTTTCACCCTGAAAAAGAAAGTAGCCGGAAGGGTTGGCGTTGTTTGTTAAACCTCCTATCTTTGCAACTTGAACGTGATTATTTACAAACTTTATCATGATGAAGAAACATTTTTTACTTTATCTGTGCGCCGCGGCTTTAGCCATTCCGGCCGTCTCGGCACAGACAAACGAACGACTTCCTGGGTATGTACAGGCAGAGAAATTTACACAAGAAAAGCTAAACCACATGCTCTTCTCGACGACAGTTGACCCGCACTGGTTTCAGACTGGCGGAAAGTTCTGGTACGAGTACAAGACGAGCACGGGGACGCAATGGTATGTAGTAGACCCTTCGACACGGACAAAGACGCCGCTCTTCGACTTGGACCGGTTGGCTGCTCAGGTGACGGAAATCATGCGAGACCCATTTACCGCCCAACACTTGCCCATCGAGCGGCTGGAGTCTCAGGCCGACGGACGGACTTTTACCTTTCAGCTCACCTCTTCGCAGGCAGCGCCCAAAGACTCTGTGCGCAATAAGGACGGGAAGAAAAAGCAAGTCTACTATTTCTCCTATGATTACCCGACCCGGAAGCTCACGTGGCTGGAAGAGAAGCAAGAGGAGGAAAAATATCCCGAATGGGCAAGCATCTCTCCAGACGGGCAGACGATTGTGTATGCGAAAGACATGAACCTCTACCGCATGAGCCGAGCAGACTACGAGAAGCTCAAGAAGGATGAAAAGGATAGTATGGTAGTCGACGTGCAACTGACTGCATTCGGCCAGAAGGACTTCGGCTTCGGCCAGCCCTATAGTCTGCTAAACACCGACACGCTTTGCAATGGAAAGCGCCGGAAGGTCTGGGGGCTTGTCTGGTCTCCTGACTCGCGCTACTTCGCTGTACAGGCATCCGACGACCGGGCCGTGAAGGAGCTTTGGGTGATTAATAGCATGGCGTCTCCCCGTCCGACCTTAGAGACCTATAAATACCAGATGCCGGGCGAGATGGAAGCACCGGTAGAACATCTCTACCTCTTTGACATGAAAGATAATACCTATAAGGAGATACGGACGGAAGCCTACAAGAACCAGATGCTGAGCCTTGGGCGGAAGCCACGCGAGCAACGGCAACGGGACGCCCATGAGGTGGCGGATGTTTGGCTGGGCGATAATGAGCGATTCTTTGTGACCCGCTCCAGTCGGAACCTGCATCGTATTGATATCTGCTCCTATACCTTGGGAGAAGACACCATCCGCCCGCTGATTAAGGAACGGATGAATACCTATCAGGAGGTGCGGCCCTTGGCTATCCTCGGCGGAGGTAAGGAGCTTATCCACTGGAGCGAACGAGACGGATGGGCACATCTCTACCTATACGACAGCGAAGGAAACCTGAAGAACCGTATTACCGAAGGGCCTTGGCACGTCGACCAAATCCTGAAAGTGGACGAAGCCCGACGGGTAGTCTACTTCACGGCAAACGGACGGGAAGAGGGTGAGAACCCCTACTACGAACATCTTTATCGGGCGAATCTCGACGGCAGTGGCTTACGGCTGATTACCTCTGGCAACTACTTCCATGCGCCCCTTGTGGATGATAACGCTCAGTATATTGTGAACAATTACTCGCGCGTAAATACAGTACCCAAGACCGAATTGCTGGAAGCTGCGACGGGCCGTCGGCTGCTGGAACTGGAAACAAGCGATTTCTCCCAACTCTTTGCCGCCGGATACCAATTCCCCGAACCCTTCCAAGTGAAGGCTGCAGACGGAGTAACCGACCTGTATGGCGTGATGTACAAACCGTTCGATTTCGATTCGACGAAAGTTTATCCGATAATAGACTACGTCTATCCCGGCCCGCAGGTAGAGGCGACTGTGTATCCCTTCACCCGCATGAGCGTACGGACCGACCGGCTCGCTCAGGCAGGATTCATTGTCGTGACGGTAGGAAACCGCGGAGGTCACCCGAGCCGCTCGAAATGGTATCATAATTATGGATACGGGAACTTGCGCGACTATGGATTGGCCGACCAGAAGGCAGCCATCGAGCAATTGGCCAACCGCTACGACTTCATCGATATTAACCGGGTAGGCATCCATGGACATTCCGGCGGAGGATTCATGTCGACAGCAGCTATCCTTCAGTATCCGGACTTCTTCAAGACAGCCGTATCCTGTGCAGGAAATCATGACAACCGCATCTACAACCGCTGGTGGAGCGAGACGCACCACGGCGTGAAGGAACAAATCACAGCTGAAGGAGACACCACCTTCTTATATAACATCCAGACGAACGAGGAGATCGCCCAGCAACTCAAAGGGCATCTGATGCTGGTACATGGCGATATCGACAACAATGTCCACCCGGGGAATACGCTCCGAGTTGTCGATGCCCTCATCCGCGCAGGCAAACGGTTCGACATGCTCCTCCTGCCCCAGCAACGACACGGATTCGGAGACATGAACGAATACTTCTATTGGCGCCTCGTAGACTACTTCTCCAAACATCTGCTCGGTAAGCAGGAAGAAACCGTAGACATTCCGAAGCGATAACATAACGATGCCCTTCTAAAAACATAACTATACTCTCCAACAAAAACAGGCGTACTCTGCACAGAATACGCCTGTCTTATTTTATCCTATTGGCTATGGCCTTGTTTAGACTACGTTATCTTCATACGTAAAAAGAGGTTTCGAGTGATATTTATGGAGTGAAAAATAATATATAACTGCTTTAATATTATGCATAGTTTTATTTTCTTTGTAGATTGCGCTTGTATATTGTAAAAAATGTATACCTTTGTAGCGTTCTTCAAAGAAAACTGACGTAGTCTAAACAAGACTACGTCCATTTCCCTTGAAGAACAGGGAGAAACATTTATAATACCATTTGTAAACATTAATTTTATTTGTATGTCGAGAAATTTAAAACCGATTGGTTTGGTTCTTGCTGCTGGAACAATTCTGTTTTCTCAATTTGCTAACGCAGATGCCATAGAACCAAAAGCAACAGAAATTTCGCAGCAAAGCGGAGAAGTAACTGGTGTTGTAGAAGATCCTTTAGGACCTGTAACAGGAGCATCCGTTATAGTCAAAGGAACCACCAATGGAATTATCACCGATTTGGATGGAAAGTTCAAATTAAGCGGCGTGAAACCCGGACAGATATTGCAAATATCGTACGTAGGTTATAAAACGCAAGAGGTGAAGTATACAGGTCAGTCTGTATTGAAAATCAAATTAGAAGAAGATTCCCAAGCATTGGATGAATTGGTAGTAACAGCTTTGGGAATGAAACGTTCGGAAAAGTCGTTGGGATATGCCATGACCGAGTTGAGCGGAGAAGACATTGCCAAAGTAAACTCACCGAACCCTATCAACGGTTTGCAAGGAAAGGTAGCTGGAGTACAAATCAACATGGGTAACTCTGGTCCGCAATCTTCACAACGCATCATTATCCGTGGTAATACCTCTTTGGATGGTAACAACCAGCCTATCTTTGTCATCGATGGCATCATTATCGACAATGAAGTCACCAAAACAGGACAAGGCCAAGACTGGGGTAATGATTTGAAGAACTTGAATGCTGACGACTTCGAATCGATGTCTGTGTTAAAAGGAGCAGCCGCTACCGCCCTCTACGGTTCACGTGCGGCCAATGGCGTTATCTTGATTACTACCAAAAAAGGCCGTAAAGGAGAAGGGTTAGGCATCTCTGTCTCACATACGCAAACTTGGGAGAAAATTTATGCTTATCCCGATATGCAGAATGAATACGGAACAGGATCATCGCCTGCTTGGACATTAAATTCGGATGGAACAGAAAACCGCTATGTATCGGCCGGTCGAAGTTTCGGTCCACGTTTTGATGGAAAGACATTTTATGTGGATGGACAGGAAATGATTTATTCTGCCAAAGAAGACAACTTGAAGAATTTGTACCAGACGGGGCATTACATGAACACCAACGTCGCATTGCAAGGTGGTGGTGAAAAGAGTGCATTCCGTTTCTCTTATTCAAATTTGAATTCTGAAGGTTTGACATTCAACAACGAATTTAAGCGTAACTCTTTCAGCTTGAATGCTTCGCACGATATTAGCGAACGATTGAAAGCCGAGGGTGGATTCTCGTATATCGAATCATCGACGCAAAACCCGACTATTCAAGGAGGCGATGGCTCTCCTATTTACGACTTTATGTATAGCGTAGCCCGCGATTATGATACAAACTACTGGTTGCAAGATAAACGCTACATTAGTCCGGCGGGCGATGGATACAACTCGCAAGATCCTTATGGATACTCTAAAACGCTTTACGACTACTTGGAAAACAAGTATACGCAAGATGAAATGAGTATGCGTGCCTATTTGAATTTGGATTTCAAGTTATTGGATTGGTTATCATTGAAAGTAAAAGGTGATATTTATAAACTCTATACAACCAATGAATCCAAAATCATGGCCACAGGAGCCAGCAATTATGACGGTGCTGCTTATAAGATTCACGAGAACAAGAAGGACCAATACAAAATCACAGGAATGTTGACAGCACAACATTCATTCGGTGATTTCAATATTAGTGGTTCAGTCGCTGTAGAACAATGGGATACGCGTGAAGGCTACCACAATTCCGAATCACAAAACGGTCTGACGGTTCCAGGATTGTTCGATATGACGAACTCCGTGCAAAAGGCTACTACCGACGTACGATATGATACAAACAAGAAGCGCATTAATTCTATTTACGCATTCGTCAATATGGATTATCAAGGCGTTTATTTCTTGGATGTAACAGGACGTAATGACTGGTCTTCAGCTTTGATTTATGATAATGGTACAGGACAAACCTCTTATTTCTATCCTTCCGTAGGGGGTTCATGGCTATTCGTCGATGATTTGCGCGATGTCATGCCAGACTTTATGTCTTTCGGTAAATTAAGAGCTTCGTATGCCGTAGTAGGTCGAGACTGTAATCCATACGTGACGACCGGTACGGGCTATTACATGTTCGATAATACATTTGACAATTACTTCGATGGTTCGACTTATCCATACTATAAATTCGACAAAGATGAACTACCAAATCTGAATTTAAAGCCTGAGAAACAGCATGCTATCGAGTTGGGTTTGGATATGCGTTTCATTAATAATCGCATTGGCTTCGACTTTGCATGGTATAAGACTAACACAAAAAATCAGATTCTGAGTTTGCCCGTAGCTTCTGAATCAGGCGTAAGTTCTCGTTGGATTAATGCAGGTAATATCCAGAATCAAGGTATCGAATTGTTAGTAACGGCTACTCCCATCCAAACCAAAGACTGGCACTGGGATTTGTCGTTCAACCTGACTCGTAACCGCAATAAGATTATCGAATTGGCCGACGGCGTAGAGATGTATCAATTGAAAGGTGGTGGCGTCGATACGCAAGCGTACGCTACGGTAGGTGGTTCGTATGGTGATATTTATACTTCCTATGGCTATAAGCGGAATGAGAATGGCGAAAAACTGTTGAATGCAGATGGTTCTTACATTCGTTCCAACGAAAGTGTGAAGATTGGTTCTTTACAACCTAAATTCTTGTGGGGTGCTACGACTTCGGTTAGTTGGAAAGGTATTACTTTCAATGCCGTAATTGATGCACGTTTCGGAGGTGATATCTTCTCTGGTAGCTACTACTATGGCATGAATTCCGGTAACATCGCGTCTTCTTTGGCTGGACGTGATACGCAATATGGCGGTTTAGACCGTACATTGACCGACGGTACAGGGCGTGTGGTACATGATGGTATCATTCCAGAGGGCGTTTTCCAGGATGGTTCTGTTATCGGAGGACAAGATGTATCCGGTATGAGCTACCAACAAGCATACGAACAAGGTTTAGTGGAACCGTTGTCTGCATACAAATATTACGATAACGTATATGGCTGGTCAGGCGGTATTCGTGAAGAAGGTATTCATGAATGTTCATGGATTGCTTTGCGTGAATTATCCCTTTATTGGCAAGTACCGAAAAAATGGACACAAAAAGCCTTTATTCAAAACCTCAATGTGGGTTTGATTATTCGTAACGTAGGTTATCTTTATAACAGTTTACCAGACAACATTCACCCGGAAGGCTTGAACACAACCTATAGCTCCGAATACTTGGAAAGTGGTGGTGCTGTTTTCTCCCGCAATGTTGGATTTAGCGTAAACGTTTCTTTCTAATCTATTAAATTCTATCAAAATGAAAAATATAAAATATCAGATATTGGCTTTATTGGCATCTGTAGGTACATTCTCTTCTTGTGATGCCGATTTCGTGGAAATCAACAAAAGCCCGGATACTGTCTATGAAGTGGATCCGGTTATCTTCCTCTATGAAGTAGAAAATGCGATGTATACGGCAGGCGAAGCTTGGGCTGATTCGTATGCGTGCAAGCTCCGCTGGATGCAATATTGCACCGGTATTTGGGGATATAGCACGACAAACTTCACCGATTGTGCCGGTTTTGGCGATGCGTTATACAATGATTATAACACCGTTGGGAAGTATGCCGTACATATTCCGTATTATGTGGAACAGAATTTGGCAGACGAGGCAGAATCGTATACAGACTTGATTCAAGCTGCCCGCGTATTGCTTATCACAAAGGGAATCCAGACTTCCGATACATACGGTTCATTAGTTTATTCAGATGGTTGGGGCACACGCCGCGGCGATTCGGAAGCATTGGAACCGGCCTTCCAAACCCAAGAGGAGTTGTGTACGATCTGGAACGACGAATTGAAAGAGGCTGCAGCTACGTTGGGAACGTTGCCGAATCAAAAAAGCATGACGCACTACGACGTGGCATACAACGGAGACACGAAGAAGTGGGCGAAAGCTGCCAATGCCATTCGGTTGCGTCTGGCGCTCCGTCTTTGGAAACAGAAACCCGAATTGGCTACGCAAATTGCTTCGGAAGTATTAAACTCTGGGAATATCTTTGAAGGAACGGAAGATAGCTTTATCCTCTATTTCGACAACTATTGGACCACGCAAGGCGACTGGCATTCGGTGGTCGATATGGACCGCGCTTCGGTGGCATTCATGGGCTATCTGAAGAAATACAACGACCCGCGCAAACGCCTTTTCTTCCAAATCAACAACCTGACACCCGAGAACGTAGCGGCTTTCAATGCCCTCTCGACGACGACGGAAGCTACTTATATTCCAACCGACCTCACTCGTTGGGAAGGTGGTACGGTTAGCTACGACGGACAGGCCAGCGACGTGTGCCGTACGTCCCGTTATTTAGACGACATCGATATGCGTCCGATGAACATCCCGCAGACCCGCCTCTGGAAAGGTGCGCAGGATAACGGAAGCGCCGGCGGTTGGGTGCCTTTGGTTACTTATGCAGACTTCTGCTTCATGGCGGCCGAATTTACGCTGGAAGGCGTTTCGAACATCAAGTCGGCGCAAGAATGGTACGAGGAAGGCGTGCGCGCGTCTATCAAGCAATGGAGCGAAATGGCACAGTATTGCCAGATCCAAATCGAAAATGAAGACGATATGGAGGTGTCCGACGAAGAAATCGATACCTTTATGGCGCAAGAAGGCATCGCTTGGAATCCCTCGATGGCGAAAGAGCAGATTTATTGCCAAAGCTACGTGGAACATTACAAGAACAACAATGAATCGTGGGCGATGTACAAGCGCGTGAATTACCCCAGCACGGAATCGACGCTCATCACTTGGGAGCCCATCTACGTCTATGGCGAATTGCAACGGGTGCCGCGCCGCAACAAGTTCAGTATGCCGGTCGAAGGTTCGGAAAACTACGACAACGAAATCAAACGTTTCGAAGAAATGGAACAAGACCCCGGTTTCGGTGCCTTGGACAACGAGTACGGTCGCGTTTGGTGGGATAAAGAATAACACCGACCGTTGGCACAATCATACGAAAGCTCTCCGAGGATATCGGGGAGCTTTTCTATTTGCAGGAAGAAAAAGACACTCTTTTCACTCTTTTTCTGTCTATTCCATTTTAAATCCACGCCCGTGAACCTTCCCCGTGATAACTATAAATCCCGCCATCCACGCCGCCATTTCCGCTTTTCACGCCGCCGATTTGTACCTATTTATAATGTAAGGGCATACAGACGGCACAGATTCGACAGATGACCGCAGATTTTTTGTGGGCTGCGCAGCCTTCCACGTCATGCTGAACATGTACGCGCGTCACTCGAGCAAAACCAAAGCATCTCAGGAGGTTGCGGTCGAACCTCAAAGAGGTTCAACTATGCTTAACCGAGGGTGATGCGCCAGCGTCACCTTCGGTAAGAACGATTCCACATCATTCCGACCCCAACGGGGTCGAATAAGGTGAATGCCAGGAGGTTCGACCCCTTCGAGGTCGCTTAGGGACAGGACTTTGATACCGCAGGTGCTGCTGCGCGCCACCAGCCGGTTACGCATCGTTGGACGGTTTCACCGTCCCGCTTTACGAAAGATTAATTTAAGAAATAATCATTAAAGAAACGAAGAAAATGGCAAGACCCAAGAAAAAAGGACTGGATTATTTCCCAGTCGATACGAATATTTTGCAAAATAAGAAAGTGAGGCGGCTGAAGCGGCGCGCGGGACACGTGGCGTTCGTGCTTTACTTGCAAATCTTGTGCGATTGTTACGCAAACTCTTATTTTGTGAAATGGAACGACGATTACCGTCTCGAACTCTCTGAATCGATTGAAATACAAGAAGATGAAATCGAAAAGATGGTCCGTTTGATGGTCGATTTGAATTTGTTCGACCGCGCGATGTTCGAAAATAACGATGTGTTAACTTCGGTTAATATTTAAAATCGCTACATCGCCGCGAAAACTCAATTTCTTACTAATAATGAAATAGATAGGACGTATTTAATTGTTGATTTTTCCTCAAGGCCAAATGTTAATGGTACGCTGCAGAGTACCAAAAGTGCACCTGGAGAGGGGAAAAGTGCACAAAATAAAATAGAAGAAAATAAAATATTGAGTGAGAGAGTGCGCGCGCGAACGCAAGCAATGGAGCAATGGGAGGCTTGGAACCAAGAGTTGCTTTCGGACGAGGCGTGGCGTTACTCGGTGGTGCAACAGGCAGGACTCGGTGTGGGCTTTGATTCGCAAATTCCGGAAAAACTGTCGGAATTTAATCAGTTTTTGGTCTCGACTGCGGAAACAGACTCTGTGCCGACGTTAAAAGACTACCAGCGAAGGTTTCATTACTGGCTGCGAGATTATGGCGCAAAACGCCCAAAAAGGGGCAAAAACGAGGTCTCGCGCATCGAGGAACTGAACCGCGTCGGCGAGGAATCGTTGGCGATGGCGCGGCAAATATGGTTGAACGGCGAATGTGCTTAAATGTATTTGTATGGTAGATAATAGATTAGCATTGGCAATTCAGGCGCGGCGCATTGGCGATTGCACGTCGGACGAAGTGCTGAACCGCGTTTCGACGATGTTGCGGCAAACGTACGCGATCGCGGGGTTTAAGTCGCCGGAGCCAACCGATTTGGCGGTTTTTACCGCGAAACTGGCCTCGGATTTGCGTGAAAATTATTCATATTTAACGCTCGACGAAGTCTCTTTTTGTCTTGAATTGGGCGCGAAAGAGGAATATGGCGAGATTATGGGCATTAATTTGCGTATGATTACGAAATGGCTCAAGGCATACAAAACCAGCGAGTTGCGCTATCGGGCGAAGCTCGCCGTAGAAGCCGAAAAGAAGGCGTTGCCGCCGGTCAGCGAGGCATATAACCTCCAGGCTGAGAACCGTTTCCTACAAAACTCGTTCCGTCGCTACAAGGAGAGCGGGTCGATGGAGCGCGTGATGAGCGTGAAGGTCTATCAGACGCTCCAGGAACGCGGCATTATCCATAACACCCGCGAGGAGAAATACCACGCAATCAGCCTGTTCGAGCGATGGAAACCGGCCTCGGGAGCCTGGATGCCGGAGGAAATGCGGCAGTCCC